>NZ_JAKWFL010000004.1:0-511086 GCF_029522095.1 Priestia sp. Y58
GCCTATATCCTCTATTACAACCATCTGCGAATAAAAGAAAAATTAAAAGGATTGACCCCTGTAGAATACAGAATTCAATCCTCATTAGCTGCCTAAATAACGTGTCTAACTTTTTGGGTTCAGTTCACAAAGAGACAAGTAGTTTTTAAACCGTTATTTTTGAGCATACATTACAACAAAATTAAAAAATTTATAGATGCAATCCACTGTGCTGAATCCGCTTGCTTTTAACCAATTTAACTGATCATGTAGGGTTGCCATTTTATCTAACTTCGTACGTTCATGAGCAGCCTCAATTTGCTCATGAGTTAATCCGCTTGCGGCAATTCTTTTGCTCCAGTCTTTTTTATATAACTCTTCAATAATAGAAGAATGGCCTAATACTTGATCGGCATTAATAAATATTCCTCCTGTATGCAGCAAATCGTAAATTTGTTCATACAGCTTTTGTTTTTGTTCGTCTTCTAAATGATGAATAGCAAGTGAAGAAATCACAATGTCAAATGAGTGCTCAAATTTGTAGCTTGTTATATCTGATACGATAAATTCTATATGCTGTTCGTTTTTAAAGCGCTCCTTAGCTTTTTCAAGCATTTGATCTGACACGTCAATCAACGTGAAATGAGCATCTGGGTATTTTTCTTTGACAAAAGAAGAAAACAATCCTGTACCTGCTCCGATATCAAGTACGCGAAGCGGCTTGTTTGAAAAGTGAAGAAGAGAAACGGGAATGGAATAAAAATCAAAAAAACAAGGAATAAGTTTGCGGCGCTGCTCATCATACTGAGAAGCATGAGCATTAAATTTTTCTTTCACATTATTTTTCATTTTTACAGCTCCTTTATTTGGTAATATTGAGATACATATATCGTATAGAAGTTTGGTAGAAAAGAAAATAAACAAAAATAAGCAGTATTGATTCCAGTTTGTTATGAATAGAAAGAGATGGAGAGAAGAAAATGGAGATCAAATGGTTAAAAACATTCATCATAGCGGCTTCTTATGAAAATTTCAGGCAAGCGTCTGAAGATTTATTTTTAACACAGCCTGCTGTATCAAAGCATATTCAGCGACTGCAGCAAGAGCTAGGCGCTGAGCTTTTTGAAAAAAAAGGTAAATATATCACGCTGACTGAGACAGGACGCTTTTTTTTGCCTCATGCTCAAAAAATGGTGAGGGCATATGAAGAAGGAGTAGGAAATTTTAAGTTATGGAAGCAAGGATATAACCGAAAACTGACTATATCCGCTGCTCCTCAAATAGCAGCATCTGTTTTGCCGATTCTAATCAAACAATTTGTAGAGAGATATCCCCATATTGAAGTCACGGTTAATATTACAAATTCGTTTCAAGTGGGAAAAGACATCAGCGACAGAAGGTCAGATATTGGATTAACAAGGATGCTTCCGGGTCAGGCAGACGTTTTTTATGAGTTAATACATAAAGAAAAAGCAGTCTTAGTTGCCCCGTTTTCTGCAGGGGCACGTACGGAACAGGAGCTGTTATCTTCCTACCGGCTGCTTACGAATAATCATCCTGTTTATTGGGAAGATTTACTCCTTCAAATCAAGGCTTGTTATCCTCACATTCAGCTGCTTCCTGTGACGCAAGTAGAAATTACAAAGCGCTTTATTGAAGAAGGTTTAGGCGTATCTTATTTGCCATTTTCCATGGTGAAAAAGGAAGTTGAAAATCAAACGTTAAGCGTAATTTCACAGCAAAAAATTATCCGGCCTTCTTCGCATACGTATATCGTAACAGAAGGCGAAACAGAAGAAATAAAGCAGTTTAAGCACTTTGTAGCTGAGACCTTAACAGAAACGAGCTGAAATGATACCATAAAAAGGAAGGAGAGATGACAATGTATATATTAATCATGCTAGTAGCAGCAGCAGTCGTAGTAGATTTTATTTTAAGAAAAGTGCTTGATATACCTCGCAGCAAATTTTGGGGCAAATATGAGTATGAAAGTCTAGCCTTAGGCCGATGGGATAAGTATGTGACGATAGCTTTTGTTCTTTTTCTGTTCCTCGATATGATCTTTATGTTTGTGGAGCCTTATATCGTATCTTTCCTATTTTTAGTCGTGAATATTTTGTTGAAAAGTATAGATGAATGGAAATATAAACAAGAAACGAAAGAGTACATCACAAGCTTTGTACAGCTGGGATTCTTCTTTACAGGATTTGTTTTATTAGCCGGCGGAATTGTATAGAAAAAAGAGCTTTACCTATGGTAAAGCTCTTTTTATATTATTTAAAAATATGATCAATGTCTTTAATTTCGGAAGAAGTGAGCTGAACATCTAATGTTTTTAAATTATCGAGTACTTGCTCAGCGCGTTTTGCCCCCGGAATTAATACATCAATTGAATCGCGCGTTAAGTACCAAGCCAGAACAAGATGAGCTACTTCTACGCCTTTTGCGCTAGAGATTTGACGGAGACGCTCTACTTTTTCTAGATTTTGCTGAAATGCTTCGCCGATAAAATGAGGCATATCTTCGCGAAGGTCATTAAACTTTGTATTTTTATCATATTTCCCAGCAAGTAAACCAGCAGCTAGCGGAAAGTATGGAATAAATGAAATGCGGTTTGCAGCAGTATAAGGTAAAATATCGTTTTCTGCTTCTCGCTGAATTAAGTTATATTGGCCTTGTACCACGTCTACATAACCATCTTTATTTGCTTCTTTTAACTGATCTAATGTGAAGTTTGATACGCCAATAGAACGGATCTTTCCTTCATCTTTTAATTCTTTTAACGCACCGACCGCTTCGTCTTTAGGTGTGTTTTTATCTGGAAAGTGAATATAATACAAATCGATATAATCTGTTTGAAGGCGTTTTAAGCTATCTTCAACCGACTGTTTTAAAAACGCAGGAGAATTGTCTAGCAGTACCTCATCTCCAACAATTTTATGTGCTCCTTTTGTAGCGATAACCGCTTCTTCACGATTCCCGCGTTCTTTTAGCACTTCACCAATTAGTTCTTCAGAACGTTTTGGACCATAAATGAACGCTGTATCAAGTAGGTTTATGCCATTATCTAGCGCCTTATGAACAAGGTCTTTGCCGACTTCTTCGTTTAGGTTAGGATATAAGTTATGTCCTCCTACAGCGTTTGTTCCAAGTCCAATAGGGTTAACGTATAATTCGGATTTTCCAATCTGCACTTTTTCTGCCATGTCTAACGTCCATCTCCTTTTTTATATCTTCTTTTTTACTATAGCAAAATATACCATGAATCAAAAATAGTACGCTCATATGAAAAGCAGCCTTAAAAAAGTATGTGAACTTGAGTTACACGTAAATAAGGAGTATATTCTACAGGGCTCTATTTCAATAGCAGAAACAAAAAAAGAACCTCTTTTAAATAAGAGACTCTCTTTTAGTCATGGTAATATGATAACTTTTTGACAGCTGAAATGTTTCAGCGAGCTGCCTGCGTCCTTGCGCTCCTTGTTCGCGCACATAATCTAATTCGTTTGGTGTAAGAAGCTTCATGCTAATCAGTTTAATAGATTCGTAAGGTAAAGAGAGGCTAGTTGAAACAGAAGGAGACTGAACTCCTAGCAATACACCAATATCTCCATTTTTATTTACAAAATGAGGCGGTACGTCCAAATCCGTAAATTCAATTGAAAGAACATCATGCTTCATGAATAGTTCTAGCATATTAGGATGAGCGGCAGCATTTTGACTCATTTGATAAAGAAGGTCAAATGCCCAGTGATCCTGAATATCAGATAAAGGCCCGCGCAGAGATTCATCATCGCATTCGATATAGAATTCTAACCCTTTTCCTTGCTTTCGGCTCTTTTCTTCAGGGGATTGAAACGGATCGGACAAGCCGTCGCTTGCGAGAATAACCGTCTCTGTTTTTTGAACACGAATAAATGTTTGACGTCCAGATGGCCAAGCAGGTCCGCCAAAAAACATGGGATTTAACAAATGAGTTAATACGTCTCCGTCTACATGTCCAATTGTGTTCCAGTAGTCTTTTCTTTTTGAGATTGATTCCTCAAGAACACGCTCTGCTTCTTTTTCCTGCTTCTTTTGCTTCCACTTTAAAAATAATGACAAGTATCCCACACCTCTTTACGACTTCATAGTACCCAATATATACCTCATTTAGGGAACTGGTAAACCACTATTTAACAATAGTGTATAAATTATTATATATTTACTTTCAACTAACCAGCTTAGAACCTTTTAGCCCTTAATTGTTTTAAGTGTACTTATGTCTACTAGAAGGGGTGTTTTTTTATACATAATAAGCGTAACCAACTAGGTTGAAAATTTATATATTTATAGTTGCTAGATACATATACGATGGTTTACTACTTTCACTCATCTACCACATAAATTTGCTTCTATTCCAATAATAAGCAAAGATAAATAAAATAAAAAAAAGTGATGTTCTTAATAAAGGTACGAATTTTGTAAAAATTCATATCTTTTTGTTCTTAATAAAGGTTTACTATTTTTATTTTGTTCTTTATAATAGAAAACAACTAGTTATTAAGTATTATGATTCCGGGTTTAATAGGTTTAAATGACTAGTCAGGGATATCTGTTGAAGTTTTGTTCTTTATAATGAACGTTATTATGAAGTATGAAAGGAAAGCGAGTAGTGTCACAACTGTCTTTTATCCCCTTGTCTAAAGGACATATAAAAATTTTAAAAAGAATGTATAGAAGCGTGAAATTCATGTGAAACAAATTACTTTTTGTGAAGTGTTTTTCTAGTTACTAGGTTAATAGTTGAGGGGAAACCTTATCACTTTGCTTCTAGGAGTTGAGGTATAGTAACCTCTTTAATCCTCGAGGTCAAGGAGTTAAAAAAGAACCCTCAAATTATTATATATAATCTGAATAATATGACGAATTGGAAGGAGGACTACATTATGAAAATGACAAAAAAACAACCAGGCGTATCATCTAAGCGCCCAATGGTTATGGATCATCAGCCTATTAGATTTGAAACTGCTCAAAGTTGGAATCCTGGAAAAGGTAACCAAGACCACCCTGGACATGGTAATGGGGGTGTTAATTTTCCACCAAACAATCCAAATAGACCGTAAAAAAGGATATAAAAAGAGGTTCTAAACCCACTTGTTAGGCATCTTAACAAAATCTATTATTTTTAAATCAATGTTGAATGCTACATATAGATGATTGTATAGATGCCTAACATTTACTTGTTTTTCTCTATTTAAAAATTGAAGGAGCATATTATGGAAAAAGTTACAATGAGAATTGGAGAGCATCAAGCTTTAATTGTTTGTCATTCATTTCAGATTTTAAATTTAATTCAAAAAAACTACGAGCCTTTTTTTTCTAAAATTGAATGCCCAGATATGGTTATACATATAGAAAGTGGATATGGAATTCCTTTTGTAGACTATCAAGTAGAAGTCGAACAAGAGGCAGATACTATATCTTTTCAAAGAGCTGATTATAGAATTCAAGCAAATTTGAGCGAGGGAAAGGCTCAAATTCAAATTTATGATGAATTAGCTTTAAAGCATGCGCTTATGAATTTTTATAGTTCTTATATTGTTTATCACAACTGGGGGCTGCTTATTCATTCCTCATGTGCAACTGAAAAAGGAAAGGCCCATTTATTTGCTGGCCAATCCGGAGCAGGAAAATCAACTTGTGCACAATTGTCCGCTCCAAGACCTGTTCTTTCTGATGAAGCAACTCTTCTAAAGGTTGAAAAAAATAAAATTACTGTGTTTAATTCTCCATTTCGGAGTGAGCTCTCAGCTCCATCTATTGAAGGAACTATTCCACTAGCAAGTATTCAGCTGCTGCATCAATCTTTGAACAACGAGAGAATAAAGCTGGGTAAAGCAAGTGCTTTGCTTCAAATAATGGATAAGGTCTTTTATTGGAATAAAGACCGAGAGGAAACAAAAAAAATTGTACAAATGATAAAAGAGGTATTAGATCATGTACCTGTATATGATCTTTACTTTCAAAAAAATAATACGTTTTGGGAGTTGATATCCTAATGAAGCAGTTTGTTCGAAATCAAGATATGGAGGCCGTTCAGCTTGACAGTGAATGGGTGATTTTAAATACAGAAGCGTATACAGTAACAAAAATTAACGAATTGGGAGGTTACTGCTGGTCTTTACTTGAAAGGCCTTGTACAATTCCTTCGCTGATTAAATCTTTGCAAACGGATTATCGAATAGAAGACGAACTTTCGTTTGAAGATATGGAAAGCTTTCTATCTGAGTTGATAAAATATGGATTGATTGATCATGTCAATTAACCAAGAAAGCGTACTATTGTTGAAGAATGTTATAGAAAAAAAAGGGTATGTTCATTTTCCTTCTGAGGGGTTCAGCATGTACCCTTGCATTCGTCAAAATGACCTTTGCACCTTTGAAAAAGCAACTGTTTTAAAAAAAGGTGATATCGGTCTCTTTCATACGGAAAGCGGGCAATTGATTGCTCATCGATTAATTAAAACAGGACACAAGAACGAGCAGTTGCACTATATATTTAAAGGAGATACTAATCTTTACTGTGATGAGCCTGTAATGAGAGAACAAGTTATTGGGAAATTGACGGCAATCTCTAGAAAAAATCAAAAAAAAGTTTATATGGCTGCTCCTTTTGACTATATATGGTGCTGGTTAATGCTTTTTTTTCCTTTTAGCTCCCGTTTCTTAAAAAAATATATCAATCAAAAAATAGTTAATTAAGCTAATCGCTTATTTTTGGAGTGTTATGATGAAATTAAACCGAGCTGATATAAAGCAGTATTTTGACAGAGAGGAAATGATAAGCGCTTTTTCAATTGTATCCCCTTTACTTAAAAAACATTGGAAAGCTTACGCAGGGCTAATGCTTTTTTTATTGACGGACATTTTAATTACTCTTGTCTCCGCATGGTTTCTTGGAGATCTTTCAGACGCTGCCGTTCAAGGGGACTTTACCCGCGTTAAGCACTTGCTGCCACTTGCTTTTGGTCTAATACTAATAAGCTTTCTTACCATCTATTATGATACGTATATTGAAACGATTGCAACATCTTCTATTAAACGAGATTTAAAAGAGCAGCTGCTAAGGCAACTGTTACTTTCTCCCGTTCATAAAATTCATAGAACCCACTCTGGAGAATTTATTTCTCATTTTACCAATGATATTAACAGCATAGACGGAATGATTGGGCGCAATCTTATTAACCTTATAAAACTACCGTTATTATTTATTGCGATCTTTCTTTATCTATCCCATATCAGCCTATTACTTTCATTTGTAGGTTTATTTATTATACCTATTGCTGTCATTGCAGGTGGTATTTTTGGTTTTTTATTACGCAACAGCAGCAGGGAAATTTTGAAGCTAAACAGTGAAATGACCAGTAGTTTATCTGAAATCTTTCAAGGGTTTATTGTCATTCGATCTTTTTTATTAGAAAGATCTTTCTTTAGTAAATACCGTCAGCAAAACCAGCAAGCTTTAGCATTAGATTTGTATAATGGAAAAATGAAGGGGTTATTTTATGCAGGAGGCGAAGCTATTGCATTAATAGCCTTTCTAGTCACTCTCTGCTTCGGCGCCTTAATTGTTTCAAAAGGGATGTTAACGGTCGGTTCCCTTCTAGCGTTTGTAAGTCTCAGCAACCGTCTAATTTATCCATTAAATGGACTGGCAGGACAGTGGGCTGCATTTCAACGGTCTATATCAGCAATTGAACGAATAGCCCATATACTAAAGCAGCATGAAACTATTGATTTTCCTGAGTTTTCTCAAGAGAAGCCAAAGCAAAAAGCTATTTATTTTCAAGATATAACCTTTAGCTATGACGGGATAAGGTGTATTTTTGAACATTTTAATTTACAAATACCGGCAGGGAAAAGTATAGCTATCGTTGGAGCGAGCGGTGCTGGTAAATCGACTCTATTTAACTTATTACAAGGTTTTTATCACCCTCAAGCCGGAAAAATTTATATAGATCAAACACCGCTTAGTGCTCTTACTGCATCTGAACTGCAGAACTTAATTGCATATGTCCCACAAGAAACTTTTCTTTTTACTGGTACTATAAGAGAAAATCTGCTTTTAGCCAATCCTCAGACAACTGAAGAAGAGCTAGTCATAGCTGCAAGAGCTGCTCATATTCATGACTTCATTCTGTCACTTCCTCATGGGTATGAGACGAAAATAGGCGAAAAAGGGGTAACATTATCGGGGGGGCAAAAACAAAGGATGGCAATTGCTCGCGCCATCTTGAAGAATGCACCTATTCTGTTGCTTGATGAAGCAACGTCCGCATTAGATAACGAAACGGAATATTTAGTGAAAGACGCGCTGCAAGGAATTATGAAAAATCGGACAACGATTGTAATTGCTCATCGCTTATCAACCATTCAAAATGTTGATTCTATTGTTGTTATTGATAATGGAAAACTGATTCAATCAGGAAAGCATGAAGAGCTGATTCAACAGCCAGGTTTATACCGAGACCTTGCTCATGTCAACACATCACAGCTTTCTAATAACGAAGAAAGAGCAATCATGCTGTAAAGAAATATAAATTAGGAGGATTTCCATAATGTTTATTGAATTTATTCAAGCATTATATGATCAAAACCGTCCGTTACCAGAAAATCGGAATGATTACAACGCTATATTAGAAGATATCGAATACTTTCACTTATCAGCAACGGTATATTCCTTGTTAAAACAGCAGGGAAGAATCGAGCAAACGCCAACATATTTTCAAAATCAGCTAAAGACAGAATACCAAGCTATTTTGTATAACAACCTTTATATTAAAAATCAGCTGAAGCTCATTTTGGATACGTTTGAAGCTAACGATATTTCTGCCATTCCCTTAAAAGGAATTTTATTTAATGAAACGTATTTTGGTCATTTTAGTGCAAGACGGACAACGGATATTGATATATTAATTCGTAAAGAGGATATGGAAAAAGCGATAGGGTGTATTCAAGAATTAGAATACGATACAGAAGGAGAATACTCATCTCATCACTTTCATCGTTCGTTTGGTAAAGCGATCCCTCATTCACCTGTTCCGTTAGCTATTGAACTTCATTGGGATCTTCTTAAAGAGGAGAGTTCCTCATTAGAAATTGAGCAATTTTGGAAGCACTCTACTCCGTTAGAAGGTTACAAACATATAAAACAACTGTCTGAAATACATACCTTTTATATGATTTGCCTTCATGGGTGGAAGCATGGAATGGATTCTTTAAAATATTTTATCGATATTATACAAGCTATACATGTCTTGAATCATAAAATCAATTACGATGCGTTATTTAAAATGGCAAAGAACGATCAAACTTTAAAACGACTAACAAGCACATTAACAGTTGTTTATAATCAATTTCCACATCTGGATCAAATTAATAGCCTTCCTTTTAATAAAAAACCAAAAATATGGTGGAATTATCAAGAAATACGTTATGGAGACAGACAAAGCGTAAAAGGATTTAAAAATCTTATTCGTGTCCATTTATCTGAATATGACCGGTTTAAGCATTCAATGATCTTTTTTAAGAGATGGCTTTTTCCAAATAAATCGGAGATAACTAATCTTTATCAACCTTCAACAAAATATAAAAAATATAGTATCTTTAGAGGGTATATTAAATTTTATAGGAAAAAGTTTCATACATTATTTCGTGCGTTATTTTATTCAAAAGTTAAAAGTTAACAAAAATATTGAAAGATTATTAATGTAGTTAAACGTGTTTTTTTGTGATTTTACAAGACTTTCAATAATTGTTGAGTCAAACTTTAAAAAGGTAGCTATAATAAAGCGTCTTTCTACTTAGAAGGTGCTTTTTTGTTTTAGACAAAACATTAAAACGTCGGGTTTCTTTTATCAAGGTGCTTTTAGATAAAAATCCATTGCAAGGAAAACGTAAATAAAGAATGCTATCTCACAAAACGAGAAGCATCCTTTGTTTAAATATATATGTTTGTGAAGCAACAATTATATTGTTTCTTCTGCATCGTTTCCTAATAAATCAGTTGAAAAATCAAATAAGCCACATACACGGCCTGTGCGAAAAATAAAAAACCCCAAAAGCGTGCTGAAAGATGGGTAAGCTGCTTTAAACTCGTAGCGTCACCTGCATCGTGTGGATATCTGATGCTTAACACAAAAATGATAAAGGCAGAAAATAGAGATTCTACAAGTAACAGCGCACCAACAAACATCATGCTGTAGCGCGTAAGCTGTGGGTCTTGTAAATAATAAATACCTCCGAGGATCAAACCGATAGAAAAAAGCCACACAATTCCGTATCCGTTACGTACCCAAAGCAGTAAATTAATAACAACCACACTTCCTAACCCGTAAAAAAGCCAGTCGTAGTGATGGTGAACGAGCAGGTAGAAAAACAAATAAGCCATTGCTGAGCTGAACGGGTAGCCGGCTAAAGCAATAATGACGCGCGGCAGCCATCCACGGGATCCCGCGTAGGTGGCAGTCACAGCTACGCCTTCATTATTGGTATACAGCTCAATGCGGTTGACGCCTTTTCCGACAATAAGCCCCATTAACGCGTGGCCATCTTCATGAAACATCGTATTTAAATTTGAAAAATAACGTCCAATATGCCGAAGTAGCTGATTAATGCTAGGAGCAAATGAACCTATAAAGGGAATGCCTCTTGTTAGCACAAAAGCTAATAAAATAAATAAGAAAAGCGTAGTAGATTGTTCCATCGCGATAGTCCTTTTCATAAAATGATATGTTTCTACTTTACTCGCAAACGTGCTAAAAGGGAAATGAAACGGCTAGTTTCTCTAGGAAAAGGGAAACTGGAAGATTTGCATAATATTAATGTTAACAGACCTGACACATTCATTGACCAGCTTATTCCAAATTTTATATTCTAAACAGATATAAGAAATGAGGAGATGGTTGAATGAAAGATACGTGGAACGCATTTGTAGACAGTGATCTTTACGTACCTCCAACGGGAACGGGAATGTTAAATAACTTGAGTTTTGCGTTAAAAGACGTATTTGATGTACAAGGACATATATCAAGTGCGGGAAATCCAGATTGGCTCTCCACGCATCAGCCTGCAAGTGAACATGCAGACGTAGTAGCTGCTCTTTTAAAAGAAGGAGCTGCACTAAAGGGAGTTACGCATACTGACGAGCTTATGTACGGATTAAATGGAGAAAATGCGCATTACGGAACACCGGTAAACCCAAAAAGCGCAGATCGAATTCCGGGAGGTTCTTCAAGCGGATCAGCGGTTGCTGTCGCAGCGGGAATAACTGATTTTGCGATTGGAACAGATACGGGAGGATCGGTTCGAATTCCTTCAAGCTACTGCGGTATTTTTGGGTATCGTCCTTCTCACGGACGCATTTCTACAAACGGTCTGATTCCACTGGCTCCAAGCTTTGATACAGTTGGTGTAATGGCTAGAGACGGCCACACTCTGCAAAAAGTTGGAGCGGTTTTATTGAATTCAACGTCGCGTGCTAGTGGATTTACACGGCTGTATGTACCAACAGATGTGATGGAACTTGTGGATGAACAAAGCATGCGAGCTCTTGCGCCGTCTATTAACCACTTAATGGAGTCTTTTTCTACTATAGAAGAGATAGCGATTGCTCCTCAGGGTTTTTCTACATATATGGAAACTTTCCGTTTGCTGCAAGGAAAAGAAATCTGGCAAACGCACGGAGAGTGGATTCAAAAAGAAAATCCAACCTTTGGAGAAGACATCGGAAGCCGCTTTCAGTGGGCCAGCACTCTTACATTATTAAATATGAATTATATAGAAGAAAAGCGTCGTGAACTTCGCTATTTTATGTACTCACAGCTTGGAGAAGAAGGAATATTAGTACTTCCTACAGCTCCAGGACCCGCGCCTGTAAAAGATGCAAAAGGACCAGAGTTAGAAAACAGAAGATTGCGAACACTTCAAATGACGTGTATTGCCGGTCTGAGCGGTCTTCCCCAAGTTACGATACCTGCAGGAGAACTAGACGGTTTGCCAGTCGGTTTATCTTTTATTGCAGGATACAACCAAGATGAAAAATTATTAAATTGGGTAAAAGAAAACAGCGGTCGTATCATTCAAGCATCGGTAAGGAGCGTATCATGAAGTTAGTAAATATAATAGAGCAAGGGAAAGAACAAGCAGCTATTTTAGACAATGACAGCATTCTGCTTATAGAAGATATTAATACTAAATATTTAACAAACTGGTCTACAACAATTTGGGATCTTATTCAATATAAAGAACTTCGCCACCTTGAAACATGGTACGCCCATAATAAATTTGGTATGAACAGCTCTTTTCCCGTACTGCACTTGCAGGGCAGAAAAACAGCTCCTATCATTAGTAACCCGTCGAAATTGTTAGGCATTGGGTTTAATTATGCGGCTTCTGAAGAAAAACTAAGAGACTACGACCGTGCCATTGATCCAGTTAGTTTTTTAAAACCCGCAACCGCCATTATTGGACCAGATGACAGCATTCGTATTCCAAAGCAGTCCTACAAAACAACGGCTGAAGCGGAACTAGCGGTGGTAATCGGCGAAACGTGTAAGGATATAGAGCCAGATGAAGCCATAAATGTAATTGCTGGTTATACGTCAGCAATTGACGTAACCGCAGCTGATATTCACGCGGCGAATCATCGTTACTTAATGCGAGCGAAAAGCTTTGATACATTTTGCAGTATAGGCTCAGAATTTATCACAAAAGAAAGTATATCAAACGTGAAATCACTTCAAGTGCGCACATTGCTAAATGGAGACATGCAGCATGAAAATACAGTGTCTAATATGATTTACGACGTCGCATACTGTGTTTCATTTTTCTCAAAAGTCATGACGCTGCATCCAGGTGACATCATCCTCACCGGAACGCCGGGACCGGCTGTTATTGAAGACGGGGACTGTATTGAATGTCATATTGAAGGGATGCTTCCATTAAAAAATAAAGTAAAAGATATGAAGAAAGTACCTCAGCAAATCTAGCAGCGTAGCCCCTGTTTTTGCAGGGGTTACATTGCTGTTTCCTTCGAAGCTGGAAGCGTTTGTCCGCTCTCTTTTTTTCGAATAGGAAACGCACCCAAAAATAATGCGTTAGTAAGCAGAAATTGTTTGAACAATAGATGAAACATTAAAGGAATCAATGTTCCCATTACTATGTATAAAAAGACGGTAGATATGCCGGTGTATTTTTCTATTAAAATAGTAACCGGGACGTGCAAAAACATAATGGTAAACGAGGATCTTCCTACGTATTCAAAAGGTTTACTCCACTTTGTTAAGCTCATTTTTTTGCTTATATATACAAGAATGCTTGCTGCGCAAAGAGGAATAATCAAATCAAGCAGCCATGTATAAATGTTTGCTTTAATATCTAATGTATAAGAAAGAACGTTGAGCTTTTCTAAAGCTACAATCAATAAAATGATCAAGCTGCTCAATATTACAGTGCTTTTTCTCTCAACAAACGAAAAAGCTTGTCTGCTGTAATATCCAATTGCGTAATAACATATGGATAGCAAAACAGAATTGGCGCTCCATATAATGTTTTTTTGTTGAAGAAATGGAAAGCTTACATAAACATGAGCGATAAAATAGCATAAAACTAAGAAAAGAACCATTGACCTTTTTCTCTTAATTAGTAGAGCTGCATAGGCAAAAACAAGGTGAGTTAAGAATAAACAAGTGACAAACCAAAAAACGCCGTAATAATATCCGAGAGTTCTCCCGCCAATACATAAACGGTAGATGTTCAGTAACACTTCCCCAACATTGAATGTTTGAAGAAAAATAAGGGCTGCAATTAACAGGCCAAAAGAAAAATAAGGAACAAGTAAACGTATCCATTTTTTCAAAATCCATTTTCGTACTTCTTGTATTCTAGAACGTGGGTGAAACAGATAGCCGCTAATCATAAAAAAGAGAGGCATGTGAAACCAAAAGAAATAATGATGAAAAAAAGGGCTGCCAGAATGCCCTGCCACTACTGTAAGGATACATAATCCTTTTAGCGCATCCAGCCATGAATGGTGTTTGCTCATTAAGCTTTCATTCCTTTAATAAGTAAATTAGTTCCTGCTATATTATCTAATTCTCTGTAAAAAAGAGCAATAAAAATTTACTTCACTCTTCTTCATAATGAGTTCATATTAAGTGTCTATACTAATAAAAAATATAACCGTGTCGCTGCAGGATACTGAAAAATGAAATATTTACAAATGGAAAAGAAACGGGTACGATATCTGTAGCGACACTTAATAAAAAGGAGCTGACTGACAGTATGATTTTAGTCATCGGAGGAGCAGGCTATATCGGAAGCCACCTAGTAAAAGAATTAGTGAAAACAAATGAAGTTGTGGTACTTGATAATCTATCAACGGGTCATCGCTGGGCAATCGATGAGAAAGCGGTATTCGTAGAAGGAAATCTAGGTAATGAGAAAGATTTAGAAAGCGTATTCACAAATCATAAAATTGATGCTGTCATGCATTTTGCTGCTAATAGTTTAGTAGGGGAGTCAGTAACAGATCCTCTTAAATATTATCAAAATAACGTAGCTGCGACGTTAACCCTTTTACAAACGATGATGAAGCACAATGTGAAAAAGTTTATTTTTTCATCTACTGCTGCTACATACGGGATTCCTTCTGTAGATATCATTACAGAAGATACGGCAACAAACCCAATTAATCCGTACGGACGTTCAAAGTTAATGATCGAACAGATTTTAGCTGACTTTGCAAGTGCCTACGATATGGAATATGTGGTGCTTCGTTACTTTAACGCAGCGGGTGCTTATGAAACAGCAGAAATTGGTGAGTGTCATGATCCTGAAACGCACTTAATTCCAATCATTCTTCAGCACCTGCTTGGTGAACGTGAAAACATCTCGGTATTCGGCTCAGACTACGATACTGCAGATGGAACGTGTATTCGTGACTACATTCACGTAACGGACCTAGCAAATGCTCACATTTCAGCGCTTCAAGCACTGTTAGACGGCACGAAGAAAACAGCAACGTACAATCTTGGAAACGGCCTTGGCTACTCTGTAAAAGAAGTAATTGAAACGTGTGAAAAAGTAACGGGTAAAAAAGCGAATGTTGTGATGGCAGACCGTCGCGCTGGAGATCCGGCACGCCTAGTTGCATCTTCTGATAAAATTCACGCAGAATTAGGCTGGAAAGCGCAAATTTCATTAGAAAAAATCATCGCATCAGCTTGGAACTGGCATCAAAACAGCGCAAACGTAACAAAGTAATAAAAAGTGCCTCTTTTCTTTTTGAAAGGGGCTTTTTTATTAGAATTAAACTGATTTATGTTCTAAATAATCATTTTGAAAAGCCAGCGGTTTAGCCCATGGACAAGCCTTCTTCTTTTCGGACATTTTCCCTAAACAAGCACGACTTTTGTTCTTTTCCATATGATGTAGGTAAATATACCATTCAAAACTATCCCCGTTTATAAAATAGTCCGCAAGGAGGTTATGATATGTATTACTGTGTAAGATGCTCCAAATTTCACGACGAACAGGAAAAAGAAAACATCTTTCAAAATGGTTTTTACATTGATCCCTATTTGCTTCAAAAAGTTCATTTAGGCATGTGCGTACACAAATCCCCGTCAATCAAACAAATGAGAGCCGTAGAACGATTCGAAACGAAAAAGATGTAGAATTCACATTCACCAATAAGAAGCTAGATCTAACCAGGTCTAGTTTTTTCAGTGAATAACAGCTTTCTTCAGCTATCTTTCATGTAATATTAAGAGAAATTTAAGACAAGCCCGCTATACTAGTTAGTAGACGTATACATAGGATATGGTACGTTAAGAAATTGAAACAGCAGTCCGTTTTATAAACTAGAAAGGATGGCGTCAAATGATTTCTGAAAAACGATCTCTTTTGTTGAAAGAACAAGCAAAGCTTCTCGCATTAAAAGAATATAAAGGCATTGTCAAATCCATATCGCTGAGTAAAATACTCACTCTTCCTATTTATATAGTAGACATCCTTACGTTAAACGGAGAAGAGCATAAAGTGAAAATTAACGCCCAAACTGGGAGTATTTTGAAAGAAAAAACGATTCCTTTAACCAAAAGCCGTGCAAAAGCATACGCGTTAAGACAGCATAAAGGTATTATCGAATCGGTTGTTCTTGCTAACAAGCAATATGAAATTGTGATTCTTGGACTTGATGGAAAAAACCACAGCGTGAAGATTGACGCTGAAATTGATGTGCTGGCGCAAGAAGAGAGAAACATTCAGTAAATGGCTTATATTATGTAATCAACCTCACTTTGTTGAAAGTGGGGTTTTCTTTAGTTGGAGAAATCATTAATAAGGGTAACAATAATAAAAAAGAAGTGATTATTTCTTTAATAGAAAGGGTAAGTGATAGTAAAAAATAACCACTTCCTAATTATGGTTCTTTGATTCGTTCTGCTTATGACTCTCCCATTATAAGTATGATAGTATCGAACATGTATAAAACATAGATTATAACATAACTAAAAGGGTGTGCGACAATGAAAAAACGTACGAAGACCATTATTGCAGTCATTGCAGGAGCTGCTATTTTAATAGGAGCCGTATGGTTAATAAACGAAAGCCGCTACCCCAACGTTCAAGCTTTTGATGATCACTTTACACGTAAGTTCTTGAACAAAGATAAAAAAGTGGACGACGGATTTTATGAGTTTAAGTCAAAGACAGGACAGTATACGATGTGGTTTCCAGAAGAGTATCAAGTTTTACATAAATACCACGAGGATTACACTAGAAATGGCGAATCATATGAAAATTGGTCAGCCGCTTATATTAAACCCTACGAAAATGATCAACAAACGTACGCTATCAAGGCTGAATTTTCCGAGAACGACACAAAATCAGAATTAATTTATGTAGAGAGTTTATTTAAAGAACAATTAGGCAGTAAAAAACCTAAAAAGTTAGAAACCTCTAATACAAGAATTTATTATGATTATGCCTATACATATTTTCGTGGTACTAACCAACATATAGTACATGAAAGAAAATCACCCCAACCTTTATGTCGCATATGTAGCAGATAAAAGCTCTGATAAGGTAATCAAATTAACATACGATAGTGTAGGAGAAAATACAGAAACAAATCAAATGGATAGAAAGAAATGGTTTTTAAAAATGCTAAAAAACATTCGTTTTAATGAGGGGAAATAGTAGAGAATTTATAGAGAAGAAGAGGTAACAAGTTAGATGAAGAAAGTTATAGGATTTGCTTTAGCTGTTAGTATATTAGCTGTAGGTATAATGTTTTTTGGTAATGCTGTATATAGGCTATTATCGTTAATTTTCCAACTAGCATCTATTTATCAACATGAGCAATTTGTCTATGATTACAAACTAACGATAAGAGGTTATTGTGCCAAGTATATGGTAAACGTAAATTTCACATATTAGGTGCTTCTAGCGATTGATTGGAGGGCAAGGCGAAGACTCCTGCGGGAAAAGCGGAACAGGTGAGACCCCGCAGGAGCGTAAGCGACGAGGAGGCTCAGCGGCCGCCCGCGGAAAGCGAAGCCATGCACGGAAATCAACCGTGGTGTCACGAGCAATCTATACTAGCTCCTTTATCTAATTTGCTCATCTTTAGACGAAATTGAGTTACTTATGTCTCAATCTTTTTTTTGAAACATCCTTTACAGCCTATCTATCAAAAGCATAAAAGTCTCTAAAACACTTCTTTGTTGCTATCATAAGCCTCCAGCAAGTCTCAAAATACCTAAATCGCCTAATGGAATATCTTACTTTTAATGGACAATTAGCTGTTTTTAGGATATATTTTTATAAGTTTAGGTTATGGAAGAAATAGTATATTGAAAACGAAAGGTGATTAAACGAAAGAATGGATGCTCATGTTTTAAAGGAACTGACGTATGAAGACTTTCAGTTTGTATATCAGCCTATTTATGCGTTGAATTCGTGGGAGACGCTGGGTTTTGAGGCTTTGCTGCGCACAGCTTTCGCAAAAAGGCAAATTGAAGAGTTGTTTTCACTGGCAAGACGCCATAATTATTTGTACAAGCTTGATACGATGGCAATTGAAGGGGCTATAAAGAACTTTCCGTTTGAGGTATTGAAATCTGAAGATTTATTTATCAATGTGTTTCCATCTACTCTTCTCCACCCGCATTTTCAACTGTTTTTAACGTATCTGTTGAACACCTATAAAAATGCGAAACATCGTATTGTATGGGAGTTAAATGAAACGCCTTATGAAAAGATTTTATGGGAATCACCTGCTCTTTTTGCCCGAGTAATGAGTTTGAAAGAGGCCGGTTTCAAAGTTGCGATTGATGATTTTGAAGCAGGGGCTGCAGCGATGAGACAAGTGAGCATGTACGAACCTCATTATATGAAGCTGGATCGAAGCTATGCTGAAGGGCTAGCCGACTGCAAGCAAAAGAAAGATCTGATTGATTTGCTTGTTAACTATTATCCGCATACGAATCTTATTTTAGAAGGCGTTGAACGAGATAAAGATTTAGCTGCAGCGATTTCGTTAAACCTACATGCTGCTCAGGGTTATTTGCTGGGCATGCCGCAGTCGATCTCTTCCTACTTAACTTATAATAAGTACCGCAGTTTATTCAGACGAGAAAGGCTGCTGAACTCTTAAACCATACACTTCACTAAATAGATAATTTATCGTAATATAAAAGTGAGTAATTAGACCTATATGAAACATAGATGTCTTGAATTTTTATAAAATTATGTGATTTTGTGCGATTGTTAAAATATTTTAAGGGATAAAGAAGATGTGTTGGTTTGGGAGAATGAGTGAATTGCATATGAAAACAAGACGTTTAGTGAAATTCCAAAGGCAGATGGAGGATATTTAGTATGTATAGTGAAGGGGTATTCCAATTTTATTTTATGAATATGCCGCAGCCTGTTATTTTAATTCAGCAAGAAAAACATCAGCTATATTATAAAGAATGTAACAAAGCAGCTCAGCAATTCTTTGACAAAATGGAAGACAAGATAATCAATAAAGAAGAAAATCTGCTTTTTTACACACTTTGTGAAAAGGCCATTGCCACGAAAGAACCGATTCAATATCAATACATACAGCTTTTTCAGCCCGACCGGCATGCATATGAAGTAACATTTACTCCTCTTTTTAATCAAGCGACAGCCCCTTCACATGTCCTTGTCATGGCTCAAGAAATTCATTATAAAAAAACACAGGAAGAGAGCACGCGTTTGCTCGATGCATTTCTAGAAAATACGGTAGACGCCATTTTAATTGCTGATTGTGATGAGAAGGTCTTAACAGTCAATGGAGCATTTGAAAAGCTATTTCAGTGGAGAAAAGAAGAAGTTATAGGAAAAAGCCGTCAAGAGATGAACATCGTGTCAAAGAAAGAGGAACAAGAAAACCTTAAATTAATCGAAGAATTAAAAAATGGTAAGACGCTGCCTCCTTATGAAACAGTCAGGTACACCAAAAGCGGCGAAGGCGTGTGTGTATCTGTCAGCTGTTCACCGATTTATGACTATCAAAATCAACTGGTCGCCTATTCAGTGATTTACCGAGATATCACAGCTATTAAAAGATTAGAATTAGAGCTCATAAAAAGCAAACAGTGGTACAAATCGCTATTTACCAACCACCACCACGCGGTTTGTATGCTGAATTTGGATGGCACGATTTTAAATATCAACAGCGCATTCTTAGAAACGCTGCAGCTTTCTGCAAGCGATGTGCTGCACCAAAATTACAGAGATATTGCTAAAAGACTGGGAGCCTGTAATTATAAACGCTGGAATGTATATGAAGAAATCAGCTATAGCACAGAGCTAACGTTTTGTAGAAGCCAACGTTCCATACAGCATGTGTATATTACAACGATTCCTGTCAAAGTAAATAATCAAACGGTTGGCGCCTATGCAATCTTACACGATATTACGCCTCAAAAAGAAGCAGAAGAACAGCTGGCTTATACGCTGAAAGAACTTGAAAATATAAAATATGCGCTTGATGAATCAGCTAGCGTTATGATTATAAATGCAAGTGGAACTATTACCTATGTAAATGATATGTATGTACAGTATTCAGGTTATGAAAAAGAAGATTTAGTAGGGAAGTATTATCGAGATGCAGGGCTTAATCATGACCATCATGAGCTGCTTGAAACAATAAAAAGCGGAAAAGTATGGCGAGGGCAGCTTGAAATGGGGACGAAGCATCATCAGTCATACTGGGTATCGAAAACAATTGTGCCGTTAAAAGATATAGACGGAAATATTACTCATTATGTATCCATTCATAATGATATTACTGAACAAAAAGCGCTAGAAAATAAACTTCATTTTGAAGCCACTCACGATAGTTTAACAGGTCTTCCCAACCGGGCGATGTTATTAAAAGAGTTAAACAAAGTAATTGAAAAAGGGCAGCAAAAAAGCGATGAGTTTTTTGCGCTTTTGTTTCTCGATTGTGATAATTTTAAGCAGATTAACGATGAATATGGCCATCATATAGGCGACGAATTTCTAAAAGCATACACGAAGAGATTAAAAAGCTGTGTGAGGAAAGGCGATCGTATTTATCGTTTGGGCGGAGATGAGTTTATCATTATTTTAAACGTAACAAATGGACGAGAAATTGAACAAATTGCTAGGCGAATTCACGTATCCCTTCAGCAAAGCTGGAATGTACGGGGCTATTGTTTGCGCACAACAACTACTATCGGCGTCTCTATTTATCCAGAAGACGGGGAATCGGCTGCTTTATTATTAAAGAATGCAGATGATGCGTTATATAAAGGAAAAAGAGAAGGGAAAAATAATTATATCCTCTACCAAACGTAAAAAAAGCCTCCAAAGAGGCTTTTTTATTTTATCCATGTTTTTGCCCACTTGCTGACGGGCCCTAAGATCATACCAAGCTCTGATCCTTTTTTAGTTAAGATATATTCAATACGAACCGGACGTTCAGGAATAACGTGCCGGATTACAATGCCTTCTTCTTCTAACTCTTTCATTCGTTCGGTTAACATTCGTTTACTCAAAGAGGGAATGCTGGTGTGAATTTCACTAAAGCGTTTAGGACCGCTCATCAAGACATAAATAATTAATCCATTCCATCTTTTTCCTATTATATCAAACGTTTTCCACACTTTTGGACATAACTCATCAAATTCATTCATTCATGCCACCTACTTTATCGTATATAGGATATTAAAAGTAACTCTTATAATGTTATTATATACTAGCATTTGGATAATGAAAAGGCTATCTTTTTTTATTTTCAAAACTTTCAGTAGCTTGGAAACGCTGTATTGTAAAGTTTTTAAAAAAAGTCACAAAATCGACATATTATTATTGACGTATCAAGAAAAAAGGTCTAAGATTGGTTACATAAAGTTACCTAGTTAAATAAAAGGTACTTTAAATTTACAATTACATCAAGAGTTTGAGAAAGAAGGTTAGTATCAAATGGATATCCTTTTGGCTATTCTTCCTGCGATTTTCTGGGGAAGTATTGTCCTGTTCAACGTTAAACTGGGCGGAGGTCCTTACAGTCAAACGCTTGGGACTACAATTGGTGCGCTGATCTTTTCAGCCGTTATTTATTTCGTAGTTCATCCAGTGTTGACGCCGCTTATTTTTATTGTCGGAATCGTTTCAGGATTATTTTGGGCAGTTGGGCAAAGTAATCAGTTGAAAACGATTGATTATATTGGTGTTTCAAAAACCATGCCAATTTCAACTGGTATGCAGCTTGTGACGACATCACTGTTTGGTGTTATCGTGTTTCACGAGTGGTCAACAACAACAACCGTTATTTTAGGCGTGTTAGCTCTTATTTTCATTGTTATTGGTATCGTGCTAACATCACTAGAAAGCGAAAAAAACCCAGAGCAATCTGGACAATTCAAAAAAGGGATCATTACCCTTATTATTTCAACAATTGGATACTTAGTGTATGTAGTTGTCGCTCGTTTATTTAATGTAGACGGCTGGTCGGCACTATTCCCACAAGCAATTGGTATGTTAATTGGTGGACTTATACTTACTTATAAACACAAACCGTTTAATAAATACGCAATTCGCAACATTATTCCAGGGCTGATTTGGGCAGCTGGTAACATGTTCTTATTTATTTCTCAACCTAAAGTAGGGGTTGCAACAAGCTTCTCATTATCACAAATGGGAATCGTTATTTCAACGCTTGGCGGTATCTTCTTACTTGGAGAAAAGAAAACAAAGCGTCAGCTTATTTCAATTACGATTGGTATTGTGCTCATCATTTTAGGTGGCGTATTCCTCGGAATGGCTAAAAGTTAACGTTTACGTAAAAGTTAATGATAGTATGTATGAATAAATGAAAACACTAGGAGGATTTTATTATGTATACAGATTTAAAAGATAAAGTAGTTGTAATTACAGGTGGATCAACAGGTTTAGGACGTGCAATGGCTGTTCGTTTTGGTCAAGAAGAAGCAAAAGTTGTTATTAACTATTACAACAATGAAGAAGAAGCTTTAGATGCGAAAAAAGAAGTAGAAGAAGCAGGCGGACAAGCAATCATCGTTCAAGGCGATGTAACAAAAGAAGAAGACGTTGTAAATCTTGTTCAAACAGCTATTAAAGAATTCGGTACATTAGACGTTATGATTAACAACGCTGGTGTTGAAAACCCAGTTCCTTCTCATGAGCTATCTTTAGATAACTGGAACAAAGTTATTGATACAAACTTAACAGGTGCATTCTTAGGAAGCCGTGAAGCAATTAAATATTTCGTTGAAAACGACATTAAAGGAAACGTTATTAACATGTCTAGTGTTCACGAAATGATTCCTTGGCCATTATTTGTTCACTACGCAGCAAGTAAAGGCGGTATGAAACTAATGACGGAAACATTGGCTCTTGAATATGCGCCAAAAGGTATCCGCGTAAATAACATTGGACCAGGTGCGATGAACACACCAATTAACGCTGAAAAATTCGCAGATCCTGTACAACGTGCAGACGTAGAAAGCATGATTCCAATGGGTTACATCGGTAAACCAGAAGAAGTAGCAGCAGTTGCAGCATTCTTAGCATCATCACAAGCAAGCTATGTAACAGGTATTACATTATTTGCTGATGGTGGTATGACGAAATATCCTTCTTTCCAAGCAGGAAGAGGCTAATAGTTTTTAATCGATGTAGAAAAAAGAGACATGGCAAAATCGGCCATGTCTCTTTTTTTTATACCTAAGCGAATGCCACCCCCCTTGCGGGGTTGGTGGCATTCGCCTAGGTAAAACCTTTTTGGGAAGGTTCATGGGAGCTTTTTGTGCTTCCCTTATAAGTTTCTTATATTAGCCAGCCATTTTTTTGTTAGACGAGGGCTGGTTTTTGTCTTTTAGTTTGCTGAAGATAAAGGCAAGAACTGAGCCTGAGATGTTGTGCCAGACGCTGAAGATGGCGCTTGGGACAGCGGCTAGTGGCGAAAAGTGAGTGGAAGCAATGGTAACGCCGAGCCCTGAGTTTTGCATGCCAACTTCCATTGCCACTGCTTTTTGTTTGGCTAGATCCATTCCGCATAAGCGGGCAAAGAAGAAGCCGATTGTGAAACCAAGAATGTTGTGAAGAACAACTACGGCAAAAATGATACCGCCTGTTTTAGCAAGCTGTGCTTGGCTTCCTGCCACAACGGCAGATACGATCAAGACAATCGCGACTACTGAAACAAGGGGGAGAGCTTTGGAACTTGCTTCTGCAGCTTTTCCAAAAAACTTTTTGATTGTAAATCCAAGAGCAAGTGGAATGATGACAACTTGTATAATGGAAATAATAAGAGACATGATATCAATATCGACCCACTTGCTTGCAAATAATAAAATGAGAAGCGGTGTAACGATCGGTGCTAAAATGGTTGAAACAGAAGCGATGGCAACTGCGAGCGCAACGTTTCCTCGAGCCAAAAAGACCATTACGTTTGATGATGTGCCGCTTGGACAGCAGCCTACTAAAATAACGCCCACTGCTATTTCTTTTGGTAAATCTAAGCCAATCGCCAAACCGAATGCGAGAAGCGGCATAATGATAAAATGTCCCACCACGCCTAGTGCTACTTCTTTCGGTCTTCGAAATACTTCACTGAAATCAGACGCTGAGAGCGTTAATCCCATTCCAAACATGACAATTCCTAAAAGCGGAACGATATACTTTCCAATCCATCCAAAGTGCTCTGGGAATGAGTAGGCAATAACGGAAATTAAAATAACCCAAAGCGTAAACGTTTTTCCTGCAAATGTACTGATTTTCTCTATTGTTTTCATCTGTACGATACCTCCTGCGAACTATAAGAAGAAATTATACTATTTATTCAGAAAAATTAAAACAGTATTTTTGTAAAATAGTACAGAATATTTTATCTTTTGGAGATTATTTCAGTTTAAATGCAAGCATTCCTTCATTGAATACACAGAATATGTGGTAATATAAAGAAGTTAGTTTTAGAAAGTCGGAGGAGTTTAGTCATGAAATTTATCTATATTTTGTCTGTCCTTCCGTTCGTAGGCATATTAGGTTTTCTCCCTTTTGTTAATCGAGTGACTCCGTTTGTTCTCGGTATGCCGTTCAATATGTTTTGGATGGTGATATGGGTGGTGCTTACGTCCATTATTTTAGGGGTTATGTACAAGCTTGATCCCAGAAATCGGGAAGGGGAAGAAGAATGAATAGTGCACTTATTATTATTTTACTATTTTTAGTCGCTGCTATTTTTCTTGGCATACGATCAACCAAAGGCAAGGATATGAACTTGGAGCAGTGGACGGTAGGCGGACGCGGTTTCGGGGCTATTTTAGTGTTTGTGCTGATGGCCGGAGAAATCTATACAACGTTTTCGTTTCTAGGCGGAAGCGGATGGGCTTATGGAAAAGGAGCTCCTGCACTTTATGTCTTAATTTATATTAGCTTATCATATGTCTTATCATACTGGCTTCTTCCTGTTATTTGGAAGTATGCAAGAGATCATAAGCTCGTCTCGCAGCCTGATTTTTTTGTAAGCAAATATAAAAGCCCTTACCTTGGTGTGATTGTAGCTGCTGTAGGAGTGATTGCCGTCATTCCTGTTATTGTTGTGCAGTTAAAAGGATTGGGGATTATTGTATCACAAGCATCATACGGCGCCATTTCAATGCCGGCAGCCATTTGGATGGGAGCTATCAGTTTAACGCTGTATGTGATGATATCCGGTATCCACGGTTCTGCATGGACGGCTGTTATTAAAGACATTATGATGCTTGCTGTGATTGGATTTTTAGGCATTTATTTACCTTTTCATTATTACGGAGGATACGGTCCAATGTTTGAGGCTGTGAATACAGCGAAGCCGGGGTTTTTAAAGTTTCCTGAGCAAGGATTAAGCGTCTCGTGGTTTATTTCGACCGTTATTTTACTAGTACTTGGTTTTTATATGTGGCCGCAGGTGTTTAGTTCAAGCTATACAGCGAAAAATGCAAAGGTATTTCGTAAAAATGCAATCATTAGTCCTCTTTATACGCTGATGCTGCTCTTTGTATTTTTTGTTGGATTTGCAGCTATTTTAAAAGTTCCTGGTTTAAGCGGGGGAGACGTGGATCTTGCGCTATTACGGATCTCAATCCAAACCTTTGATCCTTGGTTTATTGGAATTATAGGAGGAGCGGGTTTGCTGACAGCGCTTGTGCCGGGGTCGATGCTGTTAATGAGTGCGTCAACGCTGCTGGCGAAAAACATTTACAAACCGTTTGCTCCTCAAGCAAGCGAAGCGCGTATTGCTCTTTTAGCGAAAAGCTTTGTACCGGTCGTGGCCCTTATTTCCGTTTACTTTACGCTAAACGGAGGAACGACGCTTTCAACGATTATTTTAATGGGCTATAGTCTAATGACACAGCTGTTTCCATCTCTGCTTTTCAGTTTGAAGAAAAATAACTTTGTAACGAAACAAGGAGCAGCGTGGGGAATTGTTGCTGGAATTATTGTAGTGGCCTATATTACAATCAGCGGATCTACGATTGGTACGTTATTTCCGTCACTGCCTCAGCAAATGAAGGATATCAACGTCGGATTTATTGCGTTGCTTGTCAACTTTAGCGTAATGTGGGGAGTCAGTATGCTCACAAAGCAAAACGAGGCCGGGACAAAAGTATGTTAGACGAAGTGAAAAACGAACCATTGATCAACACGTTTGATTAGTGGTTCGTTTTTTTCTCAGGGTCAACGTTAGACCCTTCTAGCAGTTGATTGGAGGGCAAGACGAAGACTCCTGCGGGAAAAGCGGAACAGGTGAGACCCCACAGGAGCGCAAGCGACGAGGAGGCTCAGCGGCCGCCCGCGGAAAGCGAAGTCTTGCACGGAAATCAACTGCGGTGTCACAAGCAGTTCAGCTCATGTCTCCCGTTTGTTTTTATATTAGATTCATCTCATTATGTCTCAGCCTCGTTTTTTCTAGTCAAAAAGCAAAGAGCCAAAGGAATAGGACCATCCTTTGGCTCTTTACGTGGCTTTTAACCGATAATTTGTAAAATTTCCTACATCAACTGATTTACGCTAAAGCGGGAACTCGGTCGTTATAGTAAATAACTTCCGATAGGATCTTACACCCTTTAATCTCCTGAAATGTCTTTTTCGCCTCTACCTCTGATTCAAATTCAAACATAGTCGGACTTTGGTTTTTCGAGTAAACGGTAATGATCCACATTGTAAAATAAGCTCCCCCTATAAAATAATAGTTTTCCTTTTTAGTGTAGCTATCAGGTGATGTAATAATTGAATAGTTGTGATACAGCCTCACATTTTAAAAGGTACTTCTACTATACAACAAAAATTACAAAATAAAACAAGAAAATCTAAAAAACTACAGAGAATAATGAAAGAGAATAAATAACTGTTTATATATGGGCTATATTTATAAATGGAAGTAGGAATGTAAAAAATATAGGGAAGAGCGATTGTCTTTTAGATTGCTAAACTATATACTTATGTTCAAAAAGTGCAGGAAGTGAACGATGAAAGTTGATACGGTAGTAAAAAAAGATGTTTTACTCATTCTGGTGATGATAGTCGTTGTGCCGCTAGCAGGAGAGCTTAAATATTATCCTTTTCATGATACGTATAGAGTCAGCTTTGCTGTGCCCATTTTTTTCTTTTCACTGCTGCTTTTAAGAAAGGTATCTCCTGTAATACCAGGTATTTTAGTTGCTAGTGCTATAGTGGGTTTTCGGGTGTGGCTTGATTGGTATAACTACGAATCATTTGATTTTCTCCATTCTTTGCAGATCCGGTGTTCAGCAGGGATTTATTATCTTGTTTATGCGATTGCTTTTTCTTGGTTTAAGATTAACGATTTTCATTCAAAGCCGTGGATTATTGGCATATGGAGCATCATCATCGAAACGGTTTCTGGCGGCATGGAATTGTTTTTTATGTATGTGATGGTTCATCATCACATTGTGTTTCCAGAATTCATGCAGATTTTTATTGTAGGCGTCTTTCGAAGTTTCTTTGTTTTATGCCTGTTTAGCATGATCAAACTTTACGAAGGGCAGCTGAGAGAACGGCAAATCTCTCAAAAAAATGACCAGCTGCTTGTTGTGCTTTCAAATTTATATGAGGAATCTATTCATTTAAAAAAAACGCTGCAAGACGCTGAGAGAATTACGAAAAAGTCGTATGATTTATATGAAGAACTACACGAAGCAGATATAAATCAGCTTACTTCGCTGCACGAATTTAGCCAAAAAGCATTACAAATTGCAGGAGAAGTACACGATATTAAAAAAGACAATCAGCGGATATCAGCAGGACTGTCCAAGGTCATTACAAAAGAAGAATTTTCTGAGTATATGGAAATCGAAAGTCTGCTTCAAATCGTCATGCGCAGCAACGAAAAATATGCGGGGATGTTAGCAAAAGATATTCATTTTTCATATTCGATTTTAGGAGAGCATCCTCGCTATCACGTGTACTTGTTTTTATCATTAATTAATAATCTAGTAACGAATGCGGTCGAAGCGATTGAAAAAGAAGGCGCGATTGTGATCGACGTCTGTCGAGAAGAAGACCGCATTCTATTGTATGTAAGAGACAGCGGTCCCGGAGTGAAAAAAAGGCATGAGCGCCTCATTTTTAAAGCAGGATTTACATCCAAATATGCAAAGGACGGAACGCCTTCTACGGGCCTTGGGCTTGTCTACGTTAAGCAAATGACCGAGCAGCTGGGGGGGAACATTCAATTTGTTAATCTGTCTCCAAGCCCCGGTGTTCAATTTGCTATAGATTTACCTATTTCTACGTTAATGGGGGATAAGGACTAATATGCGATTTTATATCATAGATGATGACGAAGTCTTTCGTTCAATGTTAGCCGAAATTATTGAAGATAATGATCTAGGGGAGGTTATAGGAGAAGGAGAAGACGGGATCGTGTTAAATGATCAAGTTTCTTTATTGCAACAGATCGATATTTTATTTATTGATTTATTAATGCCGATTCAAGACGGAATCGAAACCGTGCGCAAAATAAAGGATACTTTTAAAGGGAAAATTATTATGATGTCACAGGTAGAAACAAAAGATTTGATTGGAAAAGCCTACTCGCTTGGCATTGAATACTATATCACGAAGCCGCTTAATCGTATGGAAGTGCTCATGGTCATTCAAAAAGTAATTGAACGAATTCATGTTCAACAATCAATGGAGAAGATTCAAGAATCGTTAAATACCGTACTTAATGTGGGAAATCAGCACAAAACGCCTTCTTTTGGTAAAAAAGAAAGCGATCCGGCAGAAGCGTGCAGGCTTCTTTTAAGAGAACTTGGGATTTTAGGAGAAAGCGGAAGTAAAGATTTGATTGAAATCATCAATTACTTGCATCAAACGGAAAAAAGCACGATGTATGAACAGCATTTTCCTTCTCTCAAAGAAATTTTTGAGAAAATTACCGTGAGAAAGCTTGGTTCATCTTTTTCAGAAGACGTGCTGCAAAAAGAAATGAAAGCAGCCGAGCAGCGAGTAAGAAGAGCTATTTATCAGTCTTTAAATCATTTGACCTCTCTTGGTATGGTTGACTTCTTTAATCCTAAATTTGAAAATTACGCTTCTAAGTTTTTCGATTTTTCAATGGTGCATCAGCGCATGAGAGATATAGAAAAAGGGACGGGAAAAAGCAGCACTCCGAGTCGTATAAACGTAAAAAAATTTATTCAAATGCTCTATTATGAAGTCAAACAAACGCTGTAGTAAAAAAACTACAGCGTTTTCATTTTGTAATTTTCTAAAAACTTTTTTGTTAGTTTCAGTAGGTTTTTGTTAGATTTTGTGATGCCTATGATAATGTAATCTTATGAATAAAAGAACTACTTAATAAACAGTTCTTAATTGAATTGTATCTGTTGAATACATTAAGTGCAAATAAACAGCTTTGAGCTGTTAGAAAAAAGAAGGAAGGTGCAAAGATATGTTCAAAAAGCTTGGATTAGCAGGACAAATTCTAATTGGTTTGATTGCAGGTATTATTGTAGGGGCTATTTTTTACGGAAATCCTAAAGCAGTTGAAGTGCTGCAGCCAATTGGAGACGTATTCATTCATTTAATTAAAATGATCGTGGTGCCGATTGTTATATCTAGTATCATTGTGGGCGTTGCGGGTGTTGGTGATATTAAGAAGCTTGGTAAATTAGGCGGAAAAACAATTCTTTACTTTGAAATCATTACAACGGTTGCCATTGTTGTAGGCTTATTAGCAGCTAACTTGCTTCACCCTGGTACTGGTGTGGACCGCAGCGGTCTTGAAAAGTCAGATATCAGCAGCTACACATCAACGGCAGAAGCTACAGAGCAAAAAGGATTTGTAGAAACATTTGTTCACATCGTTCCAACGAATGTATTTGAGTCAATTGCTGCAGGCGACATGCTGCCAATTATTTTCTTCTCGGTCCTATTTGGACTTGGAATTGCATCAATCGGTGAAAAAGGCAAGCCGGTTTTAAGATTCTTTGAAGGCACGGCAGAAGCGATGTTTTGGGTAACGAATTTAGTTATGAAGTTTGCACCGTTTGGCGTATTTGCATTAATCGGTGTAACCGTATCAAAATTTGGACTAGCGTCTCTGATTCCGCTTAGTAAGCTTGTAATTGTTGCTTACGGCACAATGATTTTCTTTGTATTAGTTGTACTAGGACTTGTAGCTAAATGGGCTGGCGTTAACATCTTCCACTTATTAAAAGTGCTAAAAGATGAATTGCTGCTAGCATTTTCAACTGCAAGTTCAGAAACGGTATTGCCGCGTATTATTGCGAAAATGGAAAAGTTCGGATGTCCTAAAGCGATTACATCTTTTGTTATTCCGACGGGATATTCGTTTAACTTAGATGGATCTACTCTTTATCAAGCGCTTGCTGCGATTTTTATCGCGCAAATGTACGGTATTGATATGAGCATCACACAGCAAATTTCACTGATATTAATTTTAATGGTTACATCCAAAGGAATTGCAGGAGTTCCGGGCGTATCGTTTGTTGTACTGCTTGCAACGCTTGGATCTGTAGGACTTCCGGTAGAAGGACTTGCTTTTATCGCTGGAATCGACCGTTTGTTAGATATGGGACGTACAGCGGTAAACGTAATTGGAAACTCACTTGGTGCAATCGTCATTTCGAAGTGGGAAGGTCAATTTAACGATAAAGACAAGGAAGCTTATATTAACGAAGTAACGAAAAAAGTATCGTAATTACAAACGTATTTTAGTTGAAGGAAGATCCGAACGAGTAATCGTTCGGATTTTTTCGTTTGAATTTGCTTTGAAAAGTTGGGAATAGTAACTAAAGATGAAAAACAAATGATTGATACAAGGAGGTCTCAACATGGGAAGAGCAAATAATCACAAATCATCACATAACAACAAAGGGTCACTGCCTCAAACACCAAAAGAGTTAAAAATTGCTCCGGATCAAGCAAATGAAGAATTTTCACGCGAGTTAGCGCAGCATCATGATGCTAAAGCGAAACAGGACTTAATTTTGAAACAACAAAAAGAAAAGTAAAAGAAAAAAAACTGAGACATAATGAAATGAATCCAGCCTAAAGACGAATAAATGAGATACATGACCTGGACTGCTTGTGACACCGCAGTTGATTTCCGTGCAAGGCTTCGCTTTCCGCGGGCGGGCGCTGAGCCTCCTCGTCGCTTGCGCTCCTGCGGGGTCTCACCTGCTCCGCTTTTCCCGCAGGAGTCTTCGCCTTGTCCTCCAATCAACTGCTAGAAGGAACGAAACAAATAATACTATGTTCACAACCACAAAAAAACGAACCACTAATCAGACATGCTGATTAGTGGTTCGTTTTTCCCTAAGTGAAAAATGCTTTTGTCCCACCCTCTTTTTTATAAACAACTAAAGATAAAAATTCCTAAGTAACCATTTTGTAACATTATTTAATCATAGCGTAATAGTTTTTGAGGCTTTTTTCATTATAATTAAACCGAACATATTGAAAAATAAGTTCATAGAAACGTAACGTTAGGTTACATAATGGAGGAAAAAAATGAAAAAAGCCATCATTGGGTCTATAACGGCAGCGACAGTCTTATTTAGCGGAGCCAGTCCGTTTATTGCACCTGCTCAAACAGTGGAAGCAGCGTCATATTCATACAAAGACACGGCTATTGCTACTGGTAAAAAATTAATGGGGAGGCACAACAACAAAAGGTTTTGACTGCTCAGGATTTATTCAATACATTTTCAAAAAAGCTGGGAAAACACTTCCGCGCACAACGGAACAAATGTATCGAGTAGGGACAAGCGTTTCAAAAGCAAAGCTTCAAAAAGGAGATTTAGTTTTCTTTCAAACGTATAAAAAAGGTCCTTCACATGTAGGTGTGTACTTAGGAAATAATCAGTTTCTTCAAGCTTCTACGTCTAAAGGAGTGACGATTACATCTCTTAGCAACAGCTACTGGAAAGCACGTTATATTGGTGCAAAACGGATTTAACCATCCGTCATTTTTTTGAAAAACAACACTACGTTATGTAGTGTTGTTTTTGTTTGCGTATATATAACATATTGCCGATATTATTTTTTAACGCTTTATACAAAAAAAATCCATATTCTGTGAGATAATAACGTTAACACATTTTGCACTTTAACATAAGGAATATCCCACTCTATTCGAAAGTTTGGTGAGCGAAGATGAAGCGCTTAGTATGGAGTTATGGAATAGGTATTGTTGCAATAGTAGCAGTACTCTCATTTTTCTTTATGATAAAAGGTCAAACAGAGAAAGCCGTCGTTAGCGGAAATGTACCAAAAGCTCATGCGGAGGGAGAAAGAGTGAAGCAGCCCATCTCACAGTTCCAAGCAGTACAGCCTCATGAAGCAGGTAATGAAATGAAAAATGTAAAAAACAACATGCCTGAAAAAGCGGATCCTCCTCCATTTTTGGTCTACATTGACCCTGGTCATCAAGCTCATGCTAACCTAGAGAAAGAGCCAATCGGACCGGGAGCAGCAGAAACAAAAATAAAAGTTTCCGGAGGCACATCAGGTGTGGTGACCAAGAAGCCGGAATACAAGCTGACGTTGGAAGCCTCTATGATATTAAAACAGCTGCTCGAAGAAAAAGGCATCACCGTAAAGCTTACTCGTAGTTCTGATAATGTAGATATCAGCAATCGGGAACGAGCGGAGCTTGCGAACAATTCGAAAGCTGACTTACACGTGCGGATACATGCAGATGGTTCTGAAAATGCTTCTGTAAAAGGATTTTCTGTGCTTACTCCTGCAGAAGATAATTCCTATACAAGGTCTATTTATCAAAGCAGTCTGCAGGCATCTCAAGCTATTCTGACAGAGGTGAAAAAAGATCAGTTTGTCGAAGCAGACGGCATTCGCTATCGCAGTGATCTTTCAGGATTTAACTGGTCGACTGTACCCGTAACGCTAGTTGAACTGGGGTATATGACGAATCCAGAAGAAGATCGGAACCTGTCCGATCAAGCTTACCTTACAAAGCTGATGAATCATATTGCAGATGGTATAGCGGCATATGAAGAAATGACAAAATAAAAGGTGAAAAGACCTATAAAAGCGTGTGACTAAATCAATTGATTTATGTCACACGTTTTTTTTTGTCATTCATATGATATAAAAAAGCGTTTTTTCGACAAAAAAATGGACGAGCAGAAAAGAAAACTAGGTAAAATGCTTTAATTTTTATAGAACTGTGTCGATATAACGAGTGATATTAAAATGCGTTAGACAGTACATGAAAATGGGGGAACAAGATGAGAAAGTTAACGGCATTAGCTTTAGTACTAAGCGTACTGCTGTTTCAATTCACGCCGCTTGCTAGCGTGAAAGCTGAAACGGTAGAACCAGTTGTGTCTGTAAAATTAGTAAACTATTTAGGAGATCAGCATGCAATTACAATTAAGCCGTCTTATTTATACACTATTAAAAACTCGGATTTGGTCTTAAAGGCAAATACAGAGTATACGGTAACGGCAACAACTCAAGGTGTCACTCTAAAACAAGGGACCACTGTCTTAGGTGATTTTACAAGCTTTGAAATTACACCGTCTCTTTATAAAAATCCCGTATCTATTAACGGCAGACAGTACTTAGGAGACGTTGCGTTTACAAATGAAAAAGGAACGTACGTCAGACCTGTTAATACGCTGCCGATTGAAGACTATTTAAAAGGCGTTGTGCCAAATGAAGTCTATACATCTTGGAATCTGCAAGCTTTAAAAACTCAGGCAGTAGCAGCGAGAACATACGCAATGAGCTATGCAGGAAAAGTAATCAATGACACGGTAAGCTATCAAGTATACGGTGGCTATACGTGGTACGACAGTACAAACAAAGCAGTAGATGAGACATTCGGACAAGTAGTAACGTACAACAACAAATTAATCAACGCCGTTTTCTCATCAAGCAACGGTGGAAGAACCGAATCAAACAGCAATGCCTGGGGAGGAACTCAGCTTTCTTATTTCCCGGTGAAAGAAGATCCATACGACAAGCAGACGCCGTGGACGTTAGCTATTCAAAAAACGCAAATTGATTTAACAGGAAAAGATTTAGCTAACTATAGCGCTTGGTGGAATACGGTTTCTGAAAAAGATAAAACCGTTACGGATAATTTGAAGTCATGGTTAGTAGCCAATAAGCATCCTGGTAAAACGATTAAAATTACCTCTATTCCAAAGGTGAGTTTTTATGCTCCTTCATCAGGAGGCCGTGTGACTAAAGGTGCGATTACAGTGGACTACCTTGTTAAAGGAGATGTAGACAGTTCGCAAAAACTAGTGGTTCATCATTTGGAATTAACAGATTTAACATCGACGAAGCTAAAATCGATGTTAAACAGTCGTGCGATGCTTAGCCTGCTTGTAACGGAAACAAATGAAACAAGCACATCAACAACTTTTAATGGCAAAGGAAATGGCCACGGTGTTGGAATGAGTCAATACGGTGCTCAAAAAATGGCAAGCCTAGGGAAAGACTATCGTGAAATTTTAGATTTTTATTATCCAACAACTACTCTTTTAAGTTTTTATACAACAAAATATCCGCGAAAAGAGCAGGAGCAAGAAGCACCAAAAGATACGGTTGCGCCTGATGCACCTTCAGTTAATGCACTAGGAGATAACGAAACATCGCTTACGGGTGTAACAGAACCAAATGCTTCTGTTATTGCAAAAGTGGAAAATGAAGTAATTGGAACGGGTCTTGCTGACGAAGCTGGAAAATTTGCAATTACGATTGCCAAGCAGCCAGCAGATACAAAAGTATCGGTAACGTCTAAAGATGCAGCTGAAAATGAAAGCACGGCCACAGTAGTGACCGTAACGGATCAAACGCCGCCTTCTGTTCCAATCGTAAATGAAGTAAGTGACCAAGATACGACCGTAACAGGCGTAACAGAAGCAAACGCCGCCGTGACGGTAAAAGCAGGCGATGCAACGTTCTCTGCAGTAGCGGATGCCAACGGTACATTTACTGTTTCAATTCCAGTACAAACAGGTGGAACAACAATAGTGGTAAGTGCAAAAGATAAAGCAGGAAATGAAAGTCAAGCTCCTTCTTTTGCGGTTAAATCTACGTTAAAAGCACCGCTTGCACCAAAAGTAAATGCAGTAAGTGATCAAGACACAATGCTTCAAGGAACGGCTGAAGCAAATGCGACGGTCATCGTTAAAAACGGAAGTCTTCAGCTTGCAGCAGGCAAGGCAGATGCCAAAGGAAATTACAGCATCTCGATTGCAAAACAAAAAGCAGGAAGTAAGCTGTCTGTAACGGCTGGAAACGCAGCGGGCGTAAGTCCAGTTGTAACCGTAACCGTGCAGGATAAAACAGCACCCGTTACACCAAAAGTGAACGGCGTAAGCAATCAAGATACAGTAATAACGGGAAGCACGGAAGCAGGAGCAGAAGTGCATGTGAAAATTGATAAAAAAGTAATCGGCAAAGGAACTGCAAAATCGGATGGAACGTTCAGCATCACCATTCCAAAGCAGCCTGCTGCTACAAAATTAGCTGTTATTGCAAAAGATGCAGCCAATAACTACAGCTCCAACACGTTTGTAACAGTTAGTGCCGCGCAGACAAAACCGGCACTTCCAGCCGTTAATACGCTTACTGAAAAAAGTACAGCGGTAACGGGAACAGGAGAAAAAAATGCGTCCATTTATATTAAAGTAGGCGGAAAGATTATTGCGAGTGGAAAAATTGATGGAAACGGCAAGTTCAGCGTAAAAATTCCTGCTCAAAAAGCAGGAACGGAAGTGACGGCAGTTCTGCAAAATAAAGTAGGATACAGTCCGTATAAAATTGTAAAAGTACAGGACACAACGCCGCCGGCACCTCCGGCAGTTGATGCCGTTACGTCTTTGTCCACATTTCTCTCTGGAAAAACAGAAGCAAATGCTCTGATTACGGTTAAAAACGGCACAAAGCTAATCGCGTCAGGCAAAGCAGATAGCAAAGGGCAGTTTAAAGTAACGATTCCAAAACAAACAGCAGGCGTAAAGCTAGCTGTTACAGCAAAAGATGCAGCTAATAACTACAGCTCCAACACGTTTGTAACAGTTAGTGCCGCGCAGACAAAACCGGCGCTTCCAGCCGTTAATACGCTTACTGAAAAAAGTACAGCAGTAACGGGAACAGGAGAAAAAAATGCGTCTATTTATATTAAAGTAGGCGGAAAGATTATTGCGAGTGGAAAAATTGATGCAAACGGCAAGTTCAGCGTAAAAATTCCTGCTCAAAAAGCAGGAACGGAAGTGACGGCAGTTCTGCAAAATAAAGTAGGATACAGTCCATATAAAATTGTAAAAGTGCAAGACACAACCCCGCCGGCACCTCCGGCAGTAAATGCCGTTACGTCTTTGTCCACCTTTCTCTCTGGAAAAACAGAAGCAAATGCTGTGATTACGATTAAAAGCGGTACAAAAGTAATCGGATCAGGCAAAGCAGATAGCAAAGGACAGTTTAAAGTAACGATCCCAAAACAAAAAGCAGGCGTAAAGCTGGCTGTGACGGCAAAAGATGCCGCTGGAAATACAAGTTCAGCAACGAACGTAAGTGTTAAATAGAAAGAGGCTGGAACAAAAGTAGTTTAGTTAAAGTTAAACACGAACTATCTATCGAAAACTGATAGATAGTTCGTGTTTTTTTATGATTATGGTGAACGTAGGTTTCAGTAGGTAGGTGCTTCTAGCTGTTGATTGGAGGGCAAGGCGAAGACTCCCGGGGAAAGAGAAGCCTTGCACGGAAATCAACAGCGGCGGAAAAAGCAGTCCAGATTATTTATCCAGGTTGTTCGTCTTTAGGCTGGATTCATTTCTTTATGTCTCAATCTCTTTTAGCGGTTTTTAAGTAAAATAGCAGGTTACTTCTAAGTTACCTTAGAACTTTGAAGTGCCTAACTTACTTTAAAGTGGGTTCTATCTTTTTCTTTTTTTCTGTTTCATAATAACAAATGTAAAGAAATTAGCAGGGGGGTTTTTATAATGAGTAATCATTTGCAAGATACAGTAACACTTCACAACGGAGTCAAAATGCCTTGGCTTGGATTAGGTGTATTTAAAGTTGAAGAAGGGCCTGAATTAGTGAACGCGGTGAAAACAGCTATCGTCAAAGGCTATCGCAGCATTGATACGGCAGCTATTTATGGAAATGAAGAAGGTGTAGGAGAAGGAATTCGCCAAGGTCTGAAAGAAGCAGGTCTTTCACGCGAAGACATTTTTGTTACATCAAAAGTTTGGAACGCAGATTTAGGCTATGAAGAGACGCTGGCTGCTTACGAAACAAGCTTACAAAAGCTTGGCTTAGAATATTTAGATCTATACTTAATTCACTGGCCGGTAGAAGGTAAGTATAAAGCAGCGTGGAAAGCATTAGAAACGCTGTATAAAGAAGAAAAAGTAAGAGCTGTGGGTGTAAGTAATTTTCAAATTCATCATTTAGAAGATTTAATGAAAGATACAGATGTTAAGCCTGTTATTAACCAAGTTGAATATCATCCTCGTTTGACGCAAAAAGAGCTGCATGCTTTTTGTCAAAAGCACGATATTCAGCTAGAAGCATGGTCTCCGCTTATGCAAGGAGAATTGCTAGATAACGATGTGTTAAAAGAAATTGCTGAAAAACACGGTAAATCAGTTGCTCAAATTATTCTGCGATGGGATCTGCAAAACGGAGTTGTAACGATTCCAAAATCCACAAAAGAACATCGTATTGTTGAAAATTCATCGCTATTTGATTTTGAATTGGATGCTGAAGACGTAAATAAAATTAATGAATTAAACCAAAATTACCGAGTAGGTCCAGATCCGGACAACTTTGATTTTTAATAGAAGAACGAAGAGGCTGGGAGAAAAGTATTTTAGCCCAAGTGAAAAACGAACCACTGATCAACTAGTTTGATGAGTGGTTCGTTTTTTTTTTCTGGTGAATACAGCTTCATCTATTTCGTCCTTTCAATCAACTGCGGCGTCATAAACGGTTCAGCTCATGTATCTCATTTGTTCGTCTTTAGGTTGGATTCATTTAGTTATGTCCCGGCCTCTTTTTATGCATTATTACATAAATTTAACATTTTATTCACAGTAAGCTAAAGGACGGGCCGTATGATAAAGAAAGGTCGTGAAAGATAGAGAAATCATTTCATTTTTAAGTGTAAAATAGGCGGTGTAACGATGACAAAACAAGCTTACTCTCACATACAATGTAAAAAAACATCAATGATTGATTTATTGCTGGATGCAGGGGTTTATAAAAAAGGAAACAAGCAGCTATATGAGCTTACGCTTCAAGAGCTAGAAACAGAATATGAAGCTATTTCACAACAGCGCATATCTCCATGAAATTTTGATACATTGCTAGAATTTGTTATAATAGAGGAAAGGATAGGAGTTGATTTATATCGAAAAGCACCCGACAGACTCGCAGCCCATCCGTATGGATATCCTCGATTCTATATTTGCTAAAATGGTATTAAATAAAGCTATCCGAGATTTTAGAAGAGATCAAATTTTACGTGAAGTCGATCAAACATTAGAAGAAAGAAACAAAGAGAAATTTTTTCAATTAATTGAAGAATTAAAATCAATTTCGTAAAGGGCGTTCGCGCGCTAGAATTTGATTTTATCATTTTAGCATATAAAAACAGGTAAGAAGCGGCATGCTTAGTTACCTGTTTTTTTGTTGTCTTATTGTAAACGAAGGCCTCACATAAGAAATGAACCTTATTACTGAACAGACAAAAAGAGCAAGTCTAATGTACTCACTCTTTTCAGAAAGGTATGGGTGTTACTGAGAAAATGAATGTCACTCTCTAAATGTTGCGTGTGGGGTTTAGAAAGTTCTATGCAACTGCATATTTTCTAATTCATTCGCTCTATGTATTGTTAAAGTAACAATATAACCATATCTTATCACATGAACGAAATTCGATTCAATATATTTATTGATTTTCTTTTTAAATTGTTCTAAATAATTAGTGAATGTAAAAAAATGTTTTTATTGGGTGAATGTGTATCTATAAAAAAACAATAGAAAAATCTAGTGGGTTTTTATGAAAGACATTTGTTTATTTCTGACGGACTGTAAGCTTCAAAAGAGTACAATCCGTCCTGTAAATCAGTATTAAGAAAAAATGAGCTGAACCCAGTAGAATAGGAGGAAAAGCGTAACGATGGTGGTAAGCGGGATAACGATAAGTGATACTTTTAAATAATCTTTCCATTTTACCTTGATATGATTTTCTTTTAAAATATGCATCCAAATAAGAGAAGCCAGTGTTCCAATCGGCAATAAAAGCGAGCCCATATCACTTCCAATAATATTAGCAAGGTAAATAGTTTTAAGAGTAATAGGATCGAGCCCCATTTCAGTCAAGGTAATGGTTCCGACCATTAAAGCAGGGTGATTGTTAAACAAGTTAGAGAGAATGGAAACAAGTCCTCCCATGATAAAGCTTGCTTCAAAAAGCCCTCGATTCACAATTGGTTCGCAAATTTTTACAAGTAGATCTGTCAATCCTACGTTATGCAATCCGTAAATAATAACGTACATCGAAAATGCAAAAACGAAAATGTGCCACGGCGTTTTCTTTAAAATATCAATCGGGTTTGTACGTAAGTGATACCATCTCCAAATAAGTAGGATCAGTGAGCCCAGTACAGCAACCAATTCGATTGGTATGCCGAAATAAGAGGCGACAAATAGGAGACAGCGCATAACAAACACAAATAATAAAACTTTCAGCATAAATTGTGTGCGTTTACGTTTTGTTTCAACAGAAATGCTTCCTTTTAAGGGGTGAAATTGTTTCGTAAAGAAACTCTCTTCTATATCTTTTGAAGCATGCGGCAGTTTTTTTGGCAAATGGCGTTTTACGACCGTATACATGAGCCAAGACATAAATAATAAACCAAGTGTCGCCGGTACAAACATCATCGCCGTGTGCATATAAAGCGACATATGAACAATTTTTAAGGCAATCAAATTGACAATATTACTTACACCTATAGGCGCGCTGGAAGCGGTAGCAATAAGCGCTCCACTTAAAAGGTAGGGGATCTGCTGATGGGGTTTTAGCTGAAGGTTTTTCAAAAGTAGAATTAAAATTGGAGTGGTAATTAAAATACTGCCGTCATTATTAAATAGTAAAGTCATTAAAAAGCAAAGCAGTTGAATGTACCAATATAGCCGGTACCCTGAGCCTTTGGATAAACTCACTAGTCGTGCAGCTGCCCAGTGGAAGAATCCAAAACTTTCTAATATGACGGCCATGACAATGGTGGCAATAATGGTGATAGAAGCGCCACTTATTTTCCCGAGAATATCAACGATGTCTGATTTGGATACAATGCCTGTAAGTAGGATAATGGCTGCTCCTATGGATGCCGGCCATGCTTCGTTGATGCCGTTTGGCCTCCAAAAAATGACGAGCATTGTCATTGTAAACACGAAAATGGCAATTCCAATTTCAATATTCATCAGTATGCTCCTTTCTTCTAAAATTTGTAATGAATATACCCTTGCATGTCCCTTACACTCTATTTATATTCATTTATTCCTAGAAGGATTGTGCATAAGACCATTTTTGCTAATATGTTTGTTTATCTTGTCAAGGCACGTGTCATATCGAGAGAGGAGCCTATGAAAAAAGGCTGGGACATAACTAAACCCATCCAATCTAAAGAGAACTCAATTGGATAAAGGAACTAGTAGGCATTGCTTTTTAAAACGCTGTTGATTTCCAGGCCAGACTTTGCTTTCCGCTTGTCCCGCATGAGTCTCCGTCTTGCACATATAAAAGCCACTATATACATGAAACCTACGCTCACCATATCAATAAAAAAATCCGAACCATTCATCGTTCGGATCTTCCTTCAACTAACATACTTTTGTTCCAGCCTGTTTAAGATTAGCAAGTATAGACTTTTTCGTGTAAAGTTAGCGCTTTTATCTGATCGTGATCAGGTTCATAGCCGATGCCTGGTGTATCAGGAACGGAAATAATCCCGTTGTCGACCGTGATTTCCGGATGAACGATATCACGCGGCCAGTATTTAGATGATGCGGCCGTATCTCCGGGAAGCGTAAAATTGGCAAGTGTGGTAATGGCAATATTATGTGCTCGTCCGATACCGGATTCCAGCATACCGCCGCACCATACTGGCACGCCGTGAGTTTGACAAAGGTCATGAATTTTTTTGGCTTCTGATAGTCCGCCTACTCGTCCAATTTTAATGTTAACAATTTGTGTGCTTCCAAGTTTAATAGCTTTTCGAACGTCTTCAGCTGAATGAATGCTTTCATCTAAGCAAATGGGCGTGCGCATGCTGATCTGCAGTTCAGCGTGATCAATTAAATCATCATGAGCCAACGGCTGTTCAATCATCATTAAATCAAACTCATCAAGCTGAGCAAGGTGATCAGCATCTGCAAGCGTATAAGCAGAGTTCGCATCAACCATCAGGGGAATAGAAGGGAACTCGTTTCGAACTGCGCGCGTCAAGTTAAGATCCCAGCCCGGCTTAATTTTAATTTTGATCCGCTTATATCCTTCATTCAAGCCGGCTTCAATTTTGCGAAGCGTTTCGTCAATCGTAGGCTGGATGCCAACGCTGAGACCAACTTCAATTTGACTTTTACTGCCTCCTAACGCTTTAGATAGAGAGAGGTTTTGCCTGCGCGCATGCAAATCCCAAACTGCGCCTTCTAACGCCGATTTTGCCATGTAATTGCCTCGAATATGAGCAAAGCGTTGAGATACTTCATCAGGATGCTGAATTTCTTTCTGGTGAAGCAAAGGAATTAAAAAATCCTCCATAATGTGCCAGTTTGTTTTGAGCGTTTCTTCTTTATAAAAAGGATCGGCGCACGCTACGGATTCAGCCCAGCCGGATCGTCCGTCTTCGTCTTGAATTTCTACTAAAATAAAGTCTCGATCCACTTCTTTGCCAAGACTTGTGGTAAACGGATGAAGTAAATCCATTTTTAAATGCCGTAAAATGACGTGTTTGATCTTCATTTTTGCACCTCTTTTTTCGTTAAAATGTAAAAATGAACGGGTGCGCTGCTCTCTGGATGCTTCATGAAGCCTGTTACTTCCAATCCCTTTGCAAAACACGTTTGAAATACGTATCTTGTACGCATACGCCAGTCCAATGCAAGAGAAGGAGAGACTTCTTTCATTTGCTGAAAAGCAGATGGGATAGCTACAGCTACAACCTCATCATTTAACAGTTTTTCATCAATACCTGTAACAGAAGGAAATCCTTCATCCGTTAACGTCCATTGAGTGAGCGATGCGTCCATTATTTGATCTGGCGTATAGAGAGGCTGAGCTCGTTTTGTATCCTCTAAAGATGCCCATTCTACAACGAATCGATCAGAAGGCAAGTCGGCATTTAACGGATCATTCATGTCTCCGTAGCAGTTTTCAATATATGTAGAACAAACGGCTCCAAGCTTTCCAATATTTAAATACCCGTTGGCGCTTTCTAACGGATCGTACGTCCAGCTGATATATGAATAACCCTTTTTTTTACTTTCCTGTCGCTGTGCATGCTTAAGTTTGGCACCAATGCCCATGCTGCGATAGGCAGGGTCAACTGCTAATATATGAGAACATAAATAGACACATGTTCCGTCAAACCCGGGAAAGCTATATTGAAAGCCAATCAGCTTTTCATCTAGAAATGCACCGAGAACAAGACCTCCGTTTTTAACAGCGGTCAAAGTTTGGTGAACAGGTGTTGCTTCTTCTTCTCCCCAGACGCGGCTTTCTAATGCGCGTACTTCTTCTAGTTCATTGGTTGTTGTAAGTGAACGAATCGTTAAGGCTTCAGTCATTTGTTTACTTCCTTTCTTTTGATCATTTATTCTAAAAAGATGCCTTGCTCGGCATAGAGCTTTTCTAAGCTTTCCTGCCTTTTTCCAGCCGTTTTTTCATCTCTTTTTTGCATGCTGCTAATTACAACTTGAGATAGGGCAAGAAGCGATAAAATATGTTCGGTTGTGCCGGCTAAAAGCGTGATATCAGCGATTTGGCCTACCGGAGACAAACGGCGGTCTGTAATGGCAATTACTTTCGCTCCTTGTTTTTTAGCCTGCTGAGCTACTTCGAGCGCTTCTTTTGTATAGCGCGGCAGTGAAAATACAACAACAGCAGATTCACTAGTAAGATTGCATAGCGTTTCAAGCAAAAATCCTGTTGGAAAGGATAAAAGAACATGATTGCGAAGCTGATTCATTTTATAATACAGCCAGTAGGCCGCCGTATGAGATTCACGGAAACCTGCAATATACACTTGATCACTTTTGATAAGCGCATCTACAGCTTGAGATAATTCTTTTTCGTCAACAGGGGAAAGCCATTCACTAAAAGGTTTCTTTTCTTCCGCTGCAGAATCAGCTGCAGGCTTGCTAGCTGATTCTTTTGATTCGGCAGAAGAAAGCCATTCTTTTCGCATTAGCTCCTGCAAATCAGAAAAACCATTTAACCCAAGTGCGTAAGCTAGACGAATAACGGTTGTTTCACTGACACCCGCTTCTTTTCCAATTTGCCCAGCCGTGTACAGCGAGCCTTTTTCCGTAAAATTAACGAGAAACTCAGCTACTTTTTTTTGACCGCGAGAAAGGTCAGGGAATTTATGTTTAATTAATTCTTGAAATAATTGATTCATATACCCTCCTAATAAAAGAAGTTATAACTTCATAAAAATATATTAATGCATTTTTAACTTCATTTCAATTGCTGTTTCAAAATAAAAAAAGCCCTCGTGATATAATAAATTGATTATTCAAAAATAAATGCCGTTATTCAAAAACGAATTGTATTTTATTCAAAAATGAATAAGAAAGCAGGGAACATACATGAATTCAGAATGGAATGAAAATCAGTGGATCCTTCATTCATTAAAAGATGATTTGCTTGTGACGGATGAAAAAGGCATCATTGTCCGAATACATGAAGGAACGGGAAACATTTACGATGTAAAAGCTGAAAAACTGTTGGGAAAGTCTGTGTATGAACTTGAAAAACAAGGGCTGTTTACACCAATCGTCACGCCAATTGTGCTTGAAACAAAGAAGAAAATTACGCTTGTCCAAACAACTAAACAAGGCAAGCAAGTGCTCGTTACGGGCATTCCTGTCAAAGATGAAAAAGGAGAGATTAAAAGAATCGTCAGCTATTCTCATGATGTGACGGAGCTTATGGAAATGAAGACATATCTTGATGCGATGGAAGGCGAGATGCAGCGCGTAAAGAGCGAGCTTATGCTGCTACGGAACCAAAACCTATCAACAGAAGGAATTGTATGCAACAGCGATAAGATGCAGCACGTTCTTCGTACGGCCGTTCACGTTTCGAACGTGGACGTAAATATTTTGCTTTTAGGGCAGTCCGGAGTAGGAAAAACGCACTTAGCCAAGCTGATACATAACAAAAGTACAAGAAGCAAAGGGCCGTTTATTGAAGTGAACTGCGGAGCGATTCCAGATCATTTATTTGAGGCTGAACTGTTTGGCTACGAAGCGGGTGCTTTTACCGGTGCATCTAAAAATGGAAAGGTTGGGCTGGTCGAATTAGCAGATGGGGGTACGCTTTTTTTAGATGAAGTGGGAGAGCTGTCACCGGCTCATCAAGTAAAAATCTTAAAGCTCATTCAAGAAAAACAGTTTTATTCCGTTGGAGGAAGAAAGCCTAAAACTGTGGACTTTCGCTTAATTGCAGCGACGAACAAAGATTTAGAAAAAGCCGTTGCTGAAAAAGAATTTCGAGAAGATTTGTATTTTCGTTTAAGTGTTGTACCGATTACCATTCCATCTTTGAATGAGCGCCCTGAAGATATTTTTCCGCTGCTCACACATTTTGCCGAGCAGTTTGAAAAGAAATACAACCGAAAAAGAACGTTTGATAATGCGGTTATTCACGCACTGCTTGCACATGAGTGGAAAGGAAACGTACGAGAATTAATCAATGTGATTGAACACGCCGTGGTTGTGTCTTCACAAACGCTGATTACAATGGAGCATTTGCCGCATTCTCTGCATAGAAAAAAACGGATTCAGCACGTTGAAGAACATGGGGAAATGAAGCTTAATGACGCGTTAAACGAGCTGGAAAAAGAGATATTAGTAAAAGCAAAAAAACAGTATAAAACGACAACAGAAATAGGTGAAGCACTCGGAATCAGTCAGCCTTCAGTTGTTAGAAAATTAAAAAAACATTCCGTTTTTTAACGTCTTTGGCACGCTCTTTGCATGTAAAACAAGTACAAACACATTACTTGATAGATTGCGAGGAGGAAGTCAGATGACGCAGGCATCACTTACACAGTTAATGAACAGTTTACCGGATTTACTAGCACCAAGCATGGCGAAAGATCACCCTAATTTACCCGTGGTAAAAGCAGAGGGCTGCTACTACTACGGAGCTGACGGAAAAACGTATTTAGATTTTACATCAGGTATTGCAACAGCGAATACAGGTCATCGTCACCCTAAAGTTGTACAAGCGATTAAAAATAGCGTTGATCATCTTATGCACGGCCCGTCGGGTGTAATTATGTACGAATCTATTTTACAGCTTGCTGGAAAATTAAAAACAGTATTGCCAAGAGGATTGGACTGCTTTTTCTTTGCCAACAGCGGAACCGAAGCAATTGAAGGAGCGTTAAAGCTAGCAAAATACGTGACGCAAAGACCTTATACGGTTTCGTTTATGGGCTGCTTTCACGGCCGTTCTCTCGGAGCGCTTAGTGTGACGACATCAAAAAGCAAATACCGGAAATTTCTTCAGCCATCGGGCTTAACGTATCAAGTGCCTTATGCAGACGCGACTCAGTGTCCAAAAGGAGAAAATCCGGAAATCTACTGCGTGGAAAAGCTGGAAAGAGATTTTGCCACTTTGTTTAAGCATCAAGTCACACCGGAAGAAGTAGCGTGCATGATTGTAGAACCGGTTCTTGGAGAAGGCGGTTACGTGATCCCTCCGAAAGCGTGGCTGCAAAAAATAAGAGAAGTGTGTGACAGACACGGAATTCTGCTTATTTTTGACGAAGTGCAAACCGGCTTTGGACGCACCGGCGAGTGGTTTGCAGCTCAAACGTTTGACGTGACGCCTGACATTATGGCAATCGCAAAAGGCATAGCATCAGGACTTCCGTTAAGTGCTACCGTAGCTTCCAAACAGCTAATGGAAAAGTGGCCAATTGGTACACATGGAACAACTTTTGGAGGCAATCCCATTGCTTGTTCAGCAGCACTTGCGACGCTAGAGGTATTAAAAGAAGAAAAGCTGATTGAAAACTCAAAATCAATGGGGAAATATGCAGCGGATCAGCTTCAGCATTTAAAAGCGAAGCATGAAGTGATCGGAAGCATTCGTTCAGTAGGACTAATGATTGGAATTGAAATTATTAATCCGAAAACAAAGCAAGGTGACGGAAATCTTCTTCTTGAGATTTTAGACAAATGTTTGGAAAAAGGGGTGCTGTTTTACCTTTGTGGAAATAGCGGAGAAGTGATTCGAATGATTCCTCCTTTAACAATTACAAAAGAAGAAATTGATGCCGGGCTTCGCGTGTTAGACGAAGCATTGACAGAAATCACAAGCCTTCACGTGATCTAAAGCTTTAAGAAGCTCTTTGTTTCAATAAAAGATAAATTGACCCATACTAAGGAGGAATCTGTTATGAACGGACTGGATATGACGGTTATGTTTGTCTATTTTGGCGTATTGGTTGTAGCGGGTATTATTGGCTCGTTAAAAGCAAAGTCATCAGAAGATTTTATTTTAGCCGGACGAAACTTAGGGATGTTTATGTATTTAGGGTGTTTGTCTGCCGTTATTTTAGGCGGAGCGTCGACGATTGGAACGGCTCAGCTTGGCTACGAGCACGGGCTGTCTGGCGTTTGGTTTGTAACGATGATTGGACTTGGAATCATTACGCTTGGCACGATTTTTATCAAGCGGATTTCGTCTTTGAAAGTGACCACTATCAGTGAGCTGCTAGGAAAAAGATATAACGCTCAAGCGCAAATTATCAGCGCCGTTGTTGCCGCGATTTATACGTTAATGGTATCAGTCACTCAAGTGATTGGCATGGGAACAATCATTCATGCGCTGCTTGGGTGGAACATGACGGCCTCGATGTTAATTGGCGGTTCAATTGTTTTGTTCTACACGATTTTAGGCGGAATGTGGAGCGTAACGGTCACTGATATTATTCAGTTTGTTGTGATGACGGTAGCGATTTTTGGATTTATGCTTCCAATGAGCGTATCAGAAGCAGGAGGTCTCAAAGCACTTGCCGGAGATTTGCCATCATCTTATTTTGATTTTTCATCGATTGGATACGGTCAAATTTTTCAGTATTTCCTGTTGTATACGCTTGGTATGGCAGTTTCTCAAGATATTTGGCAGCGGGTATTTACAGCGCGAACAGAAAAAATTGCGCGAAACGGCTCCATTTTTGCAGGCGTGTACAGCATTGCCTACGCGATTGCGGGAAGTGTAATTGGAATGTGTGCGTATTTGCTGCTGCCAAACGCAGAAAGCAGTCAAAGCATATTTGCGACGCTTGCAGTTCAAATTCTGCCTCAAGGGTTATTAGGTCTCGTACTAGCAGGCGTTTGTTCGGCGCTGATGTCAACTGCTTCAGGAACGCTGCTTGCGTCTTCTACGCTGATTAGTAATGATATTATTAAAAAAGTGTGGCTTAAGAATATTTCAGAGAAAAATTATTTAATTTTAACGCGCGTAAATACACTTATTGTTGGCTTGGTTGCTATTATTTTTGCTCTTTGGATTCAAGACGTGCTTGTTGCTCTAGACGTGGCGTATGCCATTTTATCAGGAGCGATTTTTGTTCCGTTTGTTGTGTCGCTGTTTTGGAAAGACATTCATCCAAAAGCCGGAGTTTCAGCGATTGTTGTTAGTACGCTAGTAGTACTTGGAGGTCTATTGATTGAAGGACTTTCTTCTACTACGCCAATTCTATACGGCATTTCAAGCAGCATTATTGTAATGGCAGGGTTTGCGGTTATGGCACGAAACAAAGAACTGTCTGATCAAGAGAAGGTTCAAGAAGATATGTGAATAAGGGGGTAAAAAGCTTCTCATAGTAAAGTGAGAAGCTTTTTAGCATTTTGTGTGCATAAGTATAGACAACAAATGGCAAGGAGGAGTACACTAGACGCTCAGATTATAGAGATAAGGAGATTGTCAAATGAAAAGCAGAACGTCCGTAATGGTTAGTATTGTACTGGCAATGCTAGTGGCTTCGCTTGATTCAACGATTATGAATACGACGATGCCCGTTATTGCAAAAGAGCTTGGAAGATTTGATTTGTACGCGTGGTCGTTTGCTTCGTACATGATTGCAAGCACGATTTTATCTCCGGTAGCGGGAAGATTATCGGATTTATTTGGCCGCAAAAAAGTATTTGGGTTTGGAATCATTGCTTTTTTAATTGGTTCGATGCTTTGCGGCGTGGCAAATACGATGATTCAGCTTGTTCTTTTCCGTGCGGTTCAAGGAATAGGAGCCGGATTTATGGTGGCGTTTCCCGCTATTATTGCCGGAGACTTATTTCCCGTAGAGAAGCGAGGGAAAATTCAGGCGCTGTTTACAACAATGTGGGGATTATCAGCTGTGTTGGCTCCGCTTTTAGGCGCTTTTTTTGTGGATTATTTGACGTGGAGATGGATTTTCTTTATTAATTTACCGGTATGTATCGTGTCATTTCTGACGTTAATGCCGTATCAAGAAAGCTATGAGCCAAAAAGAGCAAAAGTCGATTACATCGGTGCTATTTTATTTGGAGTGGGTGTTACGTCACTGCTACTCGTGACGGTAGTGGAACAAAACCGAGTTGTGTATACAGTCGCTGGACTTATTTTACTAGTCATTTTTTATCTGCATGAACGAAAACATGCTTCTCCGATTGTACCGCTGTCTATGTTCCAAAACAAAACGCTGTCATGGATTAATATCAATGCGTTTATTGGAACAGTAGCTTTATTCGGCACGTCGAGCTACATTCCGTTATTTTTGCAGCGAGTAGCGCATTTGTCACTGTTTATGAGCGGAGTAGCGCTGTTAGGAACGGCGGTCGGATGGATGTCTGTATCCGTGCCGGCAGGCAAATGGATTTTAAAACACGGCTACAGAAAGCTGTTGTTAATTGGAAATGTGCTGCTGGTTGGCTCAGGAACACTTCTGCTTATGCTAAATGAAAGTCACGGCTTCTTCTACGTGTTTTGCGTCATGATTGTACAAGGGCTATCGTTTGGTCTGCTGTCTACGGTTGGAGTCATTGGTGTACAGCAATTAGTAGGAGGACATGAAAGAGGTATTTCAACGTCATTTTTTATGTTTTGCAGAAACATGGGAACAGCAATCGGCGTTACAATTATGGGTGCGTTGCTGACTTCAGGCGGAAGCTTTATGGCAGGCATTCATCACTTGTTTTTATTTGGCTTTGCCGGAAGTATCGTGGCCTTATTAACGTCGTTAAAGATTCAAAACGATACGGAAACAAAGCACAGTCGAGCTGTTAGTTAAGGGAATTTATGCTAAATATGTTTATTTCATAAAAAAACGGGAAGAAACCAAATAAGGTCATAGAATTGCCTGGCAAATCGTAGGCATATTCTTCTTCTTCTTTCACTTACTACATGTGGGACGCCGGGTATCGGCGTCTTTTTTTTGTGCTGTAAAGGAGCTGTTTATATAATCAAACGCATACAAATAAACGATTTTGTTCAAATAATGGAACTTTTTATAAAAATAAGTCTTTAAATGGTAAGGAACATTAGGTATAATTTAGTGGTTATTTAGCATATTTTAGAAATGTTTGACTGAGTTTGTACGAAAAAGTGAAAGGGGATATTTCATGTCATGGCTCACCAAATGGTCGTTTAAAAACAAAGCGGCTATTACCATTATGTCTATTTTAATTTTAGCTTTAGGAGTCATTAGTTATTTTACACTTCCGATGGAGTTCCTGCCGACCGCTGATCAGCCTCAAGTGTCAGTAGTGGTTATGGGGCAAGGAACAGATGCAGACTCGATGGAAAAACAAGTTACGTCACCGATTGAAGAAGCGGTAGCCGGTGTTAAAGGAAAAAGCAACGTGTATTCAACGACCGGAGACGGCTATTCCAAAATCGATATTTCATTTGAATCCAAAACGGATATGAAAGAAGCAAAAACAAACGTCCAAGAAGCGCTGTCTTCGGTGCAGCTTCCAGTCAGCGTATCAAAGCCTAATGTTATTCAATTAAATACCTCTATGATTCCCATCGCAGATATTTCACTCACATTTAAAGAAGGATTAACAAGAGACAATCTGGATCTTGCAGAGAAAAAACTGATCCCTAAATATAAAGATATTAAAGGCATTGCCAGTGTTCAAACGTATGGAACAGCGGATTCCTACGTGTCTATTAAAGTTGACAATAAAAAATTATCACAAAAGAACGTGACTATTGATAAAGTCATCAGCGTGTTAGAAGGAAAAAACACGTCGCTTGCAGTTGGAGAAAAAGTCATTAATAACAAGTCGAGCAATATCAACGTAACTGGTAAAATTGACAGCTTGGACAAAGTGAAAAAGCTGCCGGTTGCACAGAACGTAACGCTAGGCGACCTTGCAAAAGTAGAGGTGAAAAAGCCTGAAGGCGTCGTGACGCATATTAACGGAAAAGATGCACTTTTACTTATTGTTACAAAAGACAGTCACTCAAACGCCGTTAGCATCACAAAAGAAGTAAAAAAACTGTCTCAGCAAATTAATAAAGACTATAACAATGTGGACGCTTCCATATTTTTTGCAACGGGGGACAGCGTACAAAACTCTGTTCATTCCATGATGAAAGAAGTGTTGCTAGGCGCACTTTTTGCGACCGTTGTCATCATGCTGTTTTTACGCAGCGTTCGCTCTACGTTTATCACAATTGTATCCATTCCGTTATCGCTTTGCTTTACGCTTTTTTTATTATCCAAATCAGGCGTAACGCTCAATATTTTAACGCTTGGAGGAGTAGCGGTAGCGATTGGGAGATTGGTAGATGATAGCATCGTTGTTATTGAAAACATCTTCCGGAAAATGCAAAAAGAAGAGTTTTCGCTTGGACTGATTATTGATGCCACAAAAGAAGTAGGCTCTGCTATTACCGCTTCTACGTTAACGACAGTAGCTGTCTTTTTACCAATCGGCCTTGTAAATGGAGGGCTTCAGGACTTTATGCTTCCGTTTGCTCTAACGCTGACGTATTCGCTGCTGTCTTCATTAATTGTGGCGCTTACTGTTGTACCGTTAATGAGTGCGGGATTATTAAAAAATGAAAAAATTCGCAAGCACAAGCAGCCGGTTCGTTTTACAAAAGTCATTACGTGGTCGCTTAATCATAAATGGGTTGTGCTGCTGCTTTCGCTGCTTTTATTTGTCGGATCCATTGGCGCCTATACGATGATGCCTAAAGGAGCGGTTGATAACTCTTCATCTGATTTTGTAGGCACAACGTTAAGCTATCCAAATAATACGCCAATTAAAACCGTAGAAGAAAAATCACTGCAGCTTGAACGCTATATTTTAGCTCAAAAAGAAGTAAAAGAGGTATACATGCAGCTTGGCAATACGGCTGAAGGAGCCAAGTGGGGAGACGTTGGTTCACCTACTGAAGCTACGTATACGATCACCGTAAAAGATGGTGAAAACACTGATTTGCTAATGAAACGAATTCAAAATCAAAAGAAACTCTATGACGGAGGAGATCTTAGCGTCAGTGCTGCTTCATTAATGGGAGCTTCTACTACTTCCGTTACCATTGATGTAATTGGAAACGACATGAACAAGTTAGAAAAAACGGCAAGCAGCATTAAGAAAGAAATCAGCGATATAAAAGGAGTAGACAAAGTTTCTACGAACCAAGACGAAAAGAAAACCATTTACTCTTTAGACGTAGATCCAACAAAAGCAAACACGCAGCAAGTAGCGCAGCAGCTTGGCGTTATGCTGAATAAAACGCCGATTGGAGCGATAGATTTAGAAGGCAAGCAAGCAAACGTACTTCTTGAATCTGTCTTAAATCCAACGTCACCAAAAGAGCTAAAAGATATTTCTATTATGACAGAGACAGGACCGTCACCTGTTTCAAAAGTGGCTTCGCTAACGCAAGCTGAAAAGCCAACAAATCAGTTTCATAAAAATGGAGACCCATATATTCAAGTAACAGCGGATGTCAACCCAGAAAAGCTTTCAGAGATTAATAAAGACATTCAAACAACCATTTTTGGAGACGGTAAGAGTAAAGGGTTATCCATTTCAAAAGATGTGGACGTTGTAATTGGAGGAGCAAGCACTCAGCAGGGAGAAGACTTCTCTGACTTGTTCATTACAATGCTTGTGTCGATTGGCATTGTGTTCTTAATAATGGTGATTACGTTCAAAACAATCCGCACGCCGTTTGCGATTTTATTTTCGCTTCCGCTTGCTGCGATCGGTGCCGTTTTAGGGTTATTAATCAGCCGTATCCCAGTAGACGTAACAGCTTTACTTGGAGCCCTGATGCTGATTGGTATTGTTGTAACGAATGCGATTGTACTATTAGACCGCGTGAAGCAAAATGAAAAGAAAATGATTATGCGCGATGCCATTGTTGAAGCAGCCGCTACGCGTATGCGTCCAATTGTTATGACGTCTGCTGCTACGATTTGTGCGATGCTGCCGCTTTTATTTAGACAAAGCGAAAGCGGAAGCCTCGTTTCTCAAAGTCTAGCAGTCGTTGTAATCGGAGGATTGGCCGTTGCGACTCTTCTTACGCTCGTAGTCATTCCAGTTGTATATGAACTGCTTCATTTCAGAAAATCGAAAAAACAGAGAAGACAGCAAAAACAGCAGGAAAACGTAACGCCGCTATAATGTTTAAAAGAGGTTAGGACATAAGTATGTTAGATGAAGGAAGATCCGAACGATAAATCGTTCGGATTTTTTATTGCTAGAATGAACGTAGGTTTCATGTCTCTAGTTGCTTCTAACTGGTGATTGGAGGGCAAGACGAAGACTCCTGCGGGAAAAGCGGAACAGGTGAGACCCCGCAGGAGCGCAAGCGACGAGGAGGCTCACCGACCGCCCGCGGAAAGCGTAGTCTTGTATGGAAATCACCAGCGGTTCAGCACATTCCTCCCATTTATTCATCTTTAGATGGAATTGATTTGGTTACATTCCAGCTTCTTTTTTATGAAACCTTTTGGCTAGTAAAACGTATAGTTATACAAAGGGACGGAGGGATAGTATGTTCGGAATAAAAGAGCGATGTTCTGTTTGTCAAAAAGAAATTCAGCCGAATGAAGAATTATGGATGCGGATGAAGTATCCAAGTAGAAGAGGCATGACCGAAATCAAAGCTTTTCTACATCAAGAAGCGCAGTTTGTATGCATGGACTGCTTTGAAAAAACAAAAAAATGAGTCAAATGCACGTGTTCTCTTTTCAAAATATTGACATATTATACTTTATAGTTTAATATTTAGATAATTATCTAAATACTTAAATATGGTGGAGATGAACTTCAATTGAATGAAACGTTTAAAGCCTTAGCGGATCCTACTCGCAGAAAGATTTTAGAGCTGCTAAAAGAGCGGGATTTAACCGCAGGAGAAATTTCCGAGTATTTTAATATGACCAAACCAAGCATCTCAAATCATTTAAAAATCTTGAAGCAAGCGGACCTCGTTCAAGATGAAAAAAGAGGGCAGTTTGTGATTTATTCGTTAAATACAACCGTTTTTCAAGATTTAATCGGCTGGTTTTTCAGCTTTCAGAAAGGAGAGAGTTAAATGAAAAAGCACGTATTTCCTTTAGGCATTACCCTTTTCACACTAATTGCATGGCTGATTGCACTGCCGCATCTTCCAGCTACGATGCCCATTCACTGGGGAGCAAATGGAGAAGCAGACGGATTTGCCACAAAGATAAATGCAATGATTTTAACAGTAGGAATCATGGTACTTATTTATTTTGTCATCGCATTTGTTCCGCGAATTGACCCGCGTAAAGAAAATTATAAGTACTTTTCAAAAACATATAACATCCTGTTAAACGCCGTACTGCTATTATTCTTTTTTGTAAATATGAGCACTATTTTACAGGGGCTTGGCTATAACGTGCCGATGTCGTACATTGCTCCGATTATGGCTGGACTCGTTTTTATCATTATCGGAAACTACTTGCAGCGCGTGCGCTCTAACTATTTTATGGGGATTCGTACACCGTGGACATTGAGCAACGAAAACGTATGGAAAAAGACGCACCGGTTATCCGGAAAGATCTTTTTTATCGGCGGACTGCTGATTCTTATTAGCGCTTTTTTACCTGATGGATACAAGTCAGTTATCATGTGGGGTAGTATCGTTCTGTGCGTGGCGATTCCTTATTTGTATTCGTACGTGGCGTATAAAAAAGAAATGAATATGTAGTCATACCAAAAAATCCGGTGAACACACCGGATTTTTTATGGATAAAATATCAGCCGTAACGCCACCGTTCGTGTCACGCCGGCTGATGAGAATAAACAAAGCATAAAGTATGAAACGCGTTTCAGGTCAAGACGTAACGTAAAAAAACTTACATTTCTTTACGGTCGCTTGCTTCAGGCGGCTTTTCAATCCACCCGTTTTTAATCATCACTTCGCTGCAGCGCCCCGCTACTTTTAAATCCCGTAAAATACACGCTTCACAGTGCCCGACAATATCAAGCCTCATGCTGGTTGTCATTGCCGTTGCGTAGTAAGTAATGGCTACTTTAAACATTGCGCCTGCATGAAACGTCATGAGCTTTTCTGAAAAAGGCGCGTGCGTAGACGTGGTGATTTCATTATCCAAAAGCGGAGGCGTATGAAGGTTTTCTTCGTGCATGATGGAAGAATAAAGCTCAATATGCTTGTGGGCCACATCAAGACCCGTCTCCATGACTTTTCGCACGTCTTTTCGTTTGCTCACTTGTTTGAAGGCAATTAAAAGCGCTTTGGTGGCCATGCTTTTTCGTAAATTAAAATAAATATTCCCGGCTTCATTTGCGTTTAAAAGGCGCTGCTTGCCGACAAAATCAAGAGCGTAAGTCAAATCTGTGATTGGCTCTTGTTTTTTTGGGTTTGAAAAATAAGGAGCCGGCACATAAAGATTTTTTGCTAAAAGCAGGTCAAGCGACCGATTATAGATCTCCATCGCATCTAAATTGCACTGATGATAATAATCTCGAAGATCTCGGCGAACCGAAACGCTAAATGAAATGCCATACCCTGACAAGCCGTGAATCGTCATGTCATGAAGATACTTCAGCCAAAACGAGTCTGTAAAAAGCGGAGGTGCGTGCAAGTCCACATCTTCATCTGTAAATCCATTCGGCAGCGGAAAATGTTCGGCCTGAAAAATGGCAGTCAGTATCTCAATATGCCTTTCAGATAACTTTAGCGAAAAGCCAAACAGCGACCGAATCTCGGCATCCGTCACCGTTGCAAGAACGTGTTTTGCGACACAAACCGCCAGCGTATCCTGATGGTACTGCGCGCATAGACTCGTTATTTCAGTTGAAGTCAAACGCTTGCTTTCTGCGTTCAATGAGCTTTCCTCCTATCTATAAAAATGGTACTTATCTACGAAAAACAGATAAGTATAGTGTGGACAAGGTTGTGTTAAATTATTCCATGAGTAAATTGGAATCAAAATAGAAAAAGATCTGCCCGGTAAAGAGCAGATCCTTATGTATTGGTTTATTTTTTATTCATTTCTTTTTCAATTTCAGGATAAGTAATGCCGTATTTTTTAGAGACAGTAACTAAGCCGATAATTTCTTCTTCAGTAGGTGGTCCCACTTGCGGCAGAGGAGCATTTTCGGGAACGGAAGTACCGAGTTCTTTAACGAATGAATCAAAGCCGGCAGGAGAAGCAGTAAGGATAAATTCTGTTTCTTCTGGTCCGGTCACAAAGCGGTGCTGAATACCTCGAGGAGCAAAAACATAATCCCCCGCTTTTGCTTCAATTATTTCTTCTCCTACGTAAAAAATCATGGAGCCGCGCTTTACATAAAACGTTTCGTCTTCATGTTCGTGAAGGTGAAGCGGGGGACCTTGGTTTGCTGGTTTCACTACGTGCGCCACGGCGTAAGCTCCGTTTGTATCTTCACCTGATACAAGAAGCGTTACTTTTTCATCAAGAAAATGAAATGTGTTTTGATCGTGTGGTGTACGGTGAAAAGCGTTTGTTAGCTGATTATGAGTTGTTTTCATCCTTTTATCTCCTTAAAAAACATATTTTGAGATTATTGTATACTAATATGAACGTTTTGTGTGCAAAATAATAGTTAAAAAGAATTATTTATTTACATATATTATACTTTTGTAGTTCTATTGTTGTTGATAGGGGACGCTAAATGGGATTTTTATCCAATTTATACACTAAGAATTTCCTCTATCTATTTTCCAAAACCACCCAATATGCTAGCATAAATATAGACTCGTTAAATGGATAAGGTGTAAAAGGAGAGTTTTTATGAAGTTTTTTAAAGATGCATCAACACAGGAGCATCGAAATTGGAATAAAGCTGTGTCAGCAGGTTTTTATATACTTTTATTGCTGCTGTTTGTGAACATAATAATGTATGCCTATAATGGGGCCGAGTTAGTGTCGTCATTTTCGATGTTTTGGACAGGGATTATTGTGACGTTTGGCTATCAGTTTATTTTAAATCGAAAAAGTGAGAAAAAATGAAAAAACAGCCTTGGTATCGTTCAGAAAAATTTCTCATGCTACTGTGCTTTTTTGCACCACCTATTGGTTATATAGCGGTGGTAGTGAATAAGAAAAAGCTAAGCCGAGAACAGTGGCTGAGTAACTTAACGGTAGCCACTATTATCATGTCCATATGGCTGCTGAAGTTTTTACCTCATCAGTGGGGAACGATTATTTTATTCACGGGCGTGGGAATCTATTGGTATCACCGAATATTGAAGAAGTTTAAGAAATAGCAGTTGAGATAAAGAAAGTTAAATTTTCCCCCTTTGATATTTTTAAAAAAGAAGTTAAAATATTATAGTAATACAAATTTGTTCTACCCATGTAAATAAAAGTATGTATTTAATATATTTGATGATTAGTTAAGAATAGAGCCAACCAAAGCGGTTGGTTTTTTGCATGAGTTCATTCTTTTTTTTTGTAGAAATTGAAGAATAGTATCCGATGTAAAGCTAGAGCATATAGGCAGGTTTTAAAACTGTCGGATCAGTTCTTTAAACAGGAGGCCATCACTAGTGTCGATAAAGAAAAAGTTGTCCGTATTCTTTACTTTGCTGGTATTGTGTATTCTACTAGCGAATAACACCTTGCACTACATTCGATCAAAAAATAGATTAACAGAGTTTAATCAAAGGGAAATCACGCTGGTCACAGAAGAAATTGCGTACGAAGTCGAAAATTCTAAAAATAGTGCTTCCTATATGGAAGATCGGATGGCACAGGAATTACGAACGGCTTCGATTGCGATTCAACAGTCTTTGCCTGCTGATTACCATGACATCAGCAATGATGAGTTAAAACGATTAGCTGAAAAACTGATGGTATCTCACATTACGTTATTAGCTCCTGTAGGAGATGATATTATAGGCGTGAAATCTTCTGATCCTAAAGAGATTAATATGTCTACAAAAGAGTGGGGCTACTGGTATACATCTTTTCAGCAGCTTCTTTCACAGCAGCCGGTTACTACCAAAAAAGGATTTGCTTTATCTCACTTTTGGAGCGGGCCGATTGAAATAGCTTCCAGCAACCCTAATCACATTGACAAATGGGGTTATTATTACGACGGGTCTACTAATTACATTATTGATCCTTATTTTCGAGATCGGCACGTACTGGATTTTGAAAAAAGGTTTGGTCCTACGAACGTGATGAACCGTTTTACGGAAAATCTTGAAGGCGTTCTCGAACTAACGGCTTTTAACCCGAAAAATTTCGGGAAAAGAAATCAAAACGTATATTTAAACGGCAATAAATATATTAGAATAAAAGATCAGCCGATTTGGTACGGTACATACACGTATCGAAATACCGAACGTGATAAAAAGTCCATTCAAAAGGCCTTAAAAACGGGAAAATCACAAAGCTATACTGCTGAAATTAACGATAAAAAAGTATTAAAAACATTGGTACCGATTAAAGAAAAAAACTCTCCAGCTTACGTGATAGGTGTAGTGTATGACTACGGGCTTATTAAAAAAGAGCTGCAGCAAGAATTAATCAAACATTTACTGCTGTCTCTTCCGTTTATCTTTATTGTTCTTGTTATCAGCTTTGTCTTCTCCACATCCATTACGCGGCCAATTAAACATATTATGGAGCACGTAAATCAAATCGCCAAAGGCAATTTTGGCAAGGTGCTGAATGTAAGAAGAAAAGATGAGCTGGGAGGACTTGTAGCAAACATCAACCACCTTTCTCACTTTTTAAAAACATATGTGGACGATTTAAAAAAGAGTCAGGAAGAAAGTGAGTACCATGCCTACCACGACTTTTTGACAGGATTGCCAAACAGAAGATATTTTAAAGAAGAATTAAACAGGCGCTTAATCGAGTCGAAGGAAAAGTCCATTCGTCACGTAGCCGTGTTATTTATGGATATAGACCGGTTTAAAGATATTAATGATACGCTAGGGCATTCAAAAGGAGATCAGCTTATACAGCTGATAGCCAACCGTATTAAAGATTGTCTGCCTCCTGCTAACAGCTTTCTTACAAGGCAAGGAGGAGACGAGCTTGTCATTTTATTCAGCGATTTTACGCCGGAAGAAGTTGAAGGTATCACCGAGAAGATCATGGCGTATGTTCAACAGCCCTGCTACATTGACAATGATGAAGTGTTTGTCAGTATTAGCAGCGGGTTAAGCTTTTATCCGGAGCACTCTACGAATTTGGACACGCTTATTACGTATGCAGATGTTGCCATGTATGCTTCAAAAAGACAAGGCGGCAGTAAAGTAAGTATTTATCATGATTCGTTAAATCAAAAACAAGCTGAAAAAGTTCACATCGAAACGCGCTTGCGAAAAGCAATTCAAAAAGGTGACATTGACGTTTACTATCAGCCGAAAATAGAAGCGAAGCGCAACGTAATCACCGGCGTAGAAGCATTAGTTCGCTGGAATGACGCAGAGCTTGGATTTGTTTCTCCAGAAGCGTTTATTCCTATAGCAGAAGAAGCAGGTTTGATTCAGTCTCTATGGGAAGTTGTCATGAAGAAAGCTTGTGCTCAAGTCAGCAAATGGAACAAGGATCGAAACGAAAAAATGACGCTAGCGGTTAACTTTTCTCCGCGGCAATTCCAGGATCCGATTGTATTGGTTAATGAAATACAGCACTTTCTTTCGCTCCATAGATTTGATCCCACATGGTTTGAAATGGAAATTACGGAAAGTACATTGTTGATGAACGCGGAAGAAACGATTAAAGCTTTACATCTGTTAAAGAAATATGGTATATCAATTTCTATCGATGATTTTGGAACCGGATATTCTTCATTGAGTTATTTGAAAAAATTACCAATTGATTGTTTGAAAATCGACCGGTCTTTTATCCAGGATATTCAAGAAGATTACAGCAACAGTGAAATTGCTCAGGCGATTATCAGCTTATCTCAAAGCTTAAAGCTGCAGGTAATCGCAGAAGGTGTAGAAGAAGAATATCAAAAAGCGTTTTTAATGAAAAATGGCTGTGATCACATGCAGGGGTACTTGTTTAGCAAGCCACTTGCTGCAGAAGATTTTGAAGCAGCGTTTTTAAATAGCTGAAGCAAAACCATCATTTAAAAATAAACTTACTAAGAAAAGGGAAGAGGACATAAAAAGATGGCACTTAGTACACAAAATTTAATTGCTCAAAAATTTTTAGAAACAGTAGGCACGAATTCAACTGAAATAGATAAAAAAATAGGTCAAGCTGACACATTTATGAATGCGGTGAAAGAACTGATTGATTTATGTGGAGATAATCCGGAAAGAGACGGCCTTGAAGAGACGCCGTACCGCGTGTTAAAGGCATTTTTAGAATACACGGAAGGCTATCGTGAAGACCCGAAAACTCATTTGGAAAAAACATTTGATGTGAATCACAATGAACTGGTATTGATACGCGACATTGAATTTCACTCAATGTGTGAACACCACTTTGCACCGTTCTTTGGCGTTGCCCACGTTGGGTATATACCGGATAAAAAAATTACAGGTTTATCTAAAATTGCTCGTACGGTAGAAGGATACGCAAAGAGATTTCAAGTTCAAGAACGCCTAACAAATGAAATTGCAGATGCAATCGAAGAAGTGTTAGAGCCAAAAGGAGTTATGGTGATTATTGAAGCGAAGCATATGTGCATGTGTGGAAGAGGAATTAAAAAATCTTCAGCTTCTACAGCCACTTCATCCGTTCGAGGCACATTTATGGAAAAACCAGAGGTTCGAGGAGAATTTTTATCTCTTTTACAGCGACAAATGTAAAGAAACAAAAAGCCATATAAGCTGAGAAGCAGAAGCGAGGTGAGCTGTATGCAACATGTTGACGTACTGATTATTGGCGGAGGACCCGCTGGAATCTCTGCTGCCGTGTGGTGTAAAAGGCTAGGCGTTGAGTGCTTGCTTCTTGAAGAGCAGGCACAGTTAGGCGGACAGCTGTTTACGATTTATAATGAGATTATTGATTATCCCGGAATACAAGCGGAAAATGGAATTGAGATGCAGCGTAAAATGGTTCAGCATTTTATCGATATGGACTGCTTATATGAAGCGAATACAAAAGTAATTTCCATTGACGAACGTTCTAAAACAGTAAAAGTAAAGCAGCACGAAACAGAAAAAGAAATTAGCTATACGTATCTTATTTTAGCAACGGGCTCTAGTCAGCGAAAGCTGGGAGTGCCGGGTGAGCAGCAAATGATTGACCGAGGAGAAGTGTATTCAGCTTCAGCAGACGGAGAACGGTTAAAAGGTAAAAGAGTTGCTCTCATTGGCGGAGGAGACCGGGCTTTTGAAGGAGCACATCTTTTAGTATCAAAAGCAAAAGAAGTATATCTGATTCATCGTTCTACGCATTTTAAAGCAAGAGAGCAATACGTTGAAAAAGTTCTTTCCGACCCCGGTGTTAAAGTGATGACAGACACGGAAGTGACGGCTATCCACGGAAAGCATCACGTCACATCGATCGATTTAAAGAGTAAAAACAGTGAAAGTAAAAACCTATCAGTAGACGCAGTGCTGATCAGACTAGGCGTAGCGCCCAATGTTGAACTTATTAAAGAAAAAGTCACCACTACACAAAGCGGACTCATCGTCATCAATGAAGTGCATCAAAGCAGCAACCCGGCTATTTATGCCATTGGAGACGCGTGCACGACTCCCTTGTTTTCTAGTATCAGCTCTTCAGCCGGTCAAGGAGCGATTGTAGCCAAGCATGTATCGAGTCTTTTGAATGATTGATAATATAAAAAAAGCATCTATCAAATCGATAGATGCTTTTTTACGTAACATAGTAGAAAAAACATAGCAGAAGTACGTTCACAGGCAGACAAATCGTTTGGAAAAAAGCAATGTAGTTTTTAGGCGCAGCGCTGATTCTTTTTACCAGTATACACTCGGTGATGAAATTAAAAAGAACGATGATGCAAGACACCAGTATATACGCCCAGACGTTCTGCTGAAACAAACGAGTAAAAAGAGGCGAGAAAAGAAGTAGAAAAGCAGCGGTTTGAAAAGAACCTCTAGAAAATAAATTATGTTTTTTAGCACTGTGAGTCAAATAATCCCTCCTTTACATGTTTTATTTTACCAAACAAAAAAGCCTTAAAAAATACCTTTGGATATATTTTCCTGATACGTTCCTCATTTCGGGAAAATAAAGTAAAATATATGTCAAATATAGCTTATAATAGTATAAAAGAAATAGATAAAAGGAGGCGCCATGAGATCTTGCCAGATAAAAACACGGAGAAGGAGCAGTCGATCATGATCATGAAACATCTTGATCGTTTGAATACGCAGCTTTTAAAAGAATACAGTGAAGGTATTTTTTTTATCAACTGTGAAGGCGATATCATGTTTAGCAACGAAGCAGCCTTCAAGCTAACAGGAAACGAGCACAAACAAAAAAGCCAGCAGCTGACAGCTCTTATACATAAGTCGAAACAACAGCAGGCACAAGAACTTTTTCAACGTGCTTTAAAAGGGGAAAAAGTTCATTTTTCAACGACAATCAATCACAAAACAAAAAAAGAACTTCATTTATATATTACGCTCATTCCTATTATCATAAGTGAGCAAGTAGCGGGAGTCTACGCCGTGTGCCGAGATGATTCAAAAGAACAGGAGCGCTCCAATCACATTTCTCAATTAGAGACGCATTTGAAAATGGAGCAAAAGCTTGCGAATGTAGGAAGCTGGTATTACGATGTGGCGGAAGATAAAAGCTATTGGTCGCCTCAGCTGCATAATATTTGCGGATTAAATCCTAATCAGCTCTTTACTCCTTCTTTAAAAGAAGTTCTTCAATTAATCAACAGCTGTGATCAAAAAAGGTTAGAAAAAGCAGTTATGGAGGCACTTTCAACGGGAGAAAGCTATAACATTGAATACACGCTGATACGGCCAAACGGTGAAGAACGTACGGTGTTTGAGCAAGCGGATGCACTAGTAGATGAGCAAGGAAACGTCATACAGCTAATTGGCGTTGTTCATGATATTACGGAATCGAAAGTGATTACAAACGAATTAAAGCAAAAAGAACATCAGTTTCAAACGATTTATAACAATTTGGATACCGGAATATGGTCCGTTGATGTGCAAAGCAATAAAGTGATTGTATGCTCCAGTGGTGTGAGCAACATTTACGGAGAAGATGCGATTAAATTTTTAGAAGATAGAGATCTGTGGGAAAGCTTTATTCATCCTGAAGATAAACCAGCTGTGGTCAAATCGCAGCATCAGCTGCAAAAAGGAAAAACGATTCGCCAGCAGTATCGGATCTACACAAAAGCGGGAGAGATGAAATGGGTAAAAGATCGATGTATTCCCACGCTTGACGAAAATGGAGAACTAGTGCGCATAGATGGCATCATTGAAGATATCACCGCAGAAAAAAAGTACATGGATCAAGTTGAATATCTTGCGACTCATGATCATGTGACAAACTTACCAAATCGAAGAAAGTTTGAAAAAGAATTAAAAAATTTCATTCGGCAAATGAAAAAAGAAAGAGATTCATTAGCGGTTTTTTATCTAGGATTGAATCGCTTCAAGCATATTAACGATACATTAGGACACGACGTAGGCGATCGCCTGCTGCAGTCTATCGCCAATCGGTTAAAAAAGTTCGTTACGCCAGATGTGATGCTAGCTAGAGTAGGAGAAGACGAGCTTGCGATTTGTTTTTTATCTCTTGCACACATAAATGAATGTCAAAAGCTAGCTGCTGCTATTTTTCAAGAAATTGAAAAAGAAATTACGATTGACGACTTTTCTCTGTACGTCACAGCCAGTATAGGAATCAGCATCTACCCGCATGATGGTGAAGATGTGAAGACCTTATTGACGAATGCCAACCTTGCTATGCGCCGTGCCAAAGAAATCGGGCGAAGCGACTGGCAGCTGTATTCGCCGTTAATGGACAGCGAGACGTATAAAAGCTATCATCTGGAAAAAGGACTGCGCAACGCACTTCTTCAAGATGAGTTTTTTATTGAATATCAGCCAAAGGTTCATACAAACAGCAGAGAGATTGATAGCATCGAAGCGTTAATTCGCTGGAATCACCCGGAATGGGGACGCGTATCACCAGAAGACTTTATTCCATTAGCGGAAGAAACTCATTTAATTATTGAACTCGGCGACTGGGTAATTAATCATGTGTGCAAGCAGCTGCAGCAGTGGAAGAATCAAGGGTTACAAACCGTGCCCGTTTCGATTAACGTCTCGTCTAAACATTTGCTGAAACGAGGATTTGTAGAGCACGTTCAACAAACGTTAGCTCGTTACAACATCGCCCCTTCATTCATTGAATTTGAAGTGACGGAAAGCTCTATTATTCAGTATGAAGAACACGTAAAAAAAGTCATGGACGAATTAAAGAAAATTGGCGTAACGTTTGCTTTAGATGATTTTGGCACCGGCTTTTCTTCGTTAGCACATTTAAAAGACTTCGAATTTAACACGCTTAAAATCGATAAAACGTTTATTCAACACGCGACTGATAAAGGAAAGCAGCAGGCGATTACAAAAAGCATTTTGTACTTAGCTCATGCTCTTAACATGAAAGTGATCGCAGAAGGCGTTGAAACAAAAGAGCAGCTTGAATTTTTACAAAAGCACGAATGTTCCTTTATTCAAGGCTATATCGTCAGTCAGCCGGCTGCTCCTCAAATAATCGCCGAATACTTAAAGAGGCGATTTCTATAAAAAAAGTGATGTCTCCACGGAGACATCACTTTTTTTTACGCTTGAATAGGTTTTCGAAGCGTCCAAATTTGGTAAAACATATAAAGAGACTGATAGATGGTCAAATACGTCAGCAAGATCCAGCCGTTCATTAAGTACGGATAAATGGCTTGCTGAACAGAAGGGCTCGTTAAGTAACCACGGAAATAAATGCACAGGACAACAATCATTCCTGTAAACGCAAAGCCCGTTAAAATGCCTTGCCCTAATTTACTGCGCGTTTTCCCGTTTTCCGCGTTATATTGATTCGCCCAGCCGTCTTTTTTATTCGCGGCAAGCCTCTCTAGCCACACTTGACCAAACGTAATTAAATTCACCCATAAATAAATTTCCGGACTAATCAAAAGACCGGCGAGTATCACATCAATCGGCCTGTGCATCGGCGTTTTGACAGCGAGCATAATATTTAACACAGAAGCTAACGCAATGGGAATGATCCAAAGCCACGACCAGTAAAATTGATCGGTCGCAAGTGCAGCCGATAACAATACAATAAACAGCAGGCGAATCAGCAAATCACACAGCGTCTTAACCTGTGAACGCCACAGCTTTCCTTTATGCTTGGTTCTGACGTCCAAATTTCCGTTTGTCAGTAAATCCACGGTTCCAGACTTCCATTTATTACGCTGTTCACGGTACGTGTGATAGCTTCTCATCGAATCCACAAAGCAACGAGCGCCTGGACTGATTAACGTTTTCCAGTTGGATTTTTGCAGCTGCCACGTCAGCAGCATATCTTCAACGTCGCTGTCATTTTGCCAAGGACCGTCAAGCTTATTTTCTTCCACTATATTTTGAAGCGCTTCAGGGCGAAACAGCGTAGCCTGACCGCCGAGTACGTACGTGCTTCCGCCGTGGTACTGAAGATCCAACAGCCAGCTCGCCATATCCTGCTTCTGCTGATGCGTCCACCACCGGGCTATCGGTCCGCCGTACTCGCCGCTTGCAAGCTTTTCCTCGTAATGGACATCATCTTTTGACAGCGAGCTTTTCTTTTTAGGCATTCTCATCGTATATTTTGCCATCACGCCGCCGATGTTTCGGGACGTCATTAAATCTTCCCATAAATTAATGAGTGCTTTCGGAGCCAAGCGGCTGTCTGCATCCATTCCTAAAATCGCTTTAATCGACTCTTTATACAGCTGCTGATATTTCGTCAGCGTCGTATTGTATAAATCCAGTGTATCTCCATATATCTTTTTCCAAGCCGTATTTAACGCGCCGACTTTTCGTTGTTTATTGCCTTCAGTGACCAGTACTTTTACATTTAAATCAAATTCATCTCCGGCCAGCTCCGCTTTTTCTTTTGTGCGGTCCGTACAGTTATCTGCAATCACAAATACATCAAGCTCCACATTATTTGGAAGAAGCTGATCGCCTAACCCGGCCAAGCAGTCGCGAATTGATTTCTCTTCATTGTGCGCCGGAATAAAAGCCACAATTCGTGGCCTCATATACGAAGCTCCAATACTTCCATTAACGACACGCTGATTGTTCATATTTTCCTTTTACCTCCTGATATATCAGGAAACCCAGCTATCCTAGTCCTAAAGACCTTAGACCTGAAGTTTTGCGTCCCAGCCTTTCAACTGGTTTGCCTTTAACTGAACAAGTTAAGTTCACTACTCTTGTTTTCTTTAAAGAACGAAACACACAAAATGATACTATATAACGAATTTCTTTTTTAGATTTTACCATAAAAATAGGTTGAATTACCCTAAAAAAGATTCGACAAAATTCGATAAGGAGTAAATTGTAAAATACAGATATAGCCTTATATCGGGTATTGGTTGTCTTCTTGTTTGAGCAAGCCAAAAAGTGAAAGGAAATAAAAAGAGTAATAGTTAAAATCTTGTTTTGTACGGTCCTGTGAATGGAGTGGGTAGAAGAAAAAGAATTGAAGTGAAAATGCGAGAGATGAACTCTGGAAAGCGATAAGTTAATAGGTAAGTGAATATGTAAATTACTTTATAATTGTATATAATAAATTTTTTTGGATGAATATGTTAAAAATTCTGACAAAAGTAAAGACAAAGAAAAACCTATCGATTATAATGATAGAATAATGAATGATAGTCATTCATTATTCTTGTGGTTATTTTTGGATTGAAGTTATATCAACCTATAAATGAATGATAGTCATTCATTTATAGGTATTAAAATTAGAAGGGGGTATTATATGAAAGTGATACTAGTTAAGCAGGTGAAACAAGATGAAAGGTAATCGAAATGCTACATTTGCTCGTACGTTAACGCTTCGATCACTCGTCATTTTAGGTCTTGCATATATGGCTCCAATGACGGTTTTTACTACATATGGAGTTGTAGCTCAAACTACGCATGGCATGGTTTCTATGGCATATGTCATTGCTCTTGCAGCGATGCTATTTACCGCATACAGCTACGGACGTATGGCTAAAGAATATCCTTTATCAGGCTCTGCCTATACGTATACTCAAAAATCTATAAGTCCTCACCTAGGATTTCTTGTCGGCTGGTCTGTGCTTTTAGATTATCTTTTTTTACCAATGATTAATTTTTTGTTGGCGGGAACTTTTTTATCAGCTGCGTTTCCGTCTATTCCATCGTCTCTTTGGATTTTACTTTTTATTGTTATCATCACTTGCATAAACGTATTTGGCATTCGAATGACAGCAAAAGTGAATGGAATACTTGTTCTTTTTCAATTTCTTGTAACAGCTCTATTTGTTATCTTATCGATTAAAAAAATGATAGAAGGAGAAAGTGATCTTTTGTTCTTTTCTTCTTTACAGCTTTTCGGCTCAGAGGATTCTTTTTCTTTTGTTCTTGCAGGAGCTTCAATTCTCTGTTTATCTTTCCTTGGATTTGATGCTGTGACTACACTGTCTGAAGAAACAGTTGATCCAAAGAAAAATGTACCAAAAGCTATTTTTCTCGTAGCATTTATAGGAGGAATACTTTTTATACTTGTTTCCTACATTACCCAGCTTGTTTATCCAAACTATCATTCATTTAAAGTTGTAGATTCAGCTTCGTTTGAAATAGCAGCTTATATTGGAGGAACGCTCTTTTCATCTGTTTTTCTTGCCGGAATTATTACTTCAACGATCGCATCAGGAATTTCTTCACATGCCAGTGCTTCGAGGCTGCTTTATGCAATGGGCAGAGAATCCATGCTGCCTAAAAGACTATTTGCATATATACATCCAAAATATAAAACACCATCGCGAAACGTTGTATTTATTGGGTTACTTTCATTAAGCGCACTTGCAATGGACGTAGTTACAGCTGCTTCCTTTATCAATTTTGGAGCGTTAATTGCATTTACATTTGTAAATATCTCTGTTATCTTTCACTATTATATCCGGGGAAAACAAAGAGATGTTAAAGGCACATGCCGTTATTTAATCAGTCCCATTCTTGGAGCAGCCTTTACAATTTGGCTATGGACAAGCTTAGATATAAAATCTATTTCGTTAGGGAGTATTTGGGTTGTTATAGGCTTTATTTATCTAGTATACAAGACGTCATTTTTTACAAAGGCGCCGCCTCAATTTACTTTTGGTGAAAAAACAGAGCCAAACCAGCTCAAAACCGAACATATATCTTGATGAATTACGTTATTAATTATCTGAAATTTCTAACATAAAAGGAGAGGTTAAAATGAAAGAAACAGTAAAAGTTGGTCTTATTCAAGTTAAGTGTGAAGAAAGCGTTGAAGCTAATATTAACTACACGTTCACAAAGATTAAAGAAGCCGCAGCAAATGGAGCTCAAATTATTTGTCTACAAGAACTATTTAATGCTCAGTATTTCCCTCAAAGTGTGTCACCGGCAGGATATGAGCTGGCTATACCAGCAGAGAGCGCCGTATTAAAAGAAATGGCAGACCTTGCAGCAGACTTGAAAGTTGTGCTGATTGTGCCTTTTTATGAAAAAGCAGCTAGAGGCGTTTATTTTAATAGTGCAGCTGTATTTGATGCAGACGGAACTTGCTTAGGAATTACAAGAAAGAACCACATTCCTGACGGGCCGAACTATCATGAAAAATATTATTTTGTTCCAGGAAATACGGGATACCCGGTATATGAAACGCAGTATGGAACAATTGGAGTAGGAATTTGCTGGGATGAATGGTTCCCAGAAGTAGCACGAATTTTATCGCTGCAAGGAGCGGATATTCTATTTTATCCTTCTGCTATCGGTTCAGAGCCTGATCATCCTGAACTATCAACTCGTCCTGCATGGGAAAAAGCTATTTCAGCACACGGGATTTCAAATGGTGTTTTTGTTGCTGCGGTGAACCGGGTAGGAACTGAAAAAGATATGACCTTTTACGGAGGAAGCTTTGTAAGCAATCCAATGGGAGAAATTCTACAGTCTTTAACGGATGAAGAAGGGATTCTGATTCAAGAAGTTGACTTAAAAGAAATTGATTCAACACGTAATTTGCTTCAGTTTATGCGTGACAGAAGACCAGATACGTACGAATTATTATTAAAAAAAGAAGCATTTCGCACGCCTTCAAATGTATAAGCCTGATTTCTAGTATAAAAAGAAAGGAGCCAAACAGAATGATACATAAAACAAGCTGGATTTGGGATGACCGATTTTTACGCCATGACACCCGCAAGATTCAGTATGTATTTGAAGGTGGAGAAATAGTAGAGCCTTGTGACGAATTTGAAAACAAGCATCGAATGAATGTAATCAAAGAAATGATTGAAAAAAGCGGCTTAGCACATCATTTAGTTAGACAATCACCTTATGAAGCAACGGATGAAGATCTACTTCGGGTTCATACTAAAGACCATATTCAGCATGTCCAAAAAGCATGTAAAGCGGGAACGAGAGAGATTGGACCTGAGGCATATGCATCTGCTGAAACGGAAGGGATTGCGAGGCTATCCGCAGGTGCCGTCATGAAAGCAGTAGATACCGTAATGGAGAGTGAAACAATAAGTAAAGTCTATGCTCAAATACGTCCACCAGGGCACCACGCGTCTTCAGACCAAGCAATGGGCTTTTGTTTTTATAACAATGTGGCTGTAGGCGCTGCCTATGCAATTGAACATTACGGGTTAGAAAGGGTTGTTATCTTGGATTGGGATGTTCATCACGGAAACGGAACGCAAGACATCTTTTATGAACGTGACGATGTACTTGCTATTTCGGTTCATGAAGAAGATTATTTTCCATTAGAATCTGGTCAGGTACATGAAATCGGACAAGGAAAAGGGGAAGGATATAATATAAATATACCCGTGCCTCCCATGACTGGAGATAAAGGCTATCAATATGTATTTGAATCTATCATCGCACCAGTTATTAAACAATTTCAGCCTGAGCTTATCATAATATCAGCTGGACAAGATGCAAATGCTTTGGATCCCATCTCTCGTTTAATGGTAACAAGAGAAGGATTTAAATATATGGCAAACAAAATGCGAGAATTAGCAGAATCATATTGCAAAGGAAGGCTTATTGTAGCACAAGAAGGAGGATATAACCTAGCATACCTACCTATTGCAACCATGGGAGTTATTGAAGGCCTTACCGGGGTAGATGTGAACTGGAAAGATCCGCACGTTTTGCCGCAAAGAAAAACACCACCTGCTTTATTCGAAGGAGTAGATAACGTTATAAACTATCAGAAAAGTTTTTGGAAGTTTGCTGAGAAGGAAAGCTTTTGTTGAGAAGAAGAGGATCTAAGCAATTAATAGCATTAATATGTTAGAAATAAATGATATCTCATGATAAAAGAAGGCTAGGATAAAATCGAGTCAATTAAAATGAAAGAAGCCGAGGCGAACAGATTTTTGTTCTTCTTGGCTTCTTTCTGATTCATTTTTGAAATTTAAAATCCTAATATATCTTTTCTGGACTGAGGTGTTTCAACAAAGAAACTTGGAGAGTTGTTCCATTGTTTTGCTACTTGTTCTCCTTCGTTTGAGTCATTGTCTATGTAAAATTTAGAACCCTTATATATGAAGGTGCCACTATTTTTGTTGAACTGATATGTGCTAAATTCCCATCCGATAGGGCCTCCATTCCAGTAATTAATGAGCTGGATGTTATTGTTTCCTATCGGCTTGGGTCGTGACGAAAAAGATAATTCTTGAGATATTTCGCCTTCTTCAAGGAACGTTGCTTTTGTTAATTTACCATCTTTTAAATAATAGGCAGGGCCGCCTTCTGAGACACTAGCTTCTCTTGTTGAAAAGAATAAGAAGTTTGGTTGATCCTTCAATAAAGTGAAGGTGAAAATCATGTTTCTTGTTTTGTTATATTGATAATCTTTCATTTTAACATCTTGCAGGTAAACAGATGATTCGTTCGTCGGTTGAATGCCTATTTGATAATCACCTTCAAATATTTCATCGCCTTCACTAATACCAGCCCATACATCATCTGGCCCTGCAATCCATCTTTTATCTTGTAAAGCAAGTACATACACGTTATAATCCTGACCTTTTGTATCTCTAAGTGAAGTGCTATAACGGCTTTTAAGCTTTGTTTCTTCTAAAGAAATCTTTTTACCTGTTAAATTAGCAGCCCTTTTATCCACTGTTATTTGAGCCGAGGATCTTTCATTTTTAGTTGGGTGCGCTTGTTTGGAGAACAATACGATAAGTAAACTGCTAATAAGAATTGCCGTTAAAGAAAGAAAAATAGATTTTCTCATATAAAAATGACCCTCCTCTTCGTTTCCCTCTAGTTAAAAATTCCTAGAACATCTTAACATAGAAATTAAACCTTTATTGCTTATCATGAAATTTTTGGTTATTTCATAAGAAGTTTACATATATCGTACTGGTAAATAGATTAATTTTCTATATTTATAAGTCTTAAGAACTTTCTTTTTTGTAAAAATTGTCGATATAAAATGAAGTTATTAGGTAATTTTTACTTAGCCATCAAAATATATAGAAAAAGGTGAAGAAATGCTTAATGGTTTTAAGTTCATATGCTTACTAATTCTTTCAGTAGTTGCTTTAACAGTATGCTCAGGGAAAAAAGAAATGGGCTAGCTAGAACGAGGGATGAAATGAAGATGAATATTAACTACATGGAGGTGAAAAGAATTGGAAGATTACAAAGTTCATTATTATGGTTCAGACCCTAATCTTATTTTAAACAATAATGAAACGGCGGCAACTATTGCTCAGCAAGAGGAGTTTGGTTCTCTTGATGAACTTGTTATTGGTGAAGATGAAGATATAGATTAAATTTTATGTCGTTATATAGCGGACAAAATAGATAAAAATATAGAGATTTTTACAATAATATGTAGTAAAATGTTAATTGTTTAGTTCTAAAGTTTTGTTAAATAGATATTTTTGTATTTTTTTATTCTTGAATAAGAAAAAAGGAGTGGTTATATGGGTTTATCTATTGGGATAGATTTGGGAACGAGTAATTCAACAGCTGCTGTATATCGCAGAGGAAAAGTTGAAAGTATTCCAATTGAAGGAAAAAAAGTGCTGCCCTCGGTAGTATCTTACAAAGACAACGGACAAATTTTAGTAGGACATTCAGCTAAAGCGAGATTATATATTGATCCTCAAAATACTGTTTCTTCTTCTAAGCGCTTTATTGGAGATTCCAATAAGCAATACCATATACATAATAAAGCTTTAACCCCAGTAGACATTGCTCAGGAAATCCTAAAAAAGATAAAAACCGAAGCAAGTAAATATTTAGGTGAAGAAGTAAAAGATGCTGTTATTACCATTCCGGCTTATTTTACAGATGAACAGCGTGAAGCGACTAAAAAAGCGGGAGAACTAGCGGGCTTTAATGTGTTAAGACTGCTTTCTGAACCTACAGCTGCAGCTATTGCCTACGGTCTTGATAAAGAAAGAAACCAAACGATTATGGTATATGACCTAGGCGGGGGAACGTTTGACGTATCTATCTTAAAAGTAGAAGGCAATTCATTTGAAGTTGAAGCCGTGGATGGTGATTCATTGCTTGGTGGTGACGACTTTGATGAAAAAATTGTGAGCTATTTATTAAGTAACGTTTCTAATGGGGCTGCTGCTAATCAAATGTCCCCAGGCTCGCTTTCTATGCAACGTCTTAAAGAAGCGGCAGAAGAAGCAAAAAAAGAACTTTCAGAAAGTGACTTTACGGATATATCTATACCAGATATTTTTGGAACTCATATTGATGAAGAAGTGGACGTTGAAACATTTAACAAAATGATTCAGCCATTGCTAGAACGAACGATCAATAAAATGAATGAGGTATTAGAAGAAGCTGATTTAACCAAAAGAGATATTAGCAGAGTGATATTAGTAGGTGGTTCTACAAGAATGAGAGCAGTGCAAGAAGCTGTAACTCAAAATATAAAAAAACCATACATAGCAGACAACGTAGATGAAATCGTAGCTCAAGGCGCAGCTATTATGGCAGCCAATTTATCGGCTCCTAGCATTGATGCAGCACCTGTACCTATAGAAGTAAAAGACGTTACGGCCCATTCATTAGGTATTGGTTTGTATAATCAAAATGATGAATACAGAATTTTTCATTTAATTGAAAAAAATACATCTATTCCATGTATGGGAGCAAATATTGGAACCACTAGATTTCCAAACCAAACAGGTGTGGAACTCCCGGTATATCGTACTGAGGATTATTTACCTCAAGATAAGGATTTGTTAGGTGAGTTAGTATTACCGGTTACGCCTAAGAAGGAGCTCATCCCTGTTATTTCTCTATTTGAGCTAGATGTTGATGGAATCTTAACATTTTCTAGTGCAGAACTTTCTCCTAATGCTTTTTTGGTGGAGAAATACCTACAAACTGGTGAAATGGATTTAGTAATGCTAAAAAATATGATTCAAAATAATGAGTTAAAAATTAAAAAAATTGTAATCGACACAAATAAACAGGAGGCTTAATTCATGGCAATTATCGAAAAAAACAGCCCGTATATTCTTGGAATAGATTTAGGAACATCCAATTCAGCAGTTTCTATTTATCGTAAAGGAAAACCACATATGATTAAGATGGGAAAAGAAGCAACGATTCCTTCTGTAGTCAGTTTCCGTTCTGAAGAGGATGTGCAGGTAGGGGAAACAGCAAAACGCCGAATTTTACTTGACCCGGAACGTACCATTTCATTTATAAAACGTGAAATGGGAACGGAGTGGAAGAAGGAATTCTTTGATAAGGCTTACCGTCCTGAAGACGTATCAGCGGAAATCTTATCTAAAATGAAAGAGTATGTTATTAATCAAGAAGATTTTGAATTAAATGGAACCCCTGCTTATGCAGTTATTTGTGTGCCGGCCAACTTTGATGATAATAAAAAGCGGGCTACTCGAGAAGCGGCTGAATTAGCTGGTTTGAACGTAACGTATTTATTAGAAGAGCCTGTAGCGGCAGCTATTGCGTATGGAATGGAAGTAGGCAGAAACCAAACGATTATGGTATATGACCTAGGTGGAGGAACGTTTGATGTATCTATTTTAAAAGTAGACAGTGTCTCCGAAGATTCACAGGCGAAATTTACTATTCTTTCAAAAGAGGGAAATCCTGAACTTGGAGGATATGACATTGATCAAGTGATCATGAATTTAATAGGAGAAGATTTCAAAGCAAAAAGCAATCTAGATCTTTTCGACTTAGAAGCTGACCAAGGGTTATCGGCTACTACGTTGTTAGAAGCTCAGCAGAAACTTCAAGAAGCCTGTGAGCACGCAAAAAAAGAGCTGTCTGAGACTGATTTTGTAGCTATAGAAATTCCAAATATTATTAAAGACGAATTTGGTAATGTTCACAATATTGATTATGAACTATCAAGAGAAGATTTTGAAGCAGCCATTAGTCCATTGATTGATCAAACGATAGATACAATGAAAAAGGCACTGACAAATGCTGAATTAGACGTTCGCGATATTTCTCGCGTTATTTTAGTAGGAGGCTCATCTCGTATTCCATTAGTGAGTGCAAAGATTAAGGAACTGCTAAATAAAGAGCCTTATTCTAACATTGATCCAGATACTGTAGTGGCTCAAGGTGCAGCAATCTTTGGAGCAAGTTTAGGTGTACCTACTGATAAGTTAGATGAAACGAATGACGGAGACGAAGAAGATAAGCCTAATACGGAAATTGAAATGAATAACATTGTTACTCATCACCTTGGAATTGAAATTGTTGGAGGGCGCTTTAACGAAATTATTGAAAAAGGTCTTGAACTAACGCAAGATAAGCCTTCTGTTTCAGTACAAAAAGAATATAGCACTCATCAAGATAATATGACGGAAATACGAATTACAGTGTTCCAAACACCAGAACCAGTAGACTATGTAAGTGACCCTCAGTGTGTGTGTATTGGAGAGTTCTTCTTAAGCGGAATTCCGGCAGCTCCCAAAGGGAAACATCGAATTCTAATTAACTTTGAAATCAATCAACAAAATGAAGTAATTGTAACCGCTAAGCTTAATGGAGACGACGAAGTAGTTAGTCAAATTACTATTCAAAGAAATTAGGAGCTGAATTAAATGATAGAAAAATCGGGACTGGTGCAAGAACTGCTCGTTCTTCAACAGCAGTACGAAGGCAGACAAAAAGAGCTGGAGAAATGGAAAGCTGAATTTGACCGTTTGAGTCAAGAAACAGAGCAGTTTATGTTTTCTTTTCATGAAAAATACGAGCAAACGACTATCGATGAAGAATTCACTGATGAATTGAAAGAGAAATTAGAGAACAGACTTGAAGGAATCAGGCTCTCGGATAAAAGTGTCGGTCGCTTGATTCGCAGGCTTAATCCTGAAAAAGAAATCGAAACAGCTACTTCTGAGTTTATCTTGGCAGAAAAAATTGGTGAACAAATTAATAAAAATCGACAAGTAGTTTCTGAAACAGAAGAAGTAGTATCAGACTCTGCATCCGATCTGCAGAATCAAGATGATGTTGAAACGACAGCGGAGGAAAATCATTCAGAAGCATTAGAAGTAGATGAAAACAACGCGCAAGAACATGACATTCAAAATCAACCGATTGAAGACGGTTCTATTGAAAAAGAAGCAGAAGTTACAGAAGAAACAGAGAGTGGAACTTATAGTGAAAGTGAAGCAGCGCTGTTAAAAGAAGCAATTCGTTCGAACCAAAACGTTCTTGAAGAAGTAAATGAAAGAATTGAAGCAGCTGAAAAAAGATTTGTTACATTTATGGAAAAAGGCGTCGCTCCTATCATCGACGGTCTTTACAGTGGGAGTAATTATGCCAATGACCTGCTAGTTGAACTAGAACAGCAAAATCACGAACAGTTCTCAAAAGTAAAAGAGTGGTTAACTATCTATCCGCGTTTAATGAAAGATGTTGAAGGGTTATTTAATGAGTTTCACGTGGAGCTTTACATTCCTCAGCCTCAAGACACGTTCGATGAATACAAACATGAACCTATTGGCGTTGTTGAAGATGATGAGCTAGAAGATGAGCAAATTAAAGAAGTTGTTCGATACGGCCTTATCTATCAAAAGGAATTATTTAATCAGTCTCATTTTCTCATTCGTCCAGCTCAAGTAATTGTCGTGAAAAATAAGTCAAAAGACCTTGTAGAAGAGAATAGAGGGAATGTTGAATGAGGCATGATAATGAAAAAAAACCGGTGCTAGGCATAGATTTAGGAACAACTTATTCAGCTATTGCTAGGTGGACGGAGAAAGGGCCTAAGGTTTATCAAAACCCCCGAAGAGAATATACATGGGCTTCTGTTGTTTATTATGATGAGCGTCAAGAAAAGCCGCTGGTGGGAAATTTGGCGCTAAAGCGTGCTTTAATTGACCCGGAAAATGCCATTATTGGGGTAAAGCGAATGATGGATGACGGGCAACAGAAAATTCAAGTAGGAAACAAAGAATTTACGCCTATTGAAGTATCATCTATGATTCTACGTGATGTATATGAATACGCAGAAAAAACAACTCCAGGATTCGATCCTGCAGGAGTTGTTGTGACGGTTCCTTATTACTTTACAGCGCTTCAGTGTACCAATACTTCTGAAGCTGCATCTTTAGCTAATCTAAATGTACTCGGTATTATCCAAGAACCGGTAGCTGCAGCGTTAGCTTACGGTGTTCATAATGAAGAAGCCCTTCGAGATGAAATCATTATGGTCTTCGATTTAGGTGGAGGCACGTTTGATTTAACCATTTTTAGATTCACCAATAGTCCCGAGCGTCTTTTATTTGAAGTACTGGCAACCGGAGGAGACGATCGTCTTGGAGGGTTAGACTTTGATGAAAGCTTAGCTGAGTTTATCAAAGTGAAAGCGAGTTTAGATTTTAACGGTCTAACTGTAGAAAACGAACTTAAAGCGAAAGCAGCATTGATGGAAGCAGCTAAAGAAGCGAAAGAAATTTTATCTTATGAAGAATACACGGATATTATTAAGCCTAATATTTTACCTGGACAGCATATTGAACTAGAAATTACGCGTGACGATTTTGAAGGATGTATCGCTCATTACTTTGAAAAAATGGACAGTATTATTGATAAAGTAATTGAAGAATCATCACTATCCCGAACGGATATTAGCCGAGTGATTAAAGTTGGAGGTTCCAGTCGTATTCCAAAGATTGATCAAATTCTCTCGCAAAAAATCGGGGACAATAAAATCTACGGAGATATAGATCCAGATTTATGTGTCGCACAAGGAGCAAGCATCTACGCAGCCTTTTTAGATGGACGCATTGAGTGGTCTAAAGAAATTGAAATTCAAACAGCTACTGCTCATGCTCTAGGTGTAGAAGCAGCTAATGGAGAATTTAGTACGCTTATTCCAAGTAATCGACGCACACCTTGTGAAGTGACAAAAGTGTATACCTTAGACACAGATTATTGTGAAGAACTAGATATTGAATTGTATCAAGGTTCCTCAAAGTATATTCGCAACAACAAAAAAATCGGTACGATTAATGTGACAGGGCTAAAAAAATGTAAAGCAGGCGAGTTAGACATTCATATTACGTTCCGAATTAGCCAGCAGCAGTCCGTTTCTGTCACGATTGTACAAAGAGAAAGTAATATTAGGAAAGTGGAAAGTGTGAAATTAACATAACAATAGTTTCATAACTTGTTAGATAAAGGATAAGGTGATCACTATTGAAAATAGAAGGCTATGATATAAAAAGAGAACTTTTTTCTTTTGAAAACGTGACAGTGTATGAAGTGATAAAGCAAAGTGACGGTAAAAAGTTTCAATTACGCGTCATGAAATTGATCAATGGCGAAGATAGAGCAAGTGAAGATCGCTGGTACCATCAATATGAAGATTATCAGCTCAATATTAACAACTACAAGTATCTTCCGCGTGTTTCAACCATTGCAACTCAAGATCAACTTTTTGTCTATGCTCTGCTAGAAAGTGAAGCAGGTCAGACTTTAAAAGAAAAAGGAAGTATTGAAATTCATGAAGTTGAATATTTAATTGATGCGCTTCGTCACCTTCATGCACAGCGTTTTGTACATGGATTTATCTGCCCAGAGAATATTTGGATGAGTGACGAAGGAAATCGTACAGTTTTATACGGCGCAGGAGAATATAAAGCTATTAGTAACAGCTATGACCCAAAGCAATCTTCTGATATCACACAGCTAGTCGATATCATCTCTGATTATTCAACTGTTAATGAAGAAATAATTGAAAAGTTAAAGGCTAAAAGTGATCTGTCTCTCGGAGAAATAGCGTCTATTCTAGACGAAGCAAAAGAGATGAATCCTAGAGTTCCCAAGCCAAAGCTAGTAGAACGGGAAGATAAAGTCATCCCTACGGCTCCTTCTATACCTGAAGAAAAAGAAGAGAAGCCAAAACCAAAAGAAAAACGGGAGGAGTATAAAGAACAAACAGAAGAACGAAAAGAAGAGAAAACAGAAAAAACGAATGAAGAGAAACGTTCAAAAGAGAAGAAAGCTGTACCATTCGTATGGAAAGCAATGACTGGTGTGTTAGTCGTTGCTGTCATGGTGCTTTTGTTTATGGTTGGTAAATCCTTTAATAATGAAGAACCGGCTCCTGTAGAACAAACAGCAGCAGAAGTTACGAAAAATAATCAGCAAGAAACACCAAAGGCTGATGAAGGTAATTCTAATGATGCAGGTACACAAGATAACACAGAGGCAGAGGAACAACCTTCTGTTCGACAAGAGCCCGCTCAAGAAGAGGAACCTGTTGAAGAAGAGGAAGGCCCCAGCTACACAGCACAGCAAGTTAGTGATTTTATGGCGGGGTACTCCAGTGACAGTATTGAAGCGGTGAACAGTCGAAACTTTACTGTTGTAGAAGATTCACTTGACCCTTCAGGTAAAGCCTATAAAGAACAGCGTGACTACCTTAAATATCTTGAAAAGAAAAACATTACAGAAGAAAGCTTAGGATTTACTGTTAACAAGGTTGTATCCGTCGATCAATCAACCTATAAAGTAACTACTCAAGAAGAATATGAGATTTTTTACGATGACGGTTCGTCAAAAATAAAGAGTTTTAGCAGTTCTTATATCGTAAAAGTTTTAGCAAATGGAAATTTGGCTGTTAACGAACTGTTATATACTCAAGAGCTCTCTTCTTCAGCAAATGAAGAAGCAGACGATAGCTCAACGGCTTCAATTGCGCCAACTATCCCAGCACAGCCTGAATCATCTTCGGATGATTCAGGAGCTATTGAAAGCACGATTCGACTTCATTATGGAAGTATTAGTAACGAAAATTTTTCAACAGCGTACAATTTGTTTTCTTCGTCATTTAAACAACAAGTAAGTCAAACGGTTTGGGAAAAAGGACTTCAGCAAAACATGTACGATGAACTAGGTGCAGTAGAAGTAAAACAAATAGATGCTAATCGAGCTACAGCATATATTGAAATGACTTCATATGACGATAACAACGATGGCACAACATTAGTACAAAAGTGGGTTGGAAACTGGAATCTCGTTCAAGAAGGTGGCAGCTGGAAACTAAATAAACCTGAACTAAAAAAAGTTAGCTCCAAGGTTGAGGCACAATGAAGCGCGTAAGCAAGATAGCGCTTCTTTTTCTAATGGCAATTTTAGTGATTACAGCAGTAAGTTCACTTGTGCTTAACACATCTAAGCCTAAAGTTGCTTCTGAGAATGTAAAAGGTGAGTCTAGTAAAAAAACAGCTCCAAAAACGGCATCAAATCATAAAAAACAAGATAGTGTGACAGAAAAGGTAGATAGCTTAATGGCCCGCATGACGCTTGAAGAAAAAATTGGTCAGTTAATGATAATCGGCTTTCAAAGCGGTGAAATGGATGAACATGTTCAAACGATGATTAAAGATTATCACGTAGGAGGCATCATTTTATTTGATCGCAATATGAAATCACCTGCTCAAGTAGCTGAACTAAATAACCACCTTCAGCAGCTGGCTCTAAAAAACCAACATCATATTCCTTTGCTGACGAGCGTGGACCAAGAGGGTGGAGCTATTACTCGAATGAAAGACCAGGTTTCTTATCTTCCTTCTCAACAGGAGCTAGGAAAAGAAAAGAATGCTGAACAAGTGTATGATACAGCTTATCGTTCTGGACACGAATTAGCAGCGATGGGATTTAATTTAAACTTTGCACCCGTTTTAGATTTATCTAACACCGACACACGTTCATTCGGAAAAGACCCTTATCTTGTGAACACTTATGGTAACGAAGTCATTAAAGGATTAAACGATTCAGGAATCACAGCAACCTTAAAACATTTTCCTGGAAATGGCCGGAGTGATATAGACCCGCATAAAGAAACATCTTCTGTAGAAGCAAATCAGCTCGATTTAGAAAATAGTGATATTTATCCTTTTAAGAAACCCATACAGAATGTAGATAACAATCGCTTTTTTGTAATGGTTACACATATTAAATATCCTGCTTATGACAAAGTAAATCCAGCTAGCCTGTCTCCAATTATTATTCAAAAGCTATTAAGGGAAAAGCTGGGCTACACAGGAATTGTTATCACAGATGATTTAGAAATGGGGGCGGTAAATAAATATTTCACACCTAGAGAAATGGGATACAAAGCATTAAAAGCAGGAGCGGATATTTTGCTTGTGTGTCATACGCTCGAAACGCAAGAAGAACTCTTTAACGGTGTAGTAGAAGCAGTTCAAAACCATAAACTCTCTGAAGCTCGTATTGATGAAGCAGTGAAAAGAGTACTGACTTATAAGTTAAGCGCTATTAATTCAACTTATTCGGATCCAGAGCTTGCTGAAAGAATAGTTGGGGAAAAGTAAGAAAATTAAAAAATATTTAAAGCTAAGGAGAATGTTAAATGAAATTCAAATTAAGTATTGTAATGGTTTGCCTACTGGCTTTCCTATCATTTTTTAATCATACGACTTATGCACAAAGCATAAGTGCCAATAAAGGAAATCTATCTTCAGGTATTGCTGTACAAGGTAAATTATTATCGAGCAAGGCAACGGACACTTATAAGTTTACTACCAATAAAGATGGAGAAGTTTATATAAGCTTAGATCAAACGACAGCAGGATTTTCTCTATATCTTTACAATGAGGGCGGAAAATCGCTAGGGGGAGGCTCTCACAGTTCTCGAGGGAAAAACAACGTGATTAAAAAGAATCTTGCTAAAGGCACATACTATATTAAAGTTACTCCATATAGCTGGAATGGAATTTCAAATGCAAGCTATCGCTTAAAAGCGACTTACCCTTCAGATACAACAAAGCCAGATAGCGTAAAAGTAACGGTAAAATCGAAAACGACAAATAGTGTGACATTAAATCTAAGCGCCCATGATGCTTCAGGGATCAAGCAGTATGAAATCTATCGAAATAATAAACTCGTAAAAACAGTAGGAAACGTAAAAGAATACACGGATGCAAACTTGCAGCCAAACACAACGTATACGTATAAAATCAAAGCGTTTGACCCTTTCAATAACGCGGCAGAAAGCGGAACTGTTTCAGCGAAAACACTACCTAAAGATACAACAAAACCAGATAGTGTGAAAGTAGCGGTAAAATCTAAAACAACAAATAGCCTAACGTTAAGTCTAAGCTCTCATGACGCTTCAGGGATTAAGCAGTATGAAATCTATCGAAATAATAAACTAGTAAAAACAGTAGGGAACGTAAAAGAATATACGGATACAAACTTGCAGCCAAACACAACATATACGTATAAAATTAAAGCATTTGATCCTTCTAACAATGCGGCAGAAAGCGGCAACGTTTCAGCAAAAACGTTACCTAAAGATACAACAAATCCAGACAGTGTGAAAGTAACGGTAAAATCGAAAACGACAAATAGTGTGACATTAAATCTAAGTGCCCATGATGCTTCAGGGATTAAGCAGTATGAAATCTATCGAAACAATAAACTAGTGAAAACAGTAGGGAACGTAAAAGAATATACGGATACAAACTTGCAGCCAAACACAACGTATACGTATAAAATCAAAGCGTTTGATCCTTCTAATAATGCGACAGAAAGCTCAGCACTTAATGTTAAAACAAATCCAAAAGGCGGTTTGCAGTCCGGTGTATTTGTAGAAGCAAAAATGGCATCAGGCAGTGCCGGAGACACGTATACTTTTACGACCAATAAAGATGGAGAAGTGTATATTACATTAGATCAAACAACAGCCGGTTATTCAATGTATTTATATGACCAACAAGGCAATGAAATCAGCGGGGATTATTATAGTACAAGAGGAAGTAAAATCGTTTTATATGAAGATATTCAAAAAGGCACATATTATATTAAGGTGGCACCGTACGGTTGGGGAGGGATTTCAAGTGCAACCTATCGTATAAAAGCAACATATGCAGGAGCAATTAGTCGGAATCCTTCAACGTTTGAGCCAAACGAGACGAACGAAACAAGTATGTCTGTTAATTCAGGACAAATATACACATCAACAAGTGAATCTAATATTGATCAAGATGCCTATCAGTTTACGACCAATAAAGATGGAGAAGTGTATATTACACTAGATCAAACAACAGCTGGCTATTCAATGTATTTATACAATCAATATGGTGAAGAGATAGATGGAGATTACTACAGTTCAAAGGGGAACAAAATTGTAATCAATGAAAGTATTCAAAAAGGAACTTATTACGTCAAAATTAAGCCTTATGGATGGAGCGGAACCACAAGTGCAACCTATCGCCTAAAAGCAACTTATCCAGGTACAATAAAAAGAGATGGAGCGACGTTTGAGCCAAATGAAACGATTGAAACTGCAATGAATGTAGTATCTGGTCAAACATACAGCTCAAGCGCATATTCAAGTATTGATCGAGACGTTTATCAATTTACAACGAAAAAAGATGGAAATGCCAAAATTGTATTAGATAATACAACGGGCGGTTATTCAATGTACCTATATGATCAATATAATCAGCAAATAGATGGAGATTACTATAGTTCAGCAGGTAATATTATAGAACTCAACGAAAATCTTTCGCAAGGTACTTATTATGTTAAAGTAACACCATACGGGTGGAGCGGCATATCTAGTGCAACGTATCGTATAAAAGCAACGTATATGAAGTAAGGAACATAGTTTGAAAAGACGCTTGAGCTTAAGCGTCTTTTTTTTATTTATAGATTTTGTATGAAAGCTAACTATTTCCATATATACATGGAAAGCTCAATCATTTATCGGAAAGTAGACAGTAAAGGTAGCTGTTTTGAAAAAGCACTTGTCGGTGGGGGGGTTAGCACAAGGCCATCATAATATTATAGGCTTTGAATCATATATATCTTTTCAGGAGTGGAAGGTAAGAATACTAGTTTTATAGTTGAATTCATGAAGGGGACAGGATAAAAGTTTATCCCGTCTTTTTTACTGTTAATTATTTAACATATGTAAAAAATCACTTAATGCTTCTTCTGTTAGGAATTTAAATGAATACCCAAAAGAAATTGGCTGTTTGCCTCCATTTAACCTCTTTGGAAAATGTTTTAAAGCTGTACTATGAATTTTTCCATCACTTTGACTTAAGTCAATATCAAATGAAAGAGGGCTTACTGCAATGTTTATTTCCTTTGTTGGCAGTAAATATACAATATCTTCAGTTTCTTGATGTTTGTATTCAACTTCTTTTGTTGTTTCATTTGTTAGTTCGAAATTATGAGTTTCAAAAATGTGACGCAAATTATGCATTAATAGGGCTCCTATTTTTTTATAGATTACAAATATTATACAAGAATGCAAGGGAATATTGTATAAGAGAAAGTTAACTAATCAAAATGTCACTCTAGTGCCAGCATTAATAAAATTTTAAAAGAAAATAAACAGAGACTGTAAACAACTGAATCTTAATGTCGATATATAGTATGAACATATTTCCTAGAGGTATGTGTTTGATTACTGTCATTCCTCGCTTAATCAATCAGTAAGCGAGAGGCTTCTTAAATACAAGGATGTAACCAAGAAGTAAAACCAATTATATGGAGGTAAAGGGAAATGAGAATTAATCACAATATTACGGCGTTGAATACGTATCGTCAGTTTAACAATGCAAACAATGCACAATCTAAATCAATGGAAAAGTTATCATCGGGTTTACGTATTAATAGTGCAGCCGATGATGCTGCAGGTCTTGCAATTTCAGAAAAAATGAGAGGGCAAGTTCGTGGGTTGGATATGGCTTCTAAGAATGCACAGGATGCAACATCTATGATTCAAACGGCCGAGGGAGGTTTGAATGAAACGCATGACATCCTACAACGTATGCGTGAATTAGCGGTTCAATCTTCTAATGATACAAACACTGCTGATGACAGAGCAGAAATTCAATTAGAAATTGATGATTTAACTAATGAGATTGACAGAATAGCAACTACTACACAATTTAATGGTCAAAATCTATTGGATCAAAAGGGTGGAACTGCTGGTGCATTTACATTCCAGATTGGAGCTAATAGTGATCAAACGTTAGAGGTAACATTCGCAGATATGCAAGCCACAGCACTTGGAGTTAAGAGTATTGATTTAGGAGATGCTACCAAATCGACAGCTGCAATTGATACTATTGATTCTGCAATTAAATTAGTTTCAGATGAACGTTCTCAATTAGGTGCTAAGCAAAATAGACTTGAGCATACAATTAACAACTTAAGTACATCTTCTGAGAATCTAAGTTCTGCGGAATCTCGTATCCGTGACGTAGATTATGTTTTAGCTGCATAAGCAGTAACAAGCACAGTCGTCCTAGCTGGTAACGGCTAGCGATTATTATCGGGTGAATTGCTGGAAACCCCTTAGAGCTTTTCTTACCACAACGTAGTTGGAAACGGCAAGCGTGATGGTGTGAAAAAAGAAAAGATTGGGCAATCAGCAGCCAAGCTCTTGTGAGGAAACTCTGGAGAAGGTTCAACGACTAGGATAAACCATCTAAAAGCTAGGCTCAAGATGATGAAATCCATAGGTGACACAATAACCATCAGTATTGTGGATCCGAAGTGCCCGGCCCCTACTTGTATAAGAGGGTGAAGATATAGTCTGGTCATTTATGAAAGTAAATGTTCGCACGATGGCGAAAGAAATGATGGAACAAACGAAGAATTCAATTCTGTCTCAAGCATCACAAGCAATGTTGGCTCAATCTAATCAGATGCCTCAAGGAGTATTACAACTTTTGAGATAACGATTAAAGGGCGTCTAACTTGGTAACGAGCTAGAGTATAACTGGGTGAACTGCTGGAACTTCCTAAAGCTTTATCAACCACAACGTAGTTGGAAACGACAAGCGTGACGGTTTGAAAATGATAAATATGATATAATGGATAATCAGCAGCCAAGCTCCTGTGAGGAAACTCTGGAGAAGGTTCAACGACTAGAGAATACGGTCTAAGGTAAAAACTATGACTATGAATCTCGTAGGGCAGTGAAAACTGTTCGAAGTGCCCAGCTCCATGAAAAACATGGATGAAGATATAGTCTATTCTGTAACTGAAAGGTACAGTCGCAAAGCAAGCGAATCAACAACCACAAGGAGTTTTACAACTTCTTCGTTAATAAAATTTTAAGGAATTCTAGCTTGGCTAGAATTCCTTTTTATATTTAATACAAAAAATTAAACGAGTAGTGCAAAATTTACTTTACAAAAGTTTTTTCTCCTTTAGTTCTCTAATCTTGTAAACAACTGACCAGTAAGTTCGATTAATTGCTCTAGCTATATTAGAGATTGATTCGCCCTCTTTATGCAATATGAGAATACAGTTAATTTCTTCTGAAGAGTAGGACCTGTAGCGATCAGAACTTGAAGCAATAATTTCATAGTTAGGATATTGCTCAAGGAGCAATTGTTTTTCTTCGTTATAGCGCCACTCCCAATTGGTTTTGTAAAACATGCTTGGACAGGTGTTGGTCACAGGAGAGATAAATTCTAAAAATGAAAAGGTATGTTGTACAGATGTAAACCTTAACATATGACCATATCCAGATGGAGTAGAGCATAGCTTAAAAGAATAATTGAAAGTATTGTGGATGTGTTTTTGTAGTAAGTTGAGCTCACGTACAGGATAACATTGAAGTGCTAACATAATAGAGGGTGTAAGGTAGATTCGTTTTTTGGTATGATTAATTCGTTTTGTAATTGATAGGGTACCGTCATCCATATACAAGACAGCCAAAAAGTGAGGTAGAGTACATGTTGGTAGTAACTTTTCAGGAATTTGTTTTTGATTTTTACTATTGTAAAAGTGTGGATATAGTTGTGTGAAAAGAGGAAGTGATCTAGAGCAAAGGCTATGACTCTTTTTATTGAAATATAATAAATCAGGAAGAAATAACTGTTTCCATTCACGATACTTTTCTTGAGCATGTCCATAATGTTCACGATAGCTATTATTTTTACGTCGACTGTTTTTATAAATTTTTGTTATTTCACCGTCACCCATAATACTAGCTATTAAAACATTTTGTTGAATGGGAGATAACTGATACAAATCCATTTCGTTCACCTCAATTTATAATTAAGAATGTATGTTCTTATTATAAATTATAATGTTAAATAATTAAAAGGTATAGTTTGTTTATAAGAAAAAAGAAAGAGAGTGCCCTATGGATATCGCACTTATATCAATGTCATTAAGCTATGGGAAAGTCCAACAGCAAGCTTCTCTATCAGTCATGAAAATAGCAATGGGAAACACCAAACAGCAAGGAGGAACTGTCCAAGAGTTAATAAGCAGTGCCAATGTTAAAAGCACTTCAACAGGCCGCACAGCCACATTTAGGCGGAAATATTGATTTGAAATTATAGTTTCGTCACTGCTGGATAAATAAAGTATAAGGACACTGAATATAGTGTCTTACTATGCAAAATGACCTTACTAGATAAAGTAAGATCATTTTTTATAAGATATTATTATGATTTAAACCATATTTTAATGTGTAGCCCCACCCGAAACCACAACATCCTCTTCAACCAAAATCGTCGTTTTTACCAAACTAAGCAACCCTTGCACAATCAAATCCAGCGACATACTCGCTTTCCCCGGATGGTTCACAGCTTGTTCAGGAAGATAAGGAATATGAACAAATCCGCCTTTAATACAACAGTTTTGAATCATGTTCATGAGCCCGTAAAACACATGGTTACAGACAAACGTTCCAGCGGTTTGAGAGACGCTGCTTGGAATGCCTGCTTGGCGCAGATTTTCGACAGCTGCTTTGATGGGCAGTGTCGAAAAGTATGCGGCAGGGCCGTTTTCGATAATAGGGCGATCAATAGGCTGCTGGCCGATGTTGTCAGGAATCCTCGCGTCGTCTACATTAATAGCAACGCGTTCGACCGTAATTCCTTCTCGGCCGCCTGCTTGTCCAATGCAAATGACAATAGAAGGGCTGATTTCTTCTATATACGTATGAAGCTTCGCGATTGATTCACCAAATACAGTAGGAAGGGGCTTAGCAATAATGTGGTAGCCTTCAACAACGACGTCATCTAAAGATTTTACAGCTTCTAAAGACGGATTAATACTTTCACCTTCAAATGGTTCAAAGCCAGTTAGTAATACAGTTGTCATTCTACTAGTCTCCTTTAAAAGTGGTATACAAGGTAGTACATTAATAGCGTATTAACAACAAAAACGGATAGCGCAATCGGCACTTGAGCTTTAATCACGGCATTTTTGTCTTTTAATTCAAGCAACATGGCGGGTACGATGTTGAAGTTCGCTGCCATTGGCGTTAACAGCGTGCCGCAGTAGCCAGCAAACATGCCGAGCGCTGCCATAATGGCTGGATTGCCTCCGTGCATGTGTACAATCAGCGGAAGACCAATCCCTCCCGTAATAACGGCAAACGCCGCAAAGGCATTTCCCATGACAATCGTAAATAGCAGCATTCCCAAGCAGTATGCAAGCACAGCAACAAACGCATAGTTAGTTGGAAGCACGTCACTCACAATATCTGAAACGACTGTTCCAACGCCTGATTTTGAAAAAATACCGCCAAGAGCTGCGAGCATTTGCGGTAAAATAACTGCCCAGCCAACTGCTTGAAGCAAGCGGCTTCCTTCTTTAACAGGCACGTCTATTTTTGCTTTTGTGACGCCCATCGAAGCGATAAACGCAATGACAGCTGCGATTGCTAGTGAAATTAATGTGACTTTTTCTGGATCAATTAACGCCCAGTTTCCAAATTTAATTTTGCCAAAAAGAAGAGTACCAATAATCGTAAAAATAGGAATAAATAAAGCCGGTAAAAAGATTCTATTTTTTAATCGCTGCGCGTGAGCTACACGTTCTTCAGCAGGCGTTTCGGCTTCATTAGACTTAGTTACTCGGTTGAATGAAGCAAGCAGCACCATAATAATAACTAAACACCCTACATAAAAAGGTGGAATCACGTTGCCAAATAAAAACGTAATGGAAAACAGTGCCCAAAATAGAGAAGATCCTAAACGGTTAGGATGGTTGTGATCGCGTGCGATTCGAATTGCGATAAAAGCAACAATAATACCGAGTAAGTAGTAAATCGTATCGAGCGTCAAGATGCTTTTCATTTAACTCGCCTCCGTCTTAGAAGATGATGTTGGTTTGTGCTTCGTCATTTTTTTGTGAATTCTTCGGTCTAACTGACGGAAACGAACGGCGCTGATCAGCAGCGCTGCGATGGCTGTTGGAATTCCCCAAAGCGCCATATCCCAGACGTCGACATGAATACCTACGGAGTCGAAGAACCCTTTCATTAAGAGAATTCCACCCGTTGCGATAAAGATATCTTCTCCGAAAAACCAGCCTGTATTTTCAGCTGCCGCTGCGTGAGCGCGAATATCTTCTTTTACTTTAGGAGGAAGCTCTCCGTATTTGGCACGAGCTGCGCCTTCAGACATAGGTGCTACTAATGGACGGACGGATTGAGCGTGTCCTCCGATATTTAAGCCGACTGCGGCTGAGATTTCACGGATAAAAAGATATATAAGTAAAACATTTCCAGATGAAGCGTTTTTTGCTTTTTTGATCAGCACTTCCGCTTGTTCCTTTAACCCGTATTTTTCTAACACGCCAAAGATAGGAAGAGTAAGTAAAATAGCCATAGACATATAGCGGTTATCAACAAAGAACTGACCGAACATCGTAATTACTTCATGCAGAGACAAGCCAGATACAAGACCAGTCACGATACCTGCAACAGTTACTACAAGCAGCGTGTTCAGACGAAATAAAAACCCCACTGCCACTAACAAAACCCCAATTAATTTCAACATAAAAAATCCCCCTCCAGTGTGTATAGACCGTGCTGCAAAGTCACCTCCATTGCTTTTCTAAAAAAACAAAGACGTCTTGAGTATAAACAATTCTGAAAATTAAAACAAGATACTTAAGGCATAAAATAGTTTGATTAGTGAAATAAGTGAAAAAGACAAAAAGCTTTGGAATCTTATATTCCAAAGCTTTTTCTAAACCCAATACCTGGGATACTGCCGATCTTGAAATAAATTATTATACGCAGTAGAAATCAGTACAACCACACATGCACAAATCATAATAATACCTAAGTATCCCCAGCCTGCTTGAGTATTAATTGCGACAATCGCGCTAGCTGCAGCGGGAGGATGAACGGTTTTTGTAAGAATCATTAAAATAAGAACAAAAGCAAGTACAATCGCTATAGTAATTAGACTTCGATGAAATAAGCTCCAAATAATAAGTGCGGAAACTGTCGCAAGCAAGTGTCCTCCAAGCACGTGACGCGGCTGTGATAAAGGTCCTTTGTGAGCGCCGAAGACAAGCACGCAGCTTGCGCCAATCGGAGCGAGGGCCATTGGGTAACCAAGCGCTAGTGCAATCGTGCTGCTGATGATAATCGCAATTAAGCCTCCAATAGAAGAAACAACCGCGTCTCTATAATTGATTTTCGGTTCTTCTTTTAGTTCTCCTTTCATCTTTTTAGCATAAGAGCTTAAGTAAGACAGAAAGGGGCTTTTTGTTTGAGCAAAACTTTTTTCAATCTGCATTTCTTCTTTCCTTTCTCCTTTGTAAGTAAAAGTTGTTTGTCAAGTTGTATGTCAGAACATCTGCTATATTAAGTTAGTTTATAAGAAAAGAAGGATTACTGGAAGAGGAAAAATATCTTTTTTTAGTGGAAATTCTTTTGATGAACGAAAAAAGGTGGGGGAGGCGGTAGAAGGGTCTCTATGTGCAGTGAGGGAAAGAGAAATGTATAATAGATTTAGAGGTGACTAAATTATGTATCTAGTAGACTACCATCATCACACAAACAATTCATTCGACTCACAGGCAGTCATGAAAGAAGTGTGCGAACAAGCTGTGAAAAACGGTGTAAACGAAATTTGTTTTACCGAGCACTTTTCATTAAATCCATTAGCGCCAACGTACGGTCATATGGATTTTGATAAATATGAACGAGAACTAGCGGAATGCAGAGAGCAATTTCAAGGCCAGCTAGTGATTAAAAAAGGAATTGAAATTTGTGAGCCACATTATTTAAAAGAGAAGTATCAAGAAACGATGAAGCAAGAGAACTTTGATTTTATTTTAGGTTCGGTGCATAATATTAATAACATCAAGCTTCGCAAACATTTGGAGCTGAACGACAAAGACGCAATTTACCGCGCATATTTTAATGAAATGTATAAGCTAGTAAGCGAAGCAGACATTGACGTGTTGGCTCATTTAGATTTAATGAAGCGCTACGCGTTTGAGCAATACGGCATTTACGACTTTGATCAATTTAAAGATATTCTTGCGGAGATTTTGAAAAAAGCCATTGATCGTAATATTGGAATTGAAATTAACACTTCAGGTATAAGAGGGAAGCTGGGCGAAGCGCTGCCGGCACTTGAAGTTGTTGGATTGTACCGGGATTTAGGCGGAGAAATCTTAACAATTGGATCTGATTCACATTTTGCAGAAACCGTAGGAGCACATATGAAAGACGCAGTTGAAATGGCGAGAGAGTGCGGGTTTAAGGAGATTTATACGTTTGACCAACGTAAGCCAAAAGGAATTCGCATTTAATATGAGTGGATTTGACTTTCTTCATTATTAATACACGAATCTCAGACTCTCTTCAAGCGTTTTTTGAACAGCTTGATTGCGACAGCCATTTCTATGAAAAAATGTTAGAAGAATAATATTATTTGCAAAAAGCACGCTCTAATATGAGCGTGCTTTTTTAATTTACTGTTGCTTGAACTCCGATAAAAATCTCCGGACTTCTTCGACGGTCAGCCCTAGCTTGCGAGCTGATTCCATAAGGCTTATCCATTCTTGATCAATTGACAGTACATTTTCTTTTTTCATTACGACTCATCCACCCTTTGCCAGGGAACCCAGCCGTCGTAGCCAAAAGCGACCTTAGACCTGAAGCTTTGCGTCACTATTTTTCAATAGTTTTGCCCTTATCTGGATAATTTGTAATAGTGTTCTTAGTATACAGTTATTTTACAAGATAAAATTTGTAAAAGGTGTCGAAATAGGTCGATTGTCATAAAAAAATTAAAAGTCAGATAATAGATTCATCAGTTTGATTTTCGGAACTTTAAATAGTACTGAAATTCAATAAATTCTTCTTTGGTCATGCCGTCTCGAATAGCTCTTTCAATTAAATAAAGCCACTCTTGATTGAGACTTGACTTTGAAGTTAGAGCTGGACGGCTGATATCCCCTTCAATTAATTCATCAATTGTTGTATGAAGAGAAGACGCAATTTTATCAAGCATTTGAAGAGAAGGGTTATTATTTAACCCTTTTTCTAAATGAGATAAATACGATTTTGAAATACTAGCTTCTTCAGCTAAGCGTGTAATAGAATAGCCTTTTTTTAATCGTAAATTTTTAATCTTTTCTCCTATCACTTCAGTTCATCCTCTTTTTATTGGGTTTTTTGTTCATTATAACGTATAAAAACGGTTTGTGACCGTTTTTTTATCAAAAATGTTCTTTATAAAGAATGATTTAATGTTTTTTATTATGAGAGATATCAACCAATTCACGCCCAGTTCATATAACCGGTGCACAATAAAAACAGAAAACAGTGAACAGGAGAGATAAACATGACGTGGAAAAACGAATGGACAAAGTGGATTACGCACAGCGAGCTGCCAAGCCAATTAAAAAAACAAATGAGTGAAATGACCAAAAGTGAACGAGAAGATGCCTTTTACAAACAGCTTGAATGTGGCACAGGAGGAATGAGAGGCGAGCTTGGTGCGGGGCCAAATCGTATGAACATCTATACTGTTCGAAAAGTCACGGCTAGACTTGCTGCATACATTGCAGAAAATGGAACGGGAGCCAAAAAACGAGGAGTTGTCATTGCGTATGATTCCCGTCATGGTTCAGCAGAATTTGCTTTAGAGGCATCTAAAATACTCGGAGCGCAAGGGATTAAAAGCTATGTATTTGAAGAGATGCATCCAACGCCAGAATTATCATTTGCGGTCCGCTATCTTCGCTTCATCTGCGATGGATTTAGCAAATATGTCGTAAGAACTGCAAGAATTGATTGAAAGGTTTAAAGTCTAAGAAAAAGCATGGAGCAAGTGCTCCATGCTTTTTCTTAGACTTTAAAGAGTAAAAGGTTCTACTTAGCAGCAGACCTTTTCACTTGATACAATAGAAACAATAGAATAGCTCCTCCAAAAGAATCAATCATCACGTCCACAATGCGCCCGTCTCGTCCAATAATAAAAGCCTGATGAACTTCGTCTAAAAAAGCAAATGCTGCAAGACATAGCCATGCTTTTATATAACGATAGCGTTGTTCCTTTAAATTCCAGTGGAAAATTAGCCCAAGTATGCCAAAAAAAGAAAGGTGAGCGATTTTTCGAAGGATGAATTCTAAATTAAAGCCATATGTATATGACGTATAAAACTCACTTCCGGGATGCAGAACAGACCAAAGAGTAGCGCTGTTATCCCAAACGGAGGAATTCGTCCATGTAGAAGGATCGGTTACTAACAGATTAGGGGTGTGCGAGAACTTGGATATGGACAAAAGTAAAAGAAATAGTAAGACACGTTTTAACATCATAAAATAACTCTTTTCTCTATCAAATTTTCTTTTAATCATAGAAAACATTTGAGGAAAATGCAAGGAATTAATAGGGATTTCGTTAGGTATGATACGGAGTGAGGTGTATAAAGGTGTGCGATAAAAAGGGAGAAATAATAATTATTAAATTCGATTTTTCGAAAAAAGGTTGCTTTTGGGTTATCCAAAAGTGTATTCATAAACAATCCATACAAAACAGATGTGATAGATATATAGATTCTTGAAATGAAGATATTAGTATGAGTTGTAACATTAAATACGACAGATAGCTTATATTAAACTCTATGTTGGAAGAACTTAAGAGCCAATTATGTTCAATGAGTGAAATTGAGAAAGAAGATGCTTTTTATAAAAGTCTAGAATTTGGTAAGGGTGGTATGAGAGGAAAGATTAGTCCTAGAACAAACCGTTTAAATATTTATACCATTCGAAAAGTAACGGCAGAATTAGCGCGCTATATAGAAACTCAAGGTGAAGAAGCAAGGTAATAAGGTGTAGTTGTTGCCTGTGATTCCGCCATAAATCGCCTTAAAGTAGCATAAACGCTTGGAGAGTACAGAATCAGAATCAAAACTCACGTCTTTGAAGAACTGCGCCTGACACCAGAGCTTTCATATGTCTTAAGCTATTTATACGCTTCTGTTGGCAATGTTATTATAGCTAGTCATAATTTCGCCTGAATACAACGGCTATAAAGTATAGGGAAAAGAAGGTGTACAGCCTCGGCCTGTTGTCGCTGATCACATCGTATCTTATATGTATAAATGCAATTGAAGATGAACTTGTACTTTTCTGTCAAATATAAAAAGGAATCTTTAAAAGAGAGACTGTTAGTTTATCTTGTTAAGAAAAGTAGATTCAGCTTACCTGAAAGGGTTAAAGATGATTTAAATAAATCATCCTGCGAAAGAACTTAAAAATGTGTATATACCGCTTCACAGTACTAGAAACAAATCTGTAACAGCTGGTTTAAAAACATGTGGATTTGACTATGTTACAGTGATGAAAGAATAGTGGCTTCCAGATCCGAACTTTTTAACAGTCTCATCACCGAATCTAGAAGAGCATAGTACATGTGATCTAGCTATTCAATACAAAAAAATGATTCAGATATATTAATGACAACTGACTCAGGCGCGGATTGTTTAGGAATTGTGGTAAAAAACCATAAAGGAGAATATGTCATTTTAACAGAAAACTAAACGAGTGCATTACTGCTACATTATCTACTTTCTCAAAAAAAGAAAAACGGCACTCTTTCTAAAAATAGCGTCATGTTAAAAACAAACGGAACATCTGACTCTGGTCACATGATTAATGATGAATTTTAAGGTAAAAACAGTAAATAAGCTAACAGGCTTTAAATTTATTGCAGAAAAAATTCACGAATACAATCAAACTGGTAACCATATGTTTCAATTTGGATATGAAGAAAGCTATGGCTGTTTAATTGGTGATTTTGTACTTGATAAAGATGCTGTACAAGCAGCTATTATGAACGCGGAAGTTACCGTTCACTACAAAGCATAAGGTAAATCTCTATATGATGGCTTACTAGAATTATTTGAAGCGTAGGGCTACTATAAAGAATCTTTACAGTCTATTTTGTTGAAAGGGAAACGAGGTATTGAGCAAATACAGCATATTTTATATTGTCCCGCTCTCACCCACCAAAAGAAATAGCAGGTATTAAAGTTCAAGCGATTGAAGATTATCAAACAAGTGAAAAAACGTCTATAGAAACCAAGACAATAGAACCCATTATGCTTCCGAAATAAAACATTCTAAAATTCTACCTAGCAGATGCTCCATGGTTTTGCGATCCGTCCTTCTGGTACTGAGCCAAAAGTGAAATTTTATTTTGGAATGACTGGAAAATCACTGTAAGAAGGTGAACAAAACAAGCAGCTACCTCAAGACAAAGTAATGGAATTAATTGATGATTTGTCAAAGGTTAAATAACGTAATACAAAAAGAAGCTTTTTTTTTGGGAAGTGCAATAAAAAAGAAAAACTTTTGTAATTAATTTTATAAGAAACCGAAGGATTAAGTACCTACAATTAGCGACAAAAATCCTGTATTTGAGGCGTGAATATTGTCATTTTGCACTTATATGATAAAAAAATACAGTTTTCGACAAAAAAAGCTATTTTAAAGAAGAAATTGTTATGATAACATTATTTTTGCTTTAATACTAAAGTTTTAGTTTTTTTGGGAAAATAAGTTTGGTTAAGAATATAGAACTATTTAAACATATGAACATGCAAAAAAACAACTTTTATTATCTAAAAGGCATGGCGTTCGTATGTTTATTTTGTGTTTTGAATACAGGTCTAAATGCTTATCTTTAATATAATAAATGGTGATATCTTCTTACCATTATCAAAGGAGATACTCCGCTATCTGTAAAGAGAAAATACATAAGTGCGCTTGCTGTCAAAGGTATATATGGGGGATGTCAACTTTCAATATATGTCTATATCTATGAAAGAGTTATCAATACTACAGTACAGCATGGAAATTTACAAAAGTCGCAAGGTATTGCAGATGCGACTACAATAACATTTTAAAATCAATTTAAATAATTATTGTTGACAATGTTAGATTCCTAACTAAAGCAGGGGTAGGTTCGCTAATTAAACCTAATTTAATATTTAACACGGCTATTGCTTTAGTAGTTGCATTAATGGTGAGATTAGATGTAGTACCTTGCTTAAGTATTTGAATAAAATATATAAAAGATTAAGACACCAAAGAGTAGAAGGGCTTTCTCTTCTTAGAAGCAATCGATATTATTAATGTGGAAAACAACATAAATAAAAGAGGTACAAAAATAAAGGCTAACAAAATGAGAGGTGATTCAATTGGCTCATAAATATAGATGTGGCATTTTCCAATTGAAAGGTAGAAGTTTAATTTGTTTAATAAGTCAAAAATCAACACAATCTGAATATTTTAAAATACTTACCATTCTTAGTGGTGGAAATATAAGTAAGGATTTTGCAAAGAAAACGAAGGAACTGCTTCACAGTGTTGAATTTCCAATTATCGGTATTATACTCAATAATAAAAGAGAACAAGAATCTACATGTTCTCACTATGGATAATAATATGGAGAAAATGCAGTTCGATAATTATCCTAAATCTATAAAAAAAACATTACGTTACATAAAACAAGATGCTTCTTTATCTCAATTAGAGACTCTGGAATTAATGCTTATAAAGTCCATCGAAATTAGGAAAAAAAAATTACAAAAAAAACATAACATAGGGGACTATGAAACCTAAATCTTAGATTAAATCATTTAAGAAACGATAGCAGGGTAGGCAAAACTAATGGATTTTTTGAAAAATTATACTGATGTACGACTTAAGCTCTCAATATGTTTTTATATATTAAAGCTAGTGTCGAAAGGGGTTAAATTAAATAAATATCTTCTAGGCTAGAGGGAACAATAGTTCAATAATAAAATAAATAATTTTTATATAATATGAAAGGTGGAAAACCAGTATGGAGGAAAGAGAAAGAGAAAGAGAAGGGTATTTTTTTGATGAGGGAATTAGGGCAGATTTAAACTCTTATAATCATCGATATTATTTTATATTAAAAGGTATTGGTGATTTTCTATTTGCTTTAATTTGTCTTATAATTACTTTGCCTCTTTTAATTCTATTCTGTTTAGCAATTAAGTTAGAATCCAAGGGACCTGCTTTTTTTCTACAAGAGCGAGTTGGACTAAATGGGAAAACCTTTTACATTATTAAACTGAGATCAATGAATATTAATGCTGAAAAAAATGGTGCGCAATGGGCAACAAAAGATGATCCTCGTGTAACAAAAATTGGTGCTTTCATTAGAAAAACTAGGATTGATGAAATTCCACAACTAATTAATATACTTAGAGGAGATATGAGTTTAATAGGTCCCCGTCCAGAAAGACCTATATTTACTGAGCAATTTAACAAACAAATTTTAGGATTTAAAAATCGACTAGCTATTAAACCAGGAATTACTGGGTGGGCTCAAGTAAATGGTGGTTATGATATCTCTCCTGGTGAAAAGTTAAAATTAGACCTCTTTTACATCCAAAATTTAAGTTTATTATTAGATATAAAAATCGTGATAAAAACCATCAAAGTAATCTTAACTGGAGATGGTGCTAGATAGGATTACTTAAATAAAGGCACGGCATGTTAAAAACATGGCCTTAAGTATAAATAATTTGATAGACAAATAATAAATTTTCATATCAGATATACTATGTAATTGATGTATAAAATTTTTCACTATAAACAAGAAAGATAATCAATTTAAAAGCAGATATTACAACTTGCGAATACATATTAAAATCATTATATAAAGATAATTCTAATTGTAGTTATTATAGTAGATTACTATTCATTAAAGCTTATAATATAACAAACGGATTTAAACTTTATTTATTATTATAATTAAAATTTAAATAAACCATGTGAGGATCTATCAATGAAAAAAGAAAAAATAAGTGTTATAATTCCTGTTTTTAATGAAGAAAGATTTATAGAGGATTTACTTTGGACAATAAATAAGCAGTCTTATCCGTTAGATAAAATAGAGGTAATTATAATAGATGGAGGATCTGAAGATAGTACTATTAGTTTAATTGAAGACATTTCAAAAGAAATTAACTATAAATTAATAACCCTGTATAACGAGAAGAAAATTCCTGTATCTGCATTAAATATTGGTCTTAAGTGCGCTCAGGGCGAAATAATAGTTAGGTTAGATGCTCATAGTAATTATGAGTCTCAATATATTGAGAAGGTAGTTTATCAACTAACTAATTCAAAAGAATACTGTAATGTTGGGGGAGTTGCTAAAGCAGTTGGATATGACAAAATTTCAAATGCCATAGCTTCAGTATTAAATTCCCCTATCGGAGTTGGTGGAGCTAAATTCCGATATGCACAAGAGCCAATCGAAACAGATACTCTATTTCCAGGAGCTTGGTGGAAAAAGGATTTAGTTAAAATAAAGGGATGGAATGAAGAATGGATTGTTAATGAAGATATGGAGCTGAATGTTAGATTAAAGAAAGAAACGAAAAAGAAAATAGTTATTATTCCTGATATTAAATTAGAATATTATCCAAGAAACTCATTTGGTAAATTATTGAGACAATATTATAGATATGGTTACTGGAGAAACAAAACCTCTAATAAACATGCAGAGTCGATGAGACTCTCGCATATAATTCCTCCATTTTTCATTATAACTCTAATAGCATTACCTTTATTAAGGTTAAACAATCTTTTTGTAGGTCTAAGTTTATTTTATTTGTTAACAATAATATTTTTTTCGATTAAATTAAAGGACAAAAATAATAGTTTATTCCATATTATACTAAGTATCATAATAACCCATTTCTCGTGGGGGATTGGTGCTATCCATGGCTATATGAAGTTTGGGATACCTTTTAAAGGTTTTTGGAAAGTCTTTAAAACCGTTTTTCTATCCAAAGTTAGATTTAATAAAATTTCATGATCGTTAAATATATTTTAAATTCTCTACCTTGAGAACGAATTATAATAATTAATATAGAAATTGAAGGTGAACATAGAAAGTGTAAAGTCTACTTCATATATCATGTATAGATAGGAAATTTAAGAAACTTTAAAGTTTCTTAAATAGGATTAAAATACTCATTAAAATATTATAACATTTTAATAAAAGAAGGTAATGCTATGGATATAGAAATGCTAGTATCAACAATGAATCAAACTAATTATGATCTATTGAAGCGGATGAATATAAAAAATAAAGCAGTGGTTATAAATCAATTTACAAATGATAAGTCTAAACCTCCTAAAAAAATTGATAATGAAACGCTTAAATTCATTAGCGTTTACGAAAAAGGATTAAGTAAAAGTAGAAATACTGCAATTGAAAATGCGGATAATAGCATTGGGATTATTTGCGATGATGATTTATACTACTATGATGATGTGAAGGACAGAGTAAGAACTGCTTATCAAAAAAATAAAGACGCAGATATAATAATATTTTGTTATGACACTGATGGCCGACATAAAAAAAACTTTGGTGGAGAAGCAAAACGATTGGGTTATCTAGGAACCATGAAAGTATCCTCAGTACAAGTGACTTTTAAAATTAAATCGATTAAAGAGAAGGATATTCGTTTTAATGAATTATTCGGCACAGGATCCTCTTATTATCAATGCGGCGAAGAAAATATATTCCTTTTTGAATGTTTAAAAAAAGGATTAAAAATATATTTTGAGCCTATATCCATTCTATCGATCGACGATAATGACGAATCAACCTGGTTTAATGGTTTTGATGATAAATCCTTTTTTGATCGTGGTGCAGTTTTCACTGCCATGAGCAGTCGCTTTTATCACTTTTTAATTTGGCAGTTTGCTATTCGTAAGTATAAGATATATCGACATGACATTGGCTTTATTGGGGCTATTAAGAATATGTATAGGGGTCATAAAGATTATTTAAATATGACGAATCAGTAATGTATAAAAATTGCAATCATTAGCAAAAAAACAGTGAAATAAGTATTGTTATCTCAACAAACAAGAGCAAGAAAACATAGTTTATAGTTAAATATGAAGCTAGTTCGAGAAGAGTATTTATTTCTATCACTAGAAGTAAATACAACTGATATTACTTCAATTAAAAAATAACATTAACCATATTTACTTAAAATATTCCAATGAAGGTGTTATTTCAGTAAAGAAACTTTATTAATATTATACATCACCTGGTAAATAGAAGAGGAAAAGCATCAGTTTGGGAGGAAATTAAAATGAGACTATTTTTTATAGGTGATTTTTACAGTGAAAATGGCCCTTCAAGTGTGAATAAAGCACTTAAAAAAATTATGCCTGACAATACTTTATATTCAGTGGAAACTAAACCATATAAAAGAATAATAGAACTATTAATAAAAATTAGACAAGCAGATTTAGTACTTTTTTCTGGCTTATCAAAAGTTAATATTATTGGTTTTAAAATTGCAAAACTTTTGAGAAAGAAAGCAGCTTATTTAATGCATGGGAGTCACCTCATTGAGGGCAAACTAAATCAAAACTTAAACAAAAGTTTAATGAATATAGAAAATAAAGTTTTGGAACTAGCTCCTGTAATCATATGCGTCTCTGAAAATTTTGTGAAATATGTAAAAGAATATTATCCCCAACACAGCGATAAAACGACATATGTAAATAATGGGGTTGATTGGAATATGATTGGTTTAGCAGAATATGAAAATACAAAAAGAAATAAAAATATGTTGCTATCTGTAGGAGGAGGCATACCACTAAAAAAAATTGAAATGATTTGTAAGGCTGTAAACCATTTAAATAGTAAAGAAGGATACAATTTAGAATTTACAGTTATAGGAACTAACGGGTCTGACACTCACAAGATTAAATCCTATCCTTTTGTAACTTACATTGAAAAGGTAGATAAAAGGAATATGGCCCATTATTACACAACCGCTCAATTATACATACAAAATAGTGAATTTGAAACTTTTGGACTTGCTACGGTAGAAGCATTAATATGCGGATGTAATATATTAATATCTAAGAATGTTGGAGCACTATCTATTATTAATGCACTTGAAGAAAATGATTTAATCTATGATATTAACAGTATAGAAGAAATTTCTAGAAAAATAGCACATAATTTACTAAACAATAATAATAGTAGATTAATAAAGAGCGTAGAAAAAGATAATACTTCTATAGAGGCGTCCTATAAAAAAATAATCTCTATTTTAGAAAAATCAAGAAATAGTGATGTAGTAAAAAATCATACTAATTAAAGATCAGTATTTTATTAGTAATAACCCTCCATTGTAAGTCGTATTAGAAAGGATAAATCATGGAAAAATTAACAATTTTCACTCCCACATATAACCGTGGTTATATTATAAGAAATTGCTATGAAAGTCTATGCCGTCAATCTAACAAGGATTTTCTATGGCTTATTGTGGATGATGGCTCCACAGATAATACTGAAGATATAATAAACTCTTTCATTAATGAAGATAAAATAAAAATAATCTATCATAAGCAAAAAAATAGTGGTAAGCATGTTGCTCATAACAAGGGAGTATTAATGTGTGAAACAGAAATGTTTGTTTGTGTAGATTCAGATGATTATCTATCAGATGACGCGGTACAGATAATTCATGAAACATGGGCTAATGTTGAAAATGATAAGAGTTTGGCTGGAATTATTGCATTAAGAGGTGAGAACACCCAACAAGTAATAGGTACAAGAATGCCACGTAATATTGAAAGGTCTTCAATTCTTGATCTTTATGAGAAGTATAAGTTCAAAGGTGATACGATATTAACATTTAAAACAGCTATATTAAAAATACATTTATTTCCTGTTTTTGAAGGAGAAAAGTTTGTTACCGAGGCTGTTGTATATGATCAGATAAGTCGGAAATATGATATGAAATTAGTAGATAAGATTCTATATTTATGTGAGTATTTAGATGATGGTTATTCAAAAAATATATTGTCTGTTCATAAAAAAAATCCAAAAGGTTACATGTTTTATTTAACACAAAAAGTTGAAAATGCAAAAAATTTTAGAGATAAATATAAAGCAGTTGCGTATTATGTTGCTGGATGTTTAGGAATGAAAAGTATATTTTATTACAGAAATTGCGATTATAAATTTTTAAAAATCATTTCAATTCCAAAGGGAATCTTAATATATGTTAAACCTATTATTAAAAGTACATTAGTTAAATATAAATTAGTAAAATTTTAGTACATTAAGGGTGAAGATGTTGAGTAATGATAAAGTAAGTATTGTAATTCCAACTTACAAAAGGGCAGATAAAATTGTAAGAGCATTGGAAAGTTGTATTAAGCAAGATTATCAAAATACAGAAATAATAATTGTAGACGATAATGGGAATGATTCAGAGTTTAGAGGTAAAACAAAATCTCTAGTAACCCCATATATTAAAAAATATGGGGTTAGATACATAGAGCATGCAGAAAATAAAGGAGGAGCTGAAGCTAGGAATACCGGTATTAAAGAGGCAAGAGGTTTCTTTGTTTCTTTTTTAGATGATGATGATGAAATGTTACCAAGTAAGATTTCTAAGCAAGTTAAGCTCTACAATGACAATAAAAATAAAAATGTAGGTCTAATTTATTGCTATTGCGAGGCAGTAAACGAAGACGGCGAACATAAAAAATATTATAATAACGATTTTCAACTAAATCCATTATATGAACAAATGTTGGAATGTATTGCTGGCACTTCTTTATGGCTTTCTCCAAAACATATTTTAGAAGAGGTTGGAGGTTTTGAGAATACCCCTTCCAAACAAGATACAATACTTTTATTAAAGGTCTTAGCTGCAGGCTATAATATTTTCAGGGTTGATGAACCTTTAGTAAAATATTATGAATATAATACTGGGAAAATTAGTGGTATAAGTGTAAATAATATAACGGGAGAGCGTAATGCGCGAATATTTAGTAGAAAATATTATTATAAATTAGACAGTACTAATAGAATATTAAACGTAGAATACCGTTTTTCTAAAAAGTTACTAACATTATATCTATTGAATGGATTAAATGATTTAGCAAAAGAAGAATTAAATAACATGATTAGAATAAGTCCATATTCACAAGACACTCTAAAAGGTAGGTTAAAATACTCCTTAAAAAATGCATATAAAAAATTTATTAAAAATAAAAGCAATCAACTCTAGTATACTATGAAGATTATAAAAAAAATTGTAGGTAATAGATTTGCCAATAATACATTATGGTTACTATTGGATAGGATTTTCCAATTATTACTTGGGTTAATTGTAGGCATATGGACTGCTAGATATTTAGGCCCTTCGAACTTTGGAGTATTAAATTATGGAGCCTCTATAATTACATTTTTTTCTGTAATATGTAGTTTAGGGCTAGAGAATGTAATCATAAAATATTTTGTCGATAATCCTAAAAAAAATAATACCATCCTTTTCTCAGCAATCGCAATAAGGACTATTACTGCTGTATTATCTATTATTGTTATTTATATAATGGTCTCTTTGATTCATTACGATGATAAAATAGTTAAATCAGTAATTATGTTACAATCTTTAGCTCTAATATTTACTTCCTTCGACACAATTGATTATTGGTTTCAATCTATATTAATGTCAAAATATGTGGTCTTAGCAAAGTCTATAGCAAGATTATTTGTTAGTATATGGAAAATATATTTATTAATATCGAATGCATCATTAGCATTCTTTGCATTATCTAGTACAATTGAAGCTTTAATATTGGGTATTATCTTGTTAGTTATTTATTTTAAAAAGAACAAAATAAATATTTCAATTTCGAAGAGATATTCAACAGAACTAGTTTTAGACAGTTATCACTTTATTTTATCTGGTCTTTTAATAAGTCTTTTCACTCAAACGGATAAAATTATGCTAGGTAATTTAATTGGAAAGGAAAGTGTGGGTGTTTATTCTGTAGCTGCAAATATGGCAACTTTATGGTATTTTGTCCCATTAGCTGTCATCAACTCTGCTCGACCTATTATACTAAAAAAGAAGCAAAATTCAATTCTGGATTATCAACGTAACTTGAAACAATTGTATGCATTTATTTTTTGGTTAGGAGTTCTAGTTTCATTATTTATTACACTATTCTCAAATATAATTATAAAGCATTTATATGGTCAACAATATATTGAAGCATCAGTTCCTCTCATAATTTTAATATGGTCAAGTATTTTTTCTTTACTAGGAACTGCAAGAAATATATGGATCGTGAGTGAAGGAGTAAATAAATATACAAAATACTACTTTTTAATAGGAGTAATTGCAAATTTCCTACTGAATTATATTTTCATTAATTTATTTGGTGCGTTAGGTTCAGCTTTAGCAACTCTAATCGCCCAAATTATTACTACAATAATAGCACCTATGTTGTTCAAAAAAACTAAAGAATCAACGTATTTAATGGGGAAAGCATTGCTTTTAAATGATGTAATTCCAAAAAATAAAAAATGGAAAAGGTGATAACATTGATACTTATTACAGGCGGAGCAGGTTATATCGGTAGCCACACTTGTGTCGAATTATTAAACGCAGGTTATGAAATAGTCGTTGTGGATAATTTCTCTAATTCTAATCCTGAAGTTATAAATAGAATAAAAAACGTAACCGGAAAAGATTTTGTTTTTGTTGAAGCAGATTTACTAGATCAAGAAAAAATAGAAGGCATATTCCATATTTATCAGATAGACGCTGTTATACATTTTGCTGGGTTTAAAGCAGTTGGGGAATCTGTGGAGATTCCACTTACTTATTATCATAATAATATTACAAGTACTCTATTATTATGTAGTATTATGGACAAGTTTAATGTTAAGAAGATGGTTTTTAGTTCGTCTGCTACAGTTTATGGAGATACGGATTTGGTACCTATTCAAGAAAATAGCCCCCTATCTGCTACTAATCCATATGGTAATACTAAATTAATGGTTGAACAAATTCTTAAAGATCTATCAACAGCTGATGATTCTTGGAGTATTGCTCTACTAAGATATTTTAACCCTATAGGAGCTCATATAAGTGGATTGTTAGGAGAAAATCCAAATGGTATACCTAACAACTTACTCCCTTATATATCCAAGGTTGCTTCAGGTGAACTTGAATATTTAAATGTATTTGGCAATGATTATCCAACAAAAGATGGGACTGGAATGAGGGATTACATCCACGTTGTGGATTTAAGTTTAGGACACGTTAAGGCTTTAAATAAGATATTATATTCTAAAGGAATAGAAGCGTATAACTTGGGAACTGGAAATGGATACACTGTCATAGAGGTTATTAATGCTTATGAAGAAGCTAGTGGTAAAAAAGTAGATTATAAAATAACTCCTCGTCGTCCCGGGGACATCGCGATAAGTTATGCAGACCCCAAAAAGGCAAAAAGAGAATTAGGTTGGGCAGCAATAAGGTCTCTTGACGATATGTGTAGGGATTCATGGAATTTTGTTCAGGTAAATCCAAATGGAATCAAAAAAACAAATATAGATAAAAAACTAGTAGTGAGTTCTGTGAAAAAATAATTTATTATTTACGATGGAAATTTGTTGCAATTTTTTATTAGAAGAGGATATGAACGTAAAAATTGCTGTGGCCGGAACTGTAGGTGTAGGATTGATTAGAATTGTATGTTTTACAGAATACGGTCATTCTGTCTTTCGTATAGGTATAGACAAAAATAAATATTATGAAATTAGGTAAAAATCCTGTTTATGACCCAAGTCTTATTGAATTAATGACCAAAAATATAGATAATATTAACTTTATGAAAAACTATAAAAATGCTTACAAAGATGCAGAAGTTATTTTTATTGGTGTAGGAACTCCTGAGAAAAATGATAGCTCTGCTAATTTAAGAAATGTTTAATCAGTTGCAATTCAAATTGCAAAAATTATTGAAAAAGATTGTGTTATAGTTGCGAAATCAACTGTACCAATTGGAACTAATGATAAAGTGGAAGAGGCTATTAAGACTAACCTTGTTTGTTAGTAATTTAAAGTACACTATGGTCTAAGGCAAGGATATTAAGTTTCTATGCTCTATGTCCTCATAACTCTAAAAAGGAACTTTTAAAATTCTCTCGCTTAACAAGTATCACATTTTAAACTTTATATTCTTTCATAAAAAGAATATAAAATTTTTAAAAGAACTCTTTTTAGTGGTAGACCAGTGCACTAATTGAATTTTCACTTTTTAAAGATTATGTTTTCGTAACACTTATCTCTAAGTTAGTGCATTTAGAACAAGATTATTATGAATTTCCAATAAACAAATAAGTTTTTTAAAGAAAAAAATTTAAAGGAAAAAACATTTAAAATGTAATCTCATTTGATTGTGTTTCAAATTGGAGGATAAAAATGAGTTTATCGAATAGATGGGTTGTAATATTTTTAATTCTTCCCCATTTAAGTATATATTATTATAGGCTTGATATAGTATATCAACTGACTCTTATTTGGCAATTTTTAGTTGTAATTATATCGTTATTTATACTATATAGAAATCTAACTACTTTTAATATTTTATTGATTTTTTATATGACTTTAGTTATATTTTCAGCATTTTTAAACGATACCTTTAATCCTGGGATTTTTTATTCCATTGCAGTATTCACGGGTTTTTGTATTTATATTTCTTATGCAATGAGAAATATAAATGAATTAATTAAAGGGTTATACTATTTATTTGCTACTGTTGTTTTTCTAAACTTTTTTACCCTACTAATAGGGGGGATTGCTGTAAGTCCGGATGGGTTGTCCACTAACTACTTGCTAGGAGGAAAAAACGCAATAGCAATGACTGCTTTACCAACTATTCCATTAATATATTTATATTCATATATGATTCATAATAAATTAAAGGCTTTTCCTTTTCTTCTAATTTTAATATGTGCTGTATCACTCTACCTATCGGAAAGTGGAACAGGGATTGTTATCTCATTTCTAGCCATACTTTTTGTTGTTTTACCCAAGAAGTACTTTCCCTCATTCACCACTTACTTTTGGACATACATCGTCGCTTTTTTCACAATAGTTGTTTTTCGATTACAAGAATTATTGTTCGGCGATTTTATAATAAATGTATTGCATAAGGATATGACTTTTACAGGCAGAACTTATATATGGGATTTAGTGCTTAATCTAATTAAAAAGTCTTGGCTAATTGGATATGGAAGAGGAAATCAAATAATAAGTCAGCATTTTGCTAACTTGAATGAGACTCATAACGGATTATTAGAGATTATGATGTATTCTGGTATTCTTGGTGTACTATTCTTTTTAATAATATTATTACTAGTAGGGCATAAATTAAATTCAAATAAAGATCATATACTCTCTAAAATACTATCATTTTCTATTTTTGCTTATTTGATAATAGGTTTAACAGAAAGTGTATTTTATAAAAAAGAATTTTGGATATTACTTGTTATTTCATATGGCATAAGACATATTATTAGAAGCTTGGACTTAAAGAAAGTAGCTCACAGATAGATAGCAGAATAGAATTGTTGAATTATTATTGAGAGTTAATAAATATAAATGTTCGATAGGTATAGTCTTAAGTTCCCTTGTAGTAACCAATAGATTTCTTAGTACTACCTTAAAGGTAACACTAAGAAACAATGTTGAAGATGGTAGAAACATAACCTAATTATAGTATTGGAAATCAAGATTTACTTGCATACGTGATGAATATTGGAAACTTAAAAGATATTGAAAGTCATGAAAACTACACATCTATGAAAGAAGTAATATTAACACTAGAGAGCTTGTAGATCATTTAGTTAAACATCAGGATATTGATGTAATTGTGAACTTTGCAGCCGCATCACATATTGCCCCCAGTATTACAGAGCCCGATATTTTTATCAAAAGTAATGTGTTAGGTATACAAATATTTTTAGGTATAGCAAAAGCTAATAACCTGAAGAAATATCTAAAAGTATCAACTGATGAAGTATACGATTCATGAGGCGAAACAGACTGTTTTAAAGAAGAAATACCTCTTGATTCAAACAGTTCTTACTCTACAAGTAAAACAGAGACGTAGATGCTTTTTAGTGCGTATTATAAGACATTGGTTATGAATGTTAATATTACAAGACGTTCAAATAACTATGGTCCTTATCATGTTACGGGGAAATTGGTCCATTGATGGTGACAAATGCTCTAGAGGGAAAAGAACTTCCTATCGATAAAGATGGCAAAACGTTCGTGGTTGATTGTATATAAAAGATCATTGTACGACTATTGATTTGGTTAATTATAAAGGAGAGCCAAGGAAAATTTATAGGGTAGGTCGCCACAACGAACAAATAATGAAATTGTATATTTAATTGTAGAAAAACTTAAAGTTCCAAAAGAATTGGTTAAGTTTGGAGAAGACCGACTTGAGCATAATCGCCTTTATGTAATCAACCCTGCTAAATTAATAAAAGAGCTTGGATGAAAGTAAAAATATACATTTAATTAATACAGAAATTATTGAGACAATTCAATGACGTTTTGACAATCAAGACTGATAGGCAGATATTAAATTATGTGATTACGTAAACTACTACCAAAAAATAATACAGTCATAAATAACGAGTTAAAAGTCTTGGTTACAGAAGCTAACAGACAGATTGATAAGGAGGTAGTTAAGCTCTTTACTAAAAAAGGTTTAAATAAAAACTATTAAACATTTATTTACAAAATTATATAGAAAATGCATGTGTTGTAAATTATAATAAATAATAGTTTATAAAATTTGCATTACTATTAAGGTATTCGGAGGTTACTCATGGAAGAAGCCATTGATTTAAGACAACTAATGGGAAGGCTTAAGAAGCGCTTCTGGTTAATTGCTTTACTTACAATCATAGCAGCAACAATTAGTGGTGTTGTTAGTTTTTTTGTCTTAACACCGATGTACGAAGCTAATACCCAAATTTTGGTTAATCAAGCGAAATCAAAAGAGCAGTTCTATAGTTCATACGAATTGCAAACGAATGTGCAGTTGATTCAGACGTACAATGATATTATCAAAAGTCCAGCAATTTTAGGAGAAGTGACAAAGGAATTAAACTTAGATATGACTCCTAAACAGTTAAGCAATCAAATTCAAGTGACTAATTCACAAGATTCTCAGGTTGCTCACATTGTAGTACAAGATACAAATGCTAGACTAGCAGTAAAAATTGCTAATACAACAGCAGCTGTATTTAAAAATGAAGTACCTAAAATTATGAGTATTGATAACGTAAGTATTTTAGCAAAAGCAGAGCTTGATGAAAGTTTAAGTCCAATTAAGCCACAGCCACTTTTAAATATTGCGATTGCGATTGTCGTAGGATTAATGGCGGGGATTGCTCTTTCATTTCTGCTAGATTATTTAGATAATAGCATTAAAGATGAACAAGACATCGATCAGATTATGGAACTCCCTGTTATTGGAGTCATCTCTCTTATAGATGAGGAAGAATTAAAAGGATCGTCTGTTTCTTCTCATTCTCTAACGCCAGCGAGAGGGGGAAGTCACAGTGTTTAAAAAATCTAAAAACGCGGGATCAAAGAAATTAGCTCATATGCGAAGTTTAATTTCATATCAAAAGCCGAAATCTCCTATTTCTGAGCAATATCGAACGCTGCGTACAAATATCCAATTCTCGAATGTTGATCGCAACATTCGTTCAATTATGGTAACTTCTTCGTTTCAAGAAGAAGGAAAATCCACCACAGCAGCCAATTTAGCTGTAGTATTTGCTCAGCAGGGAAAAAGAGTGTTATTTGTAGATGCTGATTTACGTAAGCCAACCGTACAGTATACATTTCAGTTAGAAAATCACATTGGCTTGACAAATGTGTTAACGAAGCAGACGACATTAGGTGCAGCGGTTCAAAATTCACTTGTCACAGATTTATGGATTTTGACGAGTGGTCCTATTCCACCCAATCCAGCTGAGCTTCTGGGTTCGCAAGCTATGGAAGAGTTATTGGAAGAGATGTACAGTCAATTTGATATGATCATTTTTGATACGCCTCCTGTTCTCCCGGTAGCAGATGCTCATATTTTAGCAAATCAATGCCACGGAATTGTCCTTGTGATGAAAAGCGGAGCAGTTGAAAAAGATGCAGCGTTAAAAGCCAAAGATATTTTGGAACATGCCGACGGTAAACTTTTGGGCGTCGTACTGAATCAGAAAAAACAGCCTGCTGATGGCCAATACTATTATTATGGAACTAAGGCATAATAACCTACAAAAAAACGCACTCAGTAAATAAATGATATTTACTGAGTGCGTTTTTGTCATGAATTTTTATAGGTCTAAAGAATCACTATTTTACGTTCGACTCGGAGAATTCAAAATTCACTAAAATACGATGATGGCAGTATTGTAAGCGATAACAACATTTAAATTATTTATGTATAATATAAAATAATCTGAAAAAATAAACAAGTCTGTAGTCTCACGAAAAAACGACTGATTATTGGTAATATATAAACTATATTATAGAAAATATCAGAATAAAATAAAAATGGATATTATATTAAAATGATATTTCTTTAGGCTTATAAGTGACCCTTTCGTGAATAATATGGACTATTTCAGAGACAAAAACAGACATGAAAAGTAAAAAAATGTGCTTTTCGTGAATTTCGACAAAATAAGACATTGAACCTATGAAATTCCTATGCTAAGATTAAGTGTAATTTTGGGTCTTTTGGATTAATGGAGGTGGAGGAAATGATTGATTTACATTGTCATATCTTGCCTGGTATAGATGACGGTGCTAAAGATATAGAAGACAGTATAGAAATGGCTAAGCATGCATTTTCTCAAGGGATTCGAACGATTGTAGCGACACCTCATCATCGAAATGGCAAGTATATAAATGAAAAAAAAGATATTGAGGAAAAAGTATCTTTTCTAAATAAAATATTAATTGATAAACAGATCCCTGTCACGATTTTACCAGGACAAGAATCTCGTATATTTGGAGAGATGGTAGAAGAGTACAAGAATGGAAAAGTTTTAACCTTAAACAATACGCACAAATACGTATTTGTAGAGTTCCCATCTAGTCAAGTGCCTCGATATACGGAACAGCTTTTATTTAACCTTCAATCAGAAGGGTTAACACCTATTATTGTACATCCAGAACGCAACAGTCGAATTATGGAAGAACCAGATATCCTTTATAATTTGGTAAACAAGGGGGCTTTAACACAAGTTACAGCTTCGAGCTTAACTGGTCAGTTCGGTAAAAAGATTCAAAAGTTTTCGAATAAACTGATTGAATGTAATTTAACTCATTTTGTGGCATCTGATGCTCATAATGTTACAAATAGAGGGTTTCTAATGGATCAAGCGTTTGATGCAGTTGAGCAGGAGTTTGGAATAGATATGGTTTATCTTTTTCAGGAAAATGCGGAAGCTGTTATTGAAGCAAAAATGTGTTTTAAAGAGCCGCCGGAAAAGATTAAAAGAAAGAAGATTTTAGGTATTTTTTAAACGTTTATGTAAGTTTACCTTACATAAATGTTATTTTTTGCTTTTAACTGGATTATTATTCTTTGTAAGATAAAAAAATCTAAAACTTAAAGATTTAGGTGATGTCTCCTAGCCGTTATCGACGGAGATACTCGATTGTGCTGTGGGTTATCAAGCCTTAGACGCTAGTCGTCAAAAGCACAATGTGAGGGAGGGTTAGATGCCCGCTTTAAAATTAAATACTTAGGTAAGGAATAATAGTTTATTTCTTACCTAAGTATTTAATTTAGATTAAGTACCTTCCCCATTACTCATTAAAAAGGAGAGAATACTATGAAAAAAGTAAGAAAAGCGATTATTCCAGCTGCAGGGCTGGGAACACGATTTTTACCGGCTACAAAGGCAATGCCGAAAGAAATGCTGCCGATTGTCGATAAGCCAACAATCCAATACATAATTGAAGAAGCAGTAGAATCAGGTATTGAAGATATCATTATTGTAACGGGAAAAGGAAAGCGTGCAATTGAAGATCATTTTGATTATGCACCTGAACTAGAAAACAATTTAATGGAAAAAGAGAAGTTTGATTTGCTGGAAAAAGTTCGCCAGTCTTCTAACGTAGATATTCACTATATTCGTCAAAAAGAGCCAAAAGGTCTTGGACATGCGGTTTGGTGTGCACGTAATTTTATTGGGGACGAGCCTTTTGCTGTATTGTTAGGGGACGACATTGTTCAAGCTGATACACCTTGCTTGCGTCAATTAATGGATGAATACGAAACAACATTATCATCTGTCATCGGTGTTCAAACAGTTGCAGACGATCAAACTCACCGCTACGGAATTGTTGATCCTATCTCAAATGAGGGCCGTCGTCATCAAGTGAATACATTTGTGGAGAAGCCAGCAAAAGGAACAGCACCTTCGAATCTTGCTATTATGGGACGCTATGTATTCACACCGGAAATTTTTAAATTCTTAGAAGAACAGGAAATTGGTGCAGGCGGGGAAATTCAATTAACAGATGCAATTCAAAAGCTAAATGAAATTCAGCGCGTATTTGCTTATGACTTCGAAGGAAAACGTTATGATGTGGGTGAAAAATTAGGCTTTATCCGTACAACGCTTGAATTTGCATTAAATCACGAGGAGCTGCGTGATGATGTGCGCAAACTAATTGATGAGCTTGCTCAATTAAATGCTGTAAAACAATAAGGAGTAAACGGGAGGGCTTGTTTTTGAGTGCATCAAAAGTAGCACAAAGTAAATCATCGGCTTCGTACCCAACTCAGAACATAGAAGCGGTTGTTCAACAACAACCTGCTTCTTATTACATAGGGAAACGGATTATCGATATTTCAGGTGCATTAATTGGAATTATTTTGTTATCGTGGCTATTTCTTATCATTGCAATTGCTATAAAAGTAGAAGACCCTAAAGGGCCTGTCTTTTTTCGTCAAAAGCGCATTGGAAAAAACGAAAAAGAGTTTCATATGTTTAAGTTTCGTTCCATGGTCTCTGATGCTGAAGAACGACTGAAAGATTTGCTTGAGAAAAATGAAACAGGAAGTATCATGTTCAAGATGAAGCATGATCCTCGTATCACAAAGATTGGACGTTTTATTCGAAAAACCAGCTTAGATGAATTGCCTCAGCTTTGGAACGTGTTAAAAGGAGAAATGAGTCTAGTAGGACCAAGACCTCCTATCGAAAGGGAAGTTGAACAATATTCTGAGTATGACAAGCAGAGACTTCTTGTAACACCAGGCTGTACAGGCCTTTGGCAAGTAAGCGGCAGAAGCAGTATAGGTTTTGAAGAAATGGTGGAGCTTGACTTGCAGTACATCCAAAAACGTACGATTGGATACGACATCAATATCATTTTAAAAACAGTCGGCGTTTTATTTGGATCAAAAGATGCATATTAAATGAACGATTAAATTCAGAAATAAATAGGTGAAATTATGTCTTCTTCAATGTCTCGTAATACTATATGGTCGTTTCTGAGTATTGTCGGCGTTCAGTTCATTAACATTATGACCAATGTAGCATTAGCCAGAATCCTGAGTCCAGAAACATTTGGAATTTTAGGGATGGCTATTGTGTTTGCTGGATTTGCATTTGTAGTGCAAGAGGCTGGCTTAAACTCATATTTAATCTTTAAAAAAGGTGATATTCAAAAAGTTGTCTCTACTACTTTTTGGCTGAATATCATTTTTTCTATTGTCATCGCGGGAGCTCTGTACTTTAGTTCAGGGGCTATCGCTGATTTTTATCGCGATACACACGTAATTACCATTTTACATTTTATTTGTATAGGGATTTTAGTAGGTTCGATTGGAAGTACCCATCGAGCGCTGTTAATGAAAAATAATCAATTTAAAGATGTAACAAAAGTCGATATCTTAGCTGAGGTAGTATCAAGCATCGCGGCTATTATCCTAGCACTCTATATCAACGGGTTATTGGCAGTATCAGCGAAATATGTATTTAGACCGTTCATTCAATCTTTAGTTGTTTTTAAATACTCTAAATACCGTATTCAATTTGCTATCTATATGGATGAGTTGAAGGACTTGTTCTTGTATAGCGCAAATGTACTGGGTTCTCAATTATTTATGTATATGAATAACAACGTAGATTTCTTTTTAGTAGGGCGTTTCTTAGGAGATAAAATCTTAGGAATTTATACACTAGCCTTTCAATGGGGAGCACTAGCTAGATATTATCTTTCAGGAGCTGTGATGAGGGTTGTATTTCCAGAAGTATCCAGACAACAAGATGATCCTAGAAAACTAAAAGATATGTATTTAAACGTCGTTTCAAAATTAGCCTTTATTACACTTCCAATTTGCTTCGGTTTAGCCCTTGTAGCACATGAGTTTATTTACGTCCTGTATGGAGAGAAGTGGATGGACGTTGTGCCTGTTCTTCAGTTGCTGCTCATAGCTGGGGGAATATCTTCTATCAGTGTAGTAGGGGGACCGGTGCTGCGAGGTATCGGGCGACCTGATTTAGAAATGAAGCTTAGTGTATTTTCGTTTGTTTCTTTTACGGCGTTAGTTCTTATTGGAGTAAAGCACGGCCTTCTAGCAGTTGCTATAGCAGAGTGCTGCCGTGTTGTTCTTGTAGAGACAACAAGATTATGGCTCATCAGAAAGCATTTAGGTGTATCTGTACGAGCTGTATGTAAGCAATTGCTGCCTACTGTGCAATCGTTAGTACTTATGATTATTGTACTGTATGGAATGAATTTATTAGAGATTGAAATAAACGTATTGATTCTATTTGTACTTAAAATTGCAATTGGTGCGGCTGCTTATATTGCCGGTTCGTTTATCTTTAATAAATCCCAGTCTAAATGGATTCTTAACTACGTTAAAAAGAAACAAGCAGCATAAACTTTTGTCGTTAAAAAGAGGGAGAGCATGAAAAAAAAGATATTGATTGTCAATAGCTTCTATTTTCCTACCATCGTAGGAGGAGCTGAAATTTCAACTCAATTGCTTGCAGAGGGATTGTCAGCAGATTACGAAGTGCATGTGTTAACAACGGGTGAACAAAAAAAGAAAATTTTCACAGAAGTTATTAACGGAGTCACGGTGCACCGTTTGCCTTCATTAAATATTTATTCGCCTTTAGATCGAAAAGATAAAGGAACGTTGAAAAAGTTAACCTGGCATTTTATTAATATGTATCAGCCCGCTCAGGCAAAGTTACTGACTAAAGTGTTAAAAGAAATTAAACCTGAACTCATTCATTCTCAGAATTTAATGGGGATCGGGACTTATCTATGGAATATCTGCAGCCAGCTATCTATTCCAATTGTTCATACAACGCGTGACTATGCTCTTATTGAGCCCGTCAATAGCGGTGTGGTCAATCGTTTCATTCATAAGGTCAATGTAAAAAGAAGCTTGAAAGTGAAGAAAGTGGTTGGTATTTCAAATTATATTTTGAAGTATCATCAAGACCATCAGTTGTTTCAACGCTCCGATGCAGACGTTATTGGCAATGTAGTAAATGCTGAGCGTTTCGAACGTATACAAAGAGTAGAAGGTGAGCCTTTAACGGTAGGGTACTTTGGCCAAGTGGCTTCTAATAAAGGCGTCATGATGCTCGTAAATACAATTCGACAGCTAGATTCTTCGATTGTGAATAAGCTGGTTATTTGCGGTACAGGAGATCAGCTTGACGAAATAAAAGAAATTGCTAAGACAGATAGCAGAATTGTAGTAAAAGGAAAAATAACCCAAGAAGAAGTGTATCAACAGATGGCCAGTGTAGATGTAACCGTAGTGCCGTCAAAATGGGCTGAGCCTTTTGGACGGGTAATTATTGAATCTTATCAGCAGGGCACTCCTGTTCTTGCCACAGCTGTGGGCGGAATTCCCGAGTTAATTCCTGAAAAAGATATGTTGTTTGAAAGAGAAAATATAGAAGAGTTAAAAGAAAAACTAATCGTTATCCAAAAAATGTCGCGCAAATCATATGAAAAGTTGGTTTCTGATAGTTACGAAAATTCCGTTAAATATAGAGACAATCTTGTAGATTACAAACGCGTGTATGAGAAAGTAATGTAACAAGTGTTATAAAAATGCGCATGTAGGAGGAGTATAACATGAAAATTAGTGTGGTAGGAACTGGATATGTGGGGCTTGTAACAGGGGTATGCCTATCGGAAATTGGCCATGATGTTACGTGTATTGATACAGACATCAACAAAATTAACAAAATGAGACAAGGGCAATCGCCCATCTACGAACCAGGATTAGCTGAGCTAATGGTTAAAAATATTAACGAAGGTCGCTTACATTTTACAAATGTCCATAAAGAAGGCTTCGAAAATTCAGAAGTCGTGTTCATCGCAGTAGGAACACCTCAGCTTCCAGACGGTTCTGCTAATTTACAATATATTGAAGCGGTAGCAGAGCAAATTGCTCAAGAGGTAACAACTGATGTGGTCGTTGTAACAAAAAGTACAGTGCCAGTAGGAACAAATTATCGAGTAGAGAAAATTATCCGTGAAAATCTTAAAAATGACGTAAAAATCAGCATTGCTTCAAACCCTGAGTTTTTACGCGAAGGTTCAGCGGTTCAAGATACATTTAACGGGGATCGAATTGTTGTCGGAACAGATGACGCTGAAACAGCGGCTATTCTTGAAGAGATGTACAAGCCTTTGAATATTCCAGTATTTAAAACAGACATTTCAAGTTCTGAAATGATTAAATATGCATCAAATGCGTTCTTAGCAACAAAAATTAGCTTTATTAACGAAATTTCTAATATTTGTGAAAAGCTAGGGGCGAATGTAGAAGATGTAGCAAATGGTATGGGCTATGATCAGCGTATTGGCCGAAACTTCTTAAATGCGGGCATTGGTTATGGAGGGTCATGTTTCCCAAAAGATACGCATGCATTAGTACAAATCGCAGGCGGAGTGGAGCATGATTTTGAGTTACTTAAATCTGTTATTCAAGTAAATAACAATCAGCAGCGTCTAATGGTAGATAAAATTGTTTCTAAATTTGGCAGTTTAGAAGGAAAAGTTATTTCATTATTAGGTCTGGCGTTTAAACCAAATACTGATGATATGCGTGAAGCAGCTTCTATCGTTTTAGCAAAAGAATTAATTGCTCAAGGAGCTAAAGTGAAAGCATACGATCCAATTGCTATGGCAAATGCAAAATCACTTCTTCCAGAAGCAGTTACTTACGAAGAATCGGTTTCAGGTGTTCTACAAAATGCTGATGCAGCAGTAATCGTAACAGAGTGGGATGAATTTAAAAATATGAACTTAAAAGACTTGCATACGGTCATGAATGAAGCAGTTGTTTTTGACGGACGTAATTGTTTTGATGAAAAAGCCGTAACAGAAGCAGGTATTGAATATCATTCTGTTGGTCGAAAATCTATTTACACTTCTAAGTCATTAATTAATTCCTAAGGGGGCAGAAGGTTAAATGCCTTCTCCCTTTTTCAAAGCTTCTCTTTCCTATTAGGAATAAATTTTAATGAATATAAGGAGAATACTATGGATGTATATATAAATGGACGATTTTTGACTCAGCGCGTAACAGGTGTGCAACGGTTTGCGTGGGAAATCATACAGCGTTTAGACAAACAAAAAGACGTTCAATTCACGATTTTAGTTCCCCCTAATTATGAGGGGGAGCATTCGCTTCAAAACATAAAAATCAAATCAATTGGCCAATCTACAGGACATAAATGGGAGCAGTTAGAGCTACCGGTTTATGTAAAGGCAAAACCTTTAATTAATTTCTGTAATACGGGTCCTATTTTGAAAAAAAATCAAATTGTTGTGATTCATGACACGGCTGTCTATGCTTCACCGCAAGGCTTTTCAAAAGCTTTTAGAGTATGGTACAAAACAATGTTCACATTCTTCAAGCTTAGATCAAAAAAAGTATTAACTATTTCTCAATTTTCAAAAGAGGAATTAATAAAATATTTAAAAATCAGCTCAAAGAAATTAGAGTTGATTTCTGAAGGCAAAGAACATTTTGATTCTATTAAAGAAGATCATTCAATCCTTGAGAAGTTTGATTTGAAGCCCCAGAAATACATTCTAGCTGTGAGCAGTATGAATCCAAACAAAAACTTCAAAGCGCTAGTCGATGCTACCGAGTATTTGCAAGACGAAGATTTTCAGATTGTTATAGCTGGCGGAACGGATTTAAAAGTTTTTAATAAAATTGACATTGAAAATGAAAATATTAAGCAAGTTGGATATGTAACAGACGAAGATTTAAAAGGTCTGTATATGAATGCAGGCTGTTTTGTATTTCCGTCCGTTTACGAAGGATTTGGATTACCTCCCTTGGAAGCAATGTCTACAGGATGTCCTGTACTTGTGTCCAATGTCGGCCCGATGCCTGAAGTATCTGGTGACGCTGCTATTTACTTTGATCCGAACGATTCACAAGAACTTGCAGATAAAATTAGATATGTCATGAATAGTGATGATGTAAAGCAAGAGCTAAAAGTAAAAGGTTTAAAACAAGCTGAAAAATTTTCTTGGCAAACAGCAGCTAATCAGCTGATCGGATATACAAAGTCGCTGGATGCATAAAAAGGCAAAGGTCTTTTTATGAAAGGAGATTTATCCCCTATGAAAGTAATGCATGTAGGTGAATACGTAAAAGGCGGAGTAGCCACTTATGTAAAGGAAGTTATCGATTACCAGAAACACTGCGAAGATATTGAGGAAATCTATCTTGTTGCAAGTGACACAAATTCTGATAAAGATTTTGATCTTCCCTCTGAACACCTGTTTTTTTATAAATACGAACGTAATTTGAAGAGCGTTGCAAGTGCGGTTAAACAAATAGAAAAAGCAATCGATCAAGTACAGCCTGATGTCGTACATGTTCACAGTACGTTTGCAGGAGTGTTTGTAAGGTTTCCTTTGTTTTTTAGAAGAAAGAAATATAAAATTGTTTATTGTTCACATGGATGGGCTTTCTTGATGGAGTTATCTTCCTTAAAGAAAAAGGTATTTACGTTTGTTGAAAAGGTACTGTCTACAAAGACAGATAAAATTATCAATATTTCGCAAAACGAACAAAAGAAATCTCTTGAATTAGGGTTTACTGATAATAAATTAGCGCTCATTAACAATGGAATTAATACAACTGTACGTGATGGAAATCCAAACCTTAAAGTCGATAAAGAAAAAATAAACCTCTTATTTGTAGGGAGGTTTGACCGACAAAAGGGACTAGATATCTTAATTGAGTTTTTTACAGGCTATAAAAATAAAGATATCCAGCTATATATTATTGGTGATAGTGTGCTGAAAAATAGTGCAATTGAAATCCCTGAAAATGTGATAAGCGTTGGCTGGGTAGATAATAATCAACTAGATTCATATTATGAGTTATTTGATGCGGTGATTATTCCTTCCAGATGGGAAGGTTTTGGATTAGTTGCCGTGGAAGCAATGAAAAACGCAAAGCCAATCATAGTAAGTGATCGAGGAGCGTTACCTGATTTAGTTGGAAATGATAATGGTTATATTTTTTCGCTTAATCAGTTAAGTACATTGGAACAAATCTTGAACTCGCTTAATAAAGCTGAGCTGCGACGTAAAGGTCTAAATGGTTATGACTATTTTATCGACAACTTTACTAGCGAAATAATGAATAAAAAAATTATTGATGTATACAAACAAATAATTTAATAAGGTGGGCATAAATTTGAATTTAGTACTTTTATCAGGTGGGTCTGGTAAGCGCCTATGGCCGCTGTCAAATGATGCGCGTTCAAAGCAATTTCTAAAAGTATTAGAAGATAAAAATCAGTCGCTTGAATCAATGGTTCAAAGAGTATGGAATCAGCTGAAGAATGTTGGACTCGCTGAATCCTCAGTCATTGCAACGAGTAAATCTCAGGTTGATATGATTCACAGTCAGTTATCGAATGAAGCTGATCTAATTGTAGAACCTATGCGCCGAGATACATTCCCGGCTATTGCGCTTGCTGCTTCTTATATATACAGCGTTAAGAAAGCTTCATTAGATGAAGTAGTAGCTATTCTCCCAGTAGATCCGTATGTAGATGATGCTTTTTTTAATAGAGTAAAAGAATTAGAAAGAGTTGTGCAAGAGAGTGAAGCACAGCTGGCCCTTATTGGTGTTACCCCTACATATCCTTCATCTAAATATGGATATATTGTTCCTGCAGAAGAAAAGGAAGAAAGTAAAGCGGATTACCTTTCAGTTAACCGATTTACAGAAAAGCCGAGTGAAACGGCAGCCGCTGATTTAATTAAGCATAATGCTTTGTGGAATTGCGGAGTATTTGCTTTCAAACTAGAATATGTGATCTCTATTCTTGAGGCTAAGGGCTGGCCAACTGATTATGAAAAGTTGCTGAAACAATATAGTACTCTTCCTAAGATTAGCTTTGATTACGAAGTAGTAGAAAAAACAAAAGACATTGTGGTTCTTCCATATGACGGCTATTGGAAAGACTTAGGAACTTGGAATACATTAACGGAAGAAATGGGCACAGTCAAAATTGGTAAAGGTGTTATCAGTGAAGACAGCGAAGGAGTTCATTTAATTAACGAACTAGATATCCCTGTCACAGTACTTGGAGCTTCTAACCTGGTAGTAGCTGTAAGTCCTGACGGCATTCTTGTATCGGATAAAGAATCCAGCCCTCGTATTAAAGAGTTAGTAGGTGAGTTCGATAATCGCCCTATGTACGAAGAACGTCGATGGGGATGGTATCGCGTATTAGATTATACAAAGCTTGAGGAAGAAAAAGAAGTTTTAACAAAAAGAATTGGTGTAACAGCAGGCAAGAATTTAAGCTACCAGCTGCATGATTATCGGGACGAAGTATGGACAATCATTAAAGGAGAAGGCGAACTAGTTTTAAACGACCGCTTGCAAATGGTAAAACCGGGGGATGTAATAAAAATAGCAGCAGGAGAGAAGCATGCAATTAAAGCAATCTCGGATATGGAATTCATTGAAGTGCAAACTGGTTCTCAATTAATCGAAGAAGACATTGTTCGACTATATATGGAATGGGACGCTATTCAGGAGCATGTATTAAGTGTAAAAGAAGTGTAGGAGCAAAAGCAAAAAGGAGTAGCTTCATCTACTCTTTTTTGTTTGGTATTTTTGCTGCTAAAAACGTTATATAAGTAATAATAGAGGAGCTGTACAATCATTGAAACAACCTATTTTTTTACGACCATCATTTCAAGAGAGGATCTGGGGTGGAAATCAGCTAAATAAAAAGTACGGATATACCATTCCATCCTCGAGAACGGGAGAGTGCTGGGCAATTTCTGCTCACCCACATGGTCAAAGTGTTGTAGCATCTGGAAAGTTTGCTGAAAAAAGCTTAGGAGAACTATGGGAAGAACATCCAGATTTATTTGGTCATTTTGAAAGCGATCGTTTTCCTTTGTTAACTAAAATTCTAGATGCAAATGATGATTTATCTGTTCAAGTTCATCCGGATGATGAGTATGCCAATAAGTTTGAAAATGGTGAGCTGGGCAAGACAGAATGCTGGTATATTGTTGACTGCGATGAAGACGCAGATATGATTTTTGGACATCATGCGCAGTCCAAAGAAGAATTTGTTCAGTTAGTGGAAGATGGTAATTGGGAAGGGCTTCTGCAACGAGTCAAAATTAAGCCAGGTGATTTTTTCTACGTTCCAAGCGGTACGATTCACGCTTTGTGTAAAGGAACGCTTGTATTAGAAACTCAGCAAAGTTCAGACACTACATATCGCGTGTACGACTATGATCGCCGAGGAGAAGATGGTAAGCTTCGAGAGCTTCATTTAGATAAAGCAATTGATGTTACTACTGTTCCTCACACTGCAGCTAAAATTGAGCCAGCTATCGCTAAAACAGCTGGGGGAAGCATTACAACATTCGTGGAAGAAGATTATTTCACTCTATATAAATGGGACATTACTAACTCCTTATCACTGACTCAGGAACGCTACTTTACACTAGTAAGTGTGATTAATGGTGAAGGTAAAATAATCTCAGAAGATAAAGAATACTCAATTAAATATGGTGATCATTTTATTATTCCACATGAAATGCATTCATTTACAATTGAAGGACAGGTACAATTAATTGCTTCACAACCAAACAGTAAAGGAGGTCATCGACGTGAGATGGCAAGTACAGCTAGACAAATGGCTAATGTTTGATGATTTGAATGAAGAATTAAAAAAAGAGTTACTTTTAATGGAGAAAAATGAAAAAAAAGCAGAAGATGCATTTTATAAAAACCTAGAATTTGGCACAGGCGGAATGAGAGGAGAGCTTGGACCTGGTACAAATCGTTTAAACATTTATATGGTTCGTAAAGCTACCAAAGGCCTGGCTTCTTATATTGAGGAAAATGGAGGTAGTGCAAAGACACGAGGAGTTGTAGTAGCTTACGACTCTCGTCACAAATCACCTGAATTTGCATTAGAAGTAGCAAAAGTATTAGGGCACCATGGAATTAAAACGTATATTTTTGAAGAGTTGCGTCCTACGCCTGAGCTGTCTTTTGCCGTCCGTTATTTAAATGCATTTGCAGGCATCGTGATTACAGCCAGTCATAACCCTCCAGAATATAACGGATATAAAGTGTACGGAGAAGATGGAGGACAGCTTCCGCCTGCTGCTGCAGATACTATTATTTCTTATGTAAATGCAGTGGAAAACGAGTTATTGATACCAGTAAAAGCAGAACAAGAACTTCTTGCTAGTGAATTATTGACGTATGTTGGCGACGAAGTTGATGCAGCTTATACGGAACAGTTAAAAACAATTCAGTTGAATCGTAAAGTTGTAGAGCAAGCGGGAAAAGATTTGAAAATTGTTTTTACACCTCTACATGGTACTGCCAATAAGCCTGTTCGTGCCGGATTAAAAGCATTTGGTTTTACAAATGTTACGGTTGTAAAGGAACAAGAGCTTCCGGACCCTAACTTCTCAACCGTTAAATCGCCTAACCCTGAAGAGCATGCAGCTTTCGAATTAGCTATTCAATATGGCAAAGAAATTGATGCTGATATCCTAATGGGAACAGATCCAGATGCTGATCGCTTAGGTGTGGCAGTGAAGAATGAAAATGGTGAATATGTAGTACTTACAGGAAACCAAATGGGTGCTTTAATGCTTCACTATTTGTTAACACAAAAGCAAAAACAAAACATTCTTCCAGCAAATGGAGTGGTGGTCAAAACCATTGTAACCTCTGAAATTGGCCGTGCTATTGCTACTAGCTTTGGATTAGAAACAATTGATACATTAACAGGTTTTAAATTTATTGGTGAAAAAATTAATGAATTTGAACAGACAAAAGAGTATCAATTCCAATTTGGCTACGAAGAAAGCTATGGCTATTTAATCGGGGACTTTGTCCGTGATAAAGATGCTGTCCAGTCAGCAGTTTTTGCAGCTGAAGTTGCAGCTTTTTATAAGGCACAAGGGAAATCTCTTTATGAGGGTCTATTAGAGATTTTTGAAAAATACGGATACTACAAAGAATCTCTTTATTCTTTAACGCTTAAAGGAAAAGACGGAGCAGAGCAAATTGAACGAATTTTAACTTCCTTCCGAAATAATCCGCCAACGCAAGTAGCTGATAAGTCTGTGACGTTCATAGAAGATTACCAATCTAGTAAAAAAGTAGATGTAGTTCACAATAGATTAGAAAACATTCACTTACCGAAGTCTAATGTTTTAAAATATTATCTAAACGACGGATCATGGTTTACTGTCCGTCCGTCTGGAACGGAACCTAAAGCTAAATTTTATTTTGCTGTACAAGGTAAAAATCTAGAAGAAAGTCAAAATTTATTGGAAAGACTTCAAACAGAAGTAATAGAATTAGTAGATAGTATAATAAGTAATAAGAATCAACCTGTCACTTAAAAATATGAATTAAGAACTATTCATTAGTTTAGAAAACAGGTAAGTAGTTGTTTTTTTTTAGAGAATTTTATCAGATATTTATAAAATAGTGTAGAAGTTGGATAAAAGTTCTATTATAATGAATAGGAATGAATTTATCTATTATTGGAGGTCAACATGGCAGAAACAATCACGCTGAGAGACTTGTTTCGGACAATTAAAAAGCGTCTGTGGCTTATCGGTATTATTACTTTGATAGCAGCGATAATCAGTAGTGTCTTAAGTTTTTTTATTTTAACACCAACTTATGAAGTGAAAACACAGCTACTGGTGAACCAGGCTAAGTCTGAACAGCAACTCTATAACTCTGGAGAAGTAGAAACAAATATTCAATTAATTAACACATATAACGTTATTATTAAAAGTCCAGCCATACTTGAAAAAGTCAAATCTGAACTTAATTTAGATATGAGTGTTGAAGAATTGAACGAAAAGATAGAAGTTACAAGTGCAAAAGATACTCAAGTAGTAGAAGTACTAGTGACGGATGAATCACCGTACGTAGCAGCTAAAATTGCAAACAAAACAGCACAGGTATTCAAAAGTAAAGTTTCAAAGATTATGAATATCGATAATGTTAGTATTTTAGCACCAGCGGAAGTTAAGGAGAACATATCTCCAGTAAGCCCGAATCCTCCGTTATATATTGGTATCGGAATTGTGTTAGGTCTTATTGTAGGGTTAGGCGTTGTATTTTTAGTTGAACAGCTAGACAACACAGTAAAAACAGAAGATGATATAGAACGTTTATTAGAGTTGCCAATCATGGGCATTGTGGCACCTATTAGTGACACTAACTTGTCTACTAGTAGAAGAGCTCATTCTTCTAGTCGTCAGAGAGTGAGGGGGGAATCCATTGGCTCGCAAAAATAAAAATAACGATAAACTATTGACAGTTCAACGTCGTTTAGTTGCACATAATTCACCAAAATCACCATCGGCCGAACAATATCGTACAATTCGTACAAATATTCAATTCTCTACTTTGGAGGAGGATATTCAGACAATTGTTATGACTTCTTCGGGTCCTGGTGAAGGGAAGTCTACGACCTCTGCTAACTTAGCGATTGTATATGCTCAGCAAGGCAAGAAAGTTCTTTTAGTAGATAGTGATTTACGAAAACCAACTGTACATTATTCTTTTAGATTAGAAAACTACGTTGGTTTTACAAATGTTTTAACAAAACAAGAAACATTATTAAATGCGGTTAAGAAGACAGACGTTCCAGATCTGTTCGTTTTAACAAGTGGCCCAATACCACCTAATCCTTCAGAGCTTCTTGCCTCAGGTTATATGAATGAAGTATTGGAGCAAATGAAAGCTGAATTTGATTTTATTATCTTTGATACGCCACCAACACTGGCAGTTACAGATTCACAAATCCTATCTAACAAAGCCGATGGTACCATCTTAGTAGTAAGTAGTGGCAAGACTAATATGGACGCTGCTAAGAAGGCTAAGGGGTTATTAAGTAATTCTAAAGGTAGATTATTAGGAGTTATTTTAAATAATCGAAAGATGGACAATGATAGCCAATATTACTATTATTATGGTACTAATTAATAAAATCTTGATATTTAGACTCACTTAGTAATTTAAGAAAAGAATAAAATAATCTTTTAGGCTGCCATAACACCAAGTTCTATAGGTGTATGGCAGCCTAATTTTATTTATTGACAGACTCACACACTCTCTCACTTTCTCAACAGACAAGGAGTTATATTTTACGTAGTAGAATCCTTCAGGTTTTAAATTTGATTGGAATGACTCTAATGCCACTAATTTTAACGACCGTACCAGTTCTCAATTGGGTACGACCTTTACTTAATTTAAAAGTCTATAGTTTGGATATAGCAAGTTAAAGGTACTTATAAACTTCTTTAATTATATTTACTGAATCTAGTCAATCAAAAACTATATATAATATCAGCTCAATTGATTTAAACGTAATTATAATAGAAAACATAACAATATAATTATAAAGAAGGTTAAGAAAGAGGGGAAATATGTTAATCAGTAATTTAAAACGGATTTTCAGGAAGAAAATTTTCGTTTTACTGTTAATTTTATTAATAGCTATAACAGGAGTCATCAGTGTTTGGAAACAAAAGCAACAAAATTTCCTAGAATCGCATTATAGCGTGTCTGATGGTTTGGGAGTAAGTATTCATCCAGGATTAAAAGAAGAAGAAATAAAATCTATTGCAGAAGCAGGATTTAAATGGGTAAGAATTGACATTTTTTGGTCTTCGGTTGAAACTAAAAAAGGCATCTATGATTTTAAAGGAACAGGATATGATCAATTAAATAAATCTTTGAAAGAAAATAATATTAAACCCTATTATATTTTAGATTATGGAAACTCCTTATATGAGCAAGATAGGTCTGTTAGTACTAGCGAAGGAAGAGAAGCATTTGCGAAATTTGTGAAAGCTACAGTTACAAGGTATGGTAATCAAAAAGGTATTTGGGAAATATGGAATGAGCCGAACATAGAGAAGTTTTGGAGTCCACAGCCTAGTGAACTTAATTACGCTCTTTTAGTTAAAAAAGTAGCACCAGTAATCAAAAAAAATGATAAAGGTTCAACTATTGTAGCACCTGCACTTGCAGGTATTAATAAACAGTCTTTAATATGGATGCAGAATACGTTGGATCAAGGAATATTGCCTTACATCGATGCGGTATCCGTTCACCCTTACCAATATGATAATCCTGAAAATGTTATTGACCAATACCAAGAATTAAGAAGTTTAATAAAACAATATAGTAAAGAAGATGTACCAATAATATCAGGCGAGTGGGGATATTCACTATCTAATACAAAAAATCAAAAGTCTATTACTGAAATGCAACAGGCAGAATATATAGCCAGAATGAATTTAGTAAATAGCTTAGAAAAGATACCAGTAAGTATATGGTATGATTGGAAAAACGATGGAGGAGACCCAAATAACAGAGAACATAACTTTGGTATTAACTCTTATTATTCAACTCCTAAATTAAGCTATTTATCTATTCAAACCTTATCCAGAACTTTAGAGGGATATCGTTTTTCGAAGAAAATTAAAACTCAAAACCCCAATGACTATATCTTGGAATTTTTAAAAGGAAATAAGAAAAAGGCTATTGTTTATTGGACAACTGAAAATAGTCATCACACAACTATACCTTTAAAAGATGGCAAAGCTATAAAAATTTCAATGCTTGGAATTAAGCAGCAAGTCGAATTGAAAAAAAAGATGGGTTTAAACCTTCTTACAAGTCCTACTTATTTAATGATTGAATAGCAAGAAGGTGTATTTTTTGGTTAAAGAGGGCTGTTATCAGCTCTTTTTTTGGTTCATAAAAAAGTCCGTGTATACATAGCAATTATTGTTTCACATATCATTGGTTAGGCTTTAGAGTTTAATGACAACTGCGGTATTAATTAATGTGCTGAAGATCGCTATAAGGTGCTGGAAAACCCTTAAAAAGCATACGTTGTGTGTTTAATTTAAAGAAGTGTTATCAGAGAGGTTGCCGCTCGCTTAGTAACCTAATCCAATATCTAGCTTATTACTAGTAATGAGTTAATTTCAGCTAATGAGGATGCAAAACACATTGAATGAAATGCAGTGAGGACAATGAAATTCTATGTAGCAGAGAACTCTTACACATCGGCTTGAGAAATATCTCTGTGCATCCATAAATGTCACTGCTTTCAGAAGTAATTAACAAGGGAATACAAGACGAGTGTACAGTTTAATTAATGCTAAGAATTAGGTTTTGGATGCTTAGAAAGCATTACATAACTGAATGAATAAGAAGTTATATCACTGTTCGAGTGCATGTAGGGCGTTAAAACCTTAATAAGCTTATACACGTACAGGGTTAGTTCTTTAGTATCATTTATTTAGATAGAAAGTAGGCGTTAAATAGTATAGAGTTGAAAAAATGATTGGTATTTCCAATTGTGAATTAGTATAATAAGTCTAGTTAAGGAGGAAAAAAACATTGCAAAACATGTCTAATTCAAAACCATTAATTTACTTTTTTCTCGTATTTATATCTTTTTATGGAACAATTGCCGTATTTTTTGATAATACAATATTTAAGATATCCAAAGATATTATTTTGATATTTATTGTGTTAAGTTTTCTATTTTCATTTTTTACCCGTAAGGGATTTGAAAAACAAACATTTTCTATTATTTCTATGCTTGTCATTTTCAGTTGTATAAGTGCAATAGGTCTGTTTGGAAATTCCAGTGGATATTCTTCCACTGATTTTGTATATGGAGTTAAAACTACTATATTCCCAATGCTGGGCTTATTAATAGGTATCTCGCTTCGTGAAGCTAAAGTTAACATTGTTAAGCCTTTGTATATTGTTTTCTTCCTAATTATTATCGTGTGGTTCCTACAACGGATGTTGGGAGTTGAATCACTCATGTCTATGGGATTTGAATATGGGGTGAACGTTAAAACGTTTAATGGAAATTTACGTCTTCCTTCACTTGTAGGGACACCAGATGGTTATGCTTTTCTACTAAGTTTAATAGGAATTCTTATAGACTGGGATTTAACAAAACGCGGAAAAAAGAAGCTTGCAATTTTGTTTAAGGTACTTACGCTAGTTTTCTTACTGTTGGCTACAATCAGATCGGCAATTATCTTCTGGCTAATCTATCAGCTAATTACTACTCTTCGTTCGTTCGCTAAGTTACCTAGAAGTTACGGATATACGGTTCTAGGTTTATTAATGTTTTTAATAATACCTGTTGTTTTAGGCGGTACATACATTTTTACAAATACAACTTTAGGTAGCGTTTCATCTACACAGGATAGACTTTCACACTGGGGTGACAATTTGTCACCGTTGTTCAGCCACCAGGGCTTGTATGGCGAGGGGATTGGTTCAGTTGGTGCAGCAAGCGTTTCTACAGCTGCATTGAATACAATGGAAAAAAGCTATGCAGTAGATAATCAATTCTTTGCTATCTATGAGCAGATGGGGATTTCTGGGGTCATTCTATTATTTTTATTATTTCTAACTTTAATGATTGGATGCCTGAATGCTAATCGGACAGGACTGGAAAATAACGCTAATGCTTTAATAATAGCCTTAGGCATATCTTCAATGTTCACAAATTGCCTTGAAATGTATCCTTTCAACATAATTCTTTGGATACAAATTGGAATGGCTTATCGAAATTCTTATTCAATCAATTATGAATTGGGCGTAACAAATAAAGAGAAAAAACCTCGAATTAAGTTTCGTTTGTTTGAAACACCAGAGCAAAAGGTACAAAAGCAATTAAAATTTTAATTTGATGAAATAATATCAATAAAAAGCTAACCTTTTAGGCTGCCATATCACCAAATTCTAGAGGTGCGTGGCAGCCTTATTTTATTGATGAACCGTTCTCTCTTTCTCAAAAGACATAGAGAGATTTTTACAAATCGGAAGTCTTCAGGTTTTAAATTTAAATGTAGCTATTCTATTGCTGCATTGTCCCCATGCATGGTTTTCTCTTCGCAACATATTACTTACTACAGTCTTTTCTTTTGTGGAAATTTGGTGCGTGCGCATAGGAAGTATAGTTAACATACGTTGTACGTTGCCTCTTCCGATTCTGTTTTGATGAAATGACATCCCGTTTTAGATGTATTGTTTCGAGGATCATTGGCTCCTTTTTAGTTCCTACTTGCATGCATTTGAACAACTAATCTTGCCTATACAAAAACACCTCCGAACAAGTACTTTGTTTAAGGGTACTTATTCGGAGGTGTTTTATAATGTTTCATTTAAATAGGTTAGCCTATTTAGCGAATAACTATTAGTATTTAAACAGCTTTTGGGTGATTAGATGTTCTATTATTTTGTTTTCTTCCTATTTTTAAAATATTACCTACAAGGTATTTACCAAATGGGAATTTATTAATCACAGTAGCTAAAATAATAGAACCGGTGATACTTAATATTAATAAATATAAAGTATATGTAATCATATTCATATGAGGTAACGGTTTAATAGTATATAAGAACATCATATGTAATAGGTAAATGTTAAAAGAATAATTGCTTATTAGAACAATAAAACTTGGAGCAAGTTTTATCTTTCCAGTTAAGTAAAAAATTAAGCAGATGATAGCTGTTGTATAAATTGGTATATCAGGTCTTTTAGAGGATGAATCAGGAAGTATTCCAACTAATTTTAGTCCTACTACCATACAATAAGCAACGACAGCAAAAAGTAAAATAATCTTTCCGTTTCTGTTCAACCAAAGTTTGAAAGCTTCGAAATCTTTACCTATATAATATCCTAAAGTAAAATAAAAAATCCATCCAATAGCTAATAGCCAATAACCTCTTTCCCAAATGTAGTCATGGAATGGAATTGCTTGAATAGGCTGTACAAATTTAAAAAAGGATAAATAAAGAACGTTTACTATTAGTGAAACAGGCAGTATGACTTTCGGAGATGCTTTTTCTAAATACTTTGGTACAAACATGTGAAGTAAATAAAACTGCAAAATTAACAAGATAAACCAAGCTACATAGTCACCAATTAAAATATTCTTTAATGATTCAACGATAAAAGATTTTAAGGTGATAGAGGCACCCAGCTCAAAGAAAGTATAAATAATTCCCATAAAGATGAAAGGTGTGATCAAAAACTTTACTCTTTTCTTTAAAAAACCTTTTGGCACACCTGAGGGATATGCTTTAGCTAATAAAAATTCTGAAATGAAAACGAATGACGGCGTTCCAAATAATGCAGCCGCATAAAACAAATGCAGAAAATAAACCATCGGGGTATTTTCACCTATAAAGTAGTAATCGATTCCTTTCTGAATGGAATGGATAGTTACAACTGCCAAACATGCGAGGGCTCTTAACCAAAAAATTTCATTTACTAATTTCTTTTTCATATAAACCTCCAATTTAATTAATAACTAGACTATTGTACGACATATTTGAAAAATATTTGGGAATAATAGGGGTGTTTTCAATCGAAATCCAACTATGTATAAGCAAGCAAAAATAAGTGAAAAAGTGAAAGAACTGACGCTTCTTTCACTTTTTATGTACTATTTAAGATTTAATTGTTCTTTTAACATACTAGATAATTTTTCTCGTTCGGAGTCAGAAACAATATAGTAATAAATTCCATTCATTTTTGTTCCTTTACCATCAATTTGTATTTGTTCTAAGTCTTTACGAGCCTCTTTATAATTAGACTGAATATCTTTCATTTCATCAAATGTTAAATTCGTTCTTACATTATTACCGATTGCATCAAGAATATGACCGTAGTTAGCCAAAGACTTTACGCTTGCACCTTCTTCAATAACAGCTTGAATGATTTGTCGCTGTCTTTCTTGGCGTCCAAAATCTCCTCGTGGATCTTGATATCGCATACGGGTATAAAGTAAAGCTTTATCACCATCTAAATTTAGCGTGCCTTTTGAATAATGAACACCATCGATATCAAAGGCAAAAGGATTATTGACAGTAATGCCATCTACAGCATCCACAATATCTCTAAAACCTTCCATATTGACTTGTACATAGTAATCAATAGGTACATTAAGGAAATTTTCTACAGTTTTAACAGACATATCTATGCCGCCAAAAGCATACGCATGATTAATTTTATCCTCTTTGCCCTTACCAATAATTTCAGTGCGCGTGTCACGAGGAATACTAACCATTTTTACTTTGTTAGTTGTAGGGTTAACGGTCATTAGAATAAGGGAATCAGATCGTCCTCGATCGGCACCACGCTGATCTACTCCCATTAGTAAGATGGAAATAGGATCCTTTTTTTCTAAACTTACTTGAGTGGAACGCTTGTCAGAAACTGATCTACTTAGTGGTTCATGTGTTTTGTTAAATGTATTGGCAACTGAATTATAAACAGAAAAGCCGTAGATGCCTACTCCGATAATAAGTAGCAAAATAATACCTAAAGCTATTTTAAATCCTTTTTTCTTTTTCTTTCTGCGCTTCTTACGCTTACGTTCTTCTTCCATTCTCACTCTTCCTTTACAAGAAATTTGTTGCTGATAATGTCAAGACTTTTAACATGTGATAAAAGACACAATCATTCTTCCATTCTACCAAAAAAAATGACAAAATTAATCATTTTTTATAAAAAATTTCTCGAATTATATTATAATGAATAAATAAACAAAATAGTAAGGAGATTATTTATGAAAGTATGGATTAATATTATTGCTATTATCACTCTGATCGCTACTATAGTAGTAGGTAAGATGTACTGGAGTGAGAAAGTTGAGGCAGAAGGTGCTGCTCGTCCAACTGCAGTTGGTAGTTCATCGGTTCCTGCTTCTTCAAACGACTGGAAAAGCTATACGAAGAACCTTCCCACATCTATTGTAGAAAAATTGGAGAAGGCAAAGAAAACTGGAAAACCAATTAAGTTGCTTGTTGTAGGCTCACAAGATACCTCAACGGACTCAGGAGCATGGCCTGCTCAGCTAGAGAAAAAGTTGAATGATACATATGGATCTGCAGTAGAAGTTGAAGTTCAAGAATATAAAGATAAAAATTCACTTGAGTTTATACGTGAAAAACTCTATGAAAAGGTTATTGAAGTCAAGCCAGATATACTTTTATTTGAGCCATTTTTAGCTAATGATAATGGAACAGTGGGTATTACAAATACGCTTGATAATATCAGTCTAATCATGACTCATATCAATGAGAATGTAGACGATTTAGTAACGATTATTCAGCCGTCTCATCCCATTTATCACGCAACTAATTATCCAAAAGAGGCAGAGCAATTAAAGGCATTTGCTAAGAAAAATGAGTATGAATATATCAATCATTGGTCACAATGGCCAAACAGTGATTCTGAAAGCTTGTTGAACTATTTGACTGCAGACAAGACAGCGCCAAGTGAAAAAGGAAATACAGCGTGGGCAAAAGCTCTAGAAATTTATTTCACCAATAGTAAATGAAAAAGACTGTCTATCTAGACAGTCTTTTTTTTGTGATATTATATAAAATTTAAAAAATAAAATTGAAGTTTTTTGATAGAAAATATATTATATAAATATAAAGTGTTTGTTACATCGAACAATATTTCGATCTAACGAACAATTCTTCTTAATGAAGGATATTTGATGAAAAGCTAATAAATCAAAAGTCTTAATTTAAGCAAACTTTTCAACATCTTTTTTGTTCTTTTCGCACTTTAATTTGAATATTTCACATGCATAAGCCTTTGGAATGGTATATTTTGTTAAAGTTACATCTTTTTAATTCTCTTCTTTTATTTTACTATTAAGTATATCTATATAATAAGAGGAGAGTTTTTATGGTTGATATTCACACTTTTGTTTTACCTAACTTTAGTAAGGGACCAAAAGATAAGGATACATTTATACATATAGCTAAAATGCTTGTCAAACAAGGCGTTACCCATGCGGTAGCCACACCCACTATTAATAGCGAAGTATCAATTGAGACTAAAGAAGGTATTCTTAATCAAATTGATATTGTTAATCGCCACTTAAATGAACTATCAATCCCCTTGAAAATTCTTCCTGGACAAAAAGTTCGTTCATCTAGACAAATTTTAAGTTTATACACAGAAAGCTTGACTATTAACAATACAAACAAGTATTTAATGATAGATTTTACTGAAGAAGGCTCTGTTACTCAGTTTGACGATATTATTTATAAAATCCAATTAAACGAAGTGGTGCCTATTATTAGTGAACCGGAAATGTGTTCTTTTATCTTAGATAATCCTCAAAAGCTATATCAGTTTGTAAAGAATGGAGCAATTATTCAATTATCGGCCGCTAGCATTTTAGGCCAAAATGGCCGTAAAGCAAAGCAAGCTGCTTTTCAATTTATAGAGCATGGTCTTGTTCACGTTATTGCATCAGGGGTGACAGCTCAAACATTTAATACATACGGATTGCAGCGAGCTTATGAAGTGTTATTTAAACGCTACGGAAGTCGAACGGTCTATATGCTGAAAGAAAATGCAGAATCGATTATTCGAGGAGAAGCGTTAATTAAAGAACGTCCTGAACGAATCAAACAAGCAAAGTTTTTAGGAATATTTTAAGAAAGAGAACTTCAATGAAAATTGAGGTTCTTTTTTTATGAGATAATGGTTGAAAATAGAAAAAATAGAGTAGGAATTGGTATAATAATCGTAGAATATTACAAGTAAGTCAAATTTTAAGGGGGCTAGTAGAATGATTGATTTGTATACACATTTGTTGTTAAATGTAGGACAAGGTCCCAAAAGTGAAAGTGTATTTACAGAAATGGCTAAAAAGCTTGTGGATCAAGGTGTTAAAACTGCAGTTGTTGCGCCATGTAATAACGGAAGCGGCAGGATGCACCCAAAAGATATTAGAACGTATATACAACAAGCTAACGAACTGTTAAGCAGTAAATTTATACCTTTGCATTTAATAGGCGCTCAAGAAGTAATGGCTAGTTCAGACGTACCCATTCAATATGACAATCATGAGCTTATGACAGTCAATGAAAACAACAAATATTTATATTTGCGTTTGCCACCTCAAGGATTTCAATTTGATATAGAAACGCTTGTATATGATCTTCAATTATCAGGACTGATTCCAGTTTTCCTTCATCCAGAAAAATATCCATCATTTCAAGAAAACACTAATTCCTTATACAAAATTGCTAAGCAAGGAGCTGTCCTTTTAGCAGACGCCCAAAGCTTTTTGGGAATGAATAGCCGCAAAACAAAGAAAGTGGCTTTTCAACTGTTAGATCATGGTTTATGTCATGCAATTAGCTCAAGTGCAAATCCTTTTACATATCAAAAAGCTTCTTTAGCTAAAGTATATGATGTAATTAGTCATCAATACGGAGAAGCACTTAGAGATACCTTGATAGAAAACGCTCAAGCTATTGTCACTGGATACTCTATTCTAAAAGATGAGCCTGAACGCATCAAAAAAACAAAATTTCTAGGAATCTTTTAACTTTTCCCTTTGTACCCTGATTAACTTCTGTTTAATCAGGGTATTTGCATACAAAGACCTATTTCAATCCCTTCTTTTATCATCATTATTTGGAGTTATTTTACAAATTATGTTTGCGTTTTCACATAGAGTGATAGTAAAATATTGTTAGTTAAGTAGATGACAGGAAAGTACGCGGTTTTCCGGGGTTCGTGGTGGTAAATGTCGAGAAGAATACATAGTTTCACACGAGAAATCGTCGTAGAATAGAGCTATACAAAACGCAGGGAGGGAAATAAAGTGATTGATATTCATACGTACATATTGCCTAATATCGATAGCGGACCTGAGGAAGTAGACGGCTTTTTGAAGATGGCACGCTCCTTAGCGGATCAAGGCGTTCAGTCCGTTGTGGCGACGCCGCTTTATGATAGCGATCAAGAATTTATGAAACACCATTTATTTCTCTATGTGAATGCAGCTAATGAATGGCTCACAAATTCATGTGTTCCTCTACAAGTATTACCAGGTCAGCTTGTCCCTTTATCGCCTCAGCTTCTGCGAAACTATGAGCGAAATCAGCTTCTTACACTTAATCACACCGATAAATATTTGTTTCTTTCACTGCCTGAATATGATATCTCACCTTATTTTGAAAAAACGCTGTATGATCTTCTCACAAAAGGCGTTGTGCCTATTCTACGTTCACCAGAATGTCATCCGATTTTCCGAGATCACCCTGAGCGTTTGTATGAGCTTGTTAAAAAAGGCGTACTCGTTCAGCTAAGCGCCGCTAGTATTCTCGGTTTAAACGGAAAAAAAGAAAGAAAAGCGGCGTGTATGTTTATTAAATACCGCTTAGCCCACGTGATTGCCTCTGGCGTTCATGCTCGCAATTACCACGACTATTCACTTTCAAAAGCGTATGATTACATTTCCGATATGTACGGTGCGTCAGAACTTTATTTTTTTATTGAAAATGCAGAGGCGATTATCGACGGTCGTCCGGTTCATCAATTAGAGCCTGAGCCAATGAAAAAATTTAGTTTATTTAAATTATTTAGCTGAAAACAAGGGACTTTTCCATAAAAACGGGAAAGTCCCTTGTTTTGTCTTTCTTTCATTGTGGTATGGAATAGAAACAAAGTTAAAGAAAGGAAGGCTGAATATGATAAAAACTACAGCTGGAAAAGCAGCTATGTCCGTGTTAAAAGAATGGAAGATCGATCACATTTTCGGTATGCCGGGAGATTCAATTAATCATTTTATGGACAATCTGCGCAGTGAAAAAGATGAAATTGAGTTTATTCAAGTCCGTCATGAGGAAGTAGGCGCACTTGCGGCATCTTCTTACGCTAAAATCACGGGTAAAATCGGCGTGTGTCTATCAATTGGAGGGCCGGGTGCGATTCATCTGTTAAACGGCTTATATGATGCCAAAGCAGACGGTGCACCGGTGCTAGTGCTAGCCGGACAGGTGCCACGTGCAAAGCTTGGCAATGAATCATTTCAAGAAGTGAATTTAGAACGTGTTTTTGACGATGTGTCGGTGTTTAATCACCGCGTAGACTCGCCTGAATCATTTCCGCATCTGCTTCAGCAAGCGATTCGAACGGCTTATGCGAAAAAAGGCGTTGCGGTTCTAGTTATTCCAGATGATATTCCGTCTTCAACGATTAAAATTGATGAAAAAACGCCAATTGCTAATGTATCAAAATCCATTTCTCACAGTGACCCAGAAGATGTAGCTAAAGCGCTTCTAGCCATTAAATATGCGAAAAAACCGGTTATTTTAGCAGGAACGGGTGCAAAGCATGCGAAGCTTGAGTTAGCACAGTTTGCGGAAAAAATCGCGGCGCCGATTATCTTTACGCTTCCGGGTAAAGGAATACTGCCTGATCATCATCCTTATAACCTCGGTCAGCTCGGGCAGATTGGGACAAAGCCGGCGTATGAAGCAATGGAAGAAACCGATTTGTTAATTATGATTGGAACTTCGTTTCCATACCGTGAGTTTTTACCAGATGGAGTCGAAGCAATACAGCTAGATTCCGATGCCACACAAATTGGCAGACGCTATCCTGTATCGATTGGATTAGTCGGAGACTCGAAAACGACGCTGTCGCAGCTTGCGCATAATTTAGATTATCAAGAAAACCGCCGTTTCTTAGAAGAGTGTCAAGTTAATATGGAAAACTGGTGGAAGCACGTAGAAAAAGAAGAAAATGAAGTGAGTACGCCAATCAAGCCGCAGCAAGTCATTCCTAAGCTGCAAAAAATCGTAGATGATGATGCGATTGTATCTGTTGATGTCGGGAACGTGACGGTATGGATGGCGAGACATTTCCGCATGACGAATCAAAAATTTGTCATTTCCAGCTGGCTGGCAACGATGGGCTGCGGACTTCCGGCTGCGATTGCAGGAAAGCTTGCCCATCCGGAAAAACAATCGGTAGCCGTGTGCGGTGACGGAGGCTTTACGATGGTCATGCAAGATTTTGTGACGGCTGTGAAGTACAAGCTGCCAATTGTGGTCGTCGTCCTTAATAACAGTGAAATCGGCATGATTAAATATGAACAAGCCATCCAAGGTCACTTAGATTACCAAACGCAGCTTGGTGAAATGAACTTTGCGAAGTTCGCTGAATCGTGCGGAGGGATTGGCTACCGCGTTGAAAAACACGAAGAGCTCGAAACAGCATTTGAAAAAGCAGCGCTTGCGAATGTTCCTGTTGTGATTGATGTCGTTATTGCGGATGAACCGCCGCTTCCAGGCAAAATTTCATTTGGACAAGCAGCGAATTATTCAAAGCACATCATGAAAAAATTCTTTAAAGAACATGAGCTCGAAATGCCGCCGCTTCGAAAAGGGCTAAGCAGAATGCTTTAATCAGTGACTCTCCGTATAGGAGAGTCTTTTTAGGAGGGATATCATGGGAGTGTTTGAAATCATTTTACTTATTTTTGGTGCGGTAATGATGCTTGTGATTGTAGTGCCGGTTATTATCGCTATTATTCTTTGGATGAAAGATGAAAAACAAGAAGAGCATTCCGTGCTTAGAAACTATCCGCTGCTCGGGAAGATGCGCTATATTTTTGAGAAAATGGGGCCTGAACTGCGTCAGTATTTATTTTTAAATAATAACGAAGGCAAGCCGTTTTCTAGAAATCAATACGAGCAAACCGTTAAGTCAGGTAAGTACTTGAACCGAATGATGGGGTTTGGCTCAGAACGTGATTTTAGCGAACCAGGCTACTATATTCGAAACGCGGTGTTTCCAAAGCAGCGTGACGAAATGAAAGCGGATAATACGCCAAAAATTAAAACGAAAGTATATAAAATGGACGCTGATAACTTATTCAGCCGAAGAGAGCACCGAGAAGAAAAAGAAGCGGATCCGTTTTATTTGCGGGATGAAGAGGCGGTCGTTATAGGTCCTTCATGTAAAAATCCGTTTGTTGTAAAAGGATTAATCGGTCAATCAGGCATGAGCTTTGGAGCGCTTGGTGACCATGCGATTACCGCTTTATCACTAGGGTTAGGACGAGCAGGCGGCACGTGGATGAACACGGGAGAAGGAGGCCTTTCACCGTATCATTTAAAAGGAAACGTCGATATCATTTTTCAAATTGGTCCCGGGCTTTTTGGCGTTCGGACAAAAGAAGGCGAATTTTCCTGGGAAGCATTTAAAAAGAAAAGTGAAATGAAGCAAATCAAAGCGTTTGAAATTAAGCTTGACCAAGGAGCCAAAACGCGAGGCGGTCACGTAGACGGTTCAAAAGTAACGGAAGAAATCGCCGAAATTCGCAACTTAAAGCCAGGAGAATCGGTAGACAGTCCAAACCGCTTTAAAGAGTTTGCGTCGTATCCTGAAATGTTCCAGTTTATTGAAAAACTTCGAGACGTAGGCGGCAAGCCAGTAGGCATTAAAATGGTTGTCGGAAACACAAATGATCTTGAAGAAATGGCGGCGTATATGAAAGAGACGGGAAGCGGTCCTGATTTTATTACGATCGACGGAGCAGAAGGCGGAACAGGCGCATCATTTCAAGAATTAGCGGACGGAGCGGGCGTACCGCTGTTTTCAGGACTTCCTTTTGTGGATGAACTGCTTAAAAAATATGGCGTTCGTGATGAAGTAAAGCTTTTTGCATCGGGCAAGCTGTTAACGGCAGATAAAATTGCGACGGCTTTATCGCTGGGTGCTGACTGCGTTAATATTGCCAGAGGCTTTATGTTTTCTGTCGGCTGTATTCAAGCGCAGGTTTGTCACAATAACCGTTGTCCAGTAGGCGTAGCCACAACAGATCCAAAGCTGCAAAAAGCGCTTATTATTGAAGAAAAGTCATACCGCGTGTGCAACTACGTGCTGTCATTACGTGAAGGATTGTTTAATTTAGCCGCAGCAGCCGGTATTGATTCGCCAACGAAGTTTTCAAAGAAACACGTGGTGTTCAAAAACAGCAGCGGACAGTTAGCTGATATTTCTATAAAAGAAAAGATGTACGTATAAAAAAGCTGCCGATTGGCAGCTTTTTTATTGTCTTCGCTGAAGCAAATGCAGGCAAAATTCTAAGTCTTTTTGAAGATGCTCTTGCATTAACGCCTCGGCTTTTTCAGCATTGCGTTCTTTAATAGCGTTATAAATGTCTTCGTGTTCGTCAATTAAAAACGGGCGGTTGTAAAATACGACCGTATGACGGAATAAGTAAATGATGGACTGCATGCGGTCGATGATATTAATCATTACGTCATTGTTGCTTGCGTTCACAATAATGGCGTGGAAACGTTCATTCGCGCTCATAATTTCTTCAAACGAGCCGTTTCTTCCGATGTCTACGCATTCCTTTAATTCTTCTAATTCGTTATCAGACAAAAAAGTCGCCGCAGCTTTAGAAGCTGAGCCTTCTAGCAGCATTCGCACTTCAAACAAGTTGCGTAAGTCTTTTTCTGTCGGCGACACCACTTTTTTTCGAACAATCAGTCCTTCATATTCTAAGCGTCTAATGGAATCACGAATCGGCGTTCGGCTAAATCCAAGCTCGCTCGCTAATTTTTCTTCGACGATTTTTGTACCGCCTTCAAGCTCACCGTTTAAAATTTTATCTCGAATCATCTCATAAGAAGGGTGATGAGACGAACGAGAACCTTGATTTCTTAACATACTCTACTTCACCTCTAGCATTGGACACGAGGAAATCTCGTCTCTTTCTCTCTTTATTTTTTATCATTTTGTACGTGTATACCCAAATCATACTATAACTTGTGAAAAGGTGGGACGGAAAGTTTCGGTTTTGGAAATAAATTTCATTTAAAAAAAGGCTAGACAAATAAATAAAATGCGAATATGATGAGTGTATACAAAATTATCAGAAATGTATACAAAAAATATTTTAACGTATACATTCTTTTTTAAAACGTATTTGAAAACGTATACAACAAGGGGAGGAAACGAAAATGACAAAACGCGTTGGATTTATTGGACTTGGAATTATGGGAAAACCGATGACACTCAATTTATTAAAAGCAGGTTTTGAGGTAACGGTTTACGATATTAATAAATCAGCAGTAGAAGAAGTGAAAGCAGCAGGAGGATTTGGAGCAGAAAGCCTTGCTGAAGTTGCAGTGAACAGCGACGTGATGATCACGATGCTTCCGGCTTCACATCATGTAAAAAGCGTAGTGCTTGGAGAAGAAGGGTTAATTCATAGCGCCAAAGAAGGAAGCGTTATCATCGATATGAGTTCCATTTCACCGGTAGCATCAAAAGAAATTGCGGCTGAACTTGCACAAAAAGGAATTCACATGCTAGACGCTCCGGTTAGCGGAGGAGAGCCAAAAGCAATTGACGGCACGCTTGCGATTATGGTCGGAGGAAACGAACACATCTTTGAAAGCGTTTCACCTATCCTTCATGCGATGGGAGCAGAAGTAACGCTTGTTGGTGATAATGGAAGCGGCGTAACAGCTAAGCTTGCAAACCAGGTAATTGTAAACTTAAACATTGCAGCGATGTCGGAAGCACTTGTACTAGCAGCCAAAGCAGGCATTGACGTTGAAAAAATGTATCAAGCAATTCGCGGCGGGTTAGCTGGAAGCGCTGTATTAGATGCAAAAGTGCCGCTTATTTTAGACCGCAACTTTGTAGCAGGCGGACGCATTGATATTAACTTAAAAGATATGACAAACGTGATGGAAACGGCTCATGACATTGGCGTACCGCTTCCTCTTTCAAGTCAGCTTGTGGAAATTTTCCACGCGTTAAAAGTAGACGGAAAAGCAAGCGATGATCACGGCGGAATTGTACAGTATTATGAAAAATTAGCAAACGTTGAAGTGAAAAAGAAGGTGGAAGCATGATTAAACAACAAGAAAAACGTCTTGTAAGCGATGTGTTTAAAAACATTCCAGCGGTCGACGAAGCACTTGTACAAAAAATGCTCGACGATGAGCTTCTGACGTTCAATCAAAAAATCATCGTACTGGATGATGATCCAACGGGCGTTCAAACGGTTAACGGTATTTCCGTCTATACAGACTGGAGCAAAGAGAGCATCAAGCAAGGGTTTTTAGAAGAAAACTCCATGTTTTTTATTCTAACAAATTCACGCGGATTTACCGCTTCTGAAACGGAAAAAGCACACGAAGACATTGCTGCTGTTATTACAGAGGTGGCGGCTGAAGTAGATAAAGAGTTTTTAATTATCAGCAGAGGTGATTCCACTCTTCGCGGTCACTATCCGTTAGAAACAGAAGTGTTAAAGAAAACGGTTGAACAGCATTCCAATCAAGTGCTTGACGGTGAAGTTATTTTTCCTTTCTTTAAAGAAGGCGGACGATTCACAGTTGATAACATTCACTATGTGCAAGATGAAGACTACTTAGTGCCGGCAGGAGAAACGGAATTTGCAAAAGACCGTACGTTTGGCTACAGTAACTCTCATTTAGGCGAGTGGGTAGAAGAAAAGTCAGAAGGGAAATTTAAAGCAAGTCATACGACATATATTTCGCTTGGGAGCATCCGTGCACTTGATTTAGTGACGATTACAAATCAGTTAATGGAAGTGAAAGACTTTAACAAAGTAGTTGTGAATGCAGTGGATTACGTGGACGTAAAAGTTGTGACGATTGCGCTTCTTCGCGCGATGAAGCTTGGAAAGCACTTTATGTATCGAAGCGCTGCAGCTCTAACAAAAGTAATGGGCGGCGTCAGTGACAAAGACCTTTTAACAAAAGAAGAGCTCGTTAAAGAAAAATCGTCAAACGGCGGATTAATTATGGTTGGTTCACATGTTAAAAAAACAACAGAGCAGTTAGAAGAATTAAAGAAATGCAGCTTCATTGAATTTATTGAATTTGATTGTCATCTTGTCTTAGAACCTGAAAAGTTTGAAGAAGAAGTGAATCGTATTATCAATGAAGCAGAGAAGCTTATTTCACGAGGTCAAACGGTAGCTGTGTATACAAGACGCGAGCGCTTAGATCTTGGCGAAGGCAAAAAAGAAGAAGAGCTCAAATTATCGGTGAAAATTTCAGATGCGGTTACAAGCATTGTTCGCCGCTTAAACGTTCGTCCAAACTTTATCGTTGCAAAAGGCGGCATTACATCAAGTGATATTGGCGTAAACGGCTTATCCGTAAAGCGCGCGACGGTTGCTGGACAAATCAAGCCGGGCATTCCGGTATGGGTAACGGGAGAGGAAAGCAAGTTTCCAGGCATTGCGTACATCATTTTCCCTGGGAACGTCGGAGCCAAAACAACGCTTCGTGAAACGGTTGAGTTATTAAGTAAATAGAAAGAAGTGAACGTACGATGTGCGTTCGCTTTAGAAAATATTTGAAAGCGTATACATTATTTGGATGTACGTACATGAAAAATGGTCACACTAAGGGGATGAACATATGAATTCAGTATTCGGATTAAGTCATGAAGCAAGTCTTTTGCTGTATGCGATTGTATCGATTGTCGGACTGATCTTTTTAATTGCCAAATTTAAAACAAATCCGTTCGTAGCACTGATTGTTGCGGCTTTGTTTATGGGTCTTATTTCAGGAATGAAGCTGCCTGATATCGTAACGGCTTTCCAAGAAGGAGTAGCGAGCGTCTTAGGGTTTATCGCGATTGTTCTTGGTCTTGGAACGATGTTAGGTAAAATGATGGCAGAGTCAGGCGGAGCCGAGCGTATTGCCCGCACGTTAATTAAAGTATTTGGTGAAAAGAACGTACACTGGGCGATGATGGTTGTAGCCGTTATTTGCGGTATCCCGGTCTTTTTCCAAGTTGGCGTTGTGTTATTAATTCCGCTTGTGTTTGTAATTGCCAAGCATACGGGTACGTCACTTATTAAAATTGGTTTATCATTAATTGCCGGTTTAGCCGTTGTTCACAGTTTAGTACCTCCGCATCCGGCAGCGATGCTAGCGGTGGATATCTTTAAAGCAGATTTAGGTAAAACGATTTTGTATTCATTAGTTGTTGCATTTCCAGCTGCAGCAGTGGCGGGTCCGATTTACGGATCGTTCATTTCACGCCGTGTTCACGTAGAGCCAACGGGTGAAATTATGGAGCAGTTCACAGAGTCAAAGCATAAAGATCTTCCTGGCTTCGGAATTACGTTATTCACGATTTTACTACCGGTACTATTAATGCTTTTAGCAACGATCACTGGGTTTGTTTATCCAGAAACAAGTACGATTCGCTACGTAACAAACTTTATCGGAAGTCCAATCGTAGCGCTGTTAATTTCGCTAGTGTTTGCTTTTTATTCGTTCGGTTTTGCAAGAGGGTACAACAAAGATGATTTATTAAAATTCACAAATGAATGTCTTGGACCTGTTGCTTCGATTATTCTAATCATCGGTGCAGGCGGCGGTTTTAACAAAATTTTAACAGCAAGCGGTGTAGGTGACGCGATTGCAGGATTTGCTCAAGATGCACATCTTTCTCCTATCGTGCTAGCGTTTGTGATTGCAGGCTTAATTCGTGCAGCAGTTGGCTCAGCAACAGTAGCAATGACAACAGCAGCAGGTATTGTAGCACCAATTGCAGCAACGATGCCAAACGTAAGCCCAGAGCTGCTAGTACTGGCAACAGGCGCAGGTTCTGTGATGCTATCGCACGTAAATGATTCTGGCTTCTGGTTAATCAAAGAATTCTTTAACATGTCAGTAGCCCAAACGTTAAAAACGTGGACAGTGATGGAAACGATTCTATCATTTGCAGCGTTTGCAATGGTTCTTATTTTAGACATTTTTATTTAAAAGAAAAGCGCTGGCTTCAGCGCTTTTTTCTTTGGATATGAAATATATTCAAAATATTTCAAATAATGAGAAAAAAAGACTAGATTTTTCCCGTTTCGATAGTATAGAATAGTTATAAAGTAGCAAAGGGGGTAGATGTATGACAAATGATGAAAAGTATCAAATTGGTTTGACGACAAAAGCATTAATTCCAGTGAACGATCCTGTGCACCGAACGAAGGTGCTGGATGAAGCAGGAGAATACATGCTAAGCAAGACGTGTAAGCAATTATTAGAAGAAGCGTGCATTCGAGAATTAAGTACGTTTAAGGGATCGATTGCCGCCGTTCGAAAAATGTTTCCGTACAAACAGCTTACGCCGCTTGTTATTAATCGTTCACAAGCCATCATTGCGTTTCCGACATCTTCGCCAAATGACTATGGCTGCGCTTGGATTTTTGCCTCTCATGTTCATACTTCACACACGCTTGCTACAGTTGATCCAACCTCCATGCTAATTCACTTCAAAGATGGAACGTTCATTCCAGTGAAGCTTTCTTATTATAGTTTAGAAAAAAAGCTGGCCAGAGCGGCTGTTATTCGCAATTATTGTTTAGAAAGTCCGCTTTTTTTAGCGTAGTTCGTTCGATTTATCAAACGAACTTGTCCTACATATGAACAATCGGTTGCATGGGACTACACATATGTACTAAAGGAGGAAGCTTAAAATAAGCTTCCTCCTTTTTTTATTCCTGAAGAAGCGAGGCTTTTAGCTTTTTGCGAGCTGCTTTTCCCCAGTTTTTAACGGCTCCCGTGGAGACTCCGTATTTGTAGGCAATATCTTTATACGAGTAGCCTTCTAGCAGATGTTCGAGTACATAGATTTTTTCTCTTCCTGTTAAATGTTCGATATGCTGCTCGATGATTTCACTTTCTAGCGGAACGGGAAGAGCGGGATCTTCGTTCAGTGAAAGCAGGTTTTGCTCAGCCGGTGTTTCACGTTCTTCGTATAAAATGGTGCCTTTTAGATGAGAAAGAATCGTACCGCGCACGGTTGTGTAGGCATAAGCGGAAAAAGAGCCTTTGCTTTCATCAAATTTTTGATACGCTCTCCATAAACCAATTAACGCAATTTGATAATATTCGTCGTAGTCTTTATAAATATGAAATTTTTTAATCATCGATACAATTAATGGATGAAAAGATGAAGCGATTTGATCAAACGAGCTTTTTGGCATCTAGCATTCCTTTTTCAAAAACGCGTTTTTGCTGTATTCCGCCGGTATCTCTACTGTACAAGGGAAAGATCACATGTGCGAATGAACGTACATTATGTTTTCTTTTTAAGAAACGTGACGTAATTTCCCCGGAAACTTCATGTTTCGCTAGGAAATATGCGAAGTATACGTGTATTTGTAGAGATTTTACGTACGAAAGGTCCCCCATTCCAATTTCTACTAATCTATAATTACTCTTATATCGATGTAGCAACTCTACCATCACGGAAGAGCGGTGATGGTAGAGTTGCTAGACCTATCCGGATGAGACCCTCCCTTGCGGGCTGGTCTCATCCGGATAGGTGGACCTTTGAGGGTATATTCTCAGGAGCTACTAATTTTGAGTTCTTCTTTATGAAAGCAAGTTGCTGATATTATAAGAAAAACAGGTAAAGGGGAGATTGAATGAAGGCGATGGTTGGGGTAAATGTGGCGGCGGCTGTTTTGTGCGGGGCGGTGATGTATGCGGGGACGCAGCACTGGCAGGAGCAAACGGAAGCGCAGGCAAGTGAAGTAAAAGCTGCTGTTGTACATAAAGAAAAACAGTTTTCCGATGTATCTGCTTATACAAAAAATCTTCCGGACTTTATTACAAAGCAAATTGAGTCATCTATTGCAAATAAAAAACCTCTAACTCTTGTGGTTGCCACATCGGCAAAGAAAGCAGGGTGGCCTCAGCAGTTAAAAAAAGAGCTAGCAGCTACATATGGAAGTGATGTATTTACGGTCAAAACCTTTTCATACGGCAGCCAAACAACGGATGAGCTTTTATCCTCACATATTGCCGATCAAATTGATCAGCTTCAGCCAAACATTATTCTGTTTGAAGCACCTCTTAAAAATGACTATCAGCATCTTACGCTAGATGAGACGCTTGAAAATACAGACAAGCTGATTCATCAGCTCAAAGACTTGAAAAAAACCCTTATGATTCAGCCGTCACAGCCATATATTTCACAAACCGAGTCCTATGAAGAAGGGGTAGAAGCGATCAGGGGAGTCTCTGAATCAAACTGGGTATATTATATGAATCACTCGCTCATTTGGCCGTTTCATTTAGGAGAGTATATAAATAAAGACAGCGGTGATTTAACGAAAAAAGGAAATGAGGTGTGGGGAGAATATGTTGTGAATTGGTTTACAGGAGAATAAAAAGACAAGCCCTCTTTCAAAAGAAAGAGGGCTTGTCTTTTATAGTTTTATAAGATTATGACTTTTCCTTGTTCTGATAAAAGGATAGATGCCAAGATACTAACCCAAGTCTTTAGAAAAAGACTATGAAGCTATTGCTCATTTTTAATAGGAGTGATTTTTATCATAGCTCAGGTTATTTATTCTTGCTAAATTAATGTTGTGAAAAACATCACAAAATAAAATGAAAAGGATGATCCAAATTAAAACGTAATTAGACCACTTATTTTTTTTGCTTGCTGTTAAAGCAATGGAATCGCATACATACCATAACTGTGTTAGATAATCTAACACATAAGTTGAACGATTCAGAAAATTCATATATCTTAAATGTATCTTTAAAGATGCATAGAAAATATATCTTTGAAACAAGCAGGTATAGACGCCAGGGGAGGAATAGAAGATGCAAAAAAAGAAACTCGTATTGATTGGAAATGGAATGGCTGGAGTTCGAGCGATTGAAGAAGTATTGAAGGTTTCAAACGAAGCGTTTGAAATTACGATTTTCGGAAGCGAGCCGCATCCGAACTATAATCGTATTTTACTATCAAAAGTGCTGCAAGGAGATACGAATGTTGAAGACATTACGTTAAACGATTGGAACTGGTATCAAGAAAACAATATTACATTATATACGGGCGAAACGGTTACTAGTATCGATTCAGTAAAAAAAGAAGTAGCGACAAACAGCGGCAGAGTAGAATCGTATGATGAGTTAATTTTAGCAACGGGCTCTCTTCCTTTTATTCTTCCGATTCCAGGGTCTGATAAAAAAGGAGTTACGGCTTTTCGAGATATAAAAGACACGGATGAAATGCTGCAGGCTTCTCAGCAGTATAAAAAAGCAGCGGTTATTGGAGGCGGACTGCTTGGATTAGAAGCGGCGCGCGGACTTTTAAATTTAGGAATGGACGTATCTGTGATTCATCTAGCTCCGTATTTAATGGAACGCCAGCTTGATCCAACTGCCGGCAAACTGCTTCAAAACGAATTAGAAAAACAAGGTATGAAGTTTTTGCTTGAAAAACAAACGGGGGAAATCGTCGGCGATGAGCGAGTTGAAGGGCTATCCTTTAAAGACGGGACGTTTTTAGAAGCTGATTTAGTCGTGATGGCCGTTGGAATTAAACCAAATGTTCAGCTTGCAAAAGAAGCGGGACTTAACGTAAATCGAGGAATTGTTGTGAATGACTATATGCAAACGGATATTCCAAACATCTACGCGGTTGGAGAATGTGCGGAGCATAGAGGAATGGTATACGGACTAGTGGCACCTTTGTATGAACAAGGAAAAGCATTAGCAAAAGCGATTTGCGGAGCAGAAAAAGTGCCTTATGAAGGATCGGTTTTATCAACGCAGCTAAAAGTATCAGGTGTTGAAGTGTTTTCGGCAGGCGACTTCACGGAAGATGAAGAGAAAAAAGCGATTAAAGTGTTCGATGAACAAGACGGCATTTATAAAAAGCTTGTTTTGCGAGGGAATCAAATCGTAGGAGCTGTTCTTTTTGGAGACAGCAGCGACGGAAATCGACTGTTTTCAATGATTCAAAAGCAAGAAGATGTATCCGATGTCGCAAAAGTGTCGATTTTACAGCCGTCTGGCGGTAACGCGGGTGAAAGCTTAGTCGCAAGTATGAGCGCGGATGATATTATTTGCGGCTGTAACGGTGTAACAAAAGGTACGATTGTGGAAGCTATCCAAAAGCAAGGATGCTCATCGGTTGATGAAATCAAAGCTTGTACAAGTGCCTCACGCTCTTGCGGAGGATGTAAACCGCTTGTAGCGGAAGTGCTTCAGCATACTCTTGGCGCTGACTTTGACGCGGCAGCTCAAAAAGAAGCGATTTGCGGCTGTACGACTCTGTCACGAGATGAAGTTGTCGAAGAAATCAAAGCAAAAGGACTTTCGCATACGCGTGAAGTTATGAATGTACTCGGATGGAATAATGAAGAAGGCTGTTCGAAATGCCGTCCGGCGCTAAACTATTATTTAGGTATGGTGAATCCAACCGGATACGTTGATGAACGCGAATCACGATTTGTGAATGAACGCATGCACGCAAATATTCAAAAAGACGGTACGTATTCTGTTGTTCCTCGCATGTACGGAGGCGTTACAAATGCAGAAGATTTACGAAAAATTGCAGATGTTGTTGATAAATATGAAATTCCGCTCGTAAAAGTGACGGGTGGGCAGCGTCTTGATTTGTTTGGTGTTAAAAAAGAAGATTTGCCTAGCGTATGGGAAGAGTTAGATATGCCTTCTGGCTATGCGTACGGCAAGTCGCTGCGGACTGTGAAAACATGCGTCGGCGAACAGTTTTGCCGTTTTGGCACGCAGGATTCAATGGGTGTTGGAATTGCGCTTGAGAAAAAATTTGAAGGACTATGGACGCCTCATAAAGTGAAAATGGCTGTATCTGCTTGTCCGAGAAGCTGTGCTGAGTCAGGCATTAAAGATATTGGCTTTATTGGAATTGACGGCGGCTGGGAAATTTACGTGGGCGGAAATGGAGGTACGCATCTTCGCGGCGGAGATTTATTGTATAAAGTAAAAACAGACGAAGAATTGATGGACATTACAGGAGCTTATTTGCAGTATTACCGAGAAACGGCTAATTACTTAGAGCGTACGTCTGCATGGATTGAGCGTATGGGACTTTCGCACATTCAATCAGTGCTTGATGACGCTGAGACGAGAAGAGAACTGAATATGCGTATGGACGAAGCGTTATCTACGTACCGTGATCCTTGGAAAGAAATCGTCGAAAGCAAAAAGACGAAAAAAGAGCTGTTTGAAACAGTTGTCACATCATAAAGCTGGGAGGAAATAAAGATGGTGAATAAAAACATTACAAAAGTATGCGTAGGGTCAATTCATGATTTTCCGGTAAGCCTAGGTAAAACAGTGAAAGTAAACGGAAAAGAAATTGCAGTGTTTAAGCTATCAAGCGGAAAAATACGGGCAATTGAAAATCGCTGTCCGCATAAAGGCGGGGTGCTCAGTGAAGGAATCGTGAGCGGCGACTCGGTGTTCTGTCCGATGCACGACTGGAAAATTTGCTTGCATGACGGCAACGTACAAGAGCCTGACAGCGGATGTGTAGACACGTATGAAGCGTCTGTTGAAGGAGATTTGCTGTATCTTTTAATTGAAGAATAAGTAACGTGGCGCGTTGATTTTCAACGCGCCACAAAAATTCAAGGGGACACACTAAAAGGAGCGAAGCAAAAATGAGAACAGGAAAAGTGTACATTGTAGGAGCCGGACCAGGAGATCCAGATTTACTAACGATAAAAGCAGCCAAATGTTTAGAAAAAGCAGATGTTATTTTATACGACCGGTTAGTGAACCCTGTTCTTCTTCAGTATGCAAAAGAAGGAGCCGAACTCGTCTACTGCGGGAAAAAGCCTGGTGATCACTGCGTTTCTCAAGAGGATATTCATGATTTGCTTGTATTCTATGCAAGAAAAGGAAACATCGTCGTCCGGTTAAAAGGCGGAGATCCGTTTATTTTCGGAAGAGGCGGGGAAGAAGCAGAAGTGCTCGCTCAGCATGGAATTCCATTTGAAATCGTTCCAGGTATTACAGCAGGCATCGCGGCACCGGCCTATGCTGGAATCCCTGTGACGCATCGGGAGCTGAGCCGTTCGTTTGCCGTTGTGACGGGACACTGCTTGAGCGGCAAGCCGGAAAGTATTCGCTGGGAGCATTTAGCAAAAGGCGTTGATACGCTTGCGATCTATATGGGCGTTAAAAACTTGCCGTATATTTGCCGTCAGCTTTTAGACGCCGGAAAAAGCGCAGATACGCCGGTCGCTCTTATTGAACAAGGCACGTCGGTTTATCAGCGCACGGTTACAGGTACGCTTGGCACTATCGTAGGCGTAGCCTCGGAGCAGCAAGTGAGCAATCCCGCGATGATTGTGATTGGTGAAGTGGTGAAGCAAGCTTCTGCTCTTTCTTGGTTTTTGGAAAAAACAGAAGAAAAAGTATGCGTCTAAGATGAATAAAAGGAGGAAACGCTTTTGTTTAAGAATTCACTGCAGTCAATGAATGAGTTAGCCCGTGAAAAAACGAAGCTTGTGAATGATCATTTGCCGAGTTATTTGCTGTTAGCTGTGCTAGCGGGTGCTTATGTAGGACTTGGCGTTATATTAGCTCTATCGGTAGGAGCGCCTTTAGCTTCTGCTTCTTTACCGGTCGTTTCTCTTGTGATGGGGTTATCTTTTGCTGTTGCTCTCCTGCTTGTCGTATTTGCAGGAGCTGAATTGTTTACGGGGAATCATATGGTTTATACGGTCAGTACGCTATCGGGAGTCACGACATGGAAAGATACGTTCAAAAACTGGACGTGGTGTTTTATCGGAAATACGATAGGTGCGTTTGGGCTTTGTTTGTTAATTACCGGAACCGGTTTGTTTAAAGGAATTGAACCGAACCATTTACTCATGACGCTGGCAGCTAAAAAAATGAATTTGCCGGTCAGTGAATTATTTTTCCGCGGCATCCTTTGCAACTGGCTTGTGTGCCTGGCGATTTGGACGGCTGCGCGCACTAAAAGCGATGCGGCAAAGATCATGCTTATTTTTTGGATGCTTTTTGCATTTGTGGCTTCAGGATACGAGCACAGCGTGGCAAATATGACGTTTCTTGGTCTAGCTTTATTGCTTCCGCATTCCGATGCGATTTCGGCTGCTGGACTATTTCATAACTTGATTCCTGTTACACTCGGAAACATCGTAGGGGGAGGATTGTTTGTAGGAAACATTTACTGGTTCGTGAACGCTAGGCAGCTAAAAGAAGCTAAAAAACAGCCGGCTGCTCTCTCAGCTGATTTGGATTCTGCTAAACTGTCTAAATAGCAAAAACCGCTCTTTGTACCATATAGTCTGCTTTTTAAAGCTATCATAACGGTATTTTAGAGCGGTTTTCTTCTATATAATATAAACTGCTTAAAGCGTATTCACATCTATACGTATCGAACAAGCAGTATCGTTCTTCATTTTATAGAAACAGGAAGTCTGTGAGAATTGAATCCGGACAGATTCTGTTGAAATGAATGTGTGAGGGTGCAGATATCATCGAAGAGGCAGAGGGCATCTTAGAATTTTAATATTGTTTGGCATTTTATGCTCTTTTTGAGCTTCCTTAAAGCAGTTGTACATTGCTTTGCTGCCTGAATGATTAGCGGAGTGAATCGTAATTCGATCGGCATATAAATGATGCTTTACCATAAAATGCACGAGCATTAATCCATTCCGTGTCTTGCTGAGTAAATCGTGATCGAGTGATAAATGTTCAACGTCGAATGATCTTAGCAGATCAATACATTCATCAATCGTTTCGGCTAAAACATGACCGTCAGGGCACTTGCGATAGTCGTCTAGAAAAACATTGATTTTCATGACTGATTCTCCCTTCCTTGCCTTGTATTTAGTGTAACATACATAATGTCATATACCTACCTAAGTCTATTCGACACGTTTTAAGCTATTCCTTCTTAAATAGGGGTAAAAACACGAATTTTTATCATTATTTGCATATTCGCGGCGAATAAACAGGAAATAAGGAAAGAGATGTCGAACGAAAAGTGAATAGATAAACAGTTTAAACTGGAAATTAACTTTTTTTATTCTCCCATCTTTGTGTAAGAGAGTCATTTTAACCCTAGATTTGACAAGGGATGGAAGGGGTTTGACTTATAAAAGATTGTCAGAAGAAAACGATAATTTGCGATTTTTTTAAAATAAATTGGAAATTTCTCTTTACGAAAAAGATGTTTGGGACGTATAATTTGATTTAAGGATTTTTTGGAACATAGTATGACAATATGACAAAAAAGAAAAGTAAGGTGAATAGAATGGGTAAGTTATTTAGTATCGGTGAAGTATTAATTGATATGATTCCAGCTCAAAAAGGTCTTCAATTAAAAGAAGTGGAATCGTTTACGCGTGTGCCAGGCGGAGCGCCGGCAAACGTTGCGGCAGTTGTTGCTACATACGGTAATGAGTCAGCGCTTATTACAAAAGTTGGAGAAGATGCGTTTGGAGACTTTCTAGTAGATACGCTTCGTGAAGTAGGAGTAGGTACTGATATGGTCTATCGTACAGAAGAAGCAAACACAGCTTTAGCTTTTGTTTCTCTGCGTGAAGACGGAGAAAGAGATTTCAGCTTCTATCGTAATCCTTCAGCAGATTTATTGCTAACAGAAGACGAAATTAACCCTGATTGGTTTGCAAGCAACGATCTTCTTCATTTCTGTTCGGTTGATTTAGTTGAAAGTCCTATGAAATACGCTCATATGAAAGCGATTAAAAGCATGAAAGAAAAAGGCGGAGTTATCAGCTTTGATCCAAATGTACGTCTTCCACTGTGGAAAGATCATGAGCTATGCCGTCAAACAATTTTAGAATTTATTCCTCAAGCGCACATTGTCAAAATTTCAGACGACGAGCTAGCGTTTATCACAGGCATTGAAGATGAACAGCAAGCAATTCAGTCTCTATTTACAGGTGACGTTCAAGTAGTTGTGTTCACAAAAGGTGCAGAAGGCGCAACGCTTTATACAAAAGAAGCTGTCTATGAATCAAACGGTTACAAAGTAGCGGTTGTTGATACAACAGGTGCAGGAGATGCGTTTATTGGCGGATTCCTTTATCAGCTATTAAGCCGCGATGTGTCACAAGAAAACTTAACAGCTATTCTTGACTCAGACCACGATGCTATTTTGCGCTTTGCCAATGCAAGCGGTGCCTTAACGACAACTGGAAAAGGTGCGATCAGTTCCATTCCAGCCAAAGAAGTAGTCGAGCAATTTTGTAAGCCTGTAGCTAACTAAAATGAAAAGGCTTTATCTCTTCTTATTTTCAATCAGCAGAGGCGCTAGTTTCTGCTGATTGCAGATCACATAAGAGGAAAAAGCGAGCTACGGAGCAAGAAGAAAAAAATTTTTTCTGTTTTTAAAAAATAATCAAAAAAATTTCTAGCTAAATAATAAATGTTCGTGTTAGTATAATACGAGCAGCAGGAAATAGCAGTTTTACCACCATTTATGAAAACGTTATATATTTATCGATGTAGAAAATTTAATAGAATCAAAGAGCGATCCTATTAAATTTTCTAGACCTATGCGTCTGTTGCCCCCCTTGCGGGTAGGCAGCAGACGCATAGGTGAACCTTTGGGGGAATATCCGAGGGGGAACAAGCGTGTAGCCCTTGGTAAAAGAAAAGCAGCAGGTCGTTACATACGATGTACATAGATTAGAAATAGGAAAGTAGGTTAAGAGAAAGATGGATATTTTGCTAGGTGTTCTTCCTTCCGTTGCGTGGGGAAGCATGATTTTAGTTAGTATGAAGATGGGCGGTGGACCTTACAGTCAAACGCTGGGAACAATTATTGGAGCTTTGATTCTTTCATTTGTTCAGTTTATGATTGTTCAGCCGGTGTTAACGCCAACGCTCGTTATTGTCGGAATTGTTTCAGGTTTGTTCTGGTCAGTAGGTCAAAGCAATCAGTTTAAAAGTGTTCCATACCTTGGGGTTTCAAAGTCAATGCCGATTTCAACCGGTATGCAATTAGTATCAACAGCTCTTTTTGGTGTTATTGTATTTAAAGAATGGTCAACGCTTCAAACGATTGTGCTTGGATCTATTGCGATTCTTTTAATACTAGCAGGCGTTGTGCTTTCTTCATTAGACGGTAAAAAAGAAGGTGCACAAGGGGCTCCAGGACAAACGAAAAAAGGAGTTATCACTCTTATCATTTCAAGTCTAGGATTCTTAGTTTACGTAGTTATCGCACGTATCTTCAACGTAGACGCATGGGCAGCACTATTCCCGCAAGCAATCGGTATGTTAATTGGGGGCTTAATCATTACATACAAACATAAGCCATTTAACAAATATACGATTCGCAATATCTTACCAGGTCTAATCTGGGCATCTGGAAACATGTTCTTATTCTTATCTCAATCAAGACTAGGCGTAGCAACAAGCTTTTCATTATCGCAAATGGGTATCGTTATTTCAATTTTTGGCGGTATTGTCTTCTTGGGAGAAAAGAAAACAAAGCGTCAATTATTTTATGTATCTCTTGCGAGTGTACTGATTATTTCAGGCGGTATCTGTATCGGCCTCGCCAAAGCTCATACTTGATTTATCGATGTAGAAAAAACCTCATGGCTAAAGTGCAGCCATGAGGTTTTTTCTAGACCTATGGTTTTGAGGCCACCCCTTGCGGGGTGGCCTCAAAACCATAGTTAAGGTCAAAATCTTAGTCAAAACCTACCCATATGCTCTTCTGAGTTTCAAAGCTGTATGTTCCTGTTGGGGGTTCTCGTTCTTAAGGCTGATTGTTTTTCATTCTTTGTTAGGAAGCTGTTTGGTGTGAGATGGCTTATAGTAGTAGGAAAGGATGGAGGGAAGGCTATGATTAAGAGTATTTGTGAGACGCATGTGCAGGTGCGGAATTTGGAGGATTCGATTGAGTTTTATAGACGTCTTGGGCTGACGTTTGTTCATAAAATTGAAGAGAGGCGGTGTGCTTTTTTCTTTGTTGGGGAACAAAAGCAGATGCTTGGGCTATGGGAAACAAACGAAAAAGAGTTAAAAAGGAGTCATTTTGCTTTTGGAATTGAGGCAACGGATATTCATGAAGCGTTAACGTGGCTGCGTTCAAAAGGCATTGAACCAGAAAAGACGTCGTTTGGAAAGCCGCAGACAGAGCCGATTGTTCATACGTGGATGCCGGCAGCGTGCGTGTATTTTAATGACCCTGACGGTAACAGCTTGGAATTAATTACGCTTTTGAATGATGAGTCTGTTGTATCTAAGGATTTTCCGTATTTAAGTGAGTGGAATAAAGAAACCGGGACGAAATTATTTTAGCCTAAGTGAAAAACGAACCATTGATCAACGTGTTTGATTAGCGGTTCGTTTTTTTTGTTATGGTAAACGCAGGTTTGATCTGTTTTGTTCCTTCTAGCAGTTGATTGGAGGGCAAGGCGAAGACTCCTGCGGGAAAAGCGGAACAGGTGAGACCCCACAGGAGCGTAAGCGACGAGGAGGCTCACCGGCCGCCCGCGGAAAGCGAAGTCTTGCACGGGAATCAACTGCGGTGTCATAAGCGATTTATACGAGCTCGTGTATCCCGTTTGTTCATCTTTAGGTTGGATTCATTTCGTTATGTCTCAACCTTTTTTATGTATCATAAACGTATAATTGACATAAAGATAAACATATAATATATTTGTTTATAAATTAATAAACAAAATAGAAAGGTGTCTATTTGAATGGTAAACGACTTGTTTTGGGAATCATCTTTTGAAGATATGAAGAAAGGGTACGGGGAAAGCGAAGATCACTACCACTGCTTACTGTGCGGTGAAAGTATTGAAAAAGGCATTATTTATCCGGTGGAAGGTGTTTTTTATGAAGCAAAACGCTATATGAAGCTTCATATTGAACAGCAGCACGGATCTGTATTTCATCATTTAATAGGGCTAGATAAAGAGGTAACCGGTCTTTCTGATCATCAAAAAAATTTAGTGAAGTTTTTTAAAGAAGGAAAAAGCGATAGTGATATTCAAAAAGAAATGGGAATCGGCAGTTCATCCACCATTCGGAATCACCGCTTTACGTTAAAAAAGAAAGAGCGTCAGGCAAAAGTGTTTTTAACGCTGATGGAACTGTTAAACGACGGGGAAGAAAAGAAGGCGGTACCTGTAACAAATACGGCGCCTAGAAGAAGTCAGCGCTACAGCGTGAGTGATGAAGAACGTGAAAAAATTTTAGCGAAGAATTTTCCGCAAGGTTTAAGCGGACCTCTTCGCACCTTTCACTTGCAAGAAAAACACCGTCTTGTTGTTCTTGAAGAATTAAGCGGGCATTTTGATTTTGGTAGCACGTATACCGAAAAAGAAGTAAATGATAGGTTAACACCTTTTTATGACGATTATGCGGTGCTGCGACGCTATTTAATTGAGTACGGGTTCTTAGAGCGCAGCGCAGACGGAAGCAGCTACTGGAGAAAAGGAGAGACAGGGATGAGTATGGACTCAAAAGACTATAAAAAACAAATGAAACAACTAGCGAAAGAAGTAAAAACAGAAGGCGGCGTGTATCAAATTAAAAACCTTCAAAACGATAAAATTTACATTGGCTCTACGCCTAACATCAAAACGTTAAACGGCGTAAAGTTCACGTTAAAGACGAACACTCATCAAAATAAAGAGCTTCAAAACGAGTGGAATACGTACGGAGCGGATGCTTTTTCAATTGAGATGCTGGAAACGATTAAAAGAGAAGAAGAAAAAGCACTTTCAAAAAAGGATTTGCTAAAACTAGAAGCGAAATGGTTAGAGAAGCTGCAGCCTTACGGCGAAAAAGGCTATCATTCGCCGAAAGCTGATACAAAGGAGAAATAGGTGTGAAGAATCAAGATGTGAAAAGTGAAGTAGTGGAATCAGAAAAATCCGTCAGTAAGCTGATGCTTGTGTTTTTGATTCCGCTCATGTTAAGTAACGCCATGCAGTCAGTTGGGCAGCTGGCGGGAAGTATTATTGTCGGAAGAACGCTTGGAGTTGATGCATTAGCCGCTATTTCCGCTTTTTTTCCTCTGTTTTTTCTGCTCGTGTCATTTTCGATTGGAATTGGTTCAGGAAGTTCTATTTTAATCGGGCAAGCGTACGGCGCACAAAATGAAAAACGAGTCAAAGAAATTATCGGTACCACGCTCACGTTTACATTTTTAGTTGGAATTGTGCTTGCTGTTTTGGGAAGCATATTTGCTCCGGAGATTCTTCGGATTATGGGAACGCCGGCTAATATTATTGATGTAACGGTTCACTATGCGCGCATTTTGTTTGTGGCGATTCCTGTTTTGTTTTTATACTTTGTTTATACGACGTTTATGCGCGGAACCGGAGACTCTAAAACGCCTTTTTACTTTTTAGTTGTAAGTACGGTCTTAAACCTCATTTTTCTTCCGATTTTAATTTTTGGATGGATCGGAGTGCCAAAGCTTGGCGTGTACGGCGCTGCGTACGCAACGGTGTTTTCAACCGTATTAACGTTCGTTATTATGATTATCTATTTACGCAAGAAAAATCATCCGTTAAAGTTTGACTCATCTATTTCATTAAAAATGGACGGAACGCTTTTAAAGCTGCTTATGCGTTTAGGGATTCCAGCTAGTATCAATATGATTTTAGTTTCTCTTTCTGAAATCGCGGTTATTACGTTTGTAAATGGATTTGGCTCAGACGCTACAGCAGCGTACGGAGCGGTGAACCAAGTGGCAAGCTATGTACAAATGCCGGCAATCAGCTTAGGAATTGCGGTTTCTATTTTTGCGGCGCAGTCGATTGGCGCCAATAAATTTGAGCGTTTAAAAGAAGTTATCCGCTCTGGAATTATGCTGAATTACGTTATTGGCAGCGTATTGATTTTACTTATTTATCTCTTTTCCAATCAAATTTTAGCGCTGTTTTTAACAAGTCAGCACACGCTCCATATTGCTGAAGAGCTGTTAGTGATAACACTTTGGAGCTATTTGATTTTCGGTCATGCGCAAATTATTACCGCTACGATGCGAGCAAGCGGAACGGTGCTTTGGCCTACGGTCTTTAGTATTATGGCTATTTGGTGTGTAGAAGTACCCGTAGCCTACGTGTTATCGCAGTTCACGTCTCTTGCAATCAAAGGGATTTGGATTGGATATCCAGCGGCGTTTGTGGTTAGCTTAATCCTGCAGTACAGCTATTATCAATTTGTATGGAAGAAAAAGAAAATTGAACGTCTTGTCGGATAAAAAACGAGTGGAAACGCTCGTTTTTTATTTTTCCTAATTAAAACACCCTGAGCTAAGAATTTTAATAGGATAGTGCATATAACTTTTTGATGAAAAGAGGGTATGACACTATGAGTAAATCTGGATTTGTGCCGGATAATTCAAATATTAAAAAAAGCTCAGGAACGCCTAATCTGTCAGTGAATTATAAGCAAAACGTCCTGTTCAAACGAAACGACCAAAATATAGCGTATCAACTAACCTCAACTCAGCTGCCTGCAATGCTCGGAGGTGCTTTTGTTGATTTATATATGACGAAAGGGCATATGAGAGAGCCGCACTGGCATCCAAACGCGTGGGAATTAGATGTCGTCGTTTCAGGTGAAGTGCAGGTGTCTGTCTTGGACCCTGATACAAGCAGCATGCACAATTACCGGATAAAAGAAGGCGAAGTTGTTTTTATACCGATGGGCTGGTGGCATTGGATTGAGCCCTTATCGGAAGAAGCGCATCTTCATCTCTTTTTTAACAATGATCAATTCGAATCTACAGAAGGATCCGACGTGCTGCGCTTAACGCCTCCGATCGTGTTTCAAAAAGCATACGGAGTAAGCGCAAGCGAAGTAGCAGAAGCCGTTGCTCCGATTACGGATACGGTTGTGCTTGGACCGCCTAATAATCATTCTTTTTATCAAAAGAGCTATCTCAAAGATGAACGGGATGAACAAATTGTGGTTAAAATAAATGAAAAAGTGGTGCCTGCTGAAGATAAGTAGCAAAAAAAGAGGCTGGGATAAAAGTCTTTTAGGCGAAGTGAAAAACGAACCATGAATCAAAATGTTTAATTCACGGTTCGTTTTTCTGTTATGGTGAACGTAGATTTCATCTGTTTCATTCCTTCTAGCAGTTGATTGAAGGGCAAGGCGAAGACTCCTGCGGGAAAAGCGGAACAGATGAGACCCCGCAGAAGCGTAAGCGACGAGGAGGCTCAGCGGCCGCCCGCGGAAAGCGAAGTCTTGCACGGAAATCAACTGCGGTGTCACAAGCAGTTCAGCTTATGTATCTCCTTTGGTCGTCTTTAGATTGGTTTCATTTTGTTATGTCCCAGCCTCTTTTTCGTGAAGCGTTTTTTATAAAAACAGATCGCTACGTTCTAAGTGCTTATACAGCCGCGTTGTGACTTGTTTTTGGTTCCATTCGTTTTGCGGAAACTGCTGCTTGTCTACGTGAGAAACTGCCGGTTTGTAGGTTTTTTGAATCCGTTTGATATCATTAAACGTTGCGTTGGTTTCAATGTGATCAGCGAGCGTAAATACAAGAGAATGCAGCTTTGTAACATTGGGAATCGTAGCTGCTTGGCTGAAAATGGCTTTCGCGACGGACAGCTGTCTTTCATGTGCAGTAAAGATGTCTTGATCATTACGCTCCTTTAAAAAAACAAGTGCTTCTTTTCCGTTAAGGCGAATCGATCCTTTTGGAAAAACAATGTTGCTATGTTCAAAAGCACGTTTGTTTGTGACGATAATGCCGCCTAATTTATCTACAGCATCGACGACTGACTGCTGATCCATTTTGACATAATAATCAACAGGAAGCTTTGCATACGTTTCGACGTTCTTTACGACAGCATTCATATTTCCTTGGTGATAAATGGTTCGCAGTGTATCATTGCCGAGCTGAGTTGACCCTGGCAAGTGGGTCATTTTTATTGATTCATGCTGCTTATTAACAGTCATATACACAAATGAAGTATTTTGATGGTTTTCTTGAATTAAAAGCAGGGAAAACGGTTGCCCTTTTTTTAAATTGACGTGTGTTTTGTTACCATGCTCAAGCGGTACATACGTTTGAGCAACGGCAGCTTTCACCGTATGATAGCCTGCAAATGTGATGCTGACAAAACTGACGAGTAAAAATAGTACGAGACCGCCAATCCACTCTTTTTTTGCTTTGCTGCTCATCGTCTCACCTTTTTCTATCGAAGTCGTTCGTAGTATTGCCATCTTAAAAGGGGAGTAAAACAAATGAGCGCTATTTTTATTGCGTATCTCGCTTTTTCTTGGCGTAGGTTTTGAGCTCTGTAATTAAGATTGCTTGTTCTTCCACATCGTTAAACGCTTCAATGCCATAAAGGTATTCGGTGTGCCGTTTTTCTTTCCACACGCAAAGTCCGGTAATATGGATGGGTTTTTCATTTAAATAAAAGCTGATTTTTAGCTGAATTTGATGGTTAAAAATAGGTAAATCAAGCGGCGTAATTATTTTGATTCCTTTTGGTGAAAGGTCGATAACGGACAAAGGACCTGGCTTAGAATCGATTTCTTTGTTGTCGTATTTAGCAATGGAAAACGTTCCAACAATGGGAGTCTCAAATAAAAAGCGAAACGGTTCTTCACGTTTAAAATGCATGTATCATCAGTCCTTTTCGTAATCTAAGTTTGTTAAGTAAGTATTCGATTAAAATCTAAAAATTCCTACACGTTTTTCCTCATTACGAATATAATACGTATCGATTTAGAAAATCGTAGGCGATCCACCTTGCGGGGGTGACCGCCTACGATTAGGTGAATCTTTGTGGGAGGATTCAAGAGGTCTTAGTTATCGATTGCCGATTGTGAGTACTATTGGATTATTAAATAGCGGGTATATTAGTAAGACATTCGTAAAATAAGGGTATAATAACTGCTTTTATAGTATCGGAAGTTTTGTTTGAAACTTTAAATAGCGAGGGAAAGGTTTTGAAAAAAGCGCTACGCTAGAGTTAGATTGTATGTTAAAATTAAACTTTGTGAAGTAGCTGTATTACAAGTCAGCGTTCCTTCAACTAATTAGGAGGTGAGATGAATGGGCACTGATGACCCCATTTCGATGAAGGTTACTGCAAAACAAGATAGGGGCAACAAAGGTGTATATGTTCCTCTCATTTCAACGAAGGAAAATACCCCTTAATGCCTCAATGATGTGAGGTGAAAAATCAATGATTAAAACATACTTATATGATGATGAAACAAAAGAAATGGTAACGAATCTTGATTTAGGAGACGTGCATGAAAAATTGCGCAATCCTGATAATTTGCTGTGGATTGATTTGTATGATGTCCACGGACAAGAGCTTGCTCAAATTGCTAAATTATTCGATTTTCACCCATTGGCGATTGAAGACTGCTTACACGACAGTCCTCGCGCTAAAATGGATGATTACGAAGACTATAAATTTTTCGTTTTTCACGCGCTTCGCTATAACGAAGAAAGTGATGACGAGATTACGACGCTTGAGTTAAATGCCTTTGTCGGATCAAATTACGTAGTGACGATTCATAAACATAAAATGGGCTGGCTTCGCAAAATGGATGCTGTGTGCTCACGCTATCCAAAGTTTATGAACCGCGGCGCCGACTTTTTATTGTATGCTTTGATTGATGGCATCACGGACGAATACTTTCCGATTTTAGACCGAATTGACATGCGTATTGATGAACTAGAAGATGAAATCTACAACAAAGAAGTGCGCGGAGTGACGGAAGAGTTCTTGGCGTTAAAAAGAACGATTATCTTAATCCGGCGCGTTATTCTGCCTCAGCGCCGAATATTCTTAACGGTTAATGGAAAGTGGAAATTCGACATACGAGAAGAAAACGTTCCTTTCTACATTGATTTGCTTGACCACTTAGAGCGTATTGTAGACTCTGCTGAAACGTTTAGAGACCTCGTAAACAGTGCACTTGATACGTATTATTCTATTACCAATGCAACTTCATCGGAAAAACTGAACGTCTTAACGTTGATTTCAACGATTATGCTTCCGCTCACGTTCGTAACCGGATTTTTTGGGATGAACGTACCGATTCCATATCAAAATTCCCACTGGGCTACTGCTGTTATTATTGTTATGTTAATTGTGTTAACGTGGGGAATGTGGAAATACTTTAAAAACAAACAGCTTTTATAACAAAAAGGCACTTGGCTTATGGCCAAGTGCCTTTTTTCTTTATTTTGTCACTGTTTTTGTTGTTGCTTTACTCGTATTATTTGCTTTGTCTTTTGCTGTTACGCTTAAAACTGTTTTTTCTTTTTGCTTTTTAATTTTTACTGAGTATTGTCCTTTGCTGTTAGCAGCAGCAGAGCCAATGCTTTTTTTGTTTACTGTTACTGTTACGGTAGCATTTGCTTCTGTTTTACCCGTTACAGTCGTGCTTTTTGTTGTGACAGCATTTACGCTTGGTGTAGCAGGCGGTGTTTTATCGCTTACTTTTACAGTCGTAGCTTTACTTGTGTTGTTGGCTGCGTCTGCTGCTGTTACGCTGATTGCTGTACCTGCTTTTTGTTTTTTAATTGTTATGCTGTACTGACCTTTTGCATTGGCTTTTGCTTTGCCAATTTCTTTGTTATTTACTTTGGCTACAACAGATGCATTTGCTTCCGTTGTTCCTTTAATAGCCGTATCCGCGTCGCTGACTGGATTTACTTTAGGTGCATTTGGAGCAATAACGTCACGCACCGTTACTTTTACTTCTTCACTTTCCTGTTTTTGGCTGTTTGTAGCCGTGATATATAAAACTGTATTTTCTTTTTGTTTTGGAATTTTCACTTTGAACGCGCCTTTTGCGTCAGCTTTTGCTGAAGCAATCACTTTCTTGGCGCTGTTTTTAACATTTACCGTAAAATTCGCTTTAGACGTTCCTGTTACATACTCATCTTTATTCGTGACCGCTTTTACCGCTGGTTTGGCAGGTGCTTTTTGAACAACTGCACGAATGCTCGTACTTGCTTTTCCGTTTGTGACAACTACTTGTAAAACGGTATCAGCTTTTTGAGCTGGAATGTTCATAGAGAACGTATTTTTTGCATCAGCTTTAACTGTGCCAAGTGTTTTTGAGCCGTTCATTACTTTAACAGTTGAACCGCTTTGAGCTTTACCTGTAACAATTTTTTGCGTGCTGGCAAACGTATTTACCTGCGCTTGCAGCTGCTGTGCACTTACCGCGCTGTACGCATTTAAACGTCCCCATCCTGATACGTAATCGTAGCCTGGAGCAGGGGGTTCTGCCGGACCTTCTTCATCATCGTATACAGGAGCATCTTTTTCATCAAATTTAATATCTTTAGCTGTATCCGTTAGGCGTTTTTCAACGTCTTTTGGCTTTAAGCCTGGGTTTTGGGATAGTAATAATCCCGCAACGGCTGCCACGTGAGGCGTTGCCATTGATGTTCCGCTTAAATAAGTGACGTTTCCGTCTGGAACAAGACTTGGAATATCAGAGCCAGGAGCTGTAATATCTAATCCTTTTCCGTAGTTTGAGTAGTCAGATACGATATCTAAACGGTTTGATGCGCCTACTGAAATCGCATAGGCAGATGAAGCAGGGTAAGAGAGCTCTTCCATACCGTCGTTTCCACTTGCAGCTACAACCGTTACGTTATGATCGTATGCGTATTTTAACGAATATTCAAGCACGCGGCTGTAAGATCCGCCAAGGCTTAAGTTAATAACTTTTGCACCGTGATCAACCGCGTATTTAATACCGTACGCAATTTGTTCTGTATCTCCGCTTCCAGATGCATCTAGAATTTTAACCGGTAAAATTTTTGCGTGAGAATTAATGCCGGCCATTGAATAGTTATTATTTGCAGAGGCTGCGATAATACCTGCTACGTGAGTTCCGTGTCCGTTGTCATCAGTTGCATTTGACGAACGATCCACGTAGTTATAGCCTGTCTTTGTATCCACCACGCCTTTTAAATCAGCTAGTGATGAATCGACGCCCGTATCCGCAACGGCAATAACTGTATCTTTTAATTTTTGACCGTTTAGTAATTTTTCAAGCGATTCATATTGAATATCGGCATGTTGAGTGCCATCATTTTTACCCGTGTTGTTTAATGACCATTGATACGAATATTGTGAATCCATCGAAAGAGCGTGGTACTCTTGAACCGGCTCGATGAATTCAGTTTCAGGAAGTGCCTGAATTTGTTTTGCCGTCATTTTACCTTGAGCAGATGACGTGCTGAAGCTTTTTGCATTACTGTCATCTAATTGAATAACAAACATATTATCAAAAGAAGCAGCTGATTGTTTTAATGGATTAATAGATTCAATGCTTGCTGATTTTGACTGTGCTTTTGTTTTGAATGATTTAGCATTTGCACCATCTTTTAATTTAACAATATAGCGAGTTTCAGCTTTTGTTGAAACGCTGTTTGCACTGACTAACTTAGCTCTTACTAATACAGACGATACGTTTAAGTCCGTTACGTCTTTTAATTTTGTCTGTGCTGCTACTTTTTCCAAGTCTTTCTTTAAAGCAGCCGGAACGGATTTATAAGCGATGCTGTATAAATCATTGATTGCTTTTTGATCAGCACTTGTAATCATATATGTGCTTGATGCGCCGTTTTTCGCTACATCTGTAAATAGACCCTTTAGCTGAACTAAATCTTTGTATACTTGTTCACGCATCGATTTATCAATAATCATTTTAGAACTGATAAACGGAGCGGCTTTGTAGTAAAGAGAAGAAAGGTCTTTTCCGCTTGCTGTTTTTGAAAGCACAGCGTCGCGAATCGTACGCAAATCTTTTAAAATACCTTTTCCGTTTTCTTTTTGGCTTGTACTTAATTCAGCCGGGCATTCTTCTTCCATCATTTGAGAAGGAGGAAGTGAAGCGCCTTCATAGCTGATTGTGTAAGGAATTTCTGTTTTTAATTCCGGTTGAGGTTCAGAAGGTGTTTTTCCATCTTCTTCTGTATCGTCTTCGATGATGATATCTTCATCTCCATAATACTCAACTTTCACATAATAAGGGCCAGTCCAGGCGATTGGAAAATCTAGCTGAGCAGGCTCGTCTTTGTAAGAGTATCCCATATAACGGTCAAATGCCACGTTGTTTTTGGCATTTTCAAGACTGGAGTAAACCGTGATGTTTACTTCATCATCACTTTGAAGCTTAATTCGGTAGTGTGAAAACTTTGCTACCTCTTGCTTAGAAGGATTAATTTTGTACCAATGTGTTTGTTCTGGTTCTGTAAATGTTCCTTTTGCTGCTTTACCAATGCTTAATGTTTTTTCATTAGCAGGAGGATTGCCTGCCGCTTGTGTTTTCAGTAAGCCTAATTGGCTAAAACACAAGGTGAACATTAAAGCAAAAGCAATAAAACGATAAATTGACCCTTTTTTCATGTTAAACCTCCAAAAAATATAGTAAAAAACAGGAATTACATACCTATTAAACCATAAAGTTTAAAAACTTGTAAATAATTACTGTTGCTTATTTTAGTATTTTGTCAAGTTATTAATCTCGCATAAGAAATGGTGAGATAAGTCCTAGTTGCAAAAAGTAGAAAAAATTGGAATAATAAAGATTGAGCCTGTTTATAAGAGGCGAAAGTACGCTGAAAAGGAAAGAAGGGAATGAGAATTATTTTTAAAAGCAGAATCTGTTGGAGAAAATCTGATCGGTTTCTTTTTACCTGTGTTTATAAAGAGGAAATCGGGCTATATAAATAAAGATTGGAAAAAATTTCAGTCTAATTAAGTTCATTTGTAGCATATAATACGAGCTGGATTTCTTTTATAATAAACAAAAGCAAAGAAAGAGCAAATGGTGAAAAGGAGTGAAAGAAGTTGTCAAATGTGATGCAACGACAAGAAAAACGAATGAAGTTTGATGCCGAACAGCTTGCACCCCTTGATATTGATAAAGAGACAAAGAAGTTGCTAACAGAAAAAGGATTGCCCAAAGAAGCTTCACCATTTCTAGAGTTCGTTTCATCCAAAGGAAAGCTAACAACGCTATGCGAAACATTTGAGTTATCATCTCGCTACCAGCACTATTGGTTTTTAGGAACAACAGGGGCTGGAGATCCAATTTGTCTTCATCAAAAAAACGGTTCGGTTGTGCTGCTCGATACGTCCAATGATGACTGCGAGCGCTTTGTTAATACAACTTTTCCGCAGTTTTTAGCATGCTTAGATGTGTTTGAAGAGCTAGTAGAAGAAACGATTCAAGCTAACGGAGAATCTGCATACTTAGAGAGACACATTCCTGCTGAGGTGCTGCAGAGATGCAAAAAACGCATGAATGAAATTGATGAAGCTTGCTTAGCCACTTATTCTTTTTGGTTCAAAGAACTTTCTTTTTAATAATATAGTAGAAAAATAGACATGACCGCTTTGGTCATGTCTATTTAGTTGTGGCTGCAGGGCTATTAATATAGATAGAATAAATAAAAATGATAGTATATAATGGATATAAATTCCTTTTTTAGAGAAGGAGGAAGGTGTAAATGATTTCTTTATTTGGATTAATGGGTGCTTTCTTTGTGCTGCTTGCTGGTGCGTCGTATTTCTTCTATAGAAAGAACTCGCCCGTGCAGTACGGAATTTCACTTAGCAGCATGATAATAAGTATATTTCTATTTCTATATAGCATATTTGGAGTTGGTGGCTTTGAAGGAATGAGTCTTGGTGCTTTAGCGGCTGCTTTGTTTTTGGCGTCGGTTCTGAGCTTGTTCGTCAGTGTTCTTTTTAACATCATAAATAGACACGGGAAAGGTGCTGTGTGAAATGGGAGAAATAACCTTTAGAGAAGCAGTGCGGGAAGATTTAGATCAAATTGTTGGAATGCTCGCTGATGATATGCTCGGAAGCAAACGAGAACGCTATGAATTACCGCTTCCAGACTGTTATGTTCAAGCATTTCAGGCAATTGATGCGGATCCAAACAATGAACTGATTGTCGCATGTAAAGATAGTGAAGTAATAGGTGTTCAACAAATAACCTTTACGCCCCACATTGCACGACAAGGCGGGTGGAGAGCCACGATTGAAGGAGTTCGAACCGCTTCGTCACAGCGCGGAAAAGGGGTTGGCTATCAGCTGATTACATGGGCGATTGAACGAGCGAAAGAACGTAATTGTCAGTTAGTACAATTAACAACGGACAAGGAACGATCGGAGGCTTTGCGTTTTTATCAAAAGCTTGGGTTCACAGCTTCTCATGAAGGATTAAAGCTCCATTTATAATAGGGTGCTAATGGTTATGAACATAAAATAATAAGTATAGATGAGCTGGACTGCTTATTACACCGCAGTTGATTTCCGTGCAAGACTTCGCTTTCCGCGGGCGGCCGCTGAGCCTCCTCGTCGCTTGCGCTCCTGCGGGGTCTCACCCCTTCCGCTTTTCCCGCAGGAGTCTTCGTCTTGCTCTCCAATCAACTGCTAGAAGCAACTAAACAGATTAAATTTGCGTTCATCCTGCAACAAAAATACTTTTTTCTCAGCCGTTTTTTTTTGCGTCTAGCTTACTGCAAGAAACTAACGGAAATTGTTTTTAATAAATGTTTTTTCATCCGATTCGCTGAGTCTGCCGGTTGCTTCTCCAATGTTGCCTCCTTGAAGGGTCCAAAAATAATTATGATCTTCTACTACCTTACTAAAATCATTATTCTCCCATCTATTTAAAATTTGAAGAAGCTGAGCTTTATGTTCAAATTCATTTATCTCTAATACATGTTTAACTTTTTGAATATTAGCCGAAGTCATTTCAACTGCGCCCCATTTATCAGGAGAATATACTTTTTGATGAGTCATTTTATGCATCGTTTCAATGACTGTTTCTTCACTTGTAGATTGATTCAGTTCAACTTCGGGCTCAGGCGTTCCTCCTATGTATGAGACTTGCTCTTCTAATTGTTGGTCTTTTTCCTTACTTTCTTTAGCTGCTGGAAAGGCAGATTTAGTATGGAAAGCGCTAATCAACCCAACACCTAATGCAATAATTACCGTACAGCAGGCTGCTATAAATGTCCAAAATAAAATCTTCTTCATAAAACGTTAGCTCCTCACTTCATAAAAAAATATGTATATATACCTAATTATGTATAAGTATAAACTTATTTGCTAGTATAGTAAATATAAGGTACTAGTATATTGCCATTTTAGTAGGTAGTGAGAATGACACGAAGTGGAGTAGCAGTACGGACAATTATTGTTTGACACTTAAAGTATAAAAGAGTATAATTATGTTAAACATAGTAATTATGTCGGATAAGTAGGTTATGGTGCTGTGAACAAGACTTCTACTGATAAAGAGGAGATCTAGTCCAAATCGTACAGTCCGACTTTGATGAGATGCTTTCAAGCATCTTTTTTTTGTGCAAAAAAACAGCCGCAGGGGCTGTTATAGGGCAGTAATTCTTCCTTTGTAAGCATCAATCAACCGCTGGTTATGTTCATCTGAACCTTCCATGTTTCCGCTTAAAAAGACAGGAGGCGTGATGCGGCGGCTGAGCAGTTTTTGAATGGTTCTAGATAGGATATCGTTTAAGATAGCGCCTCCAATTACAGTAGAACCAGAAGCGAAAGAAATGTCTTGCTGATGAAGAAGAACGTCTCCTTTTGGAATATGATTATTAATAACAAGATCCACGACATCATGAAGGTATTTTCCGCTTTTATGTCGCGAAGCCCGGCTCGTGGCATAAGAAGGAGAGGTAAGCCCGATAACAAAGGCGCCTTTTTCTTTTGCAATTAAGGCCACATCAATTGGAACGGGATTTACGCCCGACGTAGAAATCACAATCATGATATCGCCTGGTACGATATCTTCTTTTTCCATAAAGGTATTTGCATAGTCGTTTTTACGCTCTAGCTGTGAAGAGCGCGAAGCTCCTTTATGAAGCATCAGTTCTTCTACAAAAATAGGATGAATCGGTGCAAGCCCTCCGGAACGGTAAAACACTTCTTCTGTTAAAATATGAGAATGACCGCACCCAAATAAATGAATGAGGTGATGAGAAGCTAATTGCTGTGAAATTTTCTCGGCTGCGGATTCTATTGCCTGCTGTTCATGCGTCTCCACTTTAGCAAGCAGTTTTGTTAGTTCCTGTAGATATAAACTAGACATAAAAAAACTCCTTAGTTAAGATCGTGTCATGTTAATCGTAAACTTATAGCGGTCTGCTCTGTACGAAGACTTCACCACTTCAAGCGGCGTGCCGTCTTGCAAATACGTATTTCTTTGAATCAATAGAACGGGTGAATATGAGCTGATTCCAAGATGCTTCACTTCGGTTTCAGAAGCTAAAATGGATTCTAACGTTTGATTGGCTTCGCCAATTTTCAGCCCGAGCTCTTCTTCAATATAGCGGTAGAGAGAGTCATTAACAATGGATTCTGTTAATCCTTTGACTAAGTTAGCGGATACATACACGCTTTCGAGCGCCATTGGCACGTCGTCAGCTAAACGAATACGCTTGATTTCATAAACAGGTGCATGAAGAGAAATGTGCAGCTGCTCGGCAATTTTTTCTGAAGCCGCAATGATTTCAAAACTTAGCAATTTACTGCTTGGCACCATTCCGCGCGCTTTCATATCTTCTGTAAAACTCGTTAATCCAACGAGCTGCTGCTCCAGTTTTTTTTCAGATACAAAGGTACCGCGGCCTTTTTGACGATATAAATAACCGTCGTTTACTAAATTGTTAATTGCTTGGCGAACGGTCATTCTGCTGATTTCAAATCGTTCTGCAAACTCTCGTTCAGAAGGAAGCGAATCATTTGGTTTTAACTCTCCGTTTTCAATTTGTTTTTTTAACTGTTCTTCAATTTGATAATAAATCGGAAGAGGTGAGCTTTTATCAATCACTTAAGTTCTCTCCTTTATGTAAACCTCCTCATCTAAAAAGACGAGGAGGTATGTTATCTATATATGCTCTAACTAATAGTCAAATATCTTTCTTTCATAAAGACGGATTGATTATAGCCAGGGCAGGCTACTTGACTATTCTTTCAAAGGTTCACTTTAGCTAAAGCTTCTTGGTCCGCAATAATTGTAACACAGTGATGCTTCTTTAAAATAGAAGCAGGAAAGTCTTCTGTGATTTCTCCGTTAAGCAGTTGGTACATGGCTTCTGCTTTGGCTTCCCCGGAGATAAGCAGTAAAATTTCTTTGCTTTTCATAATTGATTCAATTCCCATTGTAATAGCCTGAGTAGGCACTTCGTCAAGAGAATTAAAGTAGCGCGCATTGGCTTTTCGAGTTGACTCTTCTAACGTCACAATATGAGTAGGAGAGTTGAATGACGTACCAGGTTCGTTAAAGCCAATATGTCCGTTTTGGCCGATTCCAAGAATCTGAAGGTCAATGCCTCCGTGATTTTGAATCATTTCATCGTAGCGGCGGCATTCTTCTTCAGGCGTATCAGCCAGCCCGTTAGGAACGTGCGTGTTGCTTACGTCAATATCAATGTGATTAAATAACGCATCTGCCATATAGTAGTGATAGCTGTTTGGATCTTGCGGCTTCATTCCGACATATTCATCTAAGTTAAAGGAAGTAACGTGTTTGTAAGACGTGCCGTGCTCTTTATGATCTTGAATTAAACGATCATATAATCCTTTCGGTGTGCCTCCCGTTGCAAGTCCCAGATTCATATTTGGTTTTTTATGAAGTTTGCTAATCAGCATATCAGCTGCTTTTGCACTCATTTCACTGTAGTTTTTCACTTGGATGATATTCATTGTTAGTCCTCCTTTTGAAAGCTCAATGTGCCTCGGCAAAATGTCATTTCAACATCTAAGTTTTCATTTAACACCACGATATCCGCATCTTTTCCAATTTTGAGACTTCCTTTTGTATCAAACAGATTAAGCTGTTTTGCTGGGTTTTCAGCAGTCATTTTTACGATGTCTTCCAATGAGCAGTTCGTAAAGCTCATCGTGTTTTTAATTGCATCGTTCATCTTTAAGATGCTTCCCGCTAACGTTCCATCTGCAAGGGTAGCCGTTGTGTCGTTTACGTGAACAGGCTGTCCTCCTAAATCATACGTACCGTTTTTTAGACATTTGGCACGAAGAGAATCCGTGATAAGAATCATGCGTTCACTTGTGATTTGATCGTACGCAAGCTTGACCATTTCAGGTCGGCAGTGGATGCCGTCTGTAATGAGCTCTACAAATAATTCATCTCTCAAATAAGCGGCGCCTAATACGCCCGGCTCTCTATGGTGAAGGCCGCGCATGCCGTTATATAAGTGCGTAATATGAGACGCTCCGGCTTCGATAGCTTCATCAACTTGATCATATGTGCTATCAGAATGGCCAATAGAAGCGACAACGTTTGTTTCTTTTAAATAAGAAGTAAGCGCTAAGCCGTTTGGCTGCTCTGGAGCTAATGTGACAAGTTTAATATGTCCTCCGGCTGCTTTTTGCCATTCTTGAAACAGTGACACATTTGGATCTTGAATGTGAGTAGGCGGCTGTGCACCCGCACGTTTTGGTGAAATAAACGGACCTTCTAAGTGAATACCCACTACTTCAGCATCTTGATCTGTCTGTTCTTCAATATAAGCGCCCGCATTGCGAAGTGCTTTTTCAACCGCTTCATTTGATTGCGTCATAGTGGTTGCTAAAAAGCTTGTTGTACCTTCTTTAGGAAGCGTGCGCGCCATTGTTTTTAATGCTTCTGCAGTACCGTCCATAGCGTCCGCATTGTTCACGCCATGAATATGCACATCAATGGCACCAGGAATGACTTTATAGGAAGGAGAAAGCTCAATCACATGATCTTTTGGCTGACCTACGTATTGATGGATCTCTCCGATTTCAGTAATTTTCTTGTTCGTTAGTTTAATATACCCGTTTTTTAATGTCTGATTTTCACTATAAACGGTTACATTATAAATAATGATGGATGAATGTGTATCCATACATACACTCCTTTGCTCGTGGTATTGATTTAAGTGTAACGCTTTTTGGAATAGTTGTCTAGACCAGTTAATTCTTTTTTGTGAACTAGAAAGTTTTGTAAGGGCTTTTAACATTGATATAGAAAGGTTTTTAAAAAGAAAATTGGTATAGACAACTATATATTTTATGTGCTAGTATGAGTCCATGCAGTAAAACCGCCGTTATTTCAGCTGATGATGATGTAATCATAGGCCGGGACGAATGCGGTAACTTGTCATCCGATAAATATTGTTACGAAAATCCTTGCTCGTAACATCGGGTTAAATACGTTATACAAAGGGGATAGAAACATGCTGAATTTTTTACAACGTATTGGTAAATCGCTTATGCTGCCAATCGCAGTATTACCTGCTGCGGCATTGCTTCTTCGTTTGGGTCAAAAGGACTTATTAGATATTCCATTTATGGCTCAAGCCGGAGATGCGATTTTTGCGAATTTAGCACTACTGTTTGCACTCGGAATTGCTGTAGGACTTTCAAAAGATGGAAGCGGCGCAGCAGCACTTGCCGGAGTCGTCGGTTATTTTGTGTTAACAAAAGGAACTGTAGCTATTGATAAAGATATTAACATGGGTGTACTCGGCGGGATTGTCTCAGGGGTAACAGCTGGTTTACTATACAATCGTTTCTCAGCGATTAAGCTGCCAGAGTGGCTCGGCTTCTTTGCAGGAAAGCGGTTTGTACCGATTATTACTTCAGTCGTTATGCTTGCGCTTGCAGGAATCTTTGGGGTTATTTGGCCGCCGATTCAAGATCAAATTAACAACTTAGGAACGTGGATTACAGGAGCAGGAGCTCTTGGAGCAGGTATATACGGATTTTTAAACCGTCTATTGATTCCAATTGGACTGCATCACGTATTAAACAGCTTAGTATGGTTTGTGTTCGGAGACTATCACGGCGTAACGGGAGATTTGAATCGCTTCTTTAAAGGAGATCCAACGGCAGGAACATTTATGTCTGGATTCTTCCCGGTTATGATGTTTGGTTTACCGGCAGCAGCGCTTGCGATGATCGCAGCAGCTAAAAAAGAAAAGCGCAAACAAGTCAGCGGTATGTTAATTGGACTTGCTGTTACTTCTTTTTTAACGGGAATTACGGAACCAATTGAATTTCTATTTATGTTCGTAGCACCGCTATTATACGTTATTCATGCCGTTTTAACAGGAATTTCGATGGCTTTAGCCGTTGCTCTTGGCATTCACGCTGGATTTGGATTTTCAGCAGGGGCCATTGATTTCTTCTTAAACTATGGAATTTCACAAAAACCGCTTCTGTTAGCGGGAATTGGAATTGTATATGCAGTCATTTACTTTGTCATTTTCTACACGCTCATCAAAGCATTAAATTTAAAAACACCGGGACGTGAAGATGATGAAGAAGTAGACACATCAAACGAAACGGTTGTGGCAACAGGCGATAAATATGTGGATATGGCGTCGTATTTTATTGAAGATTTAGGCGGAAAAGAAAACTTAACCGTAATTGATAACTGTGCGACTCGTCTTCGTTTACAAGTAGGTGATGCTAGCAACATTAACGAAGCTGCCTTAAAGCGCCACGGAGCGAGAGGAATCATGAAGCTCAGCAAAACAAATGTTCAAGTCATTGTCGGAACAGAAGTAGAGTTCGTTGCAGACGCAATGAATCAGCTAGTTAAATACGGCACAGCGTCAACCGCTGCACCTGTTGAACAACAGGCTGTTCAAGCAGATGCACACACAGAGTTTGTGTTACCGTTTGAAGGTGTAGTAAAGCCGCTTAGTGAAGTAGAAGATCAAGTATTTTCACAAAAGATGATGGGTGACGGTTTTGCGATTGAACCGATTGAAGGAACGCTCGTATCACCGATTAACGGTGAAGTCATGACCGTGTTCCCAACAAAACATGCGATTGGCTTAAAAACAGTAGAAGGAATTGAAATCCTGATTCACGTTGGATTAGATACTGTGAATTTAAAAGGAGAAGGATTTCAAGCGCTTGTTCAAGAAGGTGACAGCGTTCAACAAGGAACACCTCTTTTACAGGTGGATTTAGAGTATGTTAAAAAGCATGCACCGTCTATTGTGACACCGGTTGTATTTACCAACTTGCCAGCGGATAAAGAAGTGAAGCTGTTAAAAACAGGCTACCAAAAGCAAGGTACAAAAGACGTTATTACATTTTAATAAAAAGGCTGGAACAAATGTGTTTTAGTTAAAGATCCGAATGATTCATCGTTCGGATCTTTTTCTTTTCTTCATAATTGCAAGAATTTTGTGTTAAAATTTAGTGTGTTTGATACAGCTAGTGCAGAGCAGAGAGGGAGTAGAACAAATGAAAACAGAAACGGCATTATTCAGAGTAAAGGTGACAGCATGTTTATTATAGGAGCATTAGTAAATGGACTAGCGATTGTTGTAGGAACATTAATGGGCAAGCTTGCTCACCGCATTCCTGAAAAAGTAAGCGTGACAGTGATGCAAGTGATGGGTTTATCCGTTATCACGCTCGGTTTGCAAATGGGCTTTAAAAGTCATCAGTTTTTAATTGTAATTTTGAGCTTAGCCATCGGAGCGGTTATTGGTGAGTTCATTGATTTAGATGAAAAGCTAAACCTTTTAGGCAATATGATTGAACGAAAATTTCAATCACCGCAAAATGACAAGCAAACATTCAGTATTTCACAGGGCTTTGTAACAGGGACGTTAATCTTTGTCATTGGAGCGATGGCGATTGTCGGGGCATTAGACAGCGGAATACGCGGCGATCACAGCGTATTGTTTACAAAAGCGGTGATGGATGGATTTATCTCATTATTATTAACGACTACGCTTGGAATAGGCGTCATTTTCTCAGCAGTGCCCGTGTTTCTATACGAAGGCATCATTGCGTTATTTGCCACGCAAATCAATGCGGTCGTGCCGCAAGATTTAATGAATAGTATCATTGCCGAAGTCACAGGAGTAGGGGGCGTATTAATTTTAGCGATTGGAATTAATTTATTAGAAATTATTAAAATTAAAGTTGCGAATTTACTGCCTTCGATTTTAATTGCGGTTGTGATTGTAGTTGTACAGCATACATATTTTTGAAAAAACGTTGCGCATGGTTCTGTTTGTGAATCAGCATTGAAGCTAATGGAAGTATTATAAAATAAATGGACAATCTATCTTATTCTGATATTTGCACTTATTCTGATATTTGCACTTAGATTAAAAAACAAAAAGGAGGGTAAAAATGCCGAGTCCTGTTTTCAACAAAATGAATACGGTATTTATCCACGTATCTCATTTAAAAACTTCAGTAAAATGGTATAGCGAGTTATTGAATCAAGAATAAAAGATAAGCGAGGTGAAGAACCCCGTTTATAATCTTAACATTGATGGAGAAACAGGGTTAACACTAGACGCGGGTCCTGAAGGAACAGAAAAACAAATAGTGGCTAGTCTCCATCCAATTTTTAATTTCCATACGGAAGATATTAAAGAAGCGTATGAATTTGTTAAAGAGCTGGGCTATACGATTGATTCTCCGATTACTTCTTTTGAGGATTTTTCGTTTTTTACTATAAAAGATCCGGATGGACATGTGGTCATGATTTGTACAGGTTAAGTCGTTAGCTCCAGAAGTTTGAGGTATAGTATACTAATAATAAAACCCTAATGAGATGAAGTAAGGAGAAATACTGCTTATGAAAGATAATCAACAGATTACAGCTCTTATTGCTGCACAAGTGGAGAAGTTAGCACGTCAATTTGGCTATGACTTTTTATCTGAAAAACAAGGGGATCAAACGCTTTGTCAAATTCTTCAGCGAGATGAAGACGGATCTATTTTGGCAACGCCGCTTAGTTTTCATTTACATATGAATGAAGACAAAGGAACGGGAGATATTATTTACTACCATGAACAAGGGGAATTTAAGCGTCAGCAAGTGAATGTATATGAAGAAAATAGCCTTGTGAACGTTTTGTTATTTATCCAAGAGCGGTTGAAGGTCAATCGATAAAAACGATTGTACTAACATATGCAAGAAAAAAAGCAGGGAGCTCCCTGTTTTTTTCTATGAATTAATATAGCGTAGTCCTACGCGATTATTAAAAATTTGGTTGTGATTTTTAAAGACAAAAGCACCTGCTGCGTGATCAATCACCAGCTCATTGTCGTACACTTCTTCCATGTCATCATCAACAATAAATTCTAAGTCTTCAACCGTTACAACTTTTTCATAGGGTTGAAGGCTGCGCTTTGAGATGATCTTCATTTCATAAATTGTATTAACAATATCGCAGCTTCCCCGATCAAAAGAAAGCTGGATCATTTGATTTTGTTCTACGTTCCGCAACGCTTCTTTTGCAGAAGGGGTGACGCGTATATTCATAATGATATCCTCCTTTTTCTATCCTCAAATTAAATTGTGTAAAATGTATTTAGCAATACTTTACTCGATGTTTATATCACCGGCAAGAAAAAAGCTTTCTTATATTTATTGTTTCCCTTTCGAACCAGAACAAAACGCTGCTTTTTTTATCATGTTTTCATAAAGACGTACATAGATATCACCTGTATGTGATTAAAGGAAAAAGAGATTAGCTATAGAAAAACTGCGCTTCGTAATTCTTAGGTGTAAATGCTTAATTATAGGAATATATTGTAAAAATACAAGAAGATAAGTCATTTACCTATTTTAATAGTTATTGAGATAGTTTTGAATAATTGGTTTTATTTTCAATATATTGGGTACTTAAGTAGAGTACTTTGCACACGATATTGCACCGAAAGACATCGGTTTATCGGACTAATTATTGTCTTATTTTGTCGAAGTAGTAGAATTTATGGAAACCTTTCCTTATCATGTACAAAGTGACTAACAAAATACATAGGAGGTTCTGGTGTAGATGAGTGAGAAAGATCAAAACAGAACAACAGACGAAACAGCGGCTTCGCTAGAAACAGCGCCCGCCCCCAAAAAAGCGCCGGCTAAATGGATTATCATTTTAGCAGCTTTGATTGTGATTATTGGAGGAGCAATTACATTTGCTACGGTATTTAAAAAATCTCCTAAGCAATTATACTTAATTTCTGAAGTAAATACGTATCAAAAAGCAGCAGATGAATTAGAAACGAAGTACAGTGAAACGGTGGCTTATCAGGAAAAAGCGATGAAGCAGCCTTCTACTACAAATGCTACTATCAAAGGCGGCTTTAACATGGATTCACTTTCGTATGATCCAAGCTTTAAAATGATTCAAGATCTTATCAGTAAAGCTGAAATTAAAATTAAAGCGGAACAAGATCCGAAAAAAAGTGAAGGATACGGTTCACTGGCTCTTAATATCGGCGGTTCAAAAGCGCTTGACCTAGAAGGCTTTCAAACGAAAGAAAGAATAGGCTTTAAAGCCCCGATTCTAGCAAATGAATATTTCTATTTAAACTTAGACGAATATGGACAGGTAGCGCGTAAGTTCGATCCTTCTTACTCAGGTCCTGAAACGCTTGATATTAACACGAGCAACGTGAGTTTAGAAGACTTAAAGTTAACGGAAAAAGAAAAAACCTACATTGCAAAAGAGTACGGAACGTTCATTTATGATGAACTAGACAGCGATTATTTTACAAAAGAAAAAAATGTGGATTATAAAACAAATGGCAAAACGCTTCAGTTAACAAGCGTGACGCTTAACATGTCTGACAAAGAAACAAAACAATTTATGGATAAGCTTATTGCGAAGGTAGCAAAAGATGACAAGCTTCATACCATCTATGCAAATCACGTATCTAAGCTGTTTAAATCTTCGGCAGCAACGAATCCAGAATTAAAAGATATGGCAGATCCAAAAGAATTGAAAAAATCAGTAAAAGAAAGTCTTCAAGACTTCCAAAAAGAAGCAAAAGATACGACTTACCCTGGCGGTGTGAAATCAACTGTGTACGTTCAAGATGATGTTGTGGTAGCTCGCGATATGGACATGGGCGTAAAAAATGCTTCTAACGATAAAGGCAAACTTAACGTGGTGACTAAAAATGTTCCATATGAAGATAACAAAACGGCTAAGCAGTTTAAAGCAGTTCTAGCGGATAGCACTACCGATGATGCGTTTACGTTTGATATGAAAAATGACGTAACAACGGAAAGTGAAAAACGAAAAGAAAACATGTCTATTCATTTGTTAACAAAAGATTCAAAAGATGAAGACACGAATATGACGTTTAAAATGGATTCGGTCATCAATGGTAAAACCGATGCGAAACAAACGGCTGACCGTACTTTCTCTTTAGACTTAGGTGATCAAGAAGATCTAGTAGTAAACGGGGAAGTAAAGCAGAATCAAGCAATCAGTGCTTCAAAAGGAAAAGCAGATTATTCGTTTGATATTCGTACAAAAATAGGACCAAAAGCAGATCCGGCAAACGTTACGTTAAAAATTGACTCTGCTTCTCAATTAAAAAAATCAGCAGCTATTCCAGAGCTTGACGCATCTAATGCAACAAACGTAAAAGATGTAACCCCTGAAGATATGCTGTCGATTCAAGAAAATTTCGCTAAAAATGTTCAAGGTCTCATGATGAATATGGGAACCGCTGGTTACTAAAAGGTGCAAAGCAGATGAAGATATATTTCTCTTTGACTCTTTTTACATGTAAAGCTCTATTGAAAAATATAAAATCTCTCATACTGCTAATAATGATCCCTGCTCTGTTTTTACTTGGAGCAGGGATCATTATTAGTCAGACCATGCAAGGTGAGGAGAGAGTAAATCGGTTCCCCGTGGCAATTGTAGATAAAGATGATACTGCACAAACGAAGTACGTCATCGAACAGCTGACTGAAGGTAAGCTTCGCAAGATCATGAAACCTCTTTACACGAATGAACAGAAAGCTAAACAGCTGCTGCAGCAAAATAAAGTGGCAGCCATTGTGACGCTGCCAAAAGGTTTTAGTCATGATATTGCTCATGGAAAAAATCAGCCTTTACACGTCATTGGGAATAGCAATAAGCCGCTTCAGTCACAGCTGTTTCGCTACGTGATGGAAAGTGCAGCTGACTACACGTCAGCTGCTCAAAGCGGTATTAATACGGTTGATGCCTTTTTAGAAAAAGAAAATGTTTCCGATGAAAATAGACGCGCAGAATTTAAGAGAAGCTTGGTGACGTTTGGGCTTCACGTACTAGATAGAGGAAGTTTATTTGATGAACAAATAGAAACGAGTTTCTTTCAGCAGGATATGAAGCAATATTATGTCCTGTCTTTTTCTGCTTTGCTGCTTATGATTTGGAGCTACGGCGGATGGCTGCTTGCTAGTGAAACGCAAACTTCTCCCGTACTGGCTCGAATGAAAACAAGAGGTGTATCGTTTCTCCACATTTATTTATCGCAGCTGACGGCTCTGTTTGTTCTTTTGCTACCGGTATCTGTCGTTTTGTTTGGAAGCCTCATTAAAGGACTGAAACTGCCTGTAACCGGTACGTACGGAGAGCTTTTTTCAGGGGTAAGCGGAAGCTTGTTTGCTTTTTTATGTTTGTTTTTACTTCTTCGAGTTCTTTTTTTATCACAAAAAGCTTATCAACTAACCGGTTTGCTGTTTATTTTGCTGAGTACGATTTTAAGTGGACACGTTGTGCCGGTCGTCTATTTACCGGACTGGGCAAGTGTTTTTCAGAAATGGTCACTCAACACCCGCGTCTTGGAGCTGTTATTTTATGAATTTGCTGGATATAACACAAACGAAGCTTTTCCTTACCTTAAGCCTATTCTCATTACGGCAGCGGGAAGTTTTCTTCTTACTGTTGGCTACGTGATGACTTTGCAAAGGCGGTGGAGAAAATGATCAGTGAAAAAATAAAGCAGCTGCTGAAGCGCCCTATGCTTGTTATCATGATCTTCTTTTTACCTTTAATAGGAACGGTCATCAGCAGCTCGTTTTTAGCAAAAGTACAAAGTGATTCAAAAATACCCGTTGCTCTTGTCGATCAAGATCACAGCAACATGTCTAAACAAGTGAGGGATCGACTACGGAAAACAACAGAAATTCAGTTTCTTTCTATGAATGAAGAACAAGCGAGAAAGCAGCTGGCCAAAAATAAAATTGACAGCATTTTTGTGTTTCCTAACGGATTTCAGCAAGAAGTAGAAGCGGGGAATTATCAAGGAGTCATTGATTTGCTTACACTGCCTTCTTCTGTTGCCACAGAAGCGGTTCGAGAAGTCGTGGCGAGTGAAGTGACAAGGTTAACGACAAATGTTAAAGCGGCAAATGAAGTGCGTTTTTTATATAAAGTCTATAACATTCATGCAGGACCGGATTTATGGAAAGAAGCGTATCACTATACCGATAACCAGTGGAAGCCAAAGCCGCTGATGACAATTGATTACGAGGTGCAAGGAACGAAGAAGCATACAAAGCAAAGGAACGTTCAAATGACCGGATACGTGCCGGTATGGGGATTTTTTACGCTTTTACTTTGCTGCATCACATCAGATTGGATGATTAAAGAGCGGAGTCATCTTTTTAAACGAATGAAAACAATGCAAAAAGGACTTTACGGTTATATTCGAAGCGTCAGCGCCGCTTATGTGGTGCTATACGTGCTTCAAGCTCTCATCAGTTTTGCTCTATTTAAATGGCTGTATGGAGCGGAGTCTTACGGTGTGCTGCTGTATATGTGTATCTATGTGATTGTGTGCGTTGCTTTTAGCACGTGGCTTGCAAGTGAAAGTCAGCGAGTTGGATCTTATTATATGATCAGCGTTGTCATGGTCACAGGACTCAGTATAATAGGAGGGAGCTTTTTCCCGGTAGGAGAGCTTTCTGCAACGATTGAAAGAATAAGTCAGTGGCTTCCGCAGCATCTGCTTCTGTATCAGCATACACTGCCGCTTACGTTCCTTTGGAAAGAGATAGCTGTTTCCATTGCATGTATATGTTTGTGCGCGTTTAAAATAGTGTGGAATGTGAGGAGCATCAAATGATTGAAATTAAAAATGTTAGCAAAACATACGGAAAAAAACGGTCGTTAGCAAATGTTACGCTGACCGTAGAAAGTGGAGAAGTCATTGGTCTTTTAGGACCAAACGGCGCTGGTAAGTCGACGCTTCTGTCTATTTTGTCTACCATTACGGCTCCTTCAAGCGGTAATGTCATGATTGGAGGCTTATCGCTTAAGAAAAATCAAAAAGCAATTCGAGAAGTCATTGGCTACGTTCCACAAGACATAGCGCTGTGGGAAGAGCTTAGCGTAAAAGAAAACATGAAAATGTGGAGCAAAATGACTTCACGCTCTCTGTCGAATGAACAGCTTCAGTCTCTTTGCTCAGCTGTACAGCTAGAAGGAAAATGGAAGGAAAAAGTGAAAAATTTATCAGGAGGCATGAAGCGAAAGCTAAATATAGCCGTAGCGCTTATTCATGAACCGTCCGTCTTGTTAATGGACGAGCCGACGGTCGGAATTGATTTGCAATCTAAGCTTGAGATCATTCGTTATATTAAACAGCTGGCTGCAGAAGGAAAGACGATTATCTATATCACCCATGATTTGAATGAAATCTTAGACGTGTGTCATCGGTTTGCGGTCTTAAAGGAAGGAAAGCTGGAATTTGTCGGCACGATGGACCAAGCGAAGGAAAAGACTGGGGAAGAGGCAGAAGAGAACGTTGTGTATAAGCTGCTGCATGATTAAAGTAAAACAATAATAAAAAAAGAGCCGCTTCATGAAGAAGCAGCTCTTTTTATTATGCTTGTGTAACTTCTTGTTCTGGTGAATGGCTTTCAGGCTGCACGCGTTCTTCTTCAGGAAGGGCGCGTACTTCTACTTCTTTCATTTGGTGACCGTCCATTTCTTTTGCAATAAACTCGTATCCAAAAAGTTTGAACGATTCGCTTTCCTGGATATCGATATTTTGCATTAGCATCCAGCCGCCAATTGTATCGATATCGTCGTTTTCAATTTCGATATGAAGGACTTCGTTGACTTCTTCAAGCAGTACTTTTGAGTTAAAGACAAAGTGCTGATCGCTGATTTTTTGAACAAGCGGCTTTTCATCTGTATCAAACTCATCTCGAATTTCTCCAACGATTTCTTCTAAAATATCTTCAACGGTAACGATACCAGCCGTACCGCCGTACTCGTCAATCAACACAGCCATATGCGTACGTTTCTTTTGCATCGAGCGCAATAGGTCTTGAATCGCTACGGTTTCAATTACTTGAATAATAGGATTCATATAAAGCTTCACGCTTTGCTTTTTTAACGCATCGTTAATGACGACATCGTTTAGAATCTCTTTGACGTTGACTAAGCCGATAATGTTATCTTTGTCTCCGTCAACGGTAACAGGGTAACGAGTGTAGCGATCTTCTACAGCAAGCTTTAAGAAATCTTCAATGCTGTCGTCTTCAGAAACAGCTGAAATTTCTGTTCTTGGTACCATGATTTCGCGAGCAACACGGTTATCGAATTCGAAAATGTTGTTCACATACTTATATTCAGACTGGTTAATTTCCCCGCCTTTAAAACTTTCTGATAAAATAATGCGCAGCTCTTCTTCACTGTGCGCAAGTTCATGCTCTGAAGCTGGCTTTAATCCAAACATTCCAGTTAATAAACGGGCAGAACCATTTAACAACCAAATGAAGGGGAACATAATTTTATAGAATAAAATTAACGGACGAGCAAACAATAACGTAACTGTTTCAGCTTTTTGAATGGCAAATGTTTTTGGCGCTAATTCACCAACAACTACGTGAACAAACGTTACAAGCGCAAATGCGATAATGAATGAAAGGATGTGTGTTAAAGATGCAGCAACACCCAGTTCTTCAAACAGCGGTTCTAAAATCTTCGCAACAGTCGGTTCTCCTAACCAACCTAAACCTAAAGCAGTAATCGTAATACCAAGCTGACACGCAGATAAATACTCATCTAAGTGTGTCGTTACGGTTTTAACCGCATTCGCTCCTTTTTTTCCTTCAGCAACAAGTTGATCTACCCGTGAACTACGAAGCTTCACAATTGCAAACTCTGAAGCAACGAAAAAAGCAGTGAGTACAATTAAAATCGCAAAAATAATTAAGTTAATGGTTATCAATGAATATACTTACTTTATAGTGCTATAAAGTAAGTAAACACCTCCTGTAAATAATAAATTTACGACAGCAGCAGCAGTAAAGAGTGCAAAAGAGTGACGCTTTCTGGTGAGAGCCGATTCATCATTACTTTTCGATCTTCTTCATTAAGCTTTTCCATAAGCGGTGCAACTTCTTTTAAACTGTCGTTTAGTACGTAAAATTTGGATGCTAATTCGTCTTTGGAGTGGCTATTCTCGGATTGCTCTATAGAAAATAGAGAAGAAATCTCATCAAGAGAACGGCCTTCGCTTTTTAATTTTTCAATTAAGTAAAGACGTTTCAGCGCTTCTTCGTTATAAAAGCGATAGTTAGAAGCAGAGCGTTCTGCTTTTAACAACCCAATGTTGGTATAATAGTCAACCGTGCGCTTCGTTACATGTGCCATCTCTGCAAGTTCGCCAATTTTGTATGTCGCAACCCCATCAGAATACCACCTCCTTTAACTATATCAACCATCACGTGATGGTTTTTATCTGCGTAACTATTTATCTTTTATCCTATCGTAATTAAGTATACGCGCGTAAGATCAAAAAGTTTCATTTTTTTATTAGCATTCAGTATATCTCAAAATAAGGTAGTTTGACAAAGATTTTATAAAAAAACTCGCTTATATTAAGCGAGTTTTTTAGTAGGATGACGTACGATAATGTGCATGCGTTCATACACATATTGAATACGTTCAGTATATCCTATGAACTCAGGGCTCATTGGAGATAGCTGATCAGCAATACGGTGCATAATAGCAGCTTCTTCTTTTAACGAATCTAAATTTTGAGTTCGGTCAATTCTTGCTTTAAATGTTAACGAAATCATGTTATTCACCTCGTTGTTATATTACTTGTTATGAGGTGCTATGTCCGTGACTTTTATCACTCTAGTCAAAGGTGATAACGTAATTATTTGATGTTTGCCGGCATTTTGTGTAGGATGATTAGAAAAGGGTTTTTATGGGAGAATGAAATGAATTTAAAACGAATGCACCACGTAGCCATTATAGGAAGTAATTATGAACGTTCAAAAGCTTTTTATGTAAATGTGTTAGGATGCAAGATTATAGAAGAAACATATAGAAAAGAAAGAGATTCATATAAGCTAGATTTAGAAGTAGCTCCTGGCTATCAAATTGAGTTGTTCTCGTTTCCAAATCCGCCACAACGTCCTTCAAGACCTGAAGCGTGCGGCTTACGCCATTTAGCTTTTGCGGTTGAAAGCGTAGAGGATTCCAAGCGTGAACTAGAGCAGCAAGGGATTGATGTGGAACCTATTAGGGTAGATGAACTAACGGGAAAAAAATTCACATTTTTTGCTGATCCGGACGGGTTACCGCTAGAGCTTTATGAAGAGAAAGAGGGGGAATAAGAAGTATGTGCAATTATTTATTTGTATACGGAACGCTTCTTGAAGGAGAAGGTAATCACGGATTGCTGCATCATGCGCGCCCTATTGCCAAGCAGGCAAAAACGAAAGGGAAATTATATGACACAAAGCAAGGCTACCCTATGCTCGATATCGACAGTGAACATGTTGTATACGGAGAAGTGTATGAAGTGACCGATCAGCTTATGTGGAAGGCGCTTGATGAATTAGAAGGATACATTCATGAAGGTCATAAAGACAATGAATATGATAAAGTTGTGCAAACGGTTGAAACGGACCAAGGTGAATTTGAAGCCGTTGTGTATGTAGCAAGAGACCGTTCCCTGCTGCAGGAATTTATCCCGGGCGGAAACTGGCGCGTGTGGAAAGAAGATCTATTAGAAGGTATGCTATATTTTGCTTACGGTTCATGTATGGATAACGATCGTTTTATTAAGCACGGGGTGGATCAGCATTTCCAGGACTGTCTCGGCAGAGCGGTTTTTAAAGGCTATACGCTTCGATATAACCACGTTATTCATGACGGAGGACGTGCAGACATGGTTGAAGAAGGCGGAGTCGTTGAAGGCAAACTATACCGCGTGCCGCCCGAAGCGATTACGTACTTGTATGGCAGAGAAGGCGTAGATAATAACGGCTATCGTCCTGCTATTATTTCTGTCGAGCATGAAGGCAAGATGGTGGATCATGTTCTTACTTTTTTTGTGTTAAATAAAGAAAAAGAAGTCGCACCTCCGGATCACTATTCGACTGAAATTATTCGAGGAGCAACAGGTGTACTCAGCGAAGAATACGTTCAGAAGCTAATAGAGCAAGTCCATGCGCTAAAAAACAGCGATGTTGTAAGTAACTAATATAAAAAGAAGCAGAGACAAAAGTAGTTTAGTTGAAGAAAGCTCCGAACGAGTACTCGTTCGGAGCTTTTTATTGTTATGGTGAACGCAGGCTTAATCTATTTAGCTGCTTCTAGCTGTTGATTGGATTGATTTTGTTATGTTATATGTTGCATTAGCTAAAGGCAACAGAGAATTCTGTTTGAAATACACCGTCTTTTGATAAACGGTTGATGCCTAATTTTTCTTTGAAATTTCCGTTGTGGTCATGCGTATCTGCAATTCCAAACCAAGGTTCGATGCAAAGAAAAGGAGCAATTGTATGATTTTCTGCATCATACTTTGACCAAATACCGACATACGGGAAATCATTAAACTGAACGTTAATTTGGTTTTCATTAACCGCCGATTTAATCGTAATTCCGTCAATATGGCTAAAAATTAACGCATCATGTGCAAATAAATCTGCGCTTAGCGGCATCTGGTGCAAGTTTTCTGCATCTCCTTTTTCATGAATAAGAGCGTCTTTTAATACAAATTCTTTCGGCGTAGTTTCAGAAGGCTCTATTTCTAAAAAGTAATCAGAAATCTGCTCGTTTTCACGTAACGGAATACGAAAAGCAGGGTGGGCTCCAATTGAAAAATACATATCCTCTTTATCTTCATTTACTACTTTCCACTGAAACGTTAATCGGTTGTTTTCCAGACGGTAGCTAATTTCAACTGAACATTCAAATGGATACGCGTCTTTAAACCGGCCGTTTGTAGCGAATTGCAGCCGTGCTGTTTCGTTTGTTTGCTCAATCACGCTGAAAGTAGAATCACGTAAAAAGCCGTGCTGAGGCAAAGAGTATTCGCGCTGATCAACGGTATACTGATCATTTTTTAATCGGCCTACGATTGGAAACAATACGGGCGATACTCGTCCCCAATAAGCGGGGTCTCCGCTCCACATGAACTGCAGGTCTTTTTCTTTATGAAATACTTCTACAACTTCCGCTCCTTTTTCTTGAATGCTGACTTTCATTTGGCTATTTTCTAGTACAATCATTACAACATCTCCCAAATCATTCTTGTACGATTGAGCAGCCTCAAACGTACTGGCTTTGCTTATATTATACCCTTCTTGGCAAAAAAGGTATTAATTTCCCTATTTTTGTTCAAATTAAATAGAAAAAGGAGGGTTCAAATATGAATCATGCAACATTATTGCTCATTAAATTTGCAGCGGCACTTATTGCGTTTGGTATAGGCCTTGATTTGTTTTTTGATGCAACCATCGGAGACATTATTTCTTTTAGCTTGCTAACAACAGTTGTGACATATTTAGTAGTAGATCGAATTGTACTGCCTCGAGTGGGCAATCGCGATGCCATTATTGTTGAATTTGTTCTAACCTATATGAGCGTATGGATTTTTGGCACATTGTTATTAGACAGCTACGTTCAAATTGCTTGGGGAAGTATTATTTCTGCAGCTATTATTACATTTGCTGAAGTTTTTGTTCACCGCTACTTATTCAATTATATTGAAACCAAACATACAGCGAGAACGCGTCCGGCTTTTAAGCGAAAACTAGCGTATGACACAGAATTTGCAGAAGAAAAGCATGTAGAAAATAAGGAAAATCCAAAATAAAAAGAAGGCTCACTTTTGAGCTTTCTTTTTTATGTGTTAATGCATAAAAGTCATTTCCTTTAAAGGCCAGTATTTCATATTGACTTCTCCCATGATTGAAGAAATCGGAGTGAGGCCAAAATGCCTGCCATCTCGGCTAATGCGTCTGTTGTCACCTAGCACTAATACGTATCCATCCGGTATCGTGCCGTCTGGAGACAATTCGTACGTGGAAAAATTTTCAGTAAATCGCTCGTAAGCGGGCACTTTGGATAAATATTTATGAAGATGCGGCTCTTTTTTGACTTTGTTATTTATATAGAGAACATCATCTTTGTATTCGACCGTTTCTCCTGGTAAGCCCACAATCCGCTTTACTAGAAAATCACTGCTATAAGGAGCTTGCAAAACGACAATGTCAAAGCGCTCCAGCTTGCTGTGTTTGTTAATAATAATTCGATTGCCTTCGTGCAAAATAGGCTTCATAGAATCGCCTTTTACAGTATAGGGCTGAAACCAATAGTGCTGAACGACAACAGAAAGCAAAACGGTGCCGAGGATGACGCTTGTGTATGTAAGAATTTCACGCTTTATTTTTTTATTGACCATAATGGATGAACACCTTCTTAACGGTAAGACTGTCAATTTAAGTTTTTCATAGAGATATAACAGTGTTGATTGTACCACTCAGAACTAAAGTTTTCCATATCTATCTGTTTATGCGTATATGCCAAAAATATGCTTGGCGGAACAAAAAAATGAAAAGAGCCGCTATTCGAGAGAATAACGGCTCTTCTTTATTATAACTGAGCGCGCTCAGTTCGAGTAGCTGGTTGATTTGGTTCTTCTTCCACAACAGGCTCAACAGGCTTATGCTGCTTGATTTCTTCTTCCAGCTCAGCAATTCGCTTGTTTTTCTGTTTCACTTGTCCTCTTAGTTGAACAATTTTTACAAAGCTCAATGAAGCAGCAACAACTCCTCCAAACACAGCCGTTGTTAAGATAATTAAAATAAGAGGCCATTTTTGTGAACCAAATACATAGTTAAATTGTACAGGATCGTTGTTAATTACAGCTAAAACAGCAATGATAAGAGCAAATATAAGTCCTAAAATAAAAAAGCTCTGTCCTTTCATAAGCTGCACTTCCTTTCTTTACATGGTCATTACAACTTTTACAGCGTAACCACTCATCTTAAGTGTTTGCTATCTTGCTTATAGGTATAGGTATCCAAATTTAAACAAAATCAAACATTTTCTTGATTATATATATCTTTCTTTTAAAACACAATATATCGATTAGTGTAGAAACTTTGACATGTCCAAAGACCTGGTATGTCGAATTTTTGGAATAAAGAGCTCGCGTATCCTTTTTCGCTTAAGCAGATTAAGCATAAGCAGAGGGAGAGACTTGTACAAAGAGGCTGGGACATAACCAAATGAATCCAACCTAAAGACGAACAAATGAGATACATGAGCTGAACCGCTTATGACACCGCAGTTGATTTCTGTGCAAGGCTTCGCTTTGCCCTTCAATCACCTGCTATAAGGGACGAAACAGATGAAGCTATATTCACCATCACAAAAAAACGAACCACTCATCAAACATGTTGATCAATGGTTCGTTTTTCACTTGGGCTAAGATACTTTTGTCCCAGCCTCACTTTTATTAAAGAGGTTATATAAACGCAAGCTGAGACTTTGGCTTTATTGCATTAAATTATTTCATTATCTATCGCCCGGAGCAGGATGGTCTACACCTTTGACATGATGCCGATGCTGGTTGTCTTCGCTGGTGTAAAAGTCATAATAGTGAACATGCATACCGTTGCCAATAGGAATAGCGGGACCAGAGTAGGCTTTGTAATGATGGGTATGTCCGTCTTCAAAAACAACATAGCCTTCTGTATAGTGAATGTGGCTTCCATCCTCGCTTTGAATTGGAGGAGACGTTACATCGAGGCACTGATGGACATGTCCTGACGCAACAGAAGTGTAGTCCACTGAGCCATGATTATGATGAGGAACAAACCCTGAAATAAAATCATCTTTGCCTATTTTTTTCATTTTACTTCCCCCTACAAATTCAATTTTAAAAAATTGTTTAAGTAAATTCTTTAAATGGGCATTTGAATTTCTCTTTTTAGTTAAATTCAAAAATACATGCTATTGATATGAACAAAGAAAAATAAATATGACTTTTGATAAGCAGGATTCATAAAATGGGTAGTTTCCCTGTGTGTCTGCCGTTTCTACTTGACAACTTTCACATATATTGATTAAGGAAGGACAAGTTATTATAAGAGAGGAAGTCAGCATAATGAGTTGGGAAAATAAAAAGAGTCTGTGTCAGGAGTTTGCGAGAATTCTAGGTGGACAAGGCAGTTTAGATGAAAATGGCGTTTGTTTGGTACAAAAGTTTCGTACGATTCGTTTTAAAATTTTAGGGCGTCCAACACGCTCTCCGTTAGTTACCCCTCAATTTTTCACTTTTGAAGATTTAGACAGCAAAGGAAGAGCGCTAAATCTAGGTGAAACCGTGCTTTTGCAAGAAGAAGTAAATCCATTATTAACGGAGCTTAGAAAAAGAGATATTAAGGTTACGGCCGTTCACAACCATTGGCTATTTGAAGAGCCGAGAGCAATGTATATGCACTTTGAATCCGTAGAGCCACCGTTAGATTTTGCACGAAAAGTAAGAGAAGCGTTTAGAGTATTAAAAGGATAAAAAGCAGCTTTTTATAGAATCAGTTTAGTCTTACTTACTGCTTTTAAAATTAGGTTAATAACATTTTAAACATGTATATTATATATTTGTTTATAAGATGCACTTGAATGAACCTATCAGGTTAACTAATTTTTGAGCAGTGAGATTATTCGAGTACTTCTATTTAAATAAAAAAAGCACGCGTTCGCCGCGTGCTTTTTTTATGTATAAACTTAAAATGCGTTTAGGGTGTTATCGCTTAACCACTGTTTGCGTTCAGCTGCATCTTCGAATAACTCATCTGCATTTGTAAATTGAGAAGCGATGACATATTCAATTGTTGCAAGAGGAGCTGTTAGCAAACGCCAGTTTAATACGATTGTATTATCTTGAGTCGTAGCGTATTCTTCACCTAACTCGTCCCACTTAACAGATTCAGGAGCATTGTCAGCTGCTTTTTTAACAGATTTCAAAGCTTCTTGGAATTTTTCACCTGCGCGGCCTTGGTACCACTCTGTTAATAGTTGTCCAATACCTTCATTTGTTTGCTGCTCGTTCCAGCTTTCAGGTACTGTAGCAATGAATTTTGCACGGAATGTCATTTCAGCCTTTGCTACATCTCCACGAACGATGTTTAAGCGGTATTGACGTCCTAGGTAAGGGAATTTGTCTCCTTCTTCAAAAGAACCAGTTTTAGCTGCAGAAGCTGCTGCTTTAGGAGCCTCTTTTTTAGCTGTTTCTTTTTTTACTGCTTCTTTCTTTGGAGCAGCTGGCTTTTCCTCAGCTGGCTGTGAACCGTTTAGTTGTTTTAAAATCCATGTTGCTTTGCGTGCGATGATTGAACGCACATTGTTTTCATTAAGACCTCTTGGGATAATAACTTTTACCCCTTCTTTGTCACAAATTTGCACCGTGATATCGGTTCTATTTGGAACGACTTCAATTTTGTAGTCAATTGTTTGATTGCCTGTTTGATACGTATACATAAAATTTTTCGTACTCCTTTCTACAAATCTTCATTTTATAAGCAAAGGTAGAGTTTGGTCAAATGAAAGAATAATCAGACAGTTATCAACTGCTGTTGCAGCGCCTTGCAGAATGATATGTATTCCAATATTTAGTGGAAAAGCGCCAATAATAATTGCTTCAATTCTTCTTTAGTTTTTACAAAAACATATAAAAATATGCCGATACTACTAATATAGATTAGACATTCTATGTCTTTAGATGGTATAGGGAATGAAAAATAAAAAAAGCGTTTCAAAGTTTACATGTGAAATGCTATATATGATGGTCATAACACTTACTGTAATTGAAGTGACAAATTATTATCTTATTATGAAACAAGAGCAAGCAGCCTCGATTATGCTAGTGATTACATTTCTGTTTGCTTTTCTTACAACTACCGTGTTCTATTTTATCATACGTGGCTCTATAATTGCGGTTGAAAATTTAACGAAAGTAATGAAAGGGGTTTCGTAAGGGGATTTATTGATATTTGTTCAGTATAATAAACTGTAAGTATTGGTTTTTATGATAGCTTTCATAGAAAGAGATAATGAAATTTGACACGTTATAAAAGCAGTTGTATAGTGAGTACGCAAGGCGGCAGTCTGTCTTTTTTAATTCTTAGTAAACTTATAAGTTAAATGAAATATTTAAGCACTACATAAGGAGACGAAGAGATGAAAAATGAATTCCGTTTGGCAACAAATGACGATGCAGATAACTTATTGAACTTGACTCTACAAGCATATAAGCCTATTCGAGAGCTAGGCATTCCTTTCTTAGCAGCTACTGCTGATCTTGCCCTCGTTAAGAAAAACATTTCTCAAAACCTTTGCTATGTATATGAAGAAGATAAAAGAATCGCTGCAACTGTGTCTATACGAATGCCTTGGGGAGAACATCCAGGTCCGTTTGCTGTTCCGCACCTTTGGTGGTTTGCAGTGGACCCGTCGTTTGCCAGTAAAGGCGTTGGATCTAAGCTGCTGCATCTAGTAGAGGAAGAGATAATAAAAAATATGTTTAAATCACCAGGTGTGTCTTTAGGAACAGCAAAAGAACATCCTTGGTTAGTTGAGATGTATGAACGAAAAGGATATGTTCAAGCTAAAGAAAAGCACCTTGCAGAAGGTTATACGACTGTATTTCTTTATAAAAAATTCAACGAGGTACATTCTTTGTCGTAAAAGATAGAGAAGTGATCCAAATTAAGACATGTGAAAGAGTGATAAAGATGACAGATCAATTACTACTAAATAAGCTAATAGACATACGCCGTGAGCTGCACCGGTTTCCAGAACTTTCAATGAAAGAATATGAAACAACTAAACGTATTAAAAAGTGGTTAAAACACTATGATATTTCTATAGCGGATGAATTCCAATTAGACGTAGGAGCAGTAGCAGAAATTGTGGGAGGAAAGCCGGGACCTACTATCGCTATTCGAGCTGATATTGATGCGCTGCCAATTGAAGAAAAAACCAATCTGCCCTTTGCTTCTGAAGTGAACGGTGTTATGCACGCATGCGGCCATGACTTTCACACGGCTTCTATAATCGGAGCAGCCATTCTTCTCAAAGAGCGTCAGAAGGAGCTTTGCGGCACGGTTCGATTTATCTTTCAACCAGCTGAAGAAACGGCTTCTGGAGCAAAAATGCTAGTTGAAAAAGGTGTGCTCGAAGGAGTGGAAGCGATATTTGGGATGCATAACAAACCGGATCTTCCTGTAGGAACCATTGGTATCAAACCGGGACCTTTAATGGCAAGTGTTGATCGTTTTGAAATTGACGTCAAAGGAGTAGGAGGTCACGCGGGTATTCCTGAAAAAACAATAGATCCGATTGCTGCTGCTGGTCAAATTGTTACTAGTTTACAAACCATTGTCAGCCGTAATCTCAGCCCCTTTCAAAATGTTGTTGTCAGCATAACTCAAATCCATGGAGGGAGCTCGTGGAACATCATTCCTGACAAAGTAACGCTTGAAGGAACGGTGCGTACCTTTCAAGAAGAAGCGAGAGAAAAAATACCGGCTCTTATGAAACGAACTGCTGAAGGGATCGGCGCAGCTTTCGGGGCTTCAGTAGACGTTAAATGGTATCCATATCTTCCTGTAGTAAACAATGATGATACGCTGGAAAAACTGGCTATTAAAGCGGCGGAGGATCTTAGTTATCAAGTCGTAGAAGCTGAACAATCGCCTGGAGGAGAAGATTTTGCCGTATATCAGCAGCATGTACCAGGATTTTTTGTATGGATGGGTACAGCTGGAGAATATGAATGGCACCATCCTTCTTTTTCATTAAATGAAGAGGCATTGCTTGTAGCAGCTGCGTATTTTGCTAATCTAAGCTTTCATTTTTTGAATTCATTCCATTACCTAAAAAATTAAAATATTTTTATTTTTCTATTTACGCGGATGAAATTGTTTGATAAAATAAATTTTAAATTAAAAAAGTTATCACGAGTGGACGAGAGATCTGGCTCTTTGACTCCACAGCAACCTACGAATGTAAGGTGCTCCTACCAGCAAAGCATGTGCTTTGGGTGATAAAACGGGTGAAAAACTCATTTTGCATCAAAGCAAAATGAGTTTTTTTTATTTTTCTAAAAGGAGAGGGTTTTATGAGTCATACAGCAGTTGCAGCACATACAGGAGAGAAAGCATTAAAGGAAGCGGTGAAATTATTAGGAAAGCATTATCAAGTAGCTTATCGTGAGTTAGAAACATTTTATGAAATTGTGGTCGAAAACCATGTTCGTACATATGCTGTAGGCATAGATATTAAAGATGTACAAAAAGCAAATGAACTAGAAATTTATTCATCATGCTGTTCCAAACTTGAGCGAGTAGGCTGTCTTTTATAGAAGAAGTCTGCTCGCGCCTCTATTTTTTAAGTATTTTTAAATAGAAAGCATGGTTTTTGACAAGCAAAGAATCTGGTGGGTATAATCAATATTCACTAGGTTTTAAGATTAATCATAAATTGTCGAAATTTTTACACAAATTAAAGGTTACATTCGAAATGAATTGTGGTATGTTATAAAACAAGAATATTTTATGAAAGGAGCATTGAAATGGAAATGTCTCTTGAACACGGAAACGATGCAGGAAGCGAACAGCTTATTGATCGTATCCTAGACTTTTTAGAAGATGACGAAAAGTAAAAAAAGAGTGTGCGGTGCTATCCCTAGCCGCGCACTCTTTTTTTATCATGTGCGTAAAGGCAGCGCCATACTATGATACATAGGGATAGAATGAAAGGGTCTCTGTCAAAGGGATTGACGAATGGTTTTGTTTGATAGAAAATTTAGAAAAAGGAAAGAGATGAAGGGTATGTCGAACAAAACATCTTTGTATCAAACAAAAGAACAGTTAAAAAAGCTTGTAAGCGAATTGGTTTCTATACCTAGCGTGACAGGAACGATGGCAGAAGTGGAAATGGCTGAATCGATAGCGTCGTATTTATTGAAGCTGCCTTACTTTCAAAAAAACGAGCAGGTCGAGCTTCATTCAACAGGAGACGGGCGATCAATTGTCACAGCTTTTGTTCAAGGGAAAAATACGAATAAAACAGTTGTATTAGTAAGTCATTACGATGTAGTGGATGTACAAGATTATGGACAGTGGAAAAAGGATGCTTTTCACGCTGATACATTAACGAGTACTTTTTATAACCATATGGAACAAGTTCCGGCACACGTACAAAAAGATATGATAAAAGGAGACTGGCTTTTTGGCCGAGGAACGATGGACATGAAAGCAGGCATTGCCTTGCATATCAGTATGGTTGAACGAGCGTGCAACGGAGAGTTTGACGGAAACATCCTGCTGCTGTCGGTGCCGGATGAAGAAGTAAATTCGCTTGGGATGAGAAAAGCAGTGCCTGTTCTTTTAGAGATTGCCCGCAAACATAAGCTGGATTTTTCTCTCATGCTGAATGCAGAACCAGTGTTCAGCCGCTATCCTGGAGATCAAACGAACTACGTGTACTCAGGATCGATTGGGAAAATCATGCCAAGCTTTTTGTGTTATGGAAAAGAAACTCATGTAGGGGAACCGCTAGCTGGTTTAAATGCTAATTTACTAGCTTCTTATTTAACAAAAGAAATAGAATTAAACGTTGATTTTTGCGAAAAAGTAAGAGATGAAACAAGTCCACCTCCTACGGTGCTGATACAAAAAGATTTAAAAGAAGAGTATTCAGTTCAAGTTCCGCACTCTGCCGTTGTCTTATTTAATTTATTTATGTTAAACCGCTCTCTTAAAGAAGTAACAGGTCTGCTGTCGAAATCGGCTGACCAAGCGGCTTTGAATGTGAAAAAACACTATAATAAAGCCGCTAGGCAGTACGCTGCGGGAATGGAGGGTTCATCTCTTGACGTGAACGTATGGACGTATGAAGAACTTTATACTCATGCAGTCAAACAGCACGGTGAAAAATATGTGCAAGAAATGGAAGCAGCACTTTTGGCACAAGAGGATGACGATAGAAATAAAACCATTAACTTAGTAAACTCTTTAGCTGGTTTATGTAAAGAAGCAGCTCCGATGATGGTCTTATTTTTTACGCCGCCTTTTTATCCGGCCGTTTGTTCACATGATGATCCCTTTGTACAAGAGATTTTGTCAAACGTACAGGCAACTGCCAAAGAGCAATTCCAAGTGGAGCTAGTTGAACAAAGTTATTTTGGCGGAATTTCGGATCTAAGCTATGCCAGCCTGCAGCATCCGCTTCATACATTTAACACGTTAGTAGCAAACATGCCCCTATGGAATAAAGGGTATCATATCCCGCTAGAAGAGCTAGAGGAGCTGAAGATGCCGGTGCTGAACATTGGACCGCTGGGAAGAGATGCGCATCAATGGACCGAAAGATTAGACGTTCAGTATTCCTTTGAAATTTTGCCTCATTTCATTTATCAAGCTATAAAAGAAGCACACAAATAAACATCCGCCGGCGGATGTTTATTTGTTGAATTTAAAAGAAGCTCCTTGTACGGTAAATTGTTGCGGTGTTAGAGCGTGATCCAATTCAACCAAAAATGGACGCTCTCCAACTTTTTTTAATGTATCACCGACAACACCTTGGGTTCCGCTGCAAAAAATAAGGTTTCCTCCATTGACATATAGTTTTTGACAACGTGCATCAAGTAAAGAGTCTTTGTAGCTTTCGGCAGACTGAATGTCCAGCAATTTCGTCCACTTGCTGATGGATTCTTCGAGGTTATGTACAGCACAGTAAATATTTTTTAGCTGCAGCTGACCAGCTTGGTGAGAAGAAAGAGCCGCTAGCTTTGGCTTGCGTTTTTCTTCTGGTTCACCCCATTCAATAAAAAAAGGAAGAGGCAGGGAATGGTGGTCAGCTTCAATAAAGCACATTTTCCATTGAAGTCTTTCTCCATCATTGGTTTGACGAGAACCCGCTACAGGACCTTTTACAGTGACGTTCTTGCTTTCCAGCTCTTTTATCAGCAAATCCATATCATCTGTACGGAATGCAAATCGACCAAAATGACCAACCGGTGTATGTTCGTTAACAAGCTGCTGAATAAGGTCATTATCTGTAACAGTTTGAGCTAACGCGATATCTCTAAGCCCAAGCCATTCAATATAGCTGAGGTTAAAATAAGCCAACGTGTTAAAAGTGCCCCATTTTTCATGGATGCCGCCTTTGACGACATTTATTCCGTATTCGTTTAGTTCTTTCTGAGCTTTAATAGGATCAGGTGAAAAATGAACAAGATGATCAAAAGATAAGTGCACGGATAGGCCTCCTTTTAAGAGAGATTCTTTCCCACTATTATACGTCGTTTTCTTTTTCAAGAAGAGTAAAACGAATGATTATGTAAAATAAAAATCTTTAAAAAAGCAAGCCGCGTATGTTTTAAACTCGACTTGCTTTAGATTTATTTAGCGACGACAGCCATGCCCTTTAAAGCAGCAGCCAAATGATTTATTAAACCATGGATATGAGCAGCAAGGTGAACCGCAGCGACAGCGGCGACGGCTAGAACGGCGAGTAGAACGGCGAGTAGTGCGAGTAGTGCGGCGAGTAGTGCGGCGAGTAGAACGGCGGGTAGTGCGGCGAGTAGAACGACGAGTAGTGCGGCGAGTAGTGCGGCGAGTAGTGCGGCGAGTAGAACGGCGGGTAGTGCGGCGAGTAGAACGACGAGTAGTGCGGCGAGTAGTGCGGCGAGTAGAACGGCGACGAGAGCGTCTGTGGCGTGCAGTTGGCTCTTGGTACATAAATGTTTCAAGCTCAGTAGAAGCAATCGCTTCTGTTGCTTCTCTAATTCTTTCAGCAGTGATATGCATATAAACACCTCCTGGCTAATTCGGTACATAATACAATATGTACAAGGAAGGCGTTTGGATATAGTGAAAACATGGAATTTGTCTAAATTTGTGAAAGAAATGGAGTGGTTTTCATGCTTCAAATCCTCGAACATCAAAGAGTGGATATCGCTCTTCAAATAGTAGCTGTGCAAATAGAAGCTTATCAAGAAGAAGCAAGGCTTATTGGTTTTTCAGACATTCCTCAGCTTACAGAAAGCAAAGAAGATATTATGAAAAGCAAGGAAGTGTTTATCGGAGAAATGATTGAAGGTAAGCTAGCTGGCGTGCTGTCGTTTGAAATAGAAAATGAGCGATTGACGATTTGCCGCCTCGTTGTGCGTCCTCGTTACTTTCGAAAAGGAATCGGAAGCCGTCTTTTAACACATGTACTTCAAAGATATTCTGAATGTGAATGTATGGTGTCTACAGCCGAAAAAAATATACCTGCGATTAAGCTATACGAAGCTCATCAGTTTTCAATTATAAAACGTACTGCAGCTGCTGATAATCTTGTGTTAGTAACGATGAAAAAGATTGAGACATCGCTAAATTAATCCAAAGGCCAACAAATAAGCCACATGAGCTAGTAGGAATCGGCTGTTGATTTCCGTGCAAGACTTCGCTTTCCGGAGGCGGGGATGGGCCTCCTCGTCGCTTCCGCTCCTGCGGGGTCTCATCTATTCCGCTTATCCCGCAGGAGTCTCCGTCTTGCTTTTCAATCAACACAGCTAGAATACTCATAACAATGAAAAATCCGAACGCGTTGGATTCTCCATCAAGAATCTTGATTCACCGTTCGGATCTTCTTTCAACTAAAATAATGTTGTTCCAGCCTCTACGATGAGAGTGTTTGTTCAGAATAATCTAGAGCTGTATGGCGCTGAATCAACAGTAAAGCAGCTAGAGTTACAACTGCTCCGATAATAAAAGGCAGCGTCATATTGAGTTTAAAGGCAAATGCACCAAGCAGAGGGCCAAAAATACGCCCTAAGCTATCCATTGAGGCGGTTAGCCCCGAAGCAGAGCCATATCCTACTTTGGTTCTCATCGTAATTAATGAGAGGACACAAGGACGAATAAGGGCATTTCCTGCTGTAAATATGCACAAAAATAAGGTAGCATTAACGGCACTGGAAGATAACAAAATAGACGTAAATCCCATTGCTGAAACCAATAAGCCAATGGCCATCAGCTTTTTTTCATTTCCTTTTTTAAATCGCTGCAGCACACCGCCTTGAATCAGCGCTTGAGTTAAACCGCTCGCCATAAACATCCATCCGATTGTCGTAGGAGTAGCATTAATTTTCGCTATTTGAAAAAATTGAAAAGTAGCTTCTAAACCAGCGAGCGTAAAAGTCGCTAAAAATGAAAGAACATATAAATACTTCATAGCTCCTTGGAAATCTGACGTGAAGTCATGCCATCTCGATGTCTGTACTTTATCAGTAGATTCTTTTCGTAACGATTCTTTTAACGTAAAGAATGAGAACGCTGTCATAATCAGTGACAAGATACCAGAGATAACGAAGGGAACAAACAAGCCGAAAGATGAAAGGACACCGCCTAATGCCGGTCCAAAAATAAAGCCTAAGCCAATCGACATTCCTAACAGTCCCATTGCTTTCGTGCGGTTTTCTTCATCTGTACTATCAGAAGCGTATGCAAAAGCACAAGGAATAACAGCTCCTGCAAACAAACCTCCGATGATGCGTGACGTATACATTAAAGTCAGGGAGTTTTCTGCCACCGAAAAAAGAAAAAAGCTTGCGCTAAAGCCGAGTAAGCCCCAAAGTAAGATGGGACGCCGGCCTTTTATATCGGAAAGCTTCCCCCAAAAAGGTGCAGTAATAAAAGATGCGATCGAATAGCTAGCCATTAGTATTCCTAAATTGACCGTGCTTGCACCCGTGGCACGAATAACTTCAGGTACGATCGGGATGATCACTCCAAAGCCTACAAATACCATAAAAATAACAAACATTAACGTTCCAAGCTGTTTGTTCATATGCAATTAAGCCCCTTTCTCTGTAGAACATGCCGTGAGTTTAGTATACCAAATACAAAGACGTTTTTTGCGTATATTTGGTAAAAAGCGTTTTATTTATAAGTGAAGAAAATATGTTAATATTTACCTGTTGTGCTGATGATGATATAATTTTAAAAAAAGGGAGTGAAGCAATTGCCGATATGGATTGTATTTGCTGGGATCATAGGCGGTCTTTTAGGATTTGGGGCACTAGTGGATTATATAGCTAAAAAGAGAAGTATCGAGCTAGATCCAGAAGAAGGGATAAAGAATGCTTCTGACGCAGAACAAATCTATGTGGAAAATTATCTTTATCAAACAAAAGAAAATAACAATCACTTTCAATAAAAAAAGCTTGGAGACGAATCTCCAAGCTTTTTTAATGCGGTAAAAAGATGAGCTGATAGAGAAATAAAACAGCAAAGACATACACAAGCGGATGAACTTGTTTGCCTTTTCCTTTTACCAGCTTCATTAACGGATAAGAAATGAAGCCAAGCGCAATTCCTGTTGCAATACTTGATGTAAGAGGCATCGCTAGAACAACTAAAAAGGCAGGGAACGCTTCATCAAAGTCATTCCAATTAATTTTAGCTACAGCACCCATCATCAAGCTTCCGACAATAATTAATGCAGGTGAAGTAATAGCTGCTACGCCAGAAACCGAGCTTACAACTGGACTAAAGAATGCTGCCACAATAAATAAAATAGCTACTGTCACACCCGTTAGACCCGTACGTCCGCCTGCTGCTACACCAGATGAAGATTCAACGTAAGCCGTTGTTGGGCTTGTACCAAATAAAGCGCCAATCGTTGTACCAAATGAGTCAGCAAGCAATGCTTGACGGACGCGAGGCATCTTATTACCTTTCATAAGACCGGCCTGTTGAGCTACTCCTACCATTGTACCTGTTGTATCAAAAATCGTAACAAGTAAGAAAGAAAAAACAACTGTGTACAAATCATGATGAATAACATCTCCAAAAGCAGCAAAAGGATTTGAAATCATTAAGCCGTCTGGAAGGTGAGGAGATGCAAACAAACCTTTATCAAATGAAAGCTGTCCTCTAAAGAAAGCAATTAATCCCGTAATAATCATACCGAAGAATAGAGCGCCGTTTACATTTAGCGTATATAAAATGATTGTAATTGCAAGTCCGATTAGTGTTAACACTACTTTTTCAGACTGCAAATCACCAAGTCCGATTAAATTTGATTTATTTGCAACAATAATACCGGCTGAACGAAGCCCGATAAAAGCAATAAATAAACCGATACCAGCACTAATCGCGTGCTTTAAATTGCTTGGAATAGCTTCAATTAATTTTTCACGAAACGATGTTAACGATAGGATGATAAAGATAATACCCGCTACAAATACAGCTGAAAAAGCAGTAGCATAGTCGATACTTCCATTTGAACCAACAACTAAAGCAGCAAAGTATGCGTTCATTCCCATACCGGGAGCAATAGCGATTGGATAGTTAGCTGCAAGAGCCATCCATAGCGTAGCTACGACCGCTGAAATAATAGTAGCTGTAAAAACTTGATCAAAAGGAACGCCGGCGCTGGACAAAATAACTGGGTTCACAATGACGATATAAATCATGGTTAAAAACGTTGTAATACCAGCTAAAATCTCTGTTTTAGCATCCGTGTTATATTCTTTTAACTTAAACATAAGTAACCTCCAAAAATAACGAACATTAAAAGCAACATGATATATAATATTCGTTTTTTACTTGAAATGCAATAGATTTGCATATAAAAAATCAAAAACTAAAAAAGTGACGATAAAAGAGCTAAAACAAGTGTGAAATATTTCTTTTTTTCGGTGCTTTTTATAGTGTGTACGTATAGAAGAGGCTCATACGAAAAAAGCCGCTTGGGCTGCAGCGGCTATGTTGCTTGTCTTGATGAAACGACTATCGGAAATTTTATTTTAATGGAAAGAGTTAAATCGTGGTACGTATATTCCAAGCGTCCGTGGTAGTTGGAAACAAGTTCAGAAATGATCCACGTGCCAAGGCCTTCGTGGCGTTCTTTCTTTTCCGTAACATGAAAAGAAGTAAACAAGTGATCTTGACGCTCTCGTGATAAAGGAGCGGTAGAATTGCTGACTTCTAAAATGTAAATGCCACTTCGAATCATACTCGAAACGGTTATCTCTTTTTTCTCAGAAGAATGAGCGGCTTCTAAAGCATTATGCATTAAATTCATGATGAGATTCATTTGGTCAAGGTGCTTTAAAGGCAGCTGTGATAACGGTGAATCTAATTGAACATTCATATGTATTCCCCACGTATGTGCTTGATTCTTGCTTTGATGTACAACAGAAGCAACGTGCGAATGTTCACCTTGAATATATGAATGGGTATCATTCAAAGCTTCAACGTAATCTTGAATGTACTCTTGTGCCTGCTGTCTTTGGTTTGTTTCTAGAAGATAGGATACGGCACTGACATGTTTAATAAAATCATGTCTTTCAGCTCTTAACGCTTGAAAAAGCTCATTGCTCTTTTGAATTTCACGTGAAGCACTGCTTTCCCGGTTAGTTACGAATATGTATTGTTGATAAGAAGAAAACATGTCGGTCATGTAACTAATCATTGCGATAACGGTTAGGCTAACACTAAAAGGTGAAGATAGGCTAAATAAAAGCAGAAAAAAAGACGTCAGTACGATTGCTTTTTTTATAGTTATTAAAGGAGCCGTTTGATATTTTTTTCTCCATATAAAAAATGAACCAATTATAAAAAAACTAAGTAGGAGATGTAAACTAACAGGCAGGTCTTTAAAAAAGAGGAGCACGAAAGCAGTTAGTAAAACTAGTGTGTAAAATAGTTTCATTTTAGATAGTCCCTCCTTTAAAAGTATTCTTTTTGCAAGATGTCTAAATTTGTTTTCGTGATTAAAGCTGTTTTTTCGGTGCTTTGAAACATCACTGAGTAGGAGTGCTTAGTATACAGGGAGAAATTTTGAATATAGGAAATGTTGATAATAAAAGCTCGATGCGACCTTAGAAAATGACTCGCTGTTAATTCTTTTTCAATTTCGTTTAATGATTGATAGGTACTAAATTCTCCATTTGTCGTTATGATTGTGGTAGAACGACCCGTTCGTTCTGCAAATATAATATCTTGTTTGTTCAGCACTTGCATTTCGGTTTTTTGTTTTAAAATAAGCTTATCTCTTGTGTCAGTTGATTGTTTTTTTTGATGAAAACGCTGAATGCCTTTTAACAGACGCTCTTTAGAATAAGGCTTCATAATGTAGTCTAAAACGTTGAGTTCAAATGCATGAACGGCAAAGCCGCTGTGCCCAGTGACAAAGATGACTTGAATATCAAGTGCGTAAGCATTGATAAAGTCTGCAAGCTCATAACCTGATAGCTTTGGCATTTCAATATCTGTAATTAATAAATCAATTTCATTTTTTTTAATTTCGTTATAAGCTTCCTCCGCGCTGCTAGTCGAAAAAAGTATGTCTATATCATCTTCTCTTTCTAAAGAAATCCTCAATTTTTCTAAATCATATGAATGATCGTCCACTAATCCTACCTTCATAAATAAAAACCCTCTTTGTTTCATTCTATTGGATATTACCACACTATTTTACCATGATTTACAAGATGGAAAGGACGTTTCGCGACATAAAAAACCCTCTTTATGACAAGATGGAAGATGCTGTATAAAAAAAAAGCTAAGATATAGTCAATCACAGTAAAAGGGGAGAGCGGATATGATTGAAATCAAAGGTGTTACAAAATATTTTAAAGAGAAAAAGCAAACAATTGCAGCTGTTCAAGATATTCATGTAACCATCGCACAAGGAGAAATTGTAGGACTATTAGGTGAAAATGGAGCGGGGAAAACAACTCTTTTACGTATGCTGTCGACTGTACTTGAACCATCGGAAGGTAATATGTTCATTCACGGAATTAACATTCATAAACAGCCTGATAAAATAAAACAAAGAATTGGCGTGCTTTTTGGCGGTGAAACAGGTTTATACGACCGTTTGACCGCTCGTGAAAACTTGGCTTATTTTGCTAAGTTTTATGGCATGAGCAAACATGAAACAAAGATAAGGATTGAGGAACTGGCCAAACGTTTTGGAATGAAAGACTACTTGGATCGCCGCGTCGGAGGCTTTTCAAAAGGAATGCGTCAAAAAGTAGCCATTGCACGCACTATTCTTCATAACCCGGACGTTATCCTGTTTGATGAGCCGACTACAGGATTAGACATTACATCAGCAAACATGTTTCGTGAGCTTATTAAAAGTCTGCAAAGAGAAGGGAAAACGATTATTTTTTCCAGTCACATTATGGAAGAAGTGGAGATGCTGTGTCAGTCTATCATCATGATTCATAAAGGAAAAATGATTTATCAAGGAACAAATGAACAGCTGTATAAAGAAGAAGAAAGCACAGACTTAAACTACATCTTTATGTCGCGTATCGTGAGGGGGGCTTAATATGATTTGGCACATTTATAAAAAAGAGTTAATTGATTGTTTACGAGATCGCAAAACGATTATTTTTAGTGTGTTGATTCCGATTTTGTTAAATGTAGGGATGCTGTTTTTTGTAGATAGAATGATGTCTAGTAATCAACCTGATGGTATGTCCATAGCTGTTGAGAAAGGCTCAGATACAAGTGTAGTGGAATGGTTAAAGGAAGATAGAAACCTTCAAGTTGTGGAAAGCGAAGATCCACTTCAAACAGTAGAAAAAGGCAAAGCATCAGTAGCTTTAAAAGTTGATAAGAAATTTTCTGATAAAATTCTCCATATGCAATCGCCGGACGTAATCATTTATACAAGTCCAGATAGCGTGGAATCTTCACGTACAACAGAGTACGTTACAGCTATATTAAATAAACAGAGGGACGGTATTATAAAAGAACGTTTAACACAATTAAATATTAATGATCAAACGATTCAGCCCTTCTATGTCAAGGAACAAAGCCTTTCAAATAAAGATAATAGTTCATTAAGTATGGTGGCAATTTATGCTCCTATGATTATTGCTATAGGGGTGTTAGGAGGTATTGTACCTTCCGCTAATGATATTTTCGCAGGAGAAAAAGAGCGAAAAACGATGGAAGCTCTACTCATGGCTCCTATTAAAAGACTACATATACTAATAGGAAAGTGGTTCACTATTTCTACATTTGGAGTCTTAAGCGGAGTGCTTTCTACTATTTCATTTGTGCTTTTTGTACGCTACTTTACCGTGACGTTAAATGATGCCTTGAACCTAAATAATCATCTCATTGCTTTTAGCGCTTCATTACTAGTGGCTATCACTTTGTTTGCCTTATTAGCAGGGCTAATTCTTTGTATCTTTAGTCTCTTAGCAAGTTCCGTTAAAGAAGCGCAAAGCTATACATCGCAAATTGTTACAGTAGCGATACTGCCATGCTTTTTACTGATGGGAAAATCCGTAAACGAGCTGCAGTCCAATGCCTTTTTAATTCCTATTTATAACGTATTTGCACTTATGAAACAGCTTCTCTATGGTGTCTATGACATGCAGAGTCTTGCGTATACAGCAGGAAGCTTGTCGGTTTGTATTATTGCTTTATTTACGATTGGTTATACAATGTTTAACAAAAGCCGTTGGGTGCTTGGTAAAGGGTAAGAGATTGGGCAAAAGTAGTTTAGTTGAAGAAAGAGCCGAACGAGTAATCGTTCGGATTTTTTTATTAGAATGGTGAACGTAGGTTTCAAGTAAATAGTTATTTGCTTCTAGCTGTTGATTGGAGGGAAAGACGGAGACTCCTGCTGGAAAAGCGGAACAGGTGAGACCCCGCAGGAGCGGAAGCGACGAGGAGGCTCCGCGGAAAGCGAAGTCTTGCACGGAAACCAACAGCGGCGTAACAAGCGCTTCATAACAGCTCATTTACCACATTTGTTTGTTTCTAGATTAAAGTGATTTCGTTATGTCTTATCCTTTTTGTAGGGAAAGAGCAATCAAAAGAGAATGTAGAAAGAAATGAGAGTGAGACAGCTGCATCCTATTATAATAGAAGAAATTCTTTATTCAATAAAAAAATATGTAAAGCAAATGGAAAAAGTGACGTTTCCAAAGCAAGGGTGTACCTCAGATGTTGATAGCCTTCATACGGCTAAAGGGAGATATGTTTTAAAGAGAGCAAAAAGGGAAAAGTACAGAAAATGGTTATATAAGGAATATTATGTATTAAAAAATATACGGGCACTGGCGGACTTTCAAAGCCCGAGTGCTTACAAATTCGTTCTAACAGCTGTTATTGACTGGAGCGGAGGAAGCTGCGGAGATGCTCGTTATGTGATATGGCGCTTGCTGTGCGCTTTGAAGACGGAATCTTTACAGGTAAAGAGCGCGCGTCTTTTTTTAAGGGATATGGCAAGGGGATTTCACAGCACGAATTTTGTTATTTTGCAGAAGGATTGTACGAGTTTTTCTAAGCAATAATGACATCATTTTCTTCATTTGTTGAACGTCCACTTTCTTTGACGAATTCATACTAGTTTTGTCACGTATGAAGGGATTTGAAAATTTCTCTCGAAATGGCTAGTAAATGAAAAAAATGGAGGGATGGAACATGACGATGAAAACGGTAGATGTGGCAAAAGCGCTGGGAATACATCCAAGTACGGTATTAAAGTGGGTCAAAATGGCGGATATCGAGCTAGAGAGAAATGAATCGGGACACTGTGAGTTTACAGAAGAAAATATTGAAGCACTTAGAAACTTTCAAAAAAACCGCAATCGTCAAGCCGTCGTCAAAGTGGTAGAAAAAGTAGTAGAAAAAGAGGAGGTCGTTATATCTGATGAACGTGCACAAGACATGCAAAAGCAGCTTGATCAGCTTTTTTTAAGGCTGATTGAAAATGAAAAGCGTACAGAAGAAAAAGCGGGAGAAGTAGTGACGTTTCAAATTTTAGAGCATCGTTCAGAAATCGATCGATTAAATAAAGTTATTACGAAATTAGAAAATCGAGTAGTGGAACTTGAAAGTCAGTTAAAAAGTGAAGACAGCTTAAAAGGTAAAAAGCCTGTTCCGAGATGGAGAAGCTTTTTAACCGGTATTTTTAGCTACTAGCAGCGATTTACCATAACGGTAAATCGCTTTTTTTATGGAATTTTATGAAAAATACATCAATTCGTACAGAATTGTGGAAAAAAATCTCAATAATAGTTGACGAAACGCTTAGTAATTTGATAAAACTAATTAAGTTAAGAAAGTGAAATACTTTCGTAAATACATATTCGTTATCATGCGATAGCGTTAAGGAGAGTGACAAGTGAAAAAAAGAGAAGAGCTCGTTCAAGAAATGGAGACGCTGTTTCGCTTTGTGTTCAGACAGCTTCGCCAAGAAATTAATGAAGTATACAATTCAGAGCTATCAACAAATGAATTTATGGTGCTTCGTATGCTGGTTGATTCAGGTAGACAGCGATCAACTGATTTATCCAAGTATCTTCAAGTGTCAGCAAGCCACATTACGGCGGTAACCGACTTGCTTTTATCAAAAGGCTACATTGCACGCAAACGGTCTGAAAACGATCGGCGTATTATTGATATTGAACTGACCAAGGAAGGACAGGATATTTTTAATGCTATTCAAGAGAAGAAACGAGCCTATTTCCTTGAGCGTTTTGAGCACTTTACAGATAAAGAAATTGAAACGATGAATCAGCTGTTTCACAAAATTAAAGGCCATCAAAAATAAAGCGCTTTAAATACGGAAGAATAATCAGTGAATATGAGCTTCACTGATTATTTTTTTGTTTTAAAACGCAAAGAGTATAAAAGGCAAGTTAGTTGGTGAGAACATAAAATCAGCGTATAATAATAATAGAAAGAACACATGAAGGAGGTCATCTTTTTGACAGAACAATATGAAGTAGCAACTTTTGCGGGCGGCTGTTTTTGGTGTATGGTGAAGCCCTTTGATGAACAGCCAGGCATTATAAAAGTTGTATCTGGCTATACAGGCGGTCACAAAGAGAACCCGACGTACAAAGAAGTATGCTCAGAAACCACGGGCCACTATGAAGCGGTCCAAATTACATTTGATTCAGAGGTTTTTCCATATGAAAAGCTTTTAGAACTATACTGGCCTCAAATTGATCCAACGGATGCAGGCGGACAATTTGCGGATCGAGGCGATTCATATCGAACAGCTATCTTTTATCACAATGAACACCAAAAGACACTAGCTGAAGAATCGAAGCAGCAATTAGAAGCAAGCGGTCGTTTTTCTGAGCCGATTGCTACACAAATTCTACCGGCAAAACCGTTTTATGAAGCGGAAGAATACCATCAAGGTTACTATAAGAAAAATAAATTCCGCTATGCTATGTATCGACGCGGGTCTGGACGTGATCGTTTCATTAAAGAAAACTGGAAAGACTTTGGACGCGATGAGAAGCTGAAAACGACATTAACGCCTATTCAGTATGAAGTGACTCAAAATGATGCAACGGAACCTCCGTTTCGCAATGAATTTTGGGATCATACAGAAGAGGGAATTTATGTAGATGTTGTATCAGGAGAGCCATTGTTTAGTTCAACTGATAAATATGATGCCGGATGCGGATGGCCATCTTTCACAAAAGTGATTAATAAAGATGAAGTAAAAGAAAATATGGACGTTAGTCATAATATGGTTCGTACAGAAGTACGAAGTAAAACGGCTAACTCTCATTTAGGCCATTTATTTGATGATGGTCCCCAAGATGCAGGCGGCTTGCGCTACTGCATCAACTCAGCAGCTCTTCGCTTTGTTCCCAAAGAAGATTTAGAAAAAGAAGGATACGGGGAATACGCTGTTTTATTTAACAAATAAGGTAGTATGAAAAGAAGAGAGTGATTCAACTTAAAGTTGGCTCACGCTCTTCTTTTTGTGTTTTCTTTTGTTTTATTTTGGCTCGAATGAGGCTATAGAGAAAAAGGAAAGGAATGTAGCCATAAATAAAATAAAAGCCGGTCATGGATAAACGTGTATTAAGCTGATCGATGGTTTCCCGATCATCAAAGAAAATAGAAAAACCAAGAAGGGCAATAAGAGCTAATATGAGAAAAATCGTAGGCGGCTTATTAAATGTTTTACTAAATCCACGAATTGTACACCATACGCTGACAGCAATTGTAGGAAGAACGACTAAAAGCCACAGAGAAATTAAAATATATTCAAAACGCTGTAAAAATGGAATTTCAATAATTTTGGCCATCGTTAAAGTTGGCCAGATCGTATGCATTAACTGTCCTTGACTAAAGTAGGCAAATGAAACTAATGCTGTGCACAAGTATAAAAAAGTGCTGAACAAAACGCCAAGTTGCCCCCACTTCTGACTAGTAGCGCCATTTTTTATAAAAGGATAGAAAAAAAGCACGGCTTCAAATCCTAAATTCTCAAAAGTCATCATTTTAGTTGAAATTAAAAATTCCCATATCGTGTGGTCAAACAAAGGAAATAAATTATTAAGGTGCCCATATTTTAATGGGTAAATCAATGCAAATACGAGCGGTAAGGGAAGCACGACCCCAAAAAAAGCAATCCCAGTGATCACACGAAACCCACCGGAAACTGTATAGTAAATAATAGGTAAGTAAACAAGTGATACAATCCATGTTTCCAGCTGTGGAAACATCCATATTTGTAAAATTTCTACGTACGTCCGGTAAATGGTTAACGCAAAGATAAAATAATAAGCCGATGCCGCAAGAGTTAAAGCTCCTCCAAGGTATTTCCCAAAGTATAACCGGTGAATATCGACAATATCGCTGTTTTCGCGAGTTAAGATATTAAAAATCATCGCTAATAAAATACAGACGCTGATCGCAGCAAGAAAGATGGATATCCAAGCTTCATATCCAGCTCCTTTAATAATATAACGCTGAAATCCTAGGATCCCAACGCCAATTTGCGTAGAATGCACTAAGAAAAAAAGAAAAGAAGGGGAAACTTGATTTTCTTCTTTAATTGTATTATGCATCTTTTCTTCCTCCTAGTTGCTAATACCGGTTTGAATAAGATGAACGCGAGCTTTTACTTCAATATTCATATCCGGATATTGCGCTTTGAATTTTTCACTGTTAAACCCGCGTGTTTTACTTCGAACATAATCTGTAAAACAAATGGGGTCGATTTTGTGCCGCTGAAGTTTCTTAATAAAGGCATCCCCATCTTTTTCAATATGTTTTTGAAGCGTTTTTTCAACCATTTTAATACTAGACGAGTCTGTTAAATTTATCCATCCAGGAAACTCTTTTACAAGGCCATCGATAGTTAAGTGCGCAATAATACTTGGGTGTTGATGATTTCCTTTAATTTCATACTTTGTTTTGGTGCGCAAGTTTTGTAGAATGATTTCGCCTTCGCGGTCACTTTCTTTAACTTTCACTGAGTAGCGGCCGTGCTTTGTTCCGCTTGTTAGCAGCTTAAATAAAAATGTTTCTTTCATTCCGATAGTTGTAACGACTTTTTGTTTTTTGAAAAGCGCCAGTCCCTTTAATTTAATAGCATCTTTTTCTTGTGCTAAAACAGGAAGATACGGGTCCCGGTCGTCGCTAAAAAAACTGAATAAAAAAATTTGTAAATTAGTGTTAGGCAAATTTTCTGTTCGGATATTTTGTTCAATCAAATTAGAAATAAACTGATAGTCTTTAATTTTCTTTTTTGTAACGGAGCTCAATAATTCATGTGCGTTGCCGTCTGCAATGCTTAATTTAATATTACGTCCAAGGTCTGGATTTCTAGCAATTGTATTTACTAATTCATCCACGCCATGTGTTGCAAATTCTTTTCCCATGACGATGCTCCTCAGCTGCCCAAAAGCGACCGGAAGAGATGATTTATTGTTTAAACGAAGTGGAATATCAAATGATGAATTAGCAGTAGCCGCAATAATACTGGGTTCTTCCGTTGGCCCGTACTTATAGATAGGGTATAAAATGGTTCCTCTCACTTTATTGCTTTGAGGAATATAATCATATCCTATGGAGTTAACTACTTGAATTTCGTCAATTGTTTCACGGTCTGCACAGCTCGTTAAGAAAGTAAGGCAAGTGCATAAAATAAGTATTCTCTTCATGACGTTTCCCCGCTTTACTCATTATCTAAATTACTTTTTCGTTTAGTCTTATTCGCTTTATTAGGGTTATAGCGAAAGCGTTCTAAAGGACGCAAGTAGCTTGGACGCTTTGCCGTATGACTATAGGGCAATCGCAGAAAGGTATCCCTATACTCTGTTGGACGAAACGGAAAAAGCGGAACAAGATAAGGCATGCCCAAAGACTTTAAACGAAGCAAATGAACCAGTAAGAAACAAAAACCAAAGGTGATGCCGACTAAACCGAACGCAGTGGCAAACAAAATAAACGGAAAACGTAGCAGCCGGATGGTATTAGACATTTTAAAAATAGGCGTTGTAAAAGAAGCTAAAGCTGTCAGTGAAACAATAATAAGCAAAATATTGCTTGTTAACGCCGCTTCGACTGTTGCTTGCCCAATAACAATCCCGCCTACGATTCCCAGAGTTTGACCTACTTTTGTTGGAAGTCTGGCTCCGGCTTCGCGAAGCAGTTCAATGGTTATTTCTAAAAAAAGTACTTCGATGACGGGTGGAAAAGGAACATTGGTCCTTGAAAAGATAATAGGACCCAGCAAATCTTTTGGAAGCATCTCATAATGATAAGTAACAATGGCTACATAAAGAGGAGTAGCAAAAATAGAGAAAAAGACGCCTAAAATACGAATAACGCGGAAAAACGATCCTAGAACCCATGGTAAATAGTAGTCTTCAGGTGAAATAAAGAAGTCAAGCAGCGTTGACGGTCCCGTAACTGCGTAGGGTGAACCGCTTGAAAAGAAGGCAGCTTGCCCGTTTAACAGACTAAACAAGACTCGGTCAATCCGCTCTGTTGTTAAGAAAAGCGGAAACGCCGTAGAAGAATTATCGGAAATTAATTGATCAAGCATTGTGCTATCAAAAATGACGTCGAAATCTATATCTTTAAGGCGTTGGGTCATGGTGTCCACGTGCTGAGGGTTCGTTACGCCTTCTAAGTAAACAAGCACCACGCGCGTTTTCGATTTATTTCCTACGGTGAGTTCTTTAAAAATAAGGTTTTCGGAAATGACCGTTTTTCTCATTAAATAGAGATTGACATCTAAATCCTCTACAAAACCAATTTTAGGACCAACGACGCTGAACTCATTTTCCGTTTCATTTTCTTTTCGAAACCCTGTATCAAAGCTTTGAACTTTAATAAGCGCTACTAGCTTATCGTCTTTATGTAATTGAAACATCACATAGCCGCGCAGCATCTTTTCTAAAATTTCTTTTGTATCTTTTGTGACTGAAATATCTTCAATCGGCAGAACATTTTCAACTTCATATATACTGCTTAACGTGAAGTCTAGTTTTTGAAAAGGCTCGAGTATTTTATCTTCAACACTTTGCATGTTTACGAGCTGCTTAAAATAAGTAATGATGTACTTTCGATGCTGCGAACCAATGGCTAATGTTGTAAAATCACTTGATTTTTTAAATTGTTTAATCAGTTCATCCAATGTTTTTTTGGGCTGATCGTCTGCATTCTTTTTTTTAAATAAATGTTTAAACATAACCGTGCCCCTCGCATGACTTTCTATTACTGGTAGTTTGTTCATGTACTTCCTTTTTATTCGACTATTTTTTCTCAAGAAGAAAGGAAGAATATAAAGACAAACTTTACACTCTTTTACAGCGGGTAAACAGTGGATTTACGTTTGAATGGTAACTTTAGACATGTCGAAGACAATTAAATAAAGGAGCGGGTACATTTATATGAGAAAAAAATTAGCAGGTATTACACTGGCAGGAGCAGTAGCATTGGCCTCGTTTGGTGTAGGAAACTCCCTTATTCAAACGGAAGCAAAAGTGGAGCATAAGTCAGCTAAGAAACCTCAAAATGTCATTATGATGGTAATGGATGGGACGAGTTCAAATGCTACTACACTCGCAAGATGGTACAAGGGAAAACCGTTACATATGGATCAGCTGATGGCCGGGGGAGTACGTGCGTATTCGGCAGAATCTGCTATTACAGATTCCGCTCCGGCAGCTACTGCTTTAGCGACAGGAAATAAATCAAATTCAGGTTATGTAGGTGTGCTGCCTTCGGTAGTGAACACGCCTGGGGTTAAACCAGTAGAAAAAGAGGATCAATTTCGTCCGGTAGCAAACGTTCTAGAAGGAGCAAAGCTTTCAGGGCGCGCGACAGGAATTGTGGCTACTTCTGAAATCCAGCATGCCACGCCAGCTGGTTTTTCAGCTCACAACTATAATCGTGATGATTTTCAAACGCTAGCGGAGCAGCAAGTGTATCAAAACATTGATGTAGTGCTTGGAGGAGGTAAGCAATCTCTTCTTCCGGGAAAAGAAGAAAAAAGCCGGAAAGACGGTGAAAACTTAGTCAATGTATTGAATAAAAGAGGATATGACTTTGTAGAAAATAAAAAGGAATTAGAACAGTCACGCGCCAAAAAAATCTGGGGGAGCTTCGCCGACCGAGACTTGGCGTATGATATGGACCGCCTGCAGACAAAAGCAGAACAGCCAAAGTTGTCCGAGATGACAAATAAAGCAATAACGACGTTGTCAAAAGATAAAGACGGTTTTTTCTTATTTGTTGAAGGCAGCAAAACGGATTGGGCAGCTCATGCGAATGATCCAGTAGGAATGATTAGCGATGTATTAGCGTTTGATGAAGCAGTGGGCAAGGCAGTAGAGTTCGCTAAAAAAGATGGAAATACGATGGTTATTGCGATTGCCGATCACGGAAACAGCGGTCTTTCAATCGGTAATGCAAATACAACAAAAGGATACGATACTACACCTGTTTCTGCTTATATTGATCCATTAAAAAAAGCAAAAATGACGTTAGAAGGTGCCACGTCTAAATTAAAAGAAGATTTATCAAATAAAGAAGAAGTAGCTGCTTTGTATGGTTTATCAAATCTAACTTCAGAGGAAAAAGCGCAGCTGACTAAAGCAAGAGATAAAAAAGAAATCAGTGCTGCACTATCGAAGTTATTAGCCAACCGAGCAAACCTTGGATTCACAACGGGCGGTCATACGGGTGAGGATGTATTTCTGTATTCATACGGCGTAAATCGACCAACGGGGCACTTTGATAATACGGATATTGCCAAACATATGGCTAAATCAATGAATATTAACTTAAATGAGTTAACAAATGAATTATTTATTGAAGCAAATAAAGCTTTTGAAGGCTCAAAGGTAGCGGTTGACTCAAAAGACAAAAACAACCCTGTGCTGGTTGTTACAAACAATAAGCGAACGGTGCGTTTTCCAGTAAATAAAAATATTGCTATTGTAAATGGAAGAGAAATTCAAATGGACAGCGTGGTGGTACAGGATAAAAAGAATCGCTTCTTTGTATCAAAACAAGCACAGCAAATTGTAAAAAATGAAAAATAAGAAATGAATGCAAAACAGGCCGCGTCATAATTTTAGGCCTGTTTTTTTACAAATAATAGATAGTTAATTAAGTTATGTAGCCTTTATAGAAGAATGAATTGATTTATTTTACAAATAAATAGCTTTGAACACTTAAAGGAATGGAAAGTCTTCACGTTTAACTATATGTGATTTATACTATGAAATGGTATAATAATCATAGTTTTAAAAGGAACTAGTTCGGAATACATATGTAAGTTCATACCTTTATATGCTAGAATTTTTATAATAAAATGAATAAAAAATACATAAATTCTTTTGGGTGAAATCACAAAGTCATGGTTATTAAGGACAATATGTAAGTAATTACCTTGAATAAAAAGTAAAAAAATTAACAAAAGTATGGGTGAAAGAGCGTAGAACATGTTTTAATAGTAAGAGAAAACAAAATGATTGAAAAGAGCGTGTCGCCTTTATCGAAAATGTTAAATAAAGATTTTGGCATGCTGATTTACAGATTATAAAAAGGGTATTAAATCATTGTTAGGAAAATAAATGATAATAGATAAACGGTTTTTATGTCTTCTTCTAGAAAACCTACAATTATTGCAATATTCCCCATGAACAATCGTTGTGTGTTCATTAACGATTAGCGTCCGTGTAGATCATTCATCTCAACATAAAAACACTATAACGATGTGTAGACATGCATAAAACAGAATGGGCAATAGTTCGTACTATACTTTAACATTGTATCCTAGGGGGAGTCAGGATGAACAAAATTAACTTAATTATTGCCGATGATAACGAAGATTCGGTTGAAATTTTAGATTATTTTATAGAACAGCTTCCGGAATTTGAAGTGATTAGCATCTGCAAAGACGGAGAGCAGCTTGTACAGGAAGTGATGGCTAAGAGTCCAGACCTTGTGCTCGTAGACATTAATATGCCTACGATTAACGGTGTAGATGCCATAAAAAAGTGCCTGCGCATTAAGCCGAATTTAAACTTCATTTTTATCACCGGTTATGATGAATTTGCGGTGAAGGCATTTGAGTTGTCAGCACTGGATTACATTGTAAAACCGATTGAAAAAACCAGGCTTTATATGGCGTTAGAGCGGGCAAAAAACTCCATTGGAATTGATAAAAATCAGTCAAAAAAGCCAGGTGAGCAATTAAAAAGACTGCCTGTAAAATTTAATGGTTCTACTTATTACATTCCAATTGATCAAATTATTTTTATCGAGAAATCCGGAAAAAAATGCTTAATTTATACTCAATCACGTGTCTATGAGACATATGAAAATATTAGTGATATCTATATGTATTTGAACCCTTCTGTATTTAGTCAAACACACCGGTCTTATATCGTGAATTTACAGAAAGTTTCGCACATCACACCAAAAAACGAAACATATCTTGTTTATTTCTTAGAAATTGATGAATATGCTCATATCTCAAAATTAAAAATCCAAGACGTTCAAAAACAGCTGCATCAGTTAATGACGAATTAAGAGATGCTGCTGCTTCTAAAATAGTTATGTTGATGAAAGGACGAAGCTTATGTAAGTTTCGTCTATTTCATGTGTCTGCTTTCGGAACAAACAATAGTAATATAGTTCTTATGAGAAGAGTTAGATAGAAGAAGTAACGTTGAATTGAAAGGAAAGAAAATGATTTCAATTACTGGTCACTATAATGAATTTACCGTATTTCTTGCTGTCATTGTAGGGATTCTTGCCTCTTATACAGCACTTGATATTATGAGCAAAATGATGAAAAAACAGCGGAACAATTATTTGTGGCTTACACTGTCAGCGGCTTCAATGGGGCTTGGAGTGGGGGCGATGCATTATATTGCTATGCTTGCTTATTATGTTCCTGTTAGCTTTCATTTTGATGCTGTACTTTCTATCCTTGCTTTAATGATAGCAATTAGCGGGTCACTAGTTGCGTTTTGGACATTCTGGAAATGGCGCACGTCGGTATGGTCAGGGCTTATTTTAGGAAGCAGTATTCTGGGTACACATTATATTGCAATGGCAGCAATCGAAACAGAAGCACGCATTCATTATGCAGTGCTATCTGTTTTGCTTTCCGTCATCATCGCCCTGGTCGTTGCATTTTATGCGATGCACTTGTTTTTTCGTTCGAAAAGCGTGAAAGCTAATCCGTTTCTTAAACTTGTTAGCTCTATTTTGCTAGGTATTGGAATTTCAGTTATGCATTTCATCAGTATGTATGGAATGAAGCTGCATATTACACATTCAGTTGCTAGAAGGTGGGGCCAGTGGCTGCCGTATCAAGCGCCATTTTCCAACATTATTGCAAGCATCACGATTACGCTACTCATTGTCTTCCTGCTCGTTGCTGCTTTTAAGCGTCAGGAAGAAGTGAGGGAAAGTCAATTAAAAGAAGAGTATTATCAATCTCTTTTTAACTACAATCCCAATATTGTGTGTGCGGTTGATTTGTACGGTAATATTCAAACGATTAATCCAAAAGGAATAGAACTAACAGGATACACGTTGCATCAAATGGAGAAAATTCCGTTTCCTTATATGTTCAGAGAAGCTGGAAAAGCTGAAGAATATATGTGGAAATCCCTGAGCGGAGACTCTGTTTATTATGAGGCAACGCTCATTCGCAAAGATAATCAGCCTGTATACGTTGAAGTAACGCAAATGCCTATTATTGTTCATGGTCAACTTAAAGGCAGTTACGTCATCGCCAAAGATGTTACAGACCGAAAAAAGGCGCAACAGCAGCTTATGGATTTACAAGAAGATTTAAAACGCACGCTTTCACAGCAAGATGGCGCTATTTTTAAATTTGTGAAAAACGATAAAGGGTATATTCATACCATGTGCGAAGGCAAAATGATTCGTGAAATGGGATATGAGGAAATAGATGTTGTCGGTAAAACACTTGAAGAATTTTTACCTGAATCCTACGCAAAAGAAAATAAGAGATACTATGAGAAAGCATGGGCGGGAGAGAAAGTGTCGTATGAAGTACTTTTGAACGACTTTGCTTATTATACGAAGTTAATACCTCATATTTCCAAAGGAGAAGTAAAAGAAGTCATTGGTTCTATAGTAGATATTACAGATCTTCACGAAGCAAGAGAAAAGCTGGCTAAAAGTGAAAGCATGTATCGATCCGTTCTTTCTACAATGTCAGAAGGGGTGGTGTTTCATGACCTTGAAGGTAACTTAATTGCTGCCAATGCATACGCTGCTAAGATTCTAAACGTACCTTATGACCAAATGTTATCGGTTAACCCGTTTGGTTTAGACTGGGAAATTATTCATCCTGATGGCACAGCTTTTGCACTCGAAGATATTCCATCTGTCCGCTGTCTTCATACAAAAGAGCCTGTGCGAAATACAGTGATGGGCATTTATTTAAATGAGAAAAAGTTGACTTGGCTTTCGGTGAATGCTGAACCTCTTCAAGAAAGCAAATATTATAAAGGCGTAGTTGTCACATTTTATGATATTACAAAGCAGCAGGAACAAGAACAAGACCTGCTTCATTCCAATCAGCAAATGATTATAGCAAAAGAAGAAGCCGAAAAGGCAAATCAAGCCAAGTCTGAATTTTTATCAAAAGTAAGTCATGAGCTTCGTACGCCTTTAAACAGTATTTTAGGTTATGCACAGATATTGGAAGAACAAGGGGAAAAAGATTTAACAGAAAAACAATTGAATCGTATACGAAAAATTTTAAAAGCAGGTAATCATCTTCTTTATTTAATAAATGAAACGCTTGATTTATCGAAAATTGAATCAGGTCACTTAGCGATTAATCTTGAACCGGTGTCGGTAAAAGAGGCGATTGAAGACGCGCTTAAAATTATGAAACCATTAGCAAAAGATAAGCATAGTATCCTTTATACTCGCTTTCACGCATACCAAGAAGTCTTTGTTGAAGTAGATGAACTTCGGTTTCAGCAGATCTTATTAAATCTGCTTACAAACGCCATTAAATATTCGCCCGCTTATCGCGATATCACTATCTATACCGACATCACTCAGCATCACGTAACTATATCGATTGAAGATAAGGGCTTTGGAATTCCAGCTTCAGAATTAAATCGGATTTTTGAACCTTTCTACCGTGTAAATAGACTAGAAAAAGACGGAACAGGAATTGGATTGGCGCTGGTAAAGCAGCTTGTTGTATTAATGAATGGTACGTGCGGAGTGCGAAGTGAAGAAGGAAAAGGCAGTACATTTTGGGTTCGTTTTCCCTTAGTACATCCACCTGTTCCTAAAAGATTATCCGATGAAGGAGAAGCCGAGCCGTTTTTAGGTTTTTCCATGCCGACATCAATTGTATATATTGAGGATAACGATACAAATATTGAGCTTATGCAATCGATTCTTTCTCCATATAGAAACGTTAAGCTCTTAGTTGCCAAAACAGGAGAAAACGGCATCGGGCTAATCAGGTCCATTTCACCGGATATAATCTTAATTGATATTGATCTGCCTGATATGAATGGTTTTGAGGTATGCACACAGCTGCAGCTGGAAAAAGAATTGAAGCATATTCCGCGAGTCGCCCTGAGTGCAAGCGCAATGCAAAGCGATATCGATCAAGCTTTTTTAGTCGGTTTTAGTGAATACGTAACAAAGCCTATTCATATTGCAACGTTTTTGAATGTATTAAAACGCTTAACAAAAGCTTAACAAAAGTTTAGAGGGCTTTTAATTGACTTATTAGTGGACTCTTTGTAAAATAAAAACAACTTAATACATTTACTTCTTAAGGAGTAAAGGGGAGTAGCGTCAGGGAAACCTGAAACAAAGTCGTCATTACATGGAGTATTCCATCGGCTTTGTTGGCATAATGATTATGCTTAGCAAGACCTTTGCCATATTTGGCAAAGGTCTTTTTGTGTTTTATTCCTGTAATGAGGATAAATAAACTTATACAAGAAACGAGAGGGGATTTTTATGGATGCATCGCTTTTGTTAGAGTATGGATGGGTATTGCTAGTGCTGGTTGCATTAGAAGGAATTTTGGCGGCGGATAATGCTCTTGTGATGGCTATTATGGTCAAACATTTACCGGAAGAAAAACGCAAGAAGGCATTATTTTACGGACTAGCCGGTGCCTTTATTTTTAGATTTGGTTCGTTGTTCTTGATTTCATTTTTAGTCGACGTATGGCAGCTTCAAGCTATAGGAGCCATTTACTTATTGTTCATTTCCATTAATCATATTGTGAAGCGATATGTGAAAAAAGACGATCATGAAAAAGTGAAAGAAGCAGACGGGAAAAAGGGCTCAAGTTTCTGGATGACGGTTTTAAAAGTAGAAATAGCAGACATTGCTTTTGCCGTTGATTCAATTTTGGCTGCTGTGGCTCTCGCCGTTACATTGCCAACAACAAATCTTCCTCAAATTGGCGGACTCGATGGCGGACAATTCTTGGTGATCTTCGCCGGAGGAATTATGGGATTAATCATTATGCGTTTTGCTGCAACTTGGTTCGTGAAGCTATTAAATACGCGCCCAGGTCTAGAAACGGCGGCTTTTGCTATTGTAGGCTGGGTAGGAGTTAAGTTAGCGGTGTATACCCTTGCTCATCCGGAATTAGGTATTATTAATGAACATTTCCCTGAATCAAAAGTGTGGAAAATTACGTTTTGGATTGTGTTACTTGGCATAGCAGCTTCAGGGTGGTTTCTATCTAAAAACAAAGAACAAACTGATCTTGAAGGCTCAGAGAAAGAAAAAGAATCGTTAAAAAAAATTGAAAATCAATAACAAAAAAACGCGCCTTCAATGCTAATTGAAGGCGCATTTTCTATATTGAGACAAAATACCTAGTTTAGATTGTTTAGATAAAGGGTAAAAGAACTAACTGCTGTTTAATTACTGTATATCCGAATGTTTTGCTTTTTCGTTCATATTCTGTAGAGAACAGAAGCAGCCGTGAGTAATTCAGTTCAATGAAGTTTATTTCAGTTTATAAACATATATTTCAAATGTATGTTAATTGGTAAAATTGAGCTATTATGGGTTATAATAAAGGGAAATTAAAAGGAGCAGAGCGCTTCTCAACCCTGTTCGATATTAACATGGTATAAAGCAACTGAGTATAGTAAAAGAGGTGAAGCCAATGCTCACAAAAGTTCAAACGCCTCCATCGCTTGAAACGCTTGTACTGACGATTCAGCAAGGGGATAAACAATTACATAATGAAATGATTCAACAATATAAACCGTTTATTGCTAAAGTTGTTTCAGCTGTATGTAAACGTTATATAAGTGAAGCTGACGATGAATTTAGCATTGGTCTGATTGCATTTAATGAAGCCATTGAAAATTACACAATCCAAAAAGGGCGATCTCTTCTTGCATTTGCGGAACTTATTATTAAAAGAAGAGTAATCGACTATATTCGAAAAGAAAAGAGAAATCAAACGCTGCTCTATAGCCGAATTGAAAATGAAGGTTTTATTCAAGGTAAGGTAGAAAGGGATATATCGCTTTCTAACTATAAAAGGCAAAGTGAAACTTCATATATTCAAGAGGAAATGACTTATTTTTGTCAGACGCTAAAATTGTTTAAATTAACTCTTGAAGACATTATCAACACGTCTCCTAAACATAAGGATGCAAGGGGAAATGCTGTGGAAGTTGCATCATTTATCGTCAATGAAAAAGAATTAAAAGATAAGCTGTTTTTAAAGCGGCAGCTTCCTATTCGCTTGATTGAAAAACATGTTAAAGTGAGCCGGAAAACAATTGAAAGAAACCGTAAATATATTATCGCGATGGTTATTATATTAGCGGGGGACTACGTGTATTTAAAAGACTATATTATGTAAGAAAAAGGCACACGCAGGTGCCTTTTTTTAGCCATGTTATGAAGTTATGTTTTATTTTTGTGTGCTGCCGCTTAAGTGAGCTTGAGCTTGTTGCACCAAGCGTTTTGTGATTTCTCCGCCTACTGAACCGTTGCTGCGTGCAGCAGTGTCAGAACCTAGAGTTACCCCAAATTCTTGAGCGATTTCATATTTATATTGATCTAAAAATTGTTCTACGCCTGGTGTTAATAGTTTATTTGTTCTAGCCATGATTAGTCATCTCCTTTTTTAGTGGTACAGCAGTTCACTGCTGTACCTGTATTATTTGCTGTTTACTATTTTGCATACTGGTAATGGTTTGCAAGAAAGTATAAAAAAGCCCAGCTTTCAAAGAAGCTGGGCTTTTTTATATATTATTTTACAACTGCATATTGCTCAAGAGACTGAGCAAATGACTTTTGAAGAGATTTTACTTGTTCTACGTATGCATCAGATACGTGTTGGAATTCTTGGCGTGTTTTCTTTTGCTCTTCTACTAATTGTGTTACTACTTGATGATATTGTTCTTGAGCTTGTTTTACTAAAGAATAGCTTGATTTGCTTTGGTTAAGAGAAAGCTCTTGTAATTTATTTAATGCTTCATGCGTGCGGTTTGTCCATTCTTCATAAGAATCGGCAACAGCGTTTCCAGCTGTCTTACGTAAGTTTTCAACTGTTTTTTGTTGAAGGTCTTCTAATTCAGCTTTCCATTGTTTGTCTGTTGCTTGAAGCTGTTCAACTGCTTTTGTTACAAATTCTTGCTGTTGCTCAAGTGCTTTTAACGTCCATTGCTCAATTTGTTTGTTTCCGTCTGCAATGTTTTGTAACCCCTTTGTCCATTGTTCCCACATTGCATCAATTACTGTATCATACTTTACTGTTGACATAATCAAATTCCTCCTTGAATAATTTGGTCTGGCGAACAGTTATCGTAATGAACAAAACGTTAAAGAAGAAATTCGTAGTTGTGTGATAAACCTAACATTCCGCGCTCGCTGGTTGACCGTGAAATTTAACATTATATTAGGAAACGCAGATGTACTGCGTGAATCCCTTTAATCGTTTTCTTCCTCTTTTGATTCTTTTGACTTTTTAGAAGAAGAAGAGCTAAAAGGGAACAACATGTCGGTATACATGTGAAAAAATGAATCTAACATGTTTTGATACTGTTCAAGTGAATTAGCCCACATGCTTAAATATTGTTCACCGGCATCTGTTAATGAATAAATCCGGCGTGCAGGTCCTTCAGCTGACGTATCCCATTGCGATGTAATCAAGTTGTCCTTTTCAAGCTGTCTCAGCGTGCGGTAGACATTTCCTTGATCAACTGATGTGAATCCAAAGCTCATTAGTTGCTGAATGAGCTTGTAACCATGTAGATTCCACCCTCTTAAACTTAAAAGAAGAAAAGGAACCATCAAGTTTTTTGGTGCACCGCTAATCGATTTTTCTAAGTTGTTTGAATTAGAGGTGTTATCTTTTTCACTTGATCCCAAGGTAATCACCCCTTCGAAAAAAGAGAATTTGTTTTCTATATGTGTAATTTACACCTAGATGAAAAAATTGTCAACACTTTAAAACAGGTCTTTCAAATACAGGAAAAAAGAACGATTTTTTGGATTTCGACAAAAAGCGTCAAAAAAATTCAAAAATAAACAAAGATTTAGAATTGTTTATTTTGGAAAACGAATTTATAATAGTACATGTAGGTAATTTTTATAACATTTATAATTTGTTGGTAAGTGAATTGTGAAAAGATTTACATTATCCAATAAATAAACGCAAAATTGGTTGCGTTTACTTAGAGCTTCTAATATGTCGCTTGTCACATTAAGTGTCCATATTGAAAGCCATCACTTTTAACGTACACAAGAAAGGAGATGGAGTTTTGGAACAGCAAAAAGTATTTGATCCGTTTCAAGCATGGAAAGACGTATATGACAAAACCGAATCTTACTGGGGTAAAGTTATTGGGGACAATATGAATCGTGAAGAATTTTCCCAGCTCATGGGAAATGTGCTAAATATGAACCTTCAATATCAACAAGCAGTAAATGAAGTAACGGGGCGCTATCTGCACCAAGTAAATGTACCCACAAAAGAAGATGTAGCAAACGTTGCGTCATTAGTCATCAATGTGGAAGAAAAAGTAGAATTATTAGAAGAGCAATTTGACGATCGTTTTGATGAATTAGAAGCACAGCAAGAAAGTGCATCTGCTTTGAAAAAAGATGTCACTAAGCTGAAATCTGATGTCAAATCGTTAGACAAAAAACTCGACAAAGTTTTGTCTCTTCTTGAAGGGCAGCAAAAAAACCAAGACGAGTTAAAAGAAACTATTCAAAAACAAATTAAAACTCAAGGTGAGCAGCTTCAGGCTCAGCTGTTAGAAAAACAAGAAAAATTAGCTGAAAAGCCAAAGGCAGAAGCTAAATCTGAAGCAAAACCGTCAAACGCTCAAAAAACTGAGCAGCCGGCTCGCAAGTAAGGTGTAGGGGATTTTATAACAACATTAACTGCTGTATTTACAGTAAAAATCATCGCTGAAGAAGCAAGGGGGAAATTTTTCATGACAACATTACAAGGTAAAGTAGCAATCGTAACAGGCGGATCTAAAGGTATCGGGGCAGCAATTACACGTGAGCTTGCTTCTAATGGAGTAAAAGTAGCAGTAAACTATAACAGCAGTAAAGAATCTGCAGAAGCTATCGTAAAAGAAATTAAAGACAACGGCGGAGAAGCTATTGCGGTTCAAGCCGACGTGTCTTATGTAGATCAAGCAAAACACCTAATCGAAGAAACAAAAGCTGCGTTTGGTCAATTAGACATTCTAGTAAACAATGCTGGAATTACGCGCGACCGTTCATTCAAGAAGTTAGGTGAAGAAGATTGGAAAAAAGTAATTGATGTAAACTTACATAGCGTATACAACACAACATCAGCTGCGCTAACGCACCTTTTAGAATCTGAAGGCGGTCGTGTTATCAATATTTCATCAATTATTGGTCAAGCGGGCGGATTTGGTCAAACAAACTACTCAGCTGCTAAAGCAGGTATGCTAGGATTCACTAAATCATTAGCTCTTGAGCTAGCTAAAACTGGCGTAACGGTTAATGCAATTTGCCCAGGATTTATTGAAACGGAAATGGTAATGGCAATGCCGGAAGAAGTTCTTGCAAAAGTTGTAGCAAAAATCCCAACTCGTCGCTTAGGCCATGCTGAAGAAATTGCACGCGGAGTTGTTTACTTAGCAAAAGACGGCGCGTACATTACAGGACAACAGTTAAACATTAACGGCGGCTTATACATGTAATAGATGCTGGCCCTGACTTTTGTCGGGGCTGTGCTTGTTAACTAACTACTAATGAAATGAAAGGGTGTGTATATTCGTGGCAATTCCTTACGTGCAAGAGTGGGAAAAATTAATCAAATCAATGCCAAGTGAATATAAAAGTTCTGCAAGACGTTTTAAGCGTGCATATGAAATTATGACAACAGAAGCGGAACCGGAAGTTGGATTAACACCAAAAGAGGTTATTTGGAAAAAGAACAAAGCGAAATTATATCGCTATACGCCAGTAAAAGATAACCTGCATAAAACACCAATCTTACTCGTATATGCACTGATCAATAAACCGTATATTTTGGATTTAACACCTGGAAACAGCCTTGTTGAATACTTATTAAACCGCGGTTTTGACGTGTATTTGCTTGACTGGGGAACTCCTGGGCTTGAAGACAGCAATATGAAGCTAGATGATTATATCGTGGATTATATTCCAAAAGCGGCGAAAAAGGTGCTGCGTACTTCTAAATCTCCTGATTTGTCCGTTCTTGGTTACTGCATGGGCGGAACTATGACATCTATTTTTGCTGCATTAAATGAAGACTTGCCGATTAAAAACTTAATTTTTATGACAAGTCCATTTGATTTTTCGGATACAGGTTTATACGGAGCATTCCTAGACGATCGCTACTTTAATTTAGATAAAGCAGTAGATACATTCGGAAACATCCCTCCAGAGATGATTGACTTTGGAAACAAGATGTTAAAGCCAATCACGAATTTCTACGGCCCATATGTAACGCTAGTGGACCGTTCGGAAAATCAGCGTTTTGTTGAAAGCTGGAAGCTTATGCAAAAGTGGGTTGCCGATGGAATCCCATTTGCTGGTGAAGCTTATCGTCAGTGGATTCGTGACTTCTATCAACAAAACAAATTAATCAATGGTGAACTTGAAGTTCGCGGACGCAAAGTAGATTTGAAAAATATTAAAGCTAATATTTTAAACATTGCTGCTAGCCGTGATCATATTGCGATGCCGCATCAAGTGGCAGCTTTAATGGACGCTGTTTCAAGTGAAGATAAAGAGTACAAATTGCTGCAAACAGGTCACGTATCTGTTGTATTTGGCCCAAAAGCAGTGAAGGAAACATATCCTTCAATCGGCGATTGGCTAGAAAAACGTTCTAAATAAAATAAAGACGCGGCTTGGACAAAAGTGTTTTAGCCGACGTGAAAAACGAACCACTGATATCAGTGGTTCGTTTTTTTGTTATGGTAAACGTAGGTTTCAAATATATAGTTGCTTCTAGCTGTTGATTGGAGGGCAAGGCGAAGACTCCTGCGGGAAAAGCGGAACAGGTGAGACCCCGCAGGAGTGTCAGCGACGAGGAGGCTCACGGGCCGCCCGCGGAAAGCGAAGTCTTGCACGGAAATCAACAGCGGTGTCACAAGCGGTTCAGCTCATGTATCCCATTTGTTCGTCTTTAGATTGGATTCATTTAATTATGTCTCAACCTCGTTTTTTTTGTAAACAGACAATATTGATTGACGGTTTTTTATGCGGGCTACTGGAATATATGATATCTAATGACAAGTGAGGTGACTTCTTTTATACTAATGTAGTCACCTTTTTGAACATGGGATTTTTTACATGGATATTGCGATCCGTGTAACAATGAGTATGCTTTGGGAAGAAAGAAGAAAACTATTAGTATTATAACAAAAAAGGAATGTCAGATTATGCCGCAACCATGGAAACGACGAGTAAGGCAGATGTCTTCAGCTCAAATTATTGTTACATTTTACATAGTGGCTGTTACGCTTGGATTTCTATTACTTAGTATCCCAGAAGCTTTAAAGCCGGGAGTGAAGTTAGCATTTATTGATCGCTTATTTATTGCCGTCAGTGCGGTAAGTGTAACAGGGCTGACACCTGTCTCTACTCCGGATACATTTAGTACGACGGGCTATTTTTTACTCGCTTTTATTTTTCAAATCGGTGGTATTGGTGTAATGACACTCAGTACATTTATTTGGATGATTTTGGGTAAAAAAATCGGTTTAAAGGAACGTCAGCTCATTATGACAGACCATAACCAATCCCGTTTATCAGGATTAGTTGACTTGATGAGAAATATTTTATTTATTATTTTTGCCATTGAACTAGCTGGGGCCATTATTTTAGGATTACATTTTCTCCGTTATTATTCGAGCTGGACAGATGCGTTTCTGCATGGTTTCTTTGCTTCTGTCAGCGCTACAACAAATGCTGGCTTCGATATTACAGGATCTTCATTTATTCCGTATGCCCACGATTATTTTGTGCAAGTGGTAACCGTTATTTTAATTACGCTTGGAGCGATTGGATTCCCTGTATTAATTGAAATTAAGCATTATTTTTTAACATTTAAAGATAAGCGCAAATTTCAATTTTCGCTATTTACGAAGCTAACGACCATTATGTTTTTTCTGTTGTTAGCAGGGGGAACAATCTTGATTCTGGTGCTAGAGCATTCAGGATTTTTAACAGATAAATCTTGGGATGAATCGTTTTTTTATGCGTTTTTCCAATCCGCTGCTACAAGGAGCGGAGGAGTAGCGACCATGAATATTAATGAGTTTTCGCTTCCTACGTTAATTATGATGAGCGCGATGATGTTTATCGGTGCTTCACCGAGCTCAGTAGGGGGAGGAATTCGTACGACGACGTTTGCATTAAATATTCTTTTCCTGTTTTATTACGTAAGAGGAAATAAGACGATTAAAATCTTTCGCCGCGAAATTCATGAAGATGACATTATTAAATCAGTAGCTGTATCGATGTTAGCGGTAATCATTTGCTCGATTTCTCTTCTTATTTTAAGTATTACAGAACATTTTTCTCTCATTGAGCTTATTTTTGAAGTGTGTTCAGCTTTTGGGACAACAGGTTTATCAATGGGAATTACAGGAGGGCTTTCTGATATCGGTAAATGCGTTATTATGATTTTAATGTTCATCGGCCGAATCGGCATGTTTTCATTTATTTTAATGCTTCGCCGTCCAACGTCTGGACCGGATTATCACTATCCGAAAGAACGTATTATTATTGGATAAAAAAGGATGGGACAAAAATATTTTAGTTGAAGGAGGATCCGAACTAGTTTGTTTCTTGATTAAGAATCATACTCGTTCGGATTTTTTTATTATGATGATGAACGCGGATTTCATGTATCCCATTTGTTCGTCTTTAGATTAAAGTAATGTCGTTATATTTCAACCGCTTTTTTACAGCTTTTTCTGCTTATATTGCGCATCAGAAAGTGCATTCTAAGAAAAGGAAGTTCAATGGACTTCCAAGCATAGGAGGGATATATGATGGCAAAGCGTAAAGTAGGGTACAAATCAGCACTGACTAACAATAATACACCAAAAGAGAGTCTTTCAGATGCAGAATTTGCTGCTGAATATGCTGGCGGTGAGGAGCCGGCTAAAGGCGCGAATCGCAATTCTAAAAAAGGAAAGCAAGGTAAGTAACGATGAGCAAACATAAACAAAATAATAAGCATATCGCAAGCACTGAAGCGAAGCAAAAACAGTTACTGCAAGAAGAGTTCGGAGCGGAAATGGGCGATCCCAACGCAGCTAAAATATATGAATCCCTAGGAAAGACAAAGTCTGATAAAGAGCAAAAAAAGAAAAAAGAATGTTAAAGAAAAAAACCTCGGATATCCGAGGTTTTAGCTTACAACTGGAAGGCCAAATGCCTCTACAGGTGCTGAATAAAGTTTTGTATCATTTGCTTTTTGATCATAATAAGCAAGAAGAACAGATGGTTGTTCATTTATTTTTCCCGTTTGTTTATAATACATATAGTCAAATGGAAGAATCTCTAAAACAGTGTGCTTGTATAATTCTTTTTCAGCGAGCTGTTCAGCTTCAAAAGCCTGTCCCATAATAGAAGGATTAGCAAGCATTTGCTGATAGTAATGAGAGCGGACTTGTTTTTCTACTTTATCGTCCCACCAAGGTTTGCGAGGCTTATGCTTTTGGTTTTGTAAATAATCAATTTTCATAAACCCTTCAATCATTTCTTCATTTGAAAAATTCTCTGTTTCAATATACTGTCTAAGGCGTCTGAATAAATCTTCAAGCTGGTGGCCGATTCGAACCCAGCCCATTTCATCCCAATACGTCCCGAAGTTTTGGAAGAAATCAAAAGGTGTATCATAGCAGTGCTCTACTAAAAACTCGATTGTTTCATCCATTCGGTGGTCATTCCAAAACTTTTCTAAAATATCTTCCACATGTTTAATACGTACCACATCTGAAAATGGCAAGACGTTATTGCTTAAAATTTCGTAAGGAGACTGATCCATGTATTGATAATTATAGCGAGGCGCACTTAAGCGTAAGCCGGTGCCGCGAAGCATTTTTAAAAAGCCTAACTGAAGCTCTTCAGGGCGAAGTGCAAATACATCATTAAACGTATTCTTAAATGAGTTATAATCTTCGTCTGGCAGTCCCGCGATTAAGTCTAAATGCTGGTCGATCTTTCCGCCTTCTTTTACCATTGTGACGGTACGCGTTAATTTTTTAAAGTTTTGTTTGCGTTTGACTAGTTCATTGACAGCGTCATTTGTAGATTGAACGCCAATTTCAAAGCGGAATAATCCTTTTGGCGCATGATCGTTTAAGAACTGAATAACTTCTGGGCGCATAATATCGGCAGTAATTTCAAATTGAAATACCGTACCTTCGCGGTGTTCATCAATTAAAAACTGGAACATTTCCATGGCGTAGCTGCGGCTGATGTTGAACGTGCGGTCTACGAACTTAATCGTACGTGCTCCGTTATCCATCAAATAGCGAATATCTTCTTTTACCTTTTCTCTATCGAAATAACGAACGCCGACTTCAATAGAAGAGAGACAGAACTGACAGCTAAACGGACAGCCGCGGCTCGTTTCAATATACACAACGCGTTTTGAAAGTTCTTGGCGGTCTTCTTCAAAACGGAAAGGAGAAGGCATTTCGCGCAGGTCAATTTTATTGCGCTGCGGGTTAACAACTGGTTTTCCTTCTTTTCGGAAAGCCACGCCGCTTACGTTTTCAAACTGACGCTCTCCGTGAAGTTCGTCTAACAGCTGCTTGAATGTTTCTTCTCCTTCACCGATCGCGATAAAGTCAGCTTCAGGAATACGCTCTAGCCAGTGAGTTACATCATAGGTTACTTCTGGTCCACCGAATATAATGATGAGCTCGGGATTGATCTTTTTAAGCATTTGTGCGACTTTAATCGTTTCTTCAATATTCCAAATGTAACAGCTGAAACCAATAATATCTGGGTTGCGTTTATATAAATCCGTGACAATGTTCATAGCAGGATCTTTAATCGTATATTCGGCCATATCCACTTTATAGTCAGGCTCGGCATAGGCTTTTAAACATCGAAGGGCTAAAGAAGTATGAATATACTTCGCATTCAATGTACTGACAACAATGTTCATTCAAAAAGCTCCTTTTAACTCGTAATATGAAATCAATTTACTATTTTAGCACATTTGAGAAATAAAGTATAAATACCTTGCCACTTTTGTTGTGGAGGGGAAAAGATTTCGGTAAAATGTAACAGAAACGTAAAAGAAGAAAGAGTCTCGGTTAATATGAACCTTGGTGAACGAAAAAATGAGGTGGAAAACGTGGAATATAAGCGAATTAAGCCAAAAAAAATATACGAAGAAGTAGCCGAAACGCTTCTTGAAAATATAAAAGAAGGCAGTTTAAAGCCCGGAGACCGTTTGGATTCAGTGCAGCAGCTGGCGGAAAATTTTCAGGTAGGGCGCTCAGCTATTCGTGAAGCTCTTAGTGCTTTGCGGGCGATGGGGCTGCTCGAGATGAAGCAGGGAGAAGGCACATTTGTACGGGAATTCAACTCAGACATGCTGTCTTTGCCTGTAACTAGCGCTGTATTAATGAATAAAAATGATATTGAACATTTGCTTGAAGTGAGAAAAGTATTAGAAATTGGAGCTGTTCGAGCGGCAGCTCAAAAGAGAACGGATGCGGATCTCAACCAGCTGTCCGATAGTCTAGAACAAATGAAAGGAGCGTTTGGCAATGAAGAGCTTGGAGAGAAAGCAGATTTTGCTTTTCATTTAGCCATTGCCAAAGCCTCGCAAAACCCTCTTTTAGTGAAGCTTATGAATAACGTGTCAGAAATGATGATTGAAACGATGAAAGAGACAAGACGCATCTGGCTTTATGCTGAAGAAAAAACGGCTGAACGGATTTATAAAGAGCATCAGCAAATTTATGAAGCTATTCTTTCTCAGCATGCAGAAGACGCTCAGCATTTTATGATGAGTCATCTTGATAATGTTGAACACGTGTTAATGAAATACATACCGGAAGAAAAATAATGCCATTTCAGGTAGAAAAGTGTGCACCAAATAACAGAAAAACTAAAATTCAAGCACCTTCCGATAATTTATGCTTGCTCTATTGTGAAAAGATTTACATAATAGAAACTAGGATTGTCAAATGGAGGGTTACAAAGTATGAAAAAGCAATATAGAGATGATAGTTTAGCTTTGCATACAGATTTATATGAACTGAATATGGCACATACGTATTTTAAAGACCATATTCATAAACGCCGTTCTGTATTCGAAGCTTACTTTCGTCGGATGCCGTTTGAAAGCGGTTATGCTGTGTTTGCCGGGCTAGAAAGAGTAATTGATTTTATTGCTAATTTTAGGTTTAGCGAAACGGACTTAGATTATTTATATGAAGAATTGCATTATGAAGCGGAGTTTATCGACTATTTAAAGCAAGTTCGCTTTAGCGGTAATGTTCGTTCGGTTGTAGAAGGCGAAATGATTTTTGCTAACGAACCAATTCTGCAGATTGACGCTCCTTTAGCGGAAGCGCAGCTTATTGAAACGCCGCTTTTAAATATTTTAAATTTCCACCCGCTGATTGCGACAAAAGCATCGCGTATTCGCCTAGCCGCGGGAGAAGATAATTTATATGAGCATACGGGTACGAATCAGCTTATGGAATTTGGTTCAAGAAGAGCACACGAGATGGATGCTGCATTTTACGGGGCAAGAGCTGCTTATATTGGAGGCTTTGATGCAACCAGTAATGTAAGAGCGGGGAAAGTATTTGGAATTCCCGTGTCCGGCACTCATGCTCACGCGCTTGTTCAAGTCTATCGTGATGAATACAGCGCGTTTAAAAAGTATGCGGAATCACACCGTAACTGTATCTTTTTAGTAGATACATATAATACGTTAAAATCAGGTATTCCCAATGCTATTAAAGTAGCAAAAGAAATGGGAGATCGCATTAATTTTATCGGTATTCGATTAGATAGCGGAAGACTTCCATATCTTTCTCAAGAGGCAAGAAAAATGCTTGATGAAGCTGGCTATCATGATGTGAAAATTTTTGCTTCGAATGACCTTGATGAGTACAGCATTCTAGATTTGAAAGCGCAAGGTGCCAAAATTGATGGATGGGGAGTTGGAACAAAGCTCATGACCTCTTTTGATCAGCCTGCGCTAGGAGCGGTGTACAAGCTGGTTTCTATTGAAGATGATTATGGAAACATGGTGGATACGATTAAGCTGTCAGAAAATCCGGAGAAAATTTCAACTCCCGGCCTAAAAGAAGTATATCGAATTGTAAATCAAGTGAACCACAAATGGGAAGGCGATTATATTACGATGCAGGACGAAGTGCCGAACGAAGAGCAGCATTTAAAAATGTTTCATCCTATTCATACACACGTCAGCAAGTTTGTCACGAACTTTAACGCACGTAAAATTCACCAGCCAATCTTTGCGCAGGGAAAGCTTGTGTACGAGCAGCCTACCATTGAAGAAATGAGAGCTTACTGCTTACAAAACTTAAAGCATCTATGGGATGACTACAAAGTCATTACAAAATCGAACGAAGATGTATTCCGTCCTACAGAGTATCCGGTAGACTTGAGTACAAACTGCTGGGATAACAAAATGCAAAATATTGAAGAGACTAGAAACAAGTTACTATCTGATACCGTACTTGTGTAGATTTCGTCAGCTAGTAATGAGAGGAGAGTTTTTTTATGAAAGAGCTACAAAAGCAAATTATTGAAGAAATGCACGTCCAAAAAGAAATTAATCCCGTGGAAGAAATTCGCCGCAGCGTTGATTTTCTGAAATCCTACATGAACAAATATCCTTTTTTACGTTCGTTTGTACTAGGTATTTCCGGCGGGCAAGATTCTACGTTAACTGGAAAGCTGGCGCAGCTAGCGGTTAATGAGTTGAACGAAGAAGCGGGAGAAGAGCGCTATCAGTTTATTGCTGTTCGTCTTCCATACGGTGTGCAGGCAGATGAAGCAGACTGTCAAGATGCACTAGGTTTTATTCAACCAACAAAATCTATTTCTATTAACGTAAAGCCAGCAGTAGATGCGATGCTTTCTGCTGTTGAAGAAGCGGCAGACGATAAAGTGTCCGACTTCAACAAAGGAAATGTAAAAGCACGTGAACGAATGATTGCACAATATACGGTAGCGGGCATGTACAGTGGAGTCGTACTCGGAACGGATCACTCTGCTGAAGCTGTTACAGGATTTTATACAAAATTTGGTGACGGAGGAGCTGACTTAGTACCTATCTTCCGTCTGAACAAGCGACAAGGAAAACAAATGTTAAAAGAATTAGGCTGTCCCGAGCATCTATATATGAAAAAACCAACAGCTGATTTAGAAGAAGATCGTCCACAGCTTCCGGATGAAGAAGCGCTTGGCGTAACGTATGAGCAAATCGACGATTATTTAGAAGGCAAAGATGTAGGTGAACATGCAAGTCACGTCATTGAAGGTCACTTTTTAAAGACGCAGCATAAACGCCAATTGCCAATCACAGTATTTGATGATTTTTGGAAATAAATAAGTAAGAAGCTGAAACGAACGTATTTTAGTTGAAGGAAATCCGAACGAATTTGATTCTTGATAGAGAATGAAACTCGTTCGGATTTTTTTATGGTTGTGGTGAACGTAGGTTTCACGTGTTTCGTTTCTTCTAGCAGCTGCCCGAAAATCAACCGCGGTCTAACAAATAATCCACATTAAATCATTTATCCAATTTGTTCGTCTTTAGATTGAAATGATTTAGTTATGTCTCAATTTCCTATTTTTTATGAAAAAAAGATAGCAAACAAAGAAAGGTATTTTTGAAAAACTAGTGAAATTAGAAAAACATAGGAGTATAATAGCATTAAGTCATCTGATGACCTGTTAATTAAAAGAAGTAAAATGATCAACTTGGAGGGAGCAAATGATGAAAGTATCTTTATTTGCGACATGTTTGATTGATATGTTTCAAACAAATGTAGGAAAAGCGACGGTAGAATTGTTAGAACGACTAGGATGCGAAGTGGATTTTCCAAAGAGTCAAGTTTGCTGCGGACAGCCTGCATATAACAGCGGTTACGTAAAAGAATCAAAAGAAGCGATGAAAAACATGATAAAAGCGTTTGAGCATGCAGAGTACGTTGTATCTCCATCCGGCTCGTGTGTGACAATGTTCAAAGAGTATCCCCATCTTTTTAAAGGTGATGCTGCATGGTATGAACCTGCCGTGAAGCTTGCTGATAAAACGTATGAGCTAACGGATTTTATTGTAAACGTTTTAAAAGTTGAAGATGTAGGGGCCAGCTTAAATGGGAAAGCCACTTATCATTCTTCCTGTCATATGACGCGTTTGCTAAACGTAAAAAAAGAACCTTTTACACTATTAAACAATGTAAAGGGTCTTGAAATGGAGAACCTTGAAAACAGTCATAACTGCTGCGGATTCGGCGGGACGTTTTCGGTTAAAATGGGGCAAATCTCTGAACAAATGGTCGATGAAAAAGTGGGCTGTATAGCTAAGACAAACGCAGAGTACTTAATTGGAGCCGACTGCGGCTGTCTTATGAATATTGGAGGAAGAATTGAACGAAAAGGACAGCCTGTAAAAGTGATGCATATCGCTGAAGTGTTAAATAGCAGAATGTAAAGAAAGGAGAATGCTGAATGTCTATGAAAATAGGAAACGATCAGTTTAAAAAACGCGTTGATGATGGAGTCAATAATGCGTTTATGCGCTTTGCGGTTTCAAGTGCTCAAGAGCGCTTAAGAAGCCGTAGATTAGATGCGGCAGAAGAGCTAGGGAACTGGGAAGAATGGCGAGCGCTTGGTGAAGAAATTCGTCAGCATACGCTTGAAAATTTAGATTACTATTTAGAACAGCTTACTGATAATGTAGCTAAACGCGGAGGCCACGTTTTTTTCGCTCAAACAGCTGAAGAAGCGAATGAGTACATAAAAAATGTAGCGAGGCAAAAGCAGGCAAAGAAAGTCGTTAAATCCAAGTCAATGGTTACAGAAGAAATTCATATGAACGCTGCTTTAGAAGAACTGGGCTGTGAAGTTATTGAAACGGACTTAGGAGAATATATCCTGCAAGTAGATGATCACGATCCGCCTTCTCATATCGTCGCTCCTGCACTTCATAAAAATAAAGAACAAATTAGAGATGTATTTCAGGAAAAGCTTTCGTATAAAAAAACAGAAAAACCTGAAGAACTAGCTCTTCACGCCCGGGAAATGCTGAGAAAAGAATTTTTATCAGCAGATATTGGCATCACGGGATGTAATTTTGCGATTGCAGAATCTGGATCTATTTCACTTGTAACCAATGAAGGAAATGCAAGGTTAACAACTGCCCTTCCTAAAACGCAAATTACGGTTATGGGAATGGAAAGAATTGTGCCAACTTTTGAAGAGTTTGAAGTGTTGGTAAGCCTGTTAACTAGAAGTGCAGTAGGTCAGCGGCTTACAAGTTACGTAACGGCGCTTACGGGACCTAGACTTCCAGGGGAAGTAGACGGACCGGAAGAATTTCACCTAGTGATTGTAGATAACGGACGATCTGCGATTTTAGGAACTGAGTTTCAATCTGTTTTACAGTGTATTCGCTGTGCGGCATGTGTGAATGTATGTCCCGTGTATCGCCATATTGGAGGACATTCATATGGATCTATTTATTCAGGTCCGATTGGAGCTGTATTATCTCCTTTGCTTGGAGGCTATGAAGATTACAAAGAGCTTCCATATGCTTCAACGCTATGCGCGGCCTGTACAGATGCCTGTCCAGTCAAAATTCCGCTGCATGAGCTATTACACAAGCACCGTCAGCGGATTGTCGAAAAGGAAGGAAAAGCACCTATTTCAGAAAAGCTGGCGATGAAAGCATTTGGCTTGGGGGCAGCTTCTTCTTCTCTATATACAGTGGGCGCTAAAGTAGCACCGGCAGCTCTTACTCCTTTTATGTCAGGAAGCAGTATTTCCAAAGGACCTGGTCCATTAAAAGCGTGGACGGAAAGCAGAGAGTTTCCGGCGCCTACAAAAGAGCGCTTACGAGATTGGTTTGATAAAAGGAGTGATGATGATGAACGGAAGCATTCAAAATAGAGACAGTTTTTTAGATAATATTGCAGCTAATCTTAAGCGAAGCAGGCGAACAAGCGGCGTAGTAAGGCCACAATGGAAGCATGCTCCTCAGCATGAGGTCTACCGCAGCTATTCGCCAGATCAATTAAAGAAAGAGCTTGAAAACCATTGCGAACGTATTCATACCCGCTATTTAGAAACATCATCACAACACTTGCCAGCTGTCCTTGAGGAAGCCGTAGCGAACTATGGAAATGGTCTTGTGAGCACGTGGGATGATCCTAGGTTTTCCGAATATGGATTGAACCTGCTGATGGAGAAATGGGAAACAAGCAGTAGCCTTCATGTATGGAATTCTGCAAAAGGCGAGGAGAATATTAAACTAGCTGAACAAGCAAATGTTGGCATTACCTTCAGTGATTTGACGCTAGCGGAATCCGGCACAGTTGTTTTGTTCAGCAGCGCTGAAAAAGGACGATCGGTCAGTTTGCTGCCCGCCACTTATATTGCGATCATTCCTCAAAGCTCAATTGTCCCTCGCATGACACAAGCCGCTGAAATGATTCATGAAAAAGTAGAGCGAGGAGAAACGATTGCTTCTTGCATTAACTTTATTACGGGACCTAGCAATTCAGCTGATATTGAAATGAATTTAGTAGTTGGCGTGCATGGACCTATTCAAGCAACTTATGTTGTAGTAAATGATCGATGAGGCTGGGACAAACGTATTTTAGCCGAAGTGAAAAACGAACCGTGAATCAACATGTTTGATTCACGGTTCGTTTTCTTTGTTATGTTGAGCATAGGTTTTATCTGTTTCATTCCTTCTAGCAGTTGATTGGAGGGCAAGGCAAAGACTCCTGCGGAAAGCGAAGCCTTGCACGGAAATCAACAGGGGGTGTCACAAGCGGTTCAGCTAACTCATGCATCTCATTTGTTCGTCTTTAGATTGGATTCATTTTGTTATGTCTCAGCCTCTTTTATTCATGCTCCATTTTTAAATAGCGGGAGAATGCGAAGAAATGTCGCATTTTGAATAAACGTGGCTAATTTTAAAAAGGTAAAAAGCAAATCTTGTAGAATACTAAGTCTATAGATAAAAGGTGGGGAAATGGGAAGTGCAAAAGAAAGGAGCAATGAGCATGTCACCACACAGAGAATTAACATCTGAAGCTGAGCAAAAGCAGCAAGGTGAATTACAGCAGCTACGAGCTATTTTTAATGACGTATTAGATGCCATTGTCGTATTTGATGAGTATTTTCAAGTTATAAATGCAAATGAATCAGCCTGCGGGCTGTTTGAAAAAACAAAGGATGAGCTATTAACGTATCAAATGAAAGATTTTCTGATGTATTTTCCGTATGACATGATTGAAGCGTATTATCCAGCACTTTTAGAAGAAAGCTATTTCAAATATGAAGGCGCGATGACGCTTCGAAGCGGCATGATGAAGCATGTTGAATTTACTTCACACAAACATAGTCACATGTCGGGCATTATTGTGTGTACATTTCGAGATATTACGCAGCACAAGATGATGGAAAATGAACGGTTTATTAGTCATCATATGTTTATGGATGTATTTAATGAAGCGGTAGACGGAATTGTCATTTTTGATCGAACGGGTCAGCTTATCGACGCGAACCCTTCATTTTGCGAACGATTAAATTATACAAGAGCACAGCTTCTAACCAAAACATTAGAAGAACTTGTAGAACCTACTTATCATTATAAGGTGAAAAAATTATGGAGGACTCTTCATCAAGAAGGAAAGACAAGCGGTGAGCTGCCGATTAGGCTCGAAAATGGAGACGTTACTTTTTTTGAATTTACCACAACGGCTAATATATACAGTCAATACTATATGTCCATTATGAGAGACGTGACGGAAAAACGGCTGATGGAGCAGCAGCTGTTGAGAAGCGAAAAAAATTTCAGAGCTATTTTTGAAAATGCGATTGAAGCGATCTTGATTTGGGGAGACGATGGTGAAATCTTGAACGCTAATCTTGCTTCTTCGCGTACCTTTGAGCTGCCGTTAAACAAATTAATTGGAAGCAATTTGTATACGTTTATCGATACAAAAAGCTTTAGTGCGTTAAAGGTGCTCCAAACGTTTCAAACAAAAGGAGAAATTCGCAATCAGCTTCCTTTTTACATGCCAAATGGAGAAATCAAACAGTTGGAATTCACAGGGAAAAAAGGCATTATAGAAGGAGACCATTTAACGATTTTTCGAAACATCAGTGAACGTACAAAAATCGAACAGGAGCTTCGGAATAACGAAGAGAAATTCAGACAGATTTTTAATGGTTCGATTGATGGGTTAGTTTTATGGGACGGCAAGCGAAATATTATTGATGTGAATTCTTCTCTTTGTGATATTTTAGAACTCAGCAAAGAGGAGATTTGTGCGCACTCCATGGAGGATTTTATTTCTTCAGCGAATTTAGATGCGGTCATTGAGCATAAAGAAACGATTGAGCAAAAAGGGGAAGCTGAAGGAGAGATTACGTATGTTACGGGAAACGGAAAAGTTAAAAATATCGAATTTTCCACGAAAAAAGATATCTTGCCAGGTCTATATATGACGCTTTTAAGAGACGTAACGGAACGAAATCAAATGCAGGAGCAGATTCGGAAGTCAGATACGCTTCAAGTAGTCGGACAGTTAGCAGCTGGGATTGCGCATGAAATCCGCAACCCGATGACAGCTTTAAAAGGGTTTGTTCAGCTGTTAGAAAGCAACATTCAAGAAGATCACTCTCTTTATTTTGATATTATTAAATCCGAATTAAAAAGAATTGAAACCATTATTACAGAGTTTCTAGTACTCGCTAAGCCACAGGCCGTAAAGTTTGAAAAGAAAAATCTAGCTGCGGTTGTTAAAGAAACGATTGATTTATTAAATGCTCAAGCACTTTTAGAAAATATTCAGTTTGAACTAAGCGTGTCCCCTCAGCTGCCAATGGTATACTGCGAACCGAACCAAATTAAACAAGTACTAATAAATGTAATTAAAAATGCAATTGAAGTCACGTCAAACGGAGGAAGAATTTTTGTTGACGTTTACTCGACAGAGCCGCACTACGTGACGGTCTCCATCCGAGATCAAGGAGACGGAATGCCCGAAGAGCGCATCAAGCGCTTAGGAGAACCATTTTATACGACAAAAGAAAAAGGAACGGGACTCGGTTTGATGGTCTCATATAAAATTATCGAAGAACATAAAGGGCGAATTGAAGTGGAAAGCAAAATAGGAGAAGGCACAGCTTTTCGTATTATTCTTCCAGCCTAAAAAGAAAGGATACGCAAGTATGTACTATGGAGAAATGAACTTATTTTCTGATTTGAAAATTTATATTGTAGCCTCGGAAAAAGGGGTTCAACATATTTGGTTTGATAGCGATGATCATAACGAGCAGCTTAAAAAACTTGTCCATGACGAGAATTATCACCATGTGAAAGAAGCAAAGAGACAGCTGCAGGATTATGCTGCAGGACGCACGCTAACATTTGATTTACCTTTGGATATAAAAGGAACAGACTTTCAAAAAGAAGTTTGGTTAACGCTTAAAGGTATACCTTATGGACAAACGTGGTCTTACAGTGAGGTAGCGGAGTCTGTTAATCGCTCTAAAGCCGTAAGAGCTGTGGGACAAGCGAATCGTCGAAATCCACTGCCTATTATTTTGCCTTGTCACCGTGTGATTGGCAAAAATGGAGCTTTAACAGGTTATGCAGGCTCCCAAACTCATATAAAAGAGAAGCTATTAATGCTTGAAAGAAATGTAGCAAAAGGCGCTTATAATTAATAGCTATTCACCGTCTAATTTCCAGCCTTCTCCTTGCACAAACACACCGTCAATTTGCTGAGGAGAAGGGAGGGAATTTAGTTCTTCATCTTTGGATAAATCGAATAGTTGATATTGCTGCTTGCGATTCAGCGCTTTGTTTTTATCCGTTTTTTGCTCTGAACTCATATTTACTCCCCCTTATTCAAAAAGAATCCCCTATAATATATGTAGAAAAAGAAGAGAGTACTGTTACAATTGTGTTACAAATGCAGCCGAAAAGCGCTGTTTACTAAAAGAGGTTGAGACATAACAAAATCAATGCCATCTAAAGACGAACAACTCGTATACATGAGCTGAACCGCTTGTGACACCGCAGTTGATTTCCGTACAAGACTTCGCTTTCCGCGGGCGGGCGCTGATCCTCCTCGTCGCATACGCTCCTGTGGGGTCTCACCTGCTCCGCTTTTCCCGCAGGAGTCTTCGCCTTGCCCTCCAATCAACTGCTAGAAGGAACGAAATAGATGAAACTATATTCACCATAACAAAAAAAACGAACTATTAATCAAACATGTTGATTAATAGTTCGTTTTTCAGTGGGGCTAAAATACTTTTGTCTCAGCCTCTTGTTATTGAGCGGATTGCAGCAAAACTTTTTGAATGGATTCAAAAGACGGGGAATGGATAATTCCATGCTCTGTAATAATGGCCGTAATCAGTTCGCTTGGCGTCACATCAAAAGCTGGATTGTACACAGAGATTCCGTCTGGAGCAATTTGCGTATCTCCAATGTGCGTTACTTCTTTAGGTGAACGTTCTTCAATAGGGATGCTGCTGCCGTCTTGAATAGATAAATCAAATGTGGACTGCGGCGCTGCTACGTAAAATGGAATACCGAATGCTTTCGCTAAAAGAGCAAGTCCATATGTTCCAATTTTGTTAGCCGTATCGCCATTTGCTGCAATGCGGTCAGCGCCTACAATAATCCCATTAATTCCTTTTGTTTTAATCGTATGAGCGGCCATATTATCCGTAATCAGCGTAACGTCCACTCCCGACTGCTGAAGTTCCCATGCTGTTAAGCGAGAACCTTGAAGAACAGGTCTTGTTTCACAGGCAAATACTTCAAGCGGAATATCGCGCTGCTTAGACAAGTGAAAAGGTGCTAAGGCTGTTCCATAATAAGCTGTAGCAATTGAACCAGCATTACATATGGTCATGATTTTATCTTTCTTTTTAAATAAAGAAAGAGCATGATCTCCAATTCGGTAGCACGTTTCTTCATCTTCTACTTGAATTTGAATAGCTTCATGAACAACTTTTGTTTTAGCTTCATTAACGGACGAAGCCGACTCAGCGCTTTTTGCTACGCGTTCTAGTGCCCAAAATAAATTGACGGCAGTAGGGCGTGAACTAGCTAAATACTGTTGATCAAGAGCTAGCTTTTGGTTAAATTCCTTGACTGAATCTGTGTCATAGCTAAGCGCAGAAAGAGCAAGACCAAAAGCCGCCGTAATGCCAATTGCAGGGGCTCCGCGTACTTTCAAGGTAGTGATAGCATCCCATACGTCTTTAATGGTTTGCAGCTTAATATATTCAACTTTGTCAGGAAGCTGCTGCTGATCTAATAAAGTAATATATGATTCATTCCATTCCACTGAGCGCGGAAGTGATAGTGTATTTGTCATGCTGATACCGATCCTTTCATTGTGTACATTATTCGTTATCGAAGTAAATGTTCAAATTCATTTGGTGAAACGTCTTGTTGGTGCAGAAGCAAATAGCGTCCAATTTTTAACGCAGTACGTTTAGCGTTAATTTTTCTTTCCTCTGAAGAAATTTCGTCTAAGTCTGCGACGTGAGCTAAGCCAATTGTACGTCGAATGATTTCACATCCTGCATATCCAACAGCATCTTGCCACGTTTGCGTTAAAATTTCATGTAATAAGCGCTCATCTTTAGCGAAAGGTTCAGTGTTTTCAGAATGCCAAAGCGCAGTAAAGGTATCTTTAAATACGTTCCATGTGTTCGTAATGTGTTCAAATAATGGTTCGCGATTTGTTTCTCGAGAAAGAGCATTTAAAAATAAATTCGCAACAAATTGTCCTAAATCGAATCCAAACGGACCGTAAAAAGCAAACTCTGGATCAATCACTTTTGTTTCTTGACTGCTAGCAAAGATGCTGCCTGTATGTAAATCACCGTGGATTAGCGTTTGCGCATTTGTTAAAAATTTATATTTTAATTTTGCTGCTTGTAGCTTTACATCACTATCATTCCATAATTCTTCTACATCAGGACGCAGCGCTTTTTCGAATTCATTTGTATCAATATCAAAAAAAGGATCTGTAAAAACTAAATCTTCCGTAATATTGCATAAGTCCGGGTTGCTGTACTTAACAATTTCTTCTTTTTTATCCTGAGGCTTTAAGGCGAAATCAGACGTTTTGAACGCAATATGTCCTAAAAAAGAACCGATATGCTGTGAGAGCAGAGGATAACTTTCACCTTGAATAAGTCCGGCGCGAGAAATCGTTAAATGAGACAGATCTTCCATGACCGTAACAGCAAGCGTTTCATCGTGGTAATAAACAGCGGGCACAAGTTCTGGCGTAAATGCACCAAATTGCTTGAGCGCATTGCTTTCAATTGTGGCACGGTTCAATGATAGAGGCCAGCTTTCGCCTACAACTTTTGCATAGGGAAGTGCTTGTTTGACGATAATGGATTTATTCGTTTGATCATTTATGATGTGAAAGACGAGATTTAAGTTGCCGTCACCAATTTCACGGGCAGTCAGCGCTTCTGTGGCATCAAAAAGACCTAGCTTTTTCACAAGTTTGATTGCTGAAATTTCTGTTAAAGGCTGATACTTCTCTGTTTTTGTTGTTGACATCGGAATCCCTCCATAGTTTATTAAACTGATTTGTTTACTAAGTTAATAGGTTTAAGAATATATGGAGGCTTTTATAATTTTAGAAAATATAAAAGCCTCTTTCGTTGGAAAGAGGCTTGATTGTAGTGTTCAAACCTCTTATCTGCCAGAAAGAATTACTTTCTGTTGGAATTAGCACCGTGCCTTTGTAAAACATGTTTTACGGGTGTGATCCATCTTAGGATGGAATGACGGTCGGTTGCTGGGCTTCACAGGGCCAAATCCCTCAGCCAACTCTTGATAAGAGTACGATTACTTATTCAATTTTGATTTGTTTGAATATTTTATGATATCTGGTGAAAATCGTATCATGCAAAAAAACGGCTGTCAATACATAATTAATAAAATTCTGTGCGGCGATCTGTAAAGACAGGAATTTGTTTGCGAATTTCTTTTACAAGTTCCAGGTTAACGTCAGCACTTAAAAGTTCTTCGCTATCGCCAGCTTCAGCGATTATTTCTCCCCACGGATCGATGACTAAGGAATGTCCGGCAAATGTGTTATTAGGATCTTGGCCTACACGATTACACGCGATTACATAGCATTGATTTTCGATTGCACGGCTAATGAGAAGTGCTTTCCAGTGGGCAAGTCTTGGAGCCGGCCACTGAGCGACAACAAACAAGACTTCTGCTCCGCTGCTAGTATGAACCCGAATCCATTCTGGAAAACGAATATCGTAACAAATAACTCCTGCGCATAGTGACTGTTCAAGTGTAAAAAGATTTTTTGCCGTTCCTGCTTCTAGATAGAGGTGCTCATCCATTAATTTAAACAAGTGCAGTTTACTGTATTGTGATACTTCACGACCTTTTCGGTCAAAAATATACATCGTATTCGTGACGCCTTGCTCTGTTTTTTTCGCGATCGAGCCTGCCACAATATTTACTTCGTTCGTTTTAGCAAACTGAGAGATTAATTGCTTGGCCTGCTGTCCTTCATCATCTGCAATTTCGTCTAGCCGCGTCAAATCATAAGCTGTATCCCATAGCTCAGGAAGCACCAGGATATCAGGGTTTTCTTTCAGAGCTTCTGTCATTTTTTGTTGAATATATTTTCGGTTTTTAGTTGGGTTTCCAAACGCAATATCAAGCTGCAAACACGTAATTTTTACACTCACTTTATCATCCGTCCTTTTTTAGTAGTTGAAAAAAATGACTTTACAAGTTGAGTATTACAATATATTATTTGTGACTAGAATTTCAAGAATTTTTTGAGAAGGTGTGCGATGATGAAACAATTTGAGCAATCGGAACTATTAAAAAGTTTACCAAAACAATTTTTTGCATCACTTGTAGGCAAGGTAGGAAAAGTAATGGCCCAAGGGCACGACGTTATTAACTTAGGGCAGGGAAATCCTGATCAGCCTACTCCTTCACATATTGTAGAAACACTGCAAAAAGCAAGCGCTAATCCTATACATCATAAATATTCTCCATTTCGGGGGCATCAGTTTTTGAAAGAGGCCGTTGCGACTTTTTATAAGCGAGAATACGGGGTTGATGTGGATCCCGAAAAAGAAGTAGCTATTTTGTTTGGCGGGAAGGGTGGACTTGTTGAAATCCCGCAGTGCTTATTAAACCCTGGAGATACGGTGCTGGTTCCGGATCCTGGATATCCTGATTACTGGTCTGGAGTAGAGCTTGCAAAAGCCAAGATGGAAGTGATGCCGCTCACGGCTAAAAATCATTTTCTACCCGTATACGAAGAGATAAGTGAACGTGCTAAAGAACAGGCAAAGCTCATGTTTTTAAACTATCCCAATAATCCTACTGGTGCAGTGGCAACGGCAGAATTTTTTGAAGACACCGTGGCGTTTGCTGCCAAGCACGATATTTGTGTGGTACACGACTTTGCCTACGGAGCAATTGGATTTGATGGTAAAAAGCCAATCAGCTTTTTACAGACTCCTGGTGCAAAAGAGACGGGAATTGAAATTTATACTCTTTCTAAAACGTATAACATGGCGGGATGGCGAGTTGGATTTGCTGTAGGAAATGAAAGTGTAGTAGAAGCTATTAATCTTCTTCAAGATCATATGTATGTCAGTCTCTTTGGAGCGGTTCAAGAGGCAGCAGCCGCAGCTCTGTTAGAATCTCAACAATGTGTGAATGATTTAGTTAAGCGCTATGAATCTAGACGCAATACATTTATTCAAGGGCTTCGAGAAATTGGTTGGGACGTTACATCTCCAGCGGGCTCCTTTTTTGCATGGCTAAAAGTTCCTGGAGGATATACTTCTGAACAATTTTCAGATTTACTTCTTGAAAAAGCCCACGTTGTAGTGGCACCTGGAGTAGGCTTCGGAACATATGGTGAAGGCTATGTGCGCGTAGGACTGCTGACGGATGAAGAGCGCATGAGAGAAGCTGTATCTCGAATAAAAAAATTAAATTTATTTTAAAAACGCATTGACAATCCTTTTTGAGTTGGCTTAATATGTAAGAAGTTAACGAGATTAATAACCGATAAATCCTAGCGGTATTTTTTATTTAGTATATAATCTACGAATTCAATTTAAATAAATAGCAACTTTCTTATTAAGAGTAGGTGGAGGGACTAGCCCGATGAAGCCCGGCAACCGACTTAACGCATGTTAAGCACGGTGCTAATTCTTGCAGCAGCAGCTGAGAGATAAGAAGAGCAACGAAAGCCTCTTCTTAATCACAGAAGAGGTTTTTTTTATTAACGATATTAAACAGCAAGGGAGTTTTTAGCATAATGAGTGAAATCGTTGCAAGCTACTTACTACATGACAATAAAGGAAATTTTCATAAAAAAGCGGAAGGAATCGCTTTAGGACTAACCGTCGGCTCATGGACAGATCTGCCGCTTTTAGATCAGCAGCAGCTTCAAAAGCATAAAGGGCGCGTCGTGTCCGTAACGGAGCTTCAAGATTGCGAACGTGTTAACGGATATTTAGGCAGAGAGGTTAAGCAGGCTATTGTCAAAATTGCTTATCCAACTGCCAACTTTTCAAGAGATTTACCGGCTATTTTAGTTACTGTTTTCGGAAAACTATCACTTGATGGAAAAGTGAAATTATTAGACTTGGATTTTCCTGATGAATTATTAGCTGAATTCCCAGGACCGCGCTTTGGAATAGAAGGTATACGAGAGAAACTAGGCGTTTATGACCGTCCGCTTGTGATGAGTATTTTTAAAGGCGTGATTGGAAGAGACATGACGTACTTAACAACTCAGCTGCGTGAGCAAGCGCTTGGCGGAGTGGATTTGGTTAAAGACGACGAGATTTTGTTTGATAGTGAACGAACACCTTTTGAAGCTCGCGTTACAGAGGGAAAAAAAGTACTGAATGAAGTATACGAAAAAACGGGACACCGCACGCTGTATGCTGTTAATTTAACGGGACGAACGTTTGAATTAAAAGAAAAAGCGAGAAAAGCAGCTGAGCTAGGAGCCGATGCTCTTTTATTCAACGTATTTGCTTACGGATTAGACGTACTGCAGGCACTTCGAGAAGATGATGAAATTAACTTGCCGATTATGGCTCACCCAGCTGTTAGCGGAGCGCTTACGCCATCAGAGTTTTACGGTTTTTCAAATTCATTACTGCTTGGAAAGCTATTACGCTTAGCCGGAGCAGATTTTTCGCTATTTCCATCACCATACGGAAGCGTAGCGCTTTCTCTTGAAGACACGACAGGCATTGCCTACGAATTAACGCGTCCTGTGTACAAATATAAGCAGACTTTCCCGGTTCCTTCAGCAGGAATTCATCCTGGAATGGTACCGCAGCTTGTGAAGGACTTTGGAATCGACAGCATTATCAATGCAGGAGGCGGAGTTCACGGTCATCCAGACGGCGCTATCGGAGGAGGAAAGGCATTCCGTGCGGCGATAGATGCAGTACTCTCTCATCAAACACTAGCCGAAAAAGCGGAAGAATCAAAAGAGTTGCAAAAAGCTTTGCAACTATGGGGAACAGTAGAGGTGAAAGCATGACATCGTTAAAAATCTTTTGTGACTTTGATGGAACAATCACAAATAGTGATAACATTATTGCGATTATGAAACAATTTGCTCCTCCGGAGTGGGAAAGTATTAAAGACGACGTGCTAGCACAGCGCGTTTCTATTCAAGAAGGAGTAGGGCAAATGTTTGCCTTACTCCCCGTGGAATTAAAGGAAGATATTATTTCTTATATTTTAAAGACGTCTGCTATTCGAGATGGATTTGATGATTTTATTGCCTATACAAAAGAGCATCATATTCCGCTTTATATTGTAAGCGGAGGAATTGACTTTTTTGTAAAACCGCTTTTGGGAAATCGAGTTGCAGAGGAAATGCTCTACTGCAACGGATCTGATTTTTCTGGTGAGCATATTTCCATTACGTGGCCTCATACATGTGATAAACAGTGTACAAATGACTGCGGCTGCTGTAAGCCAACGATTATTCGCAATCTTGCAGATGAAAGAGATCATACGGTTGTTATTGGCGATTCCATTACGGATTTGCAGGCTGCCAAATTAGCTGACACTGTCATTGCACGTGACTTTTTAATTGAAAAATGCGAAGAGCTATCTCTACCGTATCGTCCTTTTTCTACTTTTTATGATGTCATTCATCATTTACAAGAATTAACAGAAGAGGTGAAAGCATGAGTATCATGGCTCAGCAAAGGTTGCATGAGCTTGCGGATATAAAAGATGAGTTGGCAGAACGCGATTGGTTCTTCGGTACAAGCGGAAACTTAGCAATTAAAGTGGACCAAAATCCGACAACTTTCTTTGTATCAGCAAGTGGAAAAGACAAAAGAAAACGTACAAATGAAGATTTTTTATTAGTTGATCAACATGGAAAACCTGCAGAAGAAACGCATTTAAAGCCTTCTGCTGAAACGCTTTTACACGTTAAGATTTACGAGTTAACGAACGCTGGGTGCAGTCTTCATGTACATACAATCGACAACAACGTGATCTCTGAACTGTACGGAGATGAAGGGCTTATTTCATTCAAAGGCCAAGAAATTATTAAGGCACTGGGTATTTGGGAAGAAGATGCGGAAATTACTGTTCCGATTATTCCGAATTACTCGGATATTCCGACACTAGCAGAAGAGTTTTCTCACCATATAAAAGGCGATCAAGGCGCGATTTTAATTCGTAACCACGGGATTACGGTATGGGGGAAAAATGCGTTTGAAACAAAAAAAGCGCTAGAAGCCTATGAATTTCTATTTAGCTACCATGTGAAATTACTGTCACTTAAAGGCATTAAGCCAAAGGTGCATTTATAAAAGGAGGAAACAGCAATGGCGCAAATTCGCTTACATGTAAACAATAAAAGAATTGAAACTCAAGAGGAAGTATCAGCTTTTCTGGCAAACAATGAAGTTATTTATGAAAATTGGGACATTACAAAACTTCCAGAAAATCTTCGTGAAAAATATGATTTAACTGATGAAGAAAAAACAGAAATTTTAAACGCTTTTGGTGAGGATATTAAAGATATTTCTGAACGCCGCGGCTATAAAGCGCAAGATGTTATCTCGTTATCGGAATCTACACCAAATATTGATGAATTGTTAAAAAACTTTCAGCGCAAGCATATTCATACAGATGACGAAGTTCGCTTTATTGTAAGCGGTCATGGAATCTTTGTTATTCAAGGAAAAGACGGCGAATTTTTTGATGTTGAATTAGAGCCGGGCGATTTAATTTCAGTACCAGAAAACATTCTTCATTACTTTACATTAATGGAAGATCGTAAAGTAGTCGCTGTCCGAATTTTCGTGACAACTGAAGGATGGGTACCTATTTACGCATAACAACTACTTGTAAAGCATAGGTCATGATCACCCCGCTTTTACATCTAAAAGCGGGGTATTCTTTGGATTGTTATAAAACTAACTATTTTTATATGAATAATAAGTTTAATGGGAGGAACACCATGAAAAAGAGTGAAAAAATGCTGTGGCCACTTACTTTGCTCGTGCTTCTAGTTTTTGCACTGGCTGCCTGCACGAAAGAACAGCCAAGTCTAAACGAGAAAGCACAGGCAGCTCCAGCGCAGCAAGCGGCTTCTGCTAAGCCTGTACAGCAAGAAGGAAAAAAGATTACGAAAGATACAAAAATTGCGCTTATTTCTGAATTTACATCAGGCACTCACGCTGCTCAGTACATAACAGGTGTGACAAAAGCGGCTAAAAAAGCAGGAGTACAGCTATCCGTTTCTGATTCAAACAATGATCAATCTAAAATGGCGGCTTATTTAGACACGGCTATTAACCAAAATGTTGACGGCATTATGATTGACCACGGCCGGGCTGAAACCCTTGAACCTGGCGTGAAGCGCGCGATTGCAAAAGGAATTCCCGTTATTGCAACAGACGTAGAATTAAAAGTAGAAGGCGTTACAACCATTGATCAAGACGATTATATGCTTGCGCTGCAGGGTCTGAAACAAATGATGCAGGACATTAATGGAAAAGGAAATATTGTATATGCATTTGTTGGAGGCTTTGCACCGATGGAAAAGCGCGACAGCATTTATAAAATTATGATGAATCGCTATCCAGATGTAAAACAAATTGCCACGTTCGGAAGCGCAACGGACAACACCTCTCTAGACACGCAAAATAAAATGGCAGCTGTGTTGAAGCAGTATCCAAATAAAGGAGACATTGCGGCTGTTTGGGCGCCATGGGACGAATTTGCAAAAGGAGTCACAAGAGCTATTAAAGAAGCAGGACGAGACGAGATTAAAGTGTACGGAGTAGACTTATCTGATGAAGATCTGCAAATGATGCAGGCAAAAAACAGCCCGTGGAAAGCGTCAGCTGCCGTAAATCCAGCTTCAGTAGGAGAAAAGCAAGTTGATCTGCTTCTTAAAAAGATTTCCGGTCAAGAAATCCCTCGTTATTATTCCTTTGATCCGGTTTTAGTCAAACAAACTGACTTGCCTAATCAAACGATTAATATGGATCAGCTTAGTCAGTACGTAGAAGAATGGGGCAAAAAAGAGTAGAAGTGGAGGGACAGACATGACGAACGAGCTTTCAATGAAGAACATTACAAAAAACTTTGGTTCTTTTCAAGCGCTGAACAAAGTTGATTTTACTGTTCAAAAAGGGGAAATTCATGCTTTATTGGGAGCCAATGGTGCCGGTAAAAGTACGTTGATGAAAATATTGTGCGGAGCTTACGACGAGTACGAAGGAAAAATCTATAAAGACGGAGGAGAAATCTCTATTTCTTCTCCTAAAGAAGCGAAGAGCCGCGGAATTGGAATTGTACACCAAGAAGTGGATGTAGCGCTGATTCCTTCGCTGTCAGTAGCTGAAAACATTGTGTTAGACGTGCAGGCTTCTAATAAAAGTAAGGCATTTGTAAACTGGAAATCTATTTATAAGAAAGCGGAAGAAGCTCTTTCTTTACTTGGTTCTTCTCTATCCGTTAAAAAAAATGTCGTTGATTTAACTCTATCAGAAAAACAGCAGGTGCTTATTGCACGTGCAATTGTACAGAATGTTGATTATTTAATTTTGGATGAACCAACCGCACCTCTTAGTGTGGAAGAGACGAAACAATTGTTTTCTGTGATGAGAGAGCTGAAGAAAAGCGGAGTAGGCATTATTTACATTTCACATCGCCTTCAAGAAGTGGTTGATATTTGCGACCGCTTAACGGTTTTAAAGGACGGACGCTATGTAGCTACAAAAGAAACTTCACATACATCAATTGAAAACGTGATTACGCTCATGTTAGGAACGTCTTCTGTAAAACAGTGGGTCAAAAAATCAGTAGAAGTTGGAAACGAACTTTTACATGTAGAAGTATTATCTCTTCCAGGGCGCCTTTCTAATATCTCTTTTCATGTAAAAGAAGGAGAGGTAGTCGGTATTGCAGGGCTTGTAGGAGCGGGGAAAACGGAGCTTTGCCGAAGTCTATTTGGTTTAGAGCAATATGTCAGCGGCAGCGTTCGGTTAAAAGGCAAGAAACTAAAGTTGAATAAGCAGCCGTATTATTATATTGCACAAGGTCTTTCTCTTGTTCCTGAAGAACGAAGAAAAGAAGGAATTTTTGTTCATGAATCGATTGCCGATAACTTAGTTTTGCCAAGTCTATCCCGCTTTACAAATTATTCGTTTCTAAAGCGAGGAAAGATCAAGGAAAAAGCGCAGAAAACGACTGGGCAAGTTGGCGTAAAGTCTCATTCTATCGAGCAGTCAGTTGGAACGTTAAGCGGCGGAAATCAGCAAAAAGTAGCAATCGGAAAATGGCTTGTTACGGATTCTGACGTACTGTTGTTTGATGAACCAACTAAAGGAGTTGATGTAGGCTCCAAGCGAGAGATATTTGATTTAATTACAAATCTTGTGTCACAGCAAAAAGGCGTTGTTTATGCAACCTGTGAATTCGAGGAGCTGCTAGGGGTAGCGGATCGAATTTATGTTATGTACAACGGAAAAATCGTGAAAGAATTATCCAAAGAAGAAGCAACTAGTGAAAAATTATTTTATTATACAGCAGGAGGAGTAAAAGGATGAGTGCGGAGTATGTAACAGAACCTGTAGCGAAACCAAAGAGAAAAATAAGCGTTTTCGACTTTTTTTATAAATATGGGACAGTCTTAATGATTTTTGTTATTATGATTATTTTCTCCATTGCCACACCTAACTTTTTAACAGGAGAAAACATTAGTGATATCCTGCGTTCTATTTCCATTGTTACCTTAATAGCGCTTGGTGTGACGATATCGTTAACCGTCAATGGGCTGGATTTATCTGTAGGGTCTACGGCTGGGTTAGCCACTATTTTATCAGCCTCTATGCTTGTTTTACACAGACAAGAAATTGCAGTCGCTATCATTGTTCCGATTATTGCATCGCTTCTTATCGGGTTAGTAAATGCTTTTTTAGTAGTGAAAGTAAAGATTCCTGATATTTTAGCCACTCTTTCCATGATGTTCATCGTACAGGGGATTTTATTAACGTATACAAAAGGCTCAGCTATTTATACCAATATGCCTCTACCAAGCGGAGACAGAGCTCCGGGAATTTTTATTCCTTCTTTCCTTGCGCTGGGGCAAGGTCACTTTCTAGGTATTCCTGTTCCTGTTATCATTATGCTGCTGACTGTGCTGCTTGTTCATATCGTTTTTTCCTATACGAAGTTTGGGCGTTTTTTCTACGTAACAGGAGGTAACATAGAAGCAGCAAGACTTTCGGGTGTACCGGTTAATCGTTACCGTATGTATGCCTATATGTTTTCAGGTTTGCTTGCTGGAATTGGAGGAGTCGTTTTAGCTGCCCGTATTGGAGTAGGAGAAGTGAACGCGGGCTCACCATTTTTAATGGATGCCGTAGCTGCTACATACATTGGTTTTTCCGTATTTGGAGCAGGGAAACCGAATGTATTCGGGACGCTGATTGGCTCTATTTTAATTGGTGTGCTGTTAAATGGATTAACGATGCTAAATGTTCCGTATTATATGCAAGACATTATTAAAGGAGCTGTATTAGCAGGAGCCTTGGCTTTAACGTATTACCGCTCGAAACAAACATCTACGGCTGTGTAAACAGCCGTTTTTTTTCGTTTGAAATCGGGAAGAATAAGGAAAAACAATAGTATAATCTATTATTTATGTAGAAAGAGGGAGTATAGATGAAACGTGTCGTCATTATAGGAGGAGTAGCCGCCGGAATGAGCGCAGCTTCACAGCTTCGCCGGATGAAAGAAAAAGAAGAAGTGGAAATCCTTGTGTTTGAAAAAGGTGGAGATATCTCTTACAGCGCATGTGGCATGCCTTACTATCTGTCAGGTGTTGTAAAAGAAAAAGACGATTTGATTGCTCGTACGAAACAAGAGTTTGAAGAGCGAAATATCTCCGTCCATCTTTTTCACGAAGTTAAAGAAGTAAATCATACAAAAAAATACATAGTAGCACAAGATGTAAAAACGCACGCTGAAAAAGAGATAACATATGATGAACTCATCATTGCAACTGGAACAACGGCTGTTAAACCCAATTTTATGAGTGATAACATGCCGAATGTATGCACATTAAAGTCATTAGAAGACAGCGAAAGAATCTATACATATCTACAGGCTCACTCCGTAGAAAAAGTCACCATTATCGGCGGAGGATATGTCGGAATGGAAGTAGCTGAAGCAATGAAGGCTTTGGGAAAAGAAGTACGGGTCATTGAACAGGGAAAGCAGATTCTATCTATTTTAGATCAAGACATGGCAGAGCATTTACAAAAGCGGCTAGATGACGATATTTTATTTCATTTCGAAGAAGAAGTGGAAGCATTGCTGCATTCAGATGGTTTCGTCACTCACGTTCAAACAAACCGTCAAACGTACCAAACGGATTTGGTGATTGTAAATGTAGGAGTTCGTCCGAATACGCAATTCTTAGAAAGAAACGGACTAAGAATGCTTGAAAATGGAGCTATTTTAGTAAACGAGAAGTTGGAAACCAACGTGCCTCATATCTACGCAGCAGGAGATTGTGCAACGAGCTATCACCGCGTATTAAAAAAAGATGTTCATATTGCTCTTGGAACCATTGCCAATAAGCAGGGAAGGGTTCTTGGCTACCGATTAGGGGGAGAAAATAGAGAATTTCCGGGTGTTGTAGGTACAAGTATTGTCAAAGTGATGGACTATGAAATTGGAAAAACCGGCATTTCAGAAAGAGAAGCAAGAGAAAATTCTCTTTTATACGAAGCCATCACAGCCGAGGCTCCGAGTCATGCTTCTTACTATCCAGGAGCTGAAAAGATTGTGATAAAACTTGTTTATCATCCTGAAACAAAAGAGATTTTGGGGGTTCAAATGATTGGTAAAGAAGGAGTAGCAAAACGAATCGATGTATTTGCGACAGCTATTACTTGTCGCCTCACAACAGATGAAATAACCATGCTAGATCTTTCGTATGCTCCTCCTTTTGCTACGGTATGGGATGCTGTACAAATTGCTGCCCAGAAAGCCGAATAAAAAAGTCACCGTCTTACAAAAGACGGTGACTTTTTTATTCGACAAGCAGCATCTTTTGTCGAAAAACAACTTGTAAAAAAAAGATAAACGGTATTCCTATAGTAATGTAAGCGTTTGTAAATTCCGACAAAATAATTTTTTCGCGAAAAAAATGTCTATTATTGCGACTCTATTTACATTTTTAGTAGAATTTGTAATAATGCGTTATAAGCTAATTTCTTTGTCATAGGAGAGGATTTTGTGTTTGGAGTGAGAAATAGAACGAAATCAGAGAGATTATTAGTGGAAATCGTCCAAAAAAGACAAAAGATGGTGCAGCTCGGAGAAGAAAAAGGTCTGACTAATGAAGAAACCGTTACCTGTAGTCAAGAGCTTGATCAGCTCTTACTCGTTTATCAAAAGCAGCGTTTAAAAGAAGAGGAAGAAAAGACATCGTTTGCCACACTGATTAGCCGTTTTTTATCTTTTTCAAAGCTGTAATGCAGGACAAGCATTCGGGATCGGGCAGTAAAACAATTACGCTGCCCGTGGCCTCTCTTCAGCTTTAAAAAATGTTAATTAAAAAAATCATAAACAAAATACCAAAAATAAACGAATAAGTAGCAAATCTTTCGTTTCCATCGCCGTGACTTTCTGGAATCAACTCTTTATAAATAATAAAAAGCATGGCTCCAGCAGCAAAAGCTAATCCATATGAAACGAGAGAATCAACAAAATTAGTTAAATAAAACCCGAGTAAAGACGTTACAATTTCAACGGAGCCTGTAAGGGTCGCAATTAAAAATGCTTTTATTTTACTAATATTTTGCTGAGCTAAAAATAGCGCGACCAACAGTCCTTCAGGTGCATTTTGAAGACCGATTGCGAGGGCAATTAAGTTCCCTGTATTTTCAACATTTGAAGCGTAGCTAACACCAACAGACAATCCTTCAGGAAGGTTGTGTAAAGTAATAGCGGAAACAATTAAAAGCGCTTTTTCATCAAACTGAATGCCGGTTTTAGAATGCTCAAGATCAATGTGAGGAATATTCTGCTCCAAGAGTGTTAATGTTACAACTCCAAGCAGTAAGCCAATTGCTAAGGCAAAAAATCCGCCGCTTTGAAGAGATTCTGGAATCAAGCTCATAGTAGAAGCAGCTGTCATAATACCTGCAGTGAGCGCAAGAAGTATATCTTTCCAGCGATGAGTGAGTTCTTGATTCAAAAACAGAATAGGCAAAGCGCCTACTCCAGTCGATAGCGCAGAAAGAATGCTTCCAATTAGTACCTCAGTCATAAACCGTCTCCTTTTACGTATTCTTCTTTTTATCCTCAATTCACATCGTTCTTTTAGTGTATGTTTTTTTGGTTTCTATGAGCATGACTATTTTAAAAATGAATAGCTTTATGCAATAACCTTACAAAAAAGTTGAACCAGTGAAGGTTCAACTTTTTAGGTAAAGTACAGCTCCTGAACTTGGTTAGCAATATGCTCAAGCTTATTGGAAACTTGAGGAATGCCATATCCTACATACAAAGGAGATGTGGCAAAGCGAGGAATGATTTTCGCCGCAATTTTGCCGTTTTTAAGATTATAAAAAAATAAGTTGTAGCTCGTGCAGCTACGATGAAAATGATTTAATAAATAGTGAGCAGCCGTTTGAAGATAATCTGCAAATGCGTGCAGCTCTTTGTCAAGCTGATCCGTTATCACGTTAAATTCAAAAAAGCCCATTCTAGGTTTTACAGATAAATTAAATGTGACGTGTTCATTTTTGGCAATTGTGACTCCTTCAAACTGCTCTAGCTTCACGTTTTCATTTACATCCATCTCATTTAAACCAATAATTTGCATATGAGGATGCCGTAACGATCCTCCGGACATAGGTCCATGGTTTTTGAAGAAAAGAACAGAAGCATATTCACCGCTGTTCATCATCGATATCCATCGTTCAGTAGCGAAGCTCAGCAAGGTGTACAGATGTTCTTTTGGATAAATAGACAGTTCTGAAGAACATTCATCGGTCTCAATAATAACCGTTTGATAAGCATCTTGCAGAACAGGAAATTTATTTTTCAGCCAAATGATAGGTCCTTGTTTTTCAATGATGCCTGTGAGAGATTCAACGTCACAAAATGGACAGGGATTTTGCCGGTTAACGATTGTTTCAGGCTTTTGTGAACCAATCGCGGAATTAAATAATAAATGGGTTGGTTTCATAATCATTCACCTTTTTATGTAATGGTCATATGTTTATTGTATTAAAAGCATATGTATAAATCCACTTATATACATTTTTTATCAAAAAAATTGTACAAGCGGAGAGAATAACCGATGAAATAAGCCTGCTTTGATTGACTTTGAAGGGAAATTTTAGTATTATCTTGATATCAAGATAATATTAAAGGAACTGATTAAAATGACGAATGATGTAACTAGAGAAGAGTTAGACCAATCTCTTAAATTATTTATTGTACTATCTCGTGCCAATCGTTCAATTAATGATCATGTGCATAAATTTATTCAACAGCATGGAATGAATCCAACCGAATTTGCTGTCCTAGAGTTATTGTACCACAAAGGCCAGCAGCCTCTTCAGCAAATTGGCGGAAAAATTCTGTTGGCAAGCGGCAGTATTACGTATGTAGTAGACAAGCTTGAGAAAAAAGGCTTCTTAGAGCGCGTTGCTTGTCCGAACGATCGTCGCGTAACCTATGCAGCTATCACCAAGCAAGGCAAGGAAATGATTGAAAGCATGTTTCCGAGTCACGAAAAAAGAATTCATGATATTTTATCCGTTTTATCTAGCGAAGAAAAGGAAGTTGCCATTTCGCTGCTTAAGAAACTAGGGCACTATGCAGATGAATTTTTGCCGGAATCGACTAATTAATTAAGGAAAGCTCGTTTGTTTCTGTTGAACAAACGAGTTTTTTCTATGACTTCTTTCATGACCAATCGACATAAAAAATAAAAAGTGACAAAAAATTGAAATTAACAGGAATACAGCTGGATAAAAACGAATTAGGTTACATACAGACAATAGAGGAAGGGGAACAAATGATGAGATTTGAGAATTATACATATACGCGACCTGATATGAATGAAATTGAAAAGCAGTTTGAAAAGGCCATTACACATTTTACGGAAGCAGCGTCAGTCAGTCAGCAAAATGAGGCAATTCGTCTAGCAAACGATGCGTATTCTCAGTACAGTACAATGGGGAACATCTGCTATATTCGTCATTCTATCGACACAGCGAATGAATTTTATAAAGAAGAACAAGACTATTTTGATGAAACACAGCCGCTTTTAGAAGGATATGTAGAGAAATTTTACAAAGCCTTAATCTCTTCGCCTTTTAAAGAGAAACTAGAAGAAAAGTGGGGAAAGCAGCTGTTTTCTCTTGCTGAAATGCAGTTAAAAACGTTCTCTCCTGAAATAGTAAAAGAGCTGCAGGAAGAAAATAAGCTATCATCTCAATATACGAAACTAGTGGCATCAGCTAAAATTGTATTTGAAGGAGAAGAAAGAACGTTAGCTCAGCTCGATCCGTTTATGGAGTCACCTGATCGAGAAATGAGAAAAAAAGCAGCAGAAGCGAAGTTTCAATTTTTCACCGATCACGAAGAGGAATTTGATGATATTTACGACAAACTTGTAAAAGTAAGGACCAAGCTTTCTGAAAAATTAGGCTATAAAAATTTCGTAGAAGTGGGCTATGCTCGTATGTCTAGAATAGGCTATGATGCTGAAATGGTTGCCGCTTTTCGCAAACAAGTAAAAGAGTATATTGTTCCCCTTACTGAAAAACTAAAAAAGCGTCAGCAGGAAAGAATTCAAGTAGAGAGCTTAACTTATTATGATGAACCGTTTCAGTTTGAAACAGGAAACGCAGTGCCAAAAGGTGATGAAAAGTGGATTATTGAAAATGGACGGGTTATGTATAAGGAGCTTTCTAAAGAGACGGACGAATTTTTTTCCTTTATGCTTGAAAATAATTTGATGGATTTAGTCGCTAAAAAGGGCAAAGCAGGCGGAGGCTACTGTACGTTTATTGAAGAATACAAAGCGCCGTTTATTTTTTCAAATTTTAATGGAACATCAGGCGATATCGATGTGTTAACGCATGAAGCAGGGCATGCTTTTCAAGTGTATTCCAGCCGAGATATGGAAACCAATGAGTATCACTGGCCTACGCATGAAGGAGCTGAAATTCATTCGATGAGCATGGAGTATTTTACATGGCCTTGGATGGAGTTGTTCTTTAAAGAAGACAAAGATAAATACCAGTTTTCTCACTTAAGCTCAGGCTTAACTTTCTTGCCTTACGGGGTAGCGGTAGATGAATTTCAGCATGCTGTATACGAACGCCCTGAGATGACGCCTTCGGAACGAAAACAAACGTGGCGAGAAATTGAAAAGAAATATATGCCTTCTAAAAACTATGACGGCCATCACTATCTAGAAAGCGGGGGCTTCTGGCAGCGCCAGCTTCATATTTACACGTCTCCGTTTTATTATATTGATTACACCCTCGCTCAAATTTGTGCATTTCAATTTTGGAAAAAAGATCGAGAAAATCATGAACAAGCATGGCAAGATTACGTTCATTTGTGTAAGCTTGGGGGAAGTAAGCCGTTTTTAGAATTAGTAGAGGAAGCGAATTTGATTTCTCCATTCGAAGAGGGCTGCGTGCAGTCTGTGGTAGATGAAATTGAAAACTATTTAAATAGTATTGATGATAAAAAGCTATAAAAAAAGCCGCGTTTGCGGCTTTTTTTATTGACATGTTCCTTCTTTCCATAGAGGAATCATAAGGGTAACGCTGGTTCCTTCGCCAACAGTGCTTTTAATCTCAAATGTTCCTTTATGCTGATACAAAATGTTTTTAATCACAACAAGTCCAAGACCGGTGCCTGAGGGCTTCGTGGTAAAAAAGGGCTTTTGAATGTGCGTAAGCAAATGTGAAGGAATGCCGACTCCTGTATCTTTAATGAAAATAGTAAGGTCTTTAGTATGCTGAGTAACGTTTAAATGGATTTCTCCTCCGCTAGGCATAGCTTCGAGCGCATTTTTTAATAAATTAATGAGTACTTGCTTAATTTGATTTGCATCACAGCAGATGTATGTATGCGGAGCTTCCACCTGCGTTTTAACTATGACATTTTTTAATACACATTCTGATTCATACAGAAGGATAACGTCATTTAAAATAGTAGAGAATGCATGCTTTTTCATAACCGTATCATGAGGTTTAGCGAGCAATAAAAATTCTCCAACGATTGAGTTAATACGATTCAGTTCACTCAGCATGATGGTTGTATAAGAATGATAGCGGCTGCTGTCTTCATGAATAAGCTGAATAAATCCATTCAGAGAAGTAAGCGGATTTCGAATTTCATGAGCGATTCCCGCTGCCATTTCGCCCGCTAAAGATAACTTATCGGTTTGGCGAAGAAATTTTTCTGTTTCCTTTTCTTCTGTAAGATCGCGTGAAATACCAAAAAGCGCAACGACTTGCTGATCACGATTAAAAATAGGTGAAACAGTGATTTCTACATCAATTATTTTTCCGTCTTTTCGCTTATCTTGGGTTTCAAAGGCTACCAGCTTTTCTCCTTTTTTAACCCTTTCTAATCGGCTTTCAGCGTCGCCTTTTAAGCCAGCAGGAATGAATGGAATGGCTTTTCCGACAATTTCTTCCGCTTTCCATCCGTATATTTGCTCAAAAGCATCGTTTACTTTAATCACTTTGCCGTCTAGACTGAACACGGAAATGGCGTCGCGATTGTATGTGAAAAAAGATTGTAAATACTCTTGAGCTGAGTAAAGTTCATCTTCGGTTTTGTTCATTTTGACCGTCGTAATAGCAATCAATTTTTTAGAGAAATGAGCACAATACAACAAAATAATCATTGTGATCAGCGTAAACAAAATGAAATAAACGATATCTAATTTCACGAAAGTCACAGATGTAAAAAGAGTGTTGCTTACATAAAAGTACAAAACAATTATTATGGACATTAATGTAGAGGTTACAATAGCGATATAGCTATAGTAAATAAAGCTAACAATTATTCCAAGAAACAAAAACAAATAATTAATAACAGCAGGTTCAATAGATGTTATGTACGCAATATAGGCATAATAGCATATAAAAAAAGAATACATAATGATAGCCGGATGAAAACGAAAGTAGTACATAGCCGTCACTACCAATAATAAAATTCCTCCGCTTATAAAAACAATCATATGAGGATCAGCTGCAATAAAGTGATATAACACGATGTGGACAAGATATAGCAGCCAAAAAATAAGTAAAAGAATAAAATTCCGTTTTTTTATGAGGTTGTGTGATTCCATAAAAAATCCCTTTCTTAAATGGTGAATAATTTTATAGGAGAATAACTTTATAGTCAGCTAGTCGCACGATATAGTGATATATCACTCATATTAGCATAGTTACAACTGTGTGAATAGCCGAATTGAGCACTTAGACCAAGGAAGATAGATCTAGAATGTAGCTGGTCATAAACTATTAAGGAAATATGAGGGGAATATGAACGAAATGAAGGGGATGTAAAGCTTTTGTGATAACCTTGTAAAAGTGAACTTTTTTCTAATTGGATAGGCTATACTGCCAGTAGAGCCATATGAATGGTGACTACATAGAGGCTCAGATGATTCGAAAGGAGACGGTAAAATGAACAAAAGTTTATTAGTCAAGTTATTTGGATCACTTCTAGCAATTATGTTAATCACAGCATGCAACTCACAAACAGATGAAAAAGATGCCACAGAACAGCAAACAGAACAGTCGGATGATACTCAAGCGGAGGATACAACTACAGATGATTCACAGGAAACAATGAAGCAAGACGAAGCAGATGATTCATCTGGGGATGAAGCAGCTGATGATCAAGAAGAATCAACGGATAGTGCTGACGAAAAAACAGATGAAAGTAAATAAACGTAAGTATTTCTATAAAAAAAGCGACTCAAGTAGAGTCGCTTTTTCTATTAGTTTTGTACGGTGATTTCGCTTGCTTCATTTAACGTTACGTTCACTGTAGATACGTCTCCGCCATCTAACAGTAAATCTGTAATTCGATCTTCAAGCTGTTCTTGAATTGCTCGGCGGAGCGGTCTAGCACCGAATGCAGGGTGATAGCCAAGTTCAGCCAGTTTTTCTTTTACCTCATCTGCTACGTGGAGCGTGATGTTTTGTTCTTGTAATGTTTCTTTTAATTCAGCAAGCATAAGGTCAACGATTTTAATCAAGTTATCTTTTTCAAGGTGATTAAATTCAATGATTGTATCAAATCGATTTAAAAACTCTGGTTTGAAATAAGATGAAAGTGAATCTAAAACGGAGGCCTGTTTAAGTGCGTCATTTTCTGCGTCAAACCCAACCGTAATTTTCTTTTCACCTACACCAGCGTTACTTGTCATAATGATAACTGTGTCTTTAAAGCTTACTGTGCGACCTTGACTATCTGTTAGACGTCCGTCTTCTAGAATTTGCAGAAACATATGCTGAACGTCTGGATGAGCTTTTTCAATTTCATCTAGTAAGATGATGGAATAAGGATTACGGCGTACTTTCTCTGTTAATTGTCCTGCCTCTTCGTGACCTACGTAGCCAGGAGGTGAACCGATTAATTTAGACACCGCGTGTTTTTCCATATATTCACTCATATCTAGACGAACCATAGCATCTTTTGAGCCGAACAGTTCTTCAGCTAATGTTTTGGTTAACTCTGTTTTACCGACACCTGTTGGGCCGACAAATAAGAATGAACCAATTGGGCGATGCTTCGCTTTTAATCCAGCACGAGAACGTCGAATCGCTTTTGCTACTTTTTCTACAGCTTCCTGCTGTCCGATTACTTTTTGAGCTAAGTGCTCTGCTAAATGCTTCATTTTTGCTGATTCATTTTCTTGAAGTTTACCAACAGGGATACCCGTTTTCTTTTCAATAATTGCTTGAATGTCAGCAATATCCACATTCATTTTTTGCTGTTCTTCGTTCAATTGTTTTTCAAGAGCAGCTTCTTCATCGCGCAGTTTTGCCGCAACTTCATATTTTTCATCCTTTAGCGCCTGCTCTTTTTCTTTTGTAATTTCTTTTAAGCGAGCGGCCGCGTCGTCTTTATTTGTAATGCCTGCCTGTAAATTCATTTTTGAGCCTGCTTCGTCTAGCAAGTCAATTGCTTTATCAGGCAAGAAGCGATCTTGAATGTAGCGGTGTGATAAATTTACACAAGCGCGGATCGCTTCATCTGTATAGCTAACGCCGTGATAATCTTCATATTTACTTTGAATTCCTTTTAGAATTTCAACGGCTTCTTCTACAGACGGTTCGTGAACCATAACCGGCTGGAAGCGTCGTTCAAGAGCCGCATCTTTTTCAATGGAACGGTACTCTTTTAAAGTTGTAGCTCCGACTACTTGAAGTTCGCCTCGTGCAAGAGCTGGTTTTAAAATATTGCTTGCGTCCATTGAACCTTCCGCTGAACCGGCTCCTACAAGAAGGTGAATTTCATCGATAAATAAAATTACGTTTTTTCGCTGTTGAAGCTCAGAAATTAACTGTTTCATGCGCTCTTCAAATTGACCGCGCACGCCCGTATTAGCTACGAGAGATGCTACATCTAACAGATATACATCTTTATTTAACAGCTTGGCAGGAACTTTTCCTTCCGCAATTTTTAAAGCTAAACCTTCGACTACAGCTGTTTTACCAACACCGGGTTCTCCGATTAGCACCGGGTTGTTTTTGTTTCTTCTATTTAAAATTTCAATGACACGCTCTACTTCTTCTTCGCGGCCAATAACAGGGTCAATTAATCCCGTTTTCGCAATTTGAGTTAAGTTTCGACCAAATTGATCTAAAAAGCCTCCGCCGCCATTTCCTTGCTGCGGCTGTTCCGGTGCAGCTTGTTCGTGAGCCATTTGCTTGAATAAATCATCGATGTTCATAAAGCCGCCACCTCCAAAACCCGATGGGATTTTATGTTCTTTCATTAGTGCTTGATAACATGTATGACATAAACGATATTGAGATTTTTGGTTATTTGTTTGTACATTTAATTGAATAGATGCTTCACGTTTATTACAGTTTTGACAAATCATTTAATTAGCCTCCCTAAATGATTTTAATCGAAGATCAGTAGGTGTTTGACCTTTCTTGACCTTTCGTAGTTTCATTATACTTTGACCTTTTTTGACTTTCAAGTCTTTTGCTTAAAAAATTTTTGAGGGAAGTTCCTCGCTTATGTACAAAAGGTAGTACATTAAAAAAAGATGTGTTTTATGTGTACCCGTTCTATACATGTAAAAACATTAGAAGCATTTTGTACAATGATCTGCTTGGAGAGGGAATTAATATTAATAAGAAGAAAAGTGGACAAAATGAGTGCAGAGCTTACCGTCGGATAAAATAAGTTATTGACAGCAAGAAGGATAAAAATTATACTCAAGAAGGTTTGCACTTAACTGCGTAAAAGCATAAAAGCGTTTAAGTGAAAAAGAAAGATAGAAAGGGAATATCTCATGAAAAAAGAAATTTCATTTATACAATCAATAGCGGTGGTTTTGGTGCTATTAGCTATTATTTTTGTTTCATTATTTATGTTAAAGCTGCCGCCTCATATTCCGCTGATATTTGGTGTAGCATTTATTAGTGTGATTGGCTTTTTGTTGAAATATAAGTGGACAGAAATGGAAAAAGGGATTTTAGACGGTGTTAGACTGGGCATTAAGCCTATCCTTATTTTAATGCTGATCGGGATGCTTATTGCGATTTGGATGGTAGGAGGAACGATACCGACGATTTTATCCTACGGCTTTCACTGGATTTCACCGCAGTACTTTTTAATTAGTGCTTTGGTTATTACCGTATTAGTTTCAACATTCACGGGAAGTTCATTAACAACCGTCAGTACGGTAGGGGTCGCTTTATTTGGCGTAGGAACTGCTATTGGTGTACATCCAGGGCTAGCAGCGGGGATGATTGTTTCAGGAGCTGTATTTGGAGATAAGATGTCTCCATTGTCTGATACAACAAATTTTGCTTCTGGTATCGTTGAAGTCCCGCTTCCTAAACATATTCAGCACATTACGTGGACGACGGTTCCAAGTATTGTCATTACAGCAATCATTGCACTGGTAATCGGAATCAACGGAAATCAGGAAAGCGTCAATTACGGGGAAATTCAAGGAATTCAAGACGCATTAAAACATACGTTTAATTTACACGTGTTAACGTTGCTTTCTCCACTTTTAGTTCTTGTTTTTTCCATGAGAAGAGTCGATGTATTGCCAACGTTAGTTTTAGGGATTGTCACGGCCATTATTACAGGAATGATTACACAGCATGAATTTACGCTGAGTCAATTGCTAGGCGTTCTTCAAAGCGGGCCGGCAGTAGAGTCAGGAAATAAAGTAGTCGATGCGATTGTAAATAAAGGCGGATTACAGTCCATGATGTTTTCTATTTCTCTTATCATGATTGCCTTGTCGCTAGGTGGCTTGATGAGAGCGATTGGAATTATTGATGCTTTATTAGAAGGATTAGCAAAACAAATCCGCCGCAGCGGAGACGTTATTTTTGCTACGCTTCTATCTTCAATTGGAGTGAACGTTATTACAGGAGAACAGTATTTATCGATTCTTCTGCCTGGGCAAACGTTTAAGCCGCTGTATGAAAAGTGGAACTTAGATCCAAAAAACTTATCACGAACGCTTGAAGACGGAGGAACGGTTATTAATGCTATTATTCCGTGGGGTGTCAGCGGTGCTTTTATTTCAACAGCATTAAATATTCCAGCAGCTGACTACGTTCCATTTACATTCTTTAGCATTTTATGTCCGATCTTTTCGGTTATTTTAGCATATACAGGCATTGGTATTGCCAAGAAAAAAGCTCAGTCTTAACTGGGCTTTTTTCTTTTTGAAAAAGGACAGGTAAAAAACGACAAAAAAAGTATCATTCCACTTTTCAAATCTATAATTTAATAATACAATTTACTATACGTCTTTCTTGTTCATGTATTCGTATGAATTCTTATTTCTTTACAGATGAAGAAATTTGGGTTTTGCGGTATGATAAATAAGCTGTATTGGCGATGGGATGAATGCCCTTTTTAGCAAACATTTAAGAAGGGTAAAGCCAAATGAAAACACTCATTATAAAAGAGAAAAGATATTTATTGAGGAGAGGGTTTCTGTTGAAAAAATGGGGCATCATTGCATTAATCACTGTAGCTGTGCTCGGTGTGACAGCGGTTTTTAACCGAGCTGAAAGTGATGATGTAAATAAAGAAAAATTGAATTTATTATCGCCTTATTCAAATAAAGTAGATGTATATAGCATTACGTATCCTAGTGATAATTTAAAGATAAAAGGGTTTTTAGTACAGCCTAAAGACATTGCAGACAAACATTATCCGCTTTTAGTATATAATCGCGGAGGAAATCGCGAACATGGCATGATTCGCGCAAAAACACTGCAGTACTTATCATATTGGGCAAGTAAAGGCTACGTCGTGGTTGCGACTCAATACAGGGGAAATGGCGGAAGTGAAGGTACAGAGACGTACGGCGGTAAAGATATTGACGACGTATTAAATCTTATTAAGTGGGGAGAACAGCTTCCTTATGTAAATCACCAGCAAAAGGTAGCGCTAGGATATTCACGCGGCGGCATGATGACGTATTTAACGATGAAAAACGGCGTTAAATTTGATGCAGTTGTCGTACAATCAGGTATTACAGACATGTTTCAATTCTATGATCAAAGAGGGCCTGAAATGAAACAAGTGCTGCGGACGATTGTAGGAGATCCGGCGCAGTATCCAGAGAGGTATAAAAGTCGTTCTGTTGTCTATTGGAGCGATAAAGTAAATTCACCTCTTTTGATTTTACAGGGTGATCATGATCGTAAAGTTCACCACACGCAGGCTGAAAAGCTTGTGAAACAATTAGGTGAGCAGGGAAAAGAATACAAATACGTACTGTACAAAAACGGAGACCATCCGCTAACTGCTTATTATGATCAATATAACGCGGAAATTGATAAATGGTTTAAAATACATTTAGCTAAGCAGTAAAGAAATTGGAAGCAGTTTTGATGAATGGAAAAGAGCAGCTTGTTTTATCCTACTACATGTAAGCATATAAAAAGGGGATGAAGCAAAATGACTCAGTCTAAAAGTCAAAAAGAGCGTCAGTGGAATGTACGAAAACAATCACAAAACCCATCGCATGGAAAAGTAAAATCTTTTGAAGAACTATCAGAAGAAATCACGCCTAAACGTAAATAAGGTAACCATCATATAAAGGAAGACACAAAAAAGGAGAGCTGAAGCTCTCCTTTTTCTATGTTTGTTTATGGATTTGTGGACCACATGCCCGCAGATTTGATAAAAATACGCGGATGCAGTTTTAATTGTGCTACCATAATTTCTGCTAGGTCTTCAGGCTGCATCACTTTATCAGGATTGCCATCCGTTAAGTTTTCTTTATATGCTAATTCCGTTGCTACTGTACTTGGTGTTAGCGCTGTTACACGAATATTGTGTTTGCGTACTTCTAGCGCTAGAGATTCAGTTAAGCCGAGCACGCCAAATTTTGAAGCACTGTAAGCACTTGTAACGGGAGCGCCTTTTTGACCAGCAGTGGATGAAATATTGATGATGTCTCCACCGTTTTTTTCGATTAATTGAGGTAGAACGGCGCGCGTTACGTAGTAAACGCCCATTAAATTCACATCAATGATTTGTTTCCACTCAGCTGGGTCTAGCTCTAAAAAGCTTCCGAATTTACCGATTCCTGCATTGTTGATTAAGATATCCGTTGCCCCTAATTTTGTATGTAGATGCTCAACTGCTGCGTTTACTTCTTCCATAGAAGAAACATCTGCTGTTGCATAAGCAACGTGTACATCAAATGCTTCTAGTTCAGAAGCAACAGCCTTTAAATCTGCCTCTGTACGAGCAATTAAACCGATATTTACGCCTTCTTTTGCTAATTCAATCGCAGTTGAACGACCGATGCCTTTTCCTGCTCCTGTAATAAGAGCTACTTTGCCTTTAAGTGATTGTGCCATGTATAGACTCCTTTCAATATTCTGCATAAACATTCTTCATAATAACAAAGAATTATCCATTACTATCCTATAGAAATGCACAAATGATGTCAAAAATAAAGATTATTAAAATGGCTTCAAGTATAAATTTCCTTTTCATACAAAAACTATAAAGACTAAAAAGAAGAAATTCCGTTTCTTTTCGTTCAATGTAGTGGAGGATGAGCAATGCGTATAAAAAAACTATCTGAGTTAACGAATAAATCCAAACAGCGGAAAGAAAAAGCTGATGAATCGAAGGACTCTAAGGAAACTAGTGCTTCTTCTACACAGGAAGAGCAGAAATTATCGGAGAGGGTGGGAGATAATTTATCCCGCATGAAAAAAGCACTGGGACAGAGCACGGACTTAGTTGTGCGAGAGTTTCGAATTTCGATTGAAGAAAAATTCACTTTAGGCGTTGCTTACATCGACGGATTAGTAAATAAAGACGAAGTTGAACACTATGCGCTGGACTCCATTATGCACTATCACGATGAACATTTAACACATGATGACGGCATCGTTAATATGTACGAATTGATTAAAAGCTATAGTTTGGCAGCGGGTGAAATCACCGAAGCAAAAACATTGAATGACGCTCTTCTTCATATTTTATCAGGAGACACCGTGCTATTTTTAGAAGGGTATCAAACGTGTATTGTCGCAAGTACAAGAGGCTGGAGAGACAGAGCCGTTTCTGAACCACAATCTCAGACCGTTGTAAGAGGGCCTCGAGACAGTTTCACAGAAACATTGCGAACGAATACCGCATTGATTCGGCGCCGAATAAAATCTCCAAAACTTTGGATTGAATCTCAGCAAATAGGAGAGTTTACAAAAACGGATATTGCGCTCATTTATATAGACGGCATTGCGGATGAACAGATCATTCAAGAGGTAAAAGAGCGTCTTTCTAAAATTGATATAGATGGTATTTTGGAGAGCGGATACATCGAAGAGTTGATTCAAGATGAAGATTATACACCTTTTCCTACTATGCATAACACGGAGCGTCCAGACTCCGTGGCAGCAGGTCTTTTAGAGGGGCGAATAGCCATTTTAGTAGACGGTACACCTTTTGTATTAATGGTCCCTGCCCTATTTATTCAATTTTTTCAAGCAGCCGAAGATTATTACCAGCGTGCAGATATTAGTACATTGATTCGCTTAATGCGCTACATGGCATTTTTCTTAGCCCTTTTAACACCTTCCGCTTATATTGCTTTAACTACTTTTCATCAAGAGATGCTTCCTTTTGCTTTGTTAATTAGTATTGCAGCTCAAAGGGAAGGTGTTCCTTTCCCTGCTATTATTGAAGCGTTTATTATGGAAATCACGTTTGAAATTTTACGAGAAGCAGGAGTCCGATTGCCTCGAGCAGTAGGTTCAGCTATTTCGATTGTGGGAGCACTCGTTTTAGGAGAAGCTGCCGTACAAGCGGGATTAGTTTCACCTGCAATGGTTATCGTTGTATCCATCACCGCTATTAGTAACTTTGTGTCACCTGTGTATGATATGGCTATTGCAGTAAGGATGCTGCGCTTTATTTTAATGGTTTTAGCAGCTACTTTTGGCTTATTCGGTATTATTCTGGGGCTAATTTTAATGATTTTACATTTATGCAGCTTAAGGTCATTTGGAGTCCCTTATATGACACCTATGGCTCCATTTGTGAAGCGTGATCAAAAGGATGTTCTAATTAGACGTTCGATCAAAAAAATGAAAACAAGGCCAAAGCTTATTAACGAGAAGAATATTTCACGTCAAAAGACGCAAAAAAACTAAACTGTGTAAAGGTGGCCGTTTACTATGAAAGCATTTCTAATGTTATGTATCTGTTCATTGCTATTAAGCGGCTGCTGGAGCAGTCGAGAGTTGAATGAACTAGCCATTACGGTTGCTGTCGGAATTGATAAAGCAGAAGATGGCATCATTGTTACAGTTCAGCTGATTAACCCTGGTGATATTCAGGCCAAAACCCCTACAAACGGGCCTTCTGTTACCACATTTTCTATTAAGGCTTCGTCTGTAATGGAAGGGTTAAGAAAAATAACGACAAAATCCCCGCGGAAAATTTATCTTTCTCATTTACGAATGCTCGTCATTAGCGAAAGTATGGCGGAAGACGGTATCGCTGAAGTGCTTGATTTCTTTGCTCGGGATCATGAAGTGCGTACCGATTATTTTGTTGTTATTGCTAAAAACACGAAAGCATCGAGCGTGCTGAACGTATTAACAACAATCGAAAAAATACCAGCTAACCATATGTTTGCTTCATTAGACGTGTCACAGCGTATTTGGGCACCTACTAGAGGAGTAAAGTTAAATGAACTGATTAGCAATTTAACCAGCGAAGGAAAGCAGGCGGTGTTATCAGGAGTATTGTTAAAAGGCAATGTGAAAAATGCAGGAGATATGTCTAGCATTTCTCGCACCAATCTTTCCACTCTGCTCAATTTCAAAGGATTGGGTGTCTTTCAAAATGATAAGCTTATCGGCTGGTTCAATGAAGACGAAAGTAAAGGATATAACTATATTACAGGAAATGTAAAAAGTACGTTAATTGTTATTCCATGCGAAAAAAAAGAAAAACAGCATGATATCATCGGAGTAGAAATGCTTCGAACGAATGTCAAGGTGACAGCTACTATGAAAAATCATAAACCTCATATTCACGTTGATTTAAAAGGAGAAGCGAACGTGGCTGATGTAGAGTGTCAAGTGAATTTACAGGACCCAGCTGTAATCAATATGCTCGAACGAAAAACAGCAGCCGACGTAAAAGAAAAAATGAATGACGCGGTGGAAAAAGCTCAAAAAACCTATAAAAGCGATATCTTTGGTTTTGGCGAAGCGTTTTACAGACAAGATGTGAAAAGATGGTACAAAATGAAAAGAGACTGGAACAGAATTTACGCAGAGGATTTAACCGTCGATTTAGATGCAAAAGTTCAAATCCGTCGCTTAGGCACGTTAAATAACTCATATATGAAGCAAATGAAGCATTAAGGAGAAAGAAAATGGAGGGATTTATAGCCTTACTTGTACTGCTTGCTTATTTGACTAAAAAAATCATGATCAACTTCCGAAAGGAAAAGTATTACCGTGAAATAGTCGTCTACCTTTGTCTCATAGGTTTGGGTCTATTCTTTTGGGGAGCGATTACACTCCGTAAAGAAGTTCCTACGCCTCTGTACTTTTTAGAGGCACTAATTAAGCCTCTTACTAGAACCGTTCATCATCTGTTATTCACGTGAGCAAGCATGTAGGAGAGAAGGTGTGTATGATGCAAATAAAAGAATATATTAGTCCGAAACAATTTCTTTTTCTAATTTATGTTTTTTGTATCGGAAGCGCCATCTTGGCAGTTCCGGCTACATTATTAGAGACGAATAGACAAAATGCGTGGTTTTGCGGTGTGCTTGCTATTGGCTTTGCACTTTTAATCGTTGCGGTGCTTTTATGGCTGATTCAGTGTTACCCTCAGCAAACATTCATTCAAATAGCTAAAAAGGCGCTCGGTCGTTATGCCGGAACGTGTATTTCTCTTATTTACATTTTCTTCATGTTCATTCAATCTACGTTTTCGCTTCGAGACATCAGTACGTTTATGACGACTCAAATTGTCCCTGAAACGCTGCCTACGTGGATTCATGCTCTTGTTCTTTTAGCTGTTATATACGGAGGGTATTTAGGTATTGAAGTGGTAGCTAGAACCGCGGAAATCTTTTTGCCGTGGATTGTGGTCCCTTTTTTATTGTTAATTGTTTTAAATATTCCTCAGATGAAATTTGATCGTCTTTATCCTTTTTTTGAATTCAGCATGGGTGATTTAGTATTAGGGACCACTTATTTTTTAGGAAACCCGTTTATGGAATTGATTTTTATCCTAATGATTACGCCTCATGTAAAAGGTGGAAAAAAGGTAAAAAAAATGTTTGTTATCGGCACTGTCGCATCGGGCTTGACGATTACGATTGCAGTTGCGGCTTGTATATTAGCTCTTGGCGCGAATATTGCGTCGATGCACAGTTATCCAGTTTATTTATTAGGAAAAATGATTTCGTTGGGTGCAACGATTCAGCATGTTGAAGTATTAGTAGCCATTATTTGGATGTTATCTATCTTTTTTAAAGTTGTCATTGTGTTCTATGCTATTCAGTTAAGTATCGTCCAATTGTGTAATTTACGGGTGCGCAATTTTTTAAGCTTTCCTTTAGGCCTAATTATTACAGGCGTGGCGTATTACATTATTCCCAATACAGCGTACTTCAATTATTTTGAAAAATATTACTGGCCGTTTTATTTATTTGTACTAAGCGTCTGTTTTCCGTTGTTATTTATTGCGCTTTCTTATATAAAGAAAAATAAGACAGCTAAAGGCGATAGAAGCCAACAAACATAGCATTATTTATACGCATGTGGTATAGTATACGATGACAATTCAAGAAGAAACGCCGTACACGTTTGTATACGTACGGGAGAGGTTCGAAAACTCCCTCTATAAAAAACTAAGATCATCGTTGATGACAAAAGACACGGTTTTAGCGTGTCTTCTTTCACGTGCTTTTCTATTAACACGTCTTTTTGACGTGTTTGGTAAGGACGTGTATCTTAGTTGCTTTTTAGGGAGATTGCTGGAAAAGAGCAGTCTCTTTTTTGTGTTATAAAATTAGTCACAAAGGGAACGAACGGTTCAATAAAGTTTCTTCTTCTTTTGATTTCAATCAAAAAGGAGACGAACAATAATGATGAAAAATGAAAAAGCGATTGTTGTATTTAGCGGAGGTCAAGATAGTACGACATGTCTGTTTTGGGCTTTGAAAAACTTTAAAGAAGTAGAAACGGTTACTTTTCAATACGGTCAGCGTCATAGTCAAGAGATAGAGGTAGCAAAAGATATCGCAGCTGATTTAGGTGTGAAGCATACCGTACTAGATATGTCACTTTTAAATCAATTAGCACCAAATGCCTTAACGCGAGATGATATTGAGATCGAGCAAAAAGAAGGAGAGTTGCCTACAACGTTTGTGGATGGCCGCAATCTGTTATTTTTATCATTTGCAGCCGTACTGGCTAAAAACAGCGGAGGCCGTCATATCGTAACAGGCGTTTGTGAAACTGATTTTTCAGGATATCCAGACTGTCGAGACGTATTTGTGAAATCGTTAAACGTCACGCTTAATTTATCAATGGACTTTGAGTTTGTGATTCATACGCCGCTTATGTGGATTGATAAAGCAGAAACGTGGGCATTAGCGGATGAGCTAGGAGCGCTTGAATATGTGCGTGAAAAAACGTTAACGTGCTACAACGGTATTGTTGCTGACGGATGCGGTGAATGTCCCGCATGTCAATTGCGAAAGCGTGGATTAGATCAATACCTGCAAACAAAAGAAGGAGGAGAAAAATAATGCTGCAACAAATGTATCCTCAAGTGTTTCATGACTATGAATATGAACTGAACAAAGATATGCAGTTTGCTGCGGCACATTTTGTTCCTCACACAGAAGCAGGTAAATGCCGTCAAGTCCATGGACATACGTATTTTGTAAATCTAACTGTTGCCGGAGATACATTAGACGAAGCGGGCTTTTTAGTAAACTTTGCGCTATTGAAAAAAATTGTTTCTGGTCAATTTGATCATACATTATTGAACGATCATTCTATCTTTAACGAAGAAAATCCAAATGATTTTCCTACAACTGAAGTTGTTGCCCGTAAAATTTATGAGTTGGTTCAAGAATATCTAGACACACTACCAAATAAGCCTTCTTGCGTACAAGTATTCGTGCGGGAAACGCCGACAAGTTACGTAGTTTACCGCCCAAAGAAGGTGAAAAAACGTGGCTAATACAATTCCAGTACTTGAAATATTCGGACCAACAATTCAAGGGGAAGGAATGGTTGTAGGACGTAAGACGATGTTTGTTCGTACCGCCGGCTGTGATTATTCCTGCAGCTGGTGTGATTCAGCTTTTACATGGGATGGATCAGCTAAAAACGATATTCGTCAGCTAACAGCAGAACAAATTTGGACGGAGCTAAAAGAAATTGGAGGAGAGTGCTTTGATCACGTCACCATTTCTGGAGGAAACCCTGCGCTTATCAAGGCGATTGGTTCACTTGTAGAGCTTTTGCACAGTCATGGGGTAAAAGCAGCTCTTGAAACACAGGGAAGCCGTTATCAGGATTGGTTTCTAAAGATCGATGATTTAACGATTTCTCCTAAGCCTCCAAGTTCATTAATGAAAACAAATTTCTCCGTATTAGACGATATTATAGAGACATTAATAAAGGAAAAACGCATGGCGCATATAAGCATAAAAGTCGTTGTATTTAATGATGAGGACTTTGAGTATGCAGCGTCTGTTCATGAACGTTATCCTGAGGTTCCATTTTTTGTTCAAGTAGGCAACGAGGACTTAACGACAATCGATAATGCGTCGTTAACACAAGAATTGCTTAAAAAGTATGAGTGGTTAATTGATAAGGCAGTAGCAGCTAAAAACATGAACGATGTAAGAGTTCTGCCGCAGGTTCACGCCCTTGTTTGGGGAAATAAACGAGGCGTGTAAGCGTATAGCAAAAAATTTACAAAGAAAAATAAAAACAGATATATACAAAATAAAAAAACGCTGTTAGAATGACAATCGTAGAAAGAGAGGAAATGCAAATGAGCGGTCGAAAAGATGAAGAATTAGAAGGTGTATCACTCCTTGGAAATCAAGGAACAAACTATTTGTTTGAATATGCACCAGAGATTCTAGAAGCATTTGATAACAAACATCCAAATCGTGATTATTTTGTGAAATTCAACTGTCCGGAATTTACGAGCTTATGTCCAAAAACAGGTCAGCCGGATTTCGCAACCATTTATATTAGCTACATTCCAGATGAAAAAATGGTAGAAAGCAAGTCGTTAAAGCTTTATTTGTTCAGCTTCCGTAACCATGGAGATTTCCATGAAGACTGTATGAATATTATTATGAATGACTTAATTAAACTGATGAATCCAAGATATATTGAAGTATGGGGAAAATTCACACCGCGCGGCGGGATTTCAATTGATCCATATACAAACTATGGCCGTCCCGGTACGAAGTATGAAGAAATGGCTAATTATCGCCTGATGAATCATGATTTATACCCAGAAACAATTGATAATCGTTAATTTGAACAAACAGGTTGTGTATGCAACCTGTTTTCCATTGCAAAAACAACAGGTGAGAAGGTGAAAGAATGTCACAGAGATCAGCATTAGTATTAGGTGCAAGCGGACTTGTTGGTCAAGAACTTTTAAAAATGTTATTAAGCAACAGCTTATATAACCATGTGACAGTGTTTGTTCGAAAAAAGCTACCAATCGAACACACAAAGCTACGTCAGCTTGAAATTGATTTTTCAGAGCTTGATAAGCACGAAGAATGCTTTGCAGTTGATGATGTATATTGCTGTTTAGGCACGACAATGAAAAAAGCAAAAACAAAAGCGAAATTCATTAAGGTGGACTACGAATTTCCTTTAAAAGCGGCTAAATGTGCAGAAAAATATCGCTGCAAAAACTTTTTAACGATTACAGCAATTGGTGCTGATCTTCGTTCGCCATTCTTTTACAGTAAAGTAAAGGGGCAAGTAGAAGAAGATATCGCAAGCTTGTATATCCGTTCTACTCACTTTTTCCGCCCATCGTTATTATTAGGCAAGCGCCAAGAGTTTCGCCTATTTGAAAAGATTGGGGGATACACGTTGAAGTCGTGTTCATTTTGCCTTGTAGGAAAGTGGAGAAAGTATCGTCCAATTAAAGCGTATAACGTAGCCAAATCGATGATGAAAGCTGCTCTTGAAGATAAATGTGGCGTTCATGTACATGAAAGCCAAGACATTTATACAGGTGAATGCTATTATTCGTTTACCAACGGCAAGCGAGTATTATCAAAATAAAGAAAAGCCTCTTCATAAGAAGGGGCTTTTTTTCTATCTTCCGTCACCATCCGCATCTCCACCGCTATCTCCATCGCCATCATGATCGTGATTAGAAGCAGATTCACTCCAACTTGTGTAGGAGTTAGAATCTTCTTCGGCATAATTCATGGGCTCAACGGATGTTTTTTTATTTGAAGTTTGTTTGCGTTTAAAAACGAACTGCATGATGAAAAAAAGAATGACAATAAGAGCGACGATAAACAATACAGTATCAAACATGCTAGTAGTTCCTTTCGGTAAGAAGATAGTAGTAGCTTTTTTATTGTCACACGAAAATAAGCCCCTTTCAAGAAAAAAGGGGCCTGTTTTTGTTTCTTTAAGGAAACTTTTTTTATCTTAGCCATATATTATTGTATGAAGAAACATTTTAGAAAAGAGGGAGTACAGTGAAAAAAAGTTCGAAGGATGTTAAGGTGCAACAGTATATTTACCTCATGTATAAACTAGGGATTATTACAGAAGAACAAAAGAATCAATTCTTTCAAAACCAATAAAAAAGCAACCGCTTTTGCTTTCCGGCTGCTTTTTCTCTTTACATAGCTGGATTAATGATGATGTAGTTTTTGTGGTTGACAACAGTTCGCTGTTCTAAGTCTAAATCGCGGTAGTTTGTCATGTAAGTCAAATCTACAATCACGGAGTTTTCATTTACTTTTTCGACAATGCCCTGTAAGCCATTTTTAAATTCTATCAAGTTTCCTACCTCTGCTATTTTCATGAGTCATCGCTCCTTTGTTTTAAATTAGTTCATTATAAATTTTTTCAATAATTTTAATTTTAAAAATAGTAAAACTAGTTAGCGTTTTCTTTTTTACAATTTTGCCTTAAAACTGGGAATTAGTAAAGAGTTTTTTGAAAAAATATAAAATAAAATTGAAAAAATAAGTAAAATGTGCTGAGAAATAAAAGGAATTGGTAGCTTTTACGAAAGAGAGAAGCAGGACAGTTCCATCTTTGTTCATCTTTCGTTATAATAAACGAGGTATAATCTTGTCATAAATTATAAGAATTAGAAGGTGTAGAAATTGAAAGATACTGGACTCGTGCTCGAAGGAGGCGGTATGAGAGGCCTTTATACAACTGGAGTTTTAGATTACTTTATGGAAAGAAATCTGTACCTTCCGTATGTAATTGGCGTTTCAGCCGGCGCTTGTCATGCCACTTCTTATTTATCTAGACAAATAGGAAGAAGTCGCAAAGCTAATTTAGATTTTTTAGAGGATCCTCGCTACTTGTCGTGGAAAAATTATTTTAAAACAAAAGAGATATTTGGAATGGATTTCGTTTTTGATGAAATTCCTAATCAGCTTCTTCCATTTGACTTTGAGGCATTTGCTGAGCGTACAGAGAAGCTTGTAGTAGGAGCAACGGACTGTGTGACGGGAGAACCCGTTTATTTTGATGAGTATGACCGGGACATTTTGACAGCGGTTCGCGCTTCTAGTTCCCTTCCATTTTTAGCACCTGTCGTTACATATAAAGGAAAAGAGCTGTTAGACGGAGGAATCAGTGATCCGATTCCAATCAAAAAAGCAGTGCAGGATGGATATAGAAAAAATATTGTTGTGCTAACGCGAAATGAAGGATATCGAAAAAAGAAATCAAATATGCTTTGGTTATTGAAGCGCAAATATCGTCATTATGATGGGCTGACTCGTGCGCTTGAAAACCGCTATAAATTGTATAATGAAACATTGTCATATATTGAAGAACAGGAAAGACAGGGGAATATCTTTGTGATTCGTCCGCAAACCCCTCTTGTAGTAGGACGAATTGAGAAGAATCGTGAGCGTCTCGACGCTCTTTACAACCAAGGATATAAAGAAGCTGAAGCTCAATTTGCATCTCTGCAAAATTGGCTGAACAGTTAAAAGCGAGGTGAAACTGAATGGATGAACAAACAGCCATAAACATGTTGAATGAGTTAAGTGAAGGAAAAGTAACCGAAATTAAAGTTAAAAAAGAAGACTTTCTTGCTTTTCGCCCTTTTTTAGTAAATCGCCCTGATTTCAAACATTTTCGTGGAATAGCCGGACGCGGTGGAGATTTCACCTATACGTATCTAGAAATTCCTAGGAGCTAAACGAAATGATGGCATTATTTGATTATGCCTTATATAATGGATGTATGAGCCTGTACAGTAGAGAATATACTGTTACAAGTGCTTGTGCGTTTATTTAGTAGCGTACGGTAAGAGCGAATAAACGTTTTTAGTTATAGGAGGGATATTATGGATGAGTTTCGAAAAAGTACAGCACCTTTTTATTTTGCAGATCATATATGGAAAGATAAAAATGGAATGACGACTTATGGGATGCTGTTAACGAACCGGCCCGAAGATGACGGGGACTATGACCTCCATTCGTTATTAGAAGAAGCATATGTAGATCATAAAAAAATTCTAATTACTACTGTTTACGACAACAGTGAACAGCAGTTGACCGGATACGTGATACATTTAGCAGATGATCAAGACGTCTTTACGTTTATGGATGATACGGGTGCTAAGCTAGTGATTGATTTCTATGACGTTGTAGAAATTGAGATTGAAGATTAAAAAGAGCTGAATGTTGATTACAACATTCAGCTTTTTTATGTAAAAGCAGATGAATTTAGATGTTTACTATGAGAAGCAAAAGGGAAATACAATTGGAGAAATTTCTGATTAAACTGAAATAAAGCGGGAAAATATACCTGTATTTTAGAAAAATTACCGTGATTATGACAAAAAACAAGGTACAATGTCATATTTGTGTTCCGAACGTAATTTTGTTCATCAAACTTAAAGAAATGTAATTGAATCGTTCGGTGAAACCCCTATATAGCTATGATAGAGTAATACCATACGAAATTTCAGGAGGTATTACCTATGAAACATAGTTATATGAAATCAATGGTAGTAGCATGTTTAGCTACTCTTTCATTTATAGGTTTTAATGCAACAGCTACGGCTGCAACTAATTATAAAGTAGTCAAAGGCGATAGTCTTTGGAAGTTAGGTAAAAGATATAGTGTAACAATTGACGATATTAAAAAATTAAACAATCGTCAAGGAGATATGATTTATATTGGTGAAACATTAGCTATTCCGAGTAAGACAAAAGTGCTGGCTGCTGAAACAACGGAACCTTCAACGGCAGCACCGGCTCATACGGCTAAGCCAGAAGCAAAACCCGCAGAGCAGGAAACACCTGCAGTTTCGATCTCTGCAAGTGAAAAAGATTTATTAGCTCGCTTAGTAGAAGCTGAAGCAAAAGGCGAATCATATGAAGGAAAAGTAGGGGTAGCAACAGTGGTGTTAAACCGTGTAGATTCTCCGAAGTTTCCAGATACGGTAACAGGAGTTATTAAACAAGTTGTCGGAAAAGCATACGCTTTTTCACCGGTCCAAAACGGATCAATTAACAAACCTGCTTCAGAAGATTCGAAAAAAGCAGTAGAGCAAGCATTGACTAGAAAAGATCGTTTAGATGATTCCATTTACTTTTATAATCCAAAAACAGCTACCGATAACTGGATTCGTTCACGTGCTGTAATTAAAACAATTGATCATCATGTATTTGCTAAATAAAAAAGAGGCTGCGACAAAAGTATTTTAGACGAATTAAAAAACGAACCCTTAATCAAGATGTTTGATTAGTGGTTCGTTTTTTATTAAGGTGAACGTAGGCTCGATTTGTTTAGGTCTTTCTAGCAGTTGATTGGAGGGCAAGGCGGAAGACTCCTGCGGGAAAAGCGGAACAGGTGAGACCCCACAGGAGCGTATGCGACGAGGAGGCTCAGCGGCCGCCCGCGGAAAGCGAAGTCTTGCACGGAAATCAACTGCCGTGTCACAAGCGGTTCAGCTCATGTATCTTATTTGTTCGTCTTTAGATTGGATTCATTTCGTTATGTGTCAACCTCTTTTTTTAGTCTACAAAGATATCTCGTTCCAAACTGCCTTCAGAACCCGTTAAAACCAGACCAATATCAGTATCAGCTTCTAAGTTCTGAACGATGGTAAAAGGCACTTTATGTTGGTTAGCCGCTTGAATATAGGGGGAGAGGTATGAATAAGACAAGGAGCCATTTAAAAACAAATGACCGTCTTTCACTTTTTTTAAAAGAGGCTTTATTTTTGCTGCATCGTTTTTCATGACTTGCCCCTTTTTTAGCGCAAATTCAATATTCTCACGTAGAGCAGTTAAGAAATATCTTCTTTCGTCTCTTTTTGTTTCCTTTGCTCCGTACATTCCTCGTTCTAAGTATTCTTCTAGTTGATCAGACATTGCGTCACTTCCTTTCGTTATAAACTATAAACGATTATGGCTATAAGTAAAAGGGACAGGAAAAAAGGAAAATCACTGTGCTATATCACCTGTTTTTTTGCTGAGTACAAAGAAAAACAAAAAAAATGTTGAAATTTAGCCTGAAATATTGTTTAATGTAAATAGATAGAAAATCATATCGGTTTTTTATTAAAGGTTTGTAAGCGATTACAGATATACATACATAGCAGCGTTTGGGGAGACGCTCCTATGATTTTATGTTCAAAGCGTATTGTATAAAAAGGGGATTATATAGCTTTAGGGCATATACGGTCAAGCAAAGGGTCAGATAAATTAATAAAAAATCGCTATGTATTTTCATAAGAAGAACGGTCAACATTTTTGTTGAGCGTTCTTTTTATACGTTCATATTATGTTTATTTCTCATTGCAGCAGCTGCTGCAAATTATAAAGGTGCATTCCTCGTTTCATCTCTCTTATTTTACATAAGTTACATGTAGTATGTTTCAAAGCCTTAAAAAATATATGTTTGTACGCTTGTTTAATCCTAATGAGGTAGTAGAAAAGGAATATTTTTTAAGAAATCACAAAAAAAGAGGCGATTGCCTATGCAAGAAGTAGGTGAATAACATATGTAATAAAGAGAATGAAATATAATTTGAGGAGGCATGTATCATGCAAGAATTTGATATTAATGACATAAGAAGACCATTCGGTGGTTTTGGAGGTTTTGGAGGCTTTGGAGGCTTTGGTCGTCCAGGATTCGGTTTCGGTCGCCCAGGTTTTGGTTTCGGCCGTCCTGGTTTTGGTTTCGGCCGTCCGGGGTTCGGCTTTGGCTTTGGAGCTCCATTTCTTGGAGGATTAGTTCTTGGAAGTGCACTAGGAGGTCCAGGTTATTACGGTTATCCACCACCATATTATTATCCGCCGTACCCACCATATTACCCTTATTATTATTAAAACAATGAGCGCTGATAAAGCGCTCTTTTATTATGTCCAATCCAAGGTATATATAGAATGAATGGAAGACGTTACGTTTAGAAAATGATAACAGTTTTAAATAAGGAATGAACGCTTAAGCTAAAGGAGACAAGTTTTCCTTGCAACAATTGTTGATTTTGCTATAATAACTTCGGTGGCATTTTTGGTCACTGGGTGGGCGAGGGATAGATGAAAAGAAGGAAATTAGATTGAACGCATTATTTGAAAAGTTGTTTCGTTTAAACGACCACCAAACAACTGTTGGAAAAGAAAGCTTAGCTGGGGTCATTTCATTTCTTTCCATCGTGTATATTATTGCTGTTAATTCAACCATTTTGTCTGATGCCGGTATTCCGCTTGAAGCAGGAATATTCGCAACAGTAGCTTCGGCTTTTGTAGGCTGTGTTATTATGGCTTTTTGGGCAAATGCGCCTCTTATTCTGGTGCCAGGTATGGGGATTAATGCATTGTTTACGTATACGATGGTTCAATCAATGGGATTATCTTGGCAAGAAGGGTTATTAGCAGTAGTGATATCCGGATTTCTTTTTATAGCACTAGCTTTTTCACGACTGTCTGCCAAAATTGTCTCTTCGATTCCGCATTCGCTAAAAGAAGCGATAACAGTCGGTGTTGGCTTATTTTTAACATTTATCGGTTTGCAAAAAGGGAAGCTTGTAGTTCCAAGCGAAAACACTTTTGTAGCACTTGGAGACTTGTCAGATCCGTTTGTGATCAGTACGCTGTTGACGTTAATTATCACAATCGTACTGTTTATCCGAAATGTGAAAGGTAACTTTTTGTTAAGCATGATTGCTGGATCAGTCCTTGCCTTCTTGCTTGGTGTAAGAAGCGGTGCAGAAAAAGGACAGTCCGCTGAGAGCGTGAACGACTTCTTTAGCAGCTTTGGCACATTGTCTTTTGGAGCTATTGGAGACGTTGCGTTTTGGGCAGCTGTCTTTTCATTAACAATGGTATTGATTTTTGAAAATATCGGTTTGCTGCATGGTCAGCTAGGTATGATGAATCAAGATAGCAAATTTCCGCGGGCCTTTCAAGCAACAGCCGCCTCAGCGTTACTAAGCGGCGTGTTTGGAACAAGTCCAACGGTGTCTTCTGTAGAAGGAGCATCTGGTATTGCAGCTGGAGGGCGAACGGGTTTAACATCGCTGATTACAGGAGTTTTATTTTTAAGTTCACTTCTGTTTATTCCATTTATCAAGCTGGTTCCAGATAGTGCTATTGCACCTATTCTTATTGTTATTGGAGCATTGATGATTCAAAATATCAAAAACATCAATTTACAGGACTTAACAGAAGGTTTCCCTGCATTTTTAATTATTGCGCTTATTCCTCTTACGTACAGCATTGCTGATGGAATTGCATTTGGGTTCATTGCGTATCCACTGCTTAAATTATTCCTTGGTAAAATGCGTGAAGTATCGATGTTTATGTATGTAAGCGCGCTGTTGTTTTTCTTGAATTTTGTGCTGCATTATATTGCTTAAAATAGACAGCTGAGTACTTTTGCTCAGCTGTTTTTTGTGTTTGCGGTAAAGAATCCTCTTTTTAGATATCATACTCCGTATTTCGTGTCCTTTGGTTAATCAGCCGCTTCTAAAATGACGTTTCCTGCGTAAAGTAGTACAGAAGTCGGAGGGGATATAAGGGGGAGAAAACAATGGGAATTAAATTAATTAAAATATCAGCCGTTTATTTTGGAATTGGCATCATATTGGGGTATTATATGTCAATTGTTCACAGCTACGCTTTGACGCCTGTTCACGTGCACATCAATTTATTAGGATGGACGTCTCTTACATTAGCGGGGCTTATTTATTATTTGTTTCCTGCGTTTAGCGAAAGTAAATTAGCTAAACTGCACGTATGGTTGCATAATATAGGATTACCGGTCATGATGATTGGTTTATTTTTCATGATCGTACTAGAAAACCAAGCTTTTACACCCGTAGTGGCAGCAGGAGCAACACTTACGGCTATTGGCGTTTTAATTTTCGTATATCACATCCTTAAAAATTTGAAATCGGAACGATAAACGAAGAAGGTCGTTGACGATGGCTGCTAATTTCAAAAGGAAAAAGAACCAGCTATGGCGAATATACATGTAAACAAGGTGAAAGTGCGATTTACATAAAGGTGTGCTAGGCATCTTTATAAGGAGGGGTAAGCTGCAGGGATTTCTAGCTCTTATAAAAGCCAATAAAAGGGCTGATTATAAGTTTCCTGCGGCGGAGATACTATGGGAGAACATCAACAATTAGTGCGTGTTAGGGAGCTAGCAAATGAAATTATTCGACTTCGTCTTCAAGACCGTACGACTTATGACGAATTAGAGTTGCAAAATAATGTAGAGTTGTTGTCTCGTTCTGTGGTTGACTTAGTAAACATTATGTTAGCCGAAGATGTGGATTCGTCTACGTCTTTAAAAGCTACAGCCTCTAAAATGAAAATGGTGTATAATAACATGCATCAAGCTGAGAAAAAAGATTATTTGCATTTCTAATTGCTAGGCTCCTTTTCGCCACAAACGAAATGGAGGTGTACGAGGCAGATGCTATCGTCACTAACGACTTCTGAAGCTATTGTAGCATCCGTTCTTGCACTGGTTGTCATTGCCGTTTCCATTATCTTTTTTGCCACTCTTATTATGGTTGTTGTTCGACGAGAAAGAATCAGCAGCTTGGTTAATCACGGAGAGCATGCAGATGGGAAGCAAAAAAGCTTAGGTGAATTTTTTCGTTCTTTACGAAAAAAATAACTACCGTTTTCTTATTAAATAGATAAAAGCGGTCAATTTAAACGTTGACCGCTTTTTTTAGGTTGTTTGCTTATTTTTTTCTAATACAATACGCGCTGCTTCACTAACAGATGACACAACGGCAGAGGCGTGGCGCTGAACAGCTTCAGGAGCTGTAGCCATAGCGAAACTGTTCGGCGTTAATTGAAACATAGGAATATCATTAAATGAATCCCCCACACATGCAATTTCCTCTGGTTTTAGCTGAAGATGATTTAATAAAATTTCAATGGCATTTCCTTTGCTGATATGTTTAGGCATAATATCCAAACACTGCTTGGCAGAAATATATGTATCAATATAATCACCAAACTCTTCGTTCACTTCTTTTTGCAGAGCTACCATTTCATCATGATCTCCAAGAACCGTGATTTTAGATGGAGAAAGAGCGTGACCAAATGAATCCGTCATTTCAATTTGTTCTTCGATAGGGAAAAACATGTGAGTTTCAATTGCTTCAATAATTTCATTTCGCTGCTCTACATAATTCGTGTCGTTTGAACAGACAAGCGTAATACGATTAGGATCTATCGTTTTTTTATAAAGTTGAACCGCTAAATCATCTTCAAACACTTTTCCATGAAGTTCTTGATTTTCTTTGGTCCACACAAATCCTCCGTTTTGGCTAATGCGATGAAATGTATTATTAATATCAGTAGAAATTTTTAAAATTTCCGTATCCATTCGTCCAGAAGCAAGACAAACCTCTACTCCCTGGCGCTGAAGTTCACTAAGTGCGTCTGCATTATGCTGTTCTACGTATTTTTCTTCGTGTAAAAGAGTGCCATCTAGGTCGCTTACAAATAATTTAATCATACCTTGAAAATTCCTTTCCCTGAAAAATTTGCTGTGATAAGAGTGTTACAAATTTATTACATTCCTTATTCTATCAGTGTTTCCCAAGAAACTCATAAAAAAAGCTCAAGCCGGCGGTGAATTCAAAGAGATTAAGACATAACTATATCAATTCTTTTCCCCGGAGTCTTGGCCCTGTCCTCCAATCAACAGCTAGAAACAGCTACATGAAATCTAGTTCACCATTACAATGAAAAAAATCCGAACGGAGTTGATTCTCAATTAAGAATCTGGATTTGCCGTTCGGATCTTTCTTCAACTAAAATACATTTGTCGCAGCCATGTTTTACAATACGTTAAAATATTTCGCTTCAGGATGTGCAAAAACAAGAGCTGTAACAGAAGCTTCTGGTTCCATCATGAAACCGTCTGTTAACTGAATGCCGATGTCTTCAGGTTTAATTAATTTAAACAGTTTTGCTTGGTCTTCAAGGTCCGGACATGCAGGATATCCGAATGAAAAACGCTGACCTTGGTATTTGGCTGAAAAACGCTCCGCCATTGTAAAGTCTGGCGAATCGGGGAATCCCCATCGGTCACGAATTTGCTGATGAACACGTTCTGCTAATCCTTCAGCTAGTTCAAGCGCAAGAGCTTGGAACACGTGACTTTTTAAAAACTCGCCGTTTTCTTTGAATTTCGCCGCGCGTTCGCGAATGCCTGTTCCTGCTGTTACAGAGAAGAAACATACATAGTCCATCTCTTTTTCTTTAGGCTTTGCAAAATCAGATAAGCACAGGAACTGTCCTTTTGCTTGACGAGGGAAGGTAAAGCGTTCAATTTCTGTTTTTTCATCAGCAGGATCATAAATAATTAAATCATTTCCATCTGCTTGAGCAGGAAAGAACTGATAAATAACCGCTGGCTTAATTAAGTTTTCTTTTAGTGCCAGTTCGAGCAGGTCATCAACGGTTTCTTTTAATTGAACGGCACGCTCGTCTTTTTCAGCAAGCAGCTTATTTACTTTTCCTTTTAGTCCTAAGTGATGGCCTAGAAGCATCTGCCAGTTAATATACGGAAGAACCTGTGCCAAATCGTAGTGTTTGACAACGTGCCGCTTTAAATCAGCCGGTACAAAAACAGGAACGTCCGTTGAAATGGCGGATCTTTCTAAAACAGCCGTAGCTGCTTGGGCGGTTTGAGGCTGGCGTTCTCGAACCGTTACTTTCTTTTCTTGCCGCGTTTTTAAATCTGCTAAAAGCTGAATAACTTCTTCTTTGTTCTGCAGCTTATTTGCTAACGCTAATCCGTCCATCGCATCTTTGGCGTAGAGGACCGCACCTTCATATTCCGGGGCAATTTTAAAGTCAGTAAATTTACGGGAAAGGGCAGCGCCTCCTACCATAATTGGAACATCAATGCTTGATTGTGTTAAATCTTGGGCAGTCAAAACCATTTGCTGAGCTGACTTTACTAGAAGACCTGACAGGCCAATGATGTCTGGCTTTTCGTCTTTTACTGCTTCAATCAGCTGCTGGGGCGTTACTTTAATTCCTAAATCAATTACTTTAAAACCATTGTTGCTTAAAATGATGTCCACTAAGTTTTTACCGATATCGTGCACGTCGCCTTTAACCGTTGCAAGAATCACTTTGCCTTTTCCAGAATCATTTTCAGTTGCTTCCATATGAGGTTCTAAAAAGGCAACGGATGCTTTCATAACTTCCGCACTTTGAAGCACTTCTGCTACAATCAGCTGGTTGTCATTAAACAAACGTCCAACTTCCGCCATCCCCTTCATAAGCGGTCCATTAATAATGTCTAACGGATCATCATATTGAGCTAAAGCCTGTTCTAAATCAGGAAGCAATCCTTCTTTTGTACCTTCGACAATATACATTGCCAATCGTTCTTCGAGTGTTAACGTAGAAATTTCTACTTTTGCTTCTTTCTTTTTATCACGATAAAAGTCGGTAAACGTGCTTAACGTTTCATCAGTTGTGTTAAATAATAACGCATTAGCAAGCTCAATTTCAGCTTCTGGAATAGAAGCATAGCGCTCTAATTTTTCTGTATTAACAATGGCATAATCGAGTCCAGCCTGCGTACAGTGATAAAGGTAAACCGCATTTAGTACTTCACGTCCGACTGGAGGAAGACCGAATGACACGTTACTTACGCCAAGAATGGTCAGGCAATCAGGCAGGGCTTCTTTAATCATTTTAATTCCCTTAACTGTTTCTTCAGCAGAACCAATATATTGTTCATCACCAGTCCCTACAGGAAACACAAGAGGGTCAAAAATAATATCTTTTGGATTAAAGCCATGTTTTTCAACAAGCAAATCATGTGAGCGTTTAGCAATCTCTACTTTTCGTTCTGCAGTAACGGCCATGCCTGTTTCATCGATTGTACCGACAACCAGAGCTGCACCGAATTTTTTTACTAGCGGTAAGATTGCGTCAAACCGCTCTTCACCATCTTCTAAGTTAATGGAGTTAATAATGACCTTACCTTGCGAGTACGTTAAAGCTTTTTCAATAACTTTCTCGTCGGTTGAATCGATTACAAGAGGAACCTTCACTTTTTTTACAACTTCTTGAATAAATTCCTCCATGTCTTCCATTTCTTCACGGTCGGGATCTGCTAAGCAAATATCAATAACGTGAGCACCATTTTTAACTTGAGCACGCGCAATTTCAGATGCTTCTTCAATTTTTCCTTCCGCAATCAGGCGTTTGAACTTGCGAGAACCGATTACATTCGTGCGTTCTCCCACAAAAAGAGGGCGCATAGAATCGTCATATACAAGTGGTTCAATACCGGTTACAGCATGGTTATGCTCGGAGCGATCAAGCGAACGAGGCGCAACCTCTTTTACCGCTTCAGCCAGTGCTTTAATATGAGCAGGCGTTGTACCACAGCATCCGCCTACAAAGTTCAGCCAGCCTTTATCAGCAAACCCTTTAATTTTTTGAGCAAGCAGCTCAGGGGATTCATGATAATTGCCTTCTTCATCCGGAAGTCCAGCGTTTGGATAACAGCTAACTGCTGAAGTGGCTAGGTCTGAAAGAGAGCGAATATGATCCGTCATAAATTCAGGGCCTGTCGCGCAGTTAAGTCCGACTGAAAGAGGCTTCATGTGTTCCAGTGATAAGTAAAAAGATTCGATATCTTGACCAGCGAGAGTTGTTCCCATCGGCTCAATTGTTCCTGAAATCATAATAGGAACTTCGATTTTTAGTTTTTCAAACGCCGCTGTAATGCCTAGAAATGCGGCTTTTACGTTCAGCATGTCTTGACAGGTTTCGACTAAAAGCAAGTCAACGCCGCCGTCTAACAAACCTCGAGCTTGCTCTTCGTACGATTCTACTAGCTCAGGGAATGTAATACCTCCGGTAACAGAGAGAGTTTTAGTGGTAGGACCGATAGCTCCAGCTACGAACCTAGGCCATTCGGGAGTTGAATATTTATCGCGGGCTGCACAAGCAAGCTTCACAGCTTCGATATTCAATTCATACGCCAAGTGACCTAAATCGTATTCATCAAGTACGGTAGATGTTGAGCCGAACGTATTGGTTTCAATGATGTCAGCACCTGCTGCAAAGTACTCTTCATGAATGCGCTGAATGACATGAGGCGCTGTTCGAGTCAAATATTCGTTGCAGCCTTCATATTCTTCGCCGCCAAAATCTTCAGCGGTTAAATCAGCGTCTTGAATCATCGTTCCCATTGCTCCATCGATGACGAGTATTCGCTTCTTTAGTTGTTGTTCGATAAGTGAGCTCATTTATATCTTCCTTTCTGATGTAACAAGTTGCTTGTCATGAATATAGCGTGTTAGAATTTCGGTCATTTCATAGCGCATAAACGGCGTAATTAAGTAAATACCGTCAAATAGCTCATATGCTGTATCAATTAAGTTTTTTGCAATCGCAAGGCCTTCGACTTCACCGCGAAGCCGGTCATTTCCCGTTGCGTCCATGCGTTCTAGAATATCTTCTGATAATTTAATTCCAGGTACTTCATGGTGAATAAATCGAGCATTTCTTGCGCTTGTTAACGGCATGATCCCGATGTATACCGGCGTTGTTAAATGTTTGGTTGCTTCATATACCTCTTCAATTTGCTTAGTTGAATAGAGAGGCTGAGTAATGAAATAGTGAGCCCCGCAGTCGATTTTCTTTTCCAAACGCTGAACGGCTCGGTCTAAGTGACGCACGTTTGGGTTAAAGGCAGCTGCAATGGAAAAATTGGTTTTTTGACCAAGCGGTTTGCCGGAATAAGATAGTCCTTCATTAAACTGAGCGATTAAACTAATCAAGTCAAATGAAGATAAATCGTAGACTGAAGTGGCGCCAGGGAAATCGCCAACTTTTGACGGATCACCAGTAATTGCAAGTACTTGATTCATTCCTAGCGTATGAAGTCCCATTAAATGAGATTGAAGTCCAATTAAATTTCGATCGCGACAGGTAATATGAATAAGCGGTCGTGCTTTTGTTTCTTGCTGCATCAGTGTTGCCATTGCCAAGTTGCTGATGCGAGGTGAGGCAAGAGAATTATCAGCTAATGTAATAGCATCTACGCCGACTTTATCAAGTGCTTTTGCGCCTTCTAAAAATTTCGTCGGACCAAGCTGTTTAGGCGGATCTAGCTCGACGATAACCGAGCGGCGCTTCTTCACAATTTCATGCATATGAGGTTTATCCTGCTGCTCACGCTCTTGAACCGTAACGGCAGGTCTCATTTTAACGACTTTACTTGTAATCGGAGGTAGGTCTTTTAAGGCAGATGACATTGCGCGTACGTGGGCTGGTGTTGTACCGCAGCATCCTCCAATTAAGCGAACCCCTTGTTCGCGGAATAAACGTGCGCTTTCTACAAAGTAGTCTTCATTCGTTTCATATTCGAGCTTTCCTTCCACATATGCCGGAAGGCTGGCATTAGGGTAAGCAGATAAGAAAGCACGATCAGGAAGCGGTACTTCTTCAAGAGACTGAATCATATGATAAGGACCTAAACGGCAGTTTAGCCCGACAACATCTGCTCCCAACGCTTCTAGTTCTTTTAATGCATCTGCTAAAGGACGCCCATCTTGCAGTACGCCAATATCATGCAGGGAAACGTGGGTAATAATAGGCTTATCCGTTTCTTTTCTTGCCAGTGTAAGAACGGTCTTTAATTCTTCGAAATCATAGTATGTTTCAAATAAAAGGCCATCCACGCCTTCATTTAAAAGCCAAAACATTTGTTCACGAATGCTTCGCTTAACTTCTTCTAAACTAATAGCGTTTTTTTGGAAAGAACGAATTCCGCCGAGTGTACCAACCACGTAAGCCTGATCTTTTGCAGCTTGTTTCGCTAATTTTACACCAGCAACATTGATGTCTTTGACTGAATCTTCTAATCCATAACGGGCAAGTTTTTGATAATTAGCAGCGTACGTATTTGTTTGAATAACGTTTGCACCAGCTTCTACATAGGCTCTGTGAATACGAGAAACCTCTTCTGGTTTGGTGATGTTTAGTTCTTCAAAACAGCTGTCAATACCGTGTGAGTAAAGGAGGGTACCAGTGGCACCATCCCCAATTAAAATTTTAGACTTTAAATCTTCAAGTAACCCCATGTCAAAACCTCCTTAAATTGTTCCGCTTCTATTTCACGAGTGATTCGTTTTATGCAATATGCCGATAAAATAGAAAAAGTCTTCTTAAGAAGAAGACTTTTTTCGCCTTCTTATCTTCCAAGCAATAAATTGCTTGCTGGATTTAGCACCATGTCTCTAACGACTGGTTGCTGAGGTTTCAAAGGGCCAGTCCCTCCACCTCTCATGATAAGAATCAATTGTATATAATTGAAACATATTTTTTTAAATAGAAAGAATACTTATTTAATAATTTATCTGATTTTTAGAAATTATACAACAGTAAATTATGAATTTCCAGCAAATATTGAGGAAAATTTAAAAGGTAAAGGGAAAATATCCGTATATTTTGTTTGAAAATGACTGTTATGTTAGGGGTTAAGGAGTTTTTTTTAAGAAATACAAAAAGAAAATGAAAAATAAAAAATAAACGAAAAGGCACAAGCGCTGGGATATGTGTCGATTTATACGTAAAAAGGCTCGTCTTTTTTTAACCGTTTCTACATATAGTGAACTATGAAGGGTAGAAGGGTGATGGGCATGAAAAGGTGGAAACTCACGCTGCAGGTTGCTGCTACGTATGTAGGAACCGTTGTAGGAGCCGGTTTTGCAACAGGGAAGGAAATCGTTCAATTTTTTACACAGTACGGAGAACTTGGAATGGTCGGAATTTTGGTCAGCGGCTTGTTTTTTATTTGGCTAGGTTCAAAAATGATGCTGCTTTCGCACGCAATTGGGGCTTCTTCTTATCAGCAGCTTAATACATATTTATTTGGTGATGTGCTTGGAAAAGTGGTAAACGGTGTAATGATTGTCATTTTATTTGGAGTAACTTCAGTCATGCTAGCGAGTACGGGGGCAATAGGAAAAGAACAGTTTGGGCTGTGGCCTCCTGTTGGGATGATTTTTACAATTGTTTTAACTTATATATTTATCGCAAGAGGAATTAACGGTATTTTAATGGTTAATTCTCTTGTTGTGCCGATGATGCTTTCATTTGCTTTTATCATCTTTGTGCCAAATATCAGCTATTTCTCACTGATTCAAACGAAGCCGGATTTAACGCTCGTCACGCAGTGGAAGTGGGCGGTTAGTCCCTTTTTATATATTTCCCTAAATCTAGCTTTGGCTCAGGCCGTTTTAGTTCCATTAGGAAGCTCCGTGAAAGATAGGAGCGTGATTAAAAAAGGGGCCGTAATAGGAGGATGTGTACTTACGTTTATGCTTGTTTCTACTCATCTTGCCCTTTCCAATTTGCCTTATTCATTTCAACTTGATATTCCTATGAGTGCCGTTGTTAAAAATATCTCAGCGTGGGTGAATGTTTTATTTACGGTAGTTGTGTTAGGCGAGATTTTTACTACATTGATTGGAAATGTATTTGGAATCGCTAAGCAGCTTCAGTCATTTCTTCCCCTGAATGATAAGCAAGCTTTTGCGTTTATTATCTTGGCATGCTTTATTATTGGGCAATTTGGATATGCACAGCTTCTTGAGTTTTTGTATCCGATATTTGGCTATATTGGACTAGCTTTTGTATGGATGCTATGTATTAAAAAAGAAAAAATAAGCTAAAAGCTAGATTTTAAAGAATAGATGTGAAAAAACGAAGTTAAATGATGTGACAAGTCGATTTTACTTTGCTATAATGTAAAACAAATAAGACTCTAGTAGTCGAATATATTATCCTTCGGGGTCGGGTGCAAGTCCCAACCGGCGGTGATAAAGCATATGCTTTTAAGCCCGTGACCCGTTTTCATACGATGTATGTTAGCGGTGGATCTAGTTAAAATCTAGAGCCGACAGTAAAAGTCTGGATGGGAGAAGGATCAGGAAGCACAGTTGTTTTTTTGTGTTGTATTAATAAGGGACAGGTTTGCCTTTTTTAAAGCTACCCTTGTTTTTGTACACAAAATATAACTGTTTATTTCGTATACAATTAGCGGAATTTTGCATAGATAAAACTGATTCAGCTCAGCCGACCCCTTGGACGTTTGTTCAAGGGGCTTTTTTATTTTCAGTGGTTGGGGGAAAGATAAATATGAAAAAAAAGCAGCTGCTGTTTCAAAACGGCATAAGAAGTTGGAATAGCGCCAAAGCAGGTGAAGAAAATGTTCACAGGTATTATTGAAGAAATTGGAAAAATAAAACGTATTCAAAAGGCTACAGAAGCAATTGTTCTTACGATTGATGCTAAGACCGTGTTAGAAGACGTGAACTTAGGGGACAGTATTTCAGTTAACGGCGTTTGTTTAACCGTAACGGCATACTCTCAAAATGAATTTACGGTCGACGTCATGCCGGAGACGATTAAAGCAAGTACCCTTCAGCTTCTAACCGTTGGATCACGTGTTAACTTAGAACGGGCGATGGCTGCAAATGGCCGGTTTGGAGGGCATTTCGTTAGCGGACACGTTGATGGAATTGGAACCATTGTAAGCAAAACACGTAAAGGAAATGCCTTTTATTATGAAATTCAAGTCGATCCTGAACTTCGTGAATTTATGATGTTAAAAGGATCTGTTTCCGTAGACGGAACAAGTCTTACTATTTTTGATGTCAGCAACCAATCATTTACTATTTCTCTTATTCCTCATACGGTGCTTCACACAGTCGTTGGAGACAAACAGCGAGGAGACAAGGTGAATATTGAATGCGATATGTTAGCTAAATATATGCATCAGATGATGACAAATAAGTCAACTCCTGGCGCCTCGAATCGTTCAGGTAACATGAAGGATTTATTGCAGCAGCATGGTTTTACAAATTAACAGTGAGGTGAAAGAGATGTTTCATAAAGTAGAAGAAGCCATTGAAGAGTTAAAAAAGGGAAAAGTGGTTATTGTATGCGATGATGAAGATCGAGAAAACGAAGGAGATTTTATTGCATTAGCCGAAAAAACGACGCCTGAGGTTATTAACTTTATGGCTACTCATGGAAGAGGATTAATTTGTACACCTGTTAATGAAGAAATTGCGCATAAATTGAATCTTCACCCGATGGTAGCGAACAATACGGATGTCCATGGAACAGCATTTACAGTAAGTATTGATCATATTTCAAGTACAACAGGTATCAGTGCATACGAACGCTCTGCTACCGTTATGGCTCTTGTAAATGAAGCGACGGTAGCAAGTGATTTTCAACGCCCAGGACATATTTTCCCGTTGATTGCAAAAGACGGGGGCGTTCTGCAGCGTGCAGGTCATACAGAGGCTGCAGTTGATTTAGCCGTATTAGCAGGAGGGAAGCCTGCGGGTGTTATTTGTGAAATTATGAATGAAGATGGAACAATGGCACGCGTACCGGATTTAACAAAAATTGCAGAGCAATTTGATTTAAAAATGATTACGATAAAAGATTTGATTGCCTACCGCCGCAAACATGACCAGCTTATTAGCCGTGAAGTAGAAGTGAGCTTACCTACGGCATTTGGTGAGTTTAAAGCTGTAGGGTATACAAATAAACTTGATAATAAAGAACATGTGGCTCTTATCAAAGGTGATATTGATCATAATAGCCCCGTTCTCGTTCGCGTTCACTCCGAGTGTTTGACTGGAGATGTGTTTGGCTCTGAGCGCTGCGACTGCGGTCCTCAGCTTCACGCGGCTCTTACGCAAATTGAAGAAGAAGGACGCGGCATTCTGCTGTATATGCGTCAAGAGGGCAGGGGCATTGGCTTATTAAATAAGCTAAGAGCATATAAGCTGCAGGAAGAAGGATACGATACCGTAGAAGCGAATGAAAAACTCGGGTTTGCTGCAGATTTACGAGAGTATGGAATCGGTGCTCAAATCTTAAAAGACCTTGGAGTCAAACAAATGAAGCTTTTAACGAATAACCCTCGTAAAATTACTGGGCTAAAAGGCTACGACCTTGAAGTGGTCGAGCGCGTGCCTCTTCAAATGCCGGCAGTGGATGCCAATAAAAAATACTTAGATACAAAAGCTAAAAAATTAGGCCATTTATTACATTTATAAGTTTACACTTTTTTTCGTTATAACAAATGAAGCTAATTCATGAAAAGAAATGTAAATAACTATACATTACTACTAGCAGGAGGAACAAAAGATGAATCATTTATATGAAGGAAATTTAGTAGGCACAGGATTAAAAATCGGAATCGTGGTAGGGCGTTTTAATGAATTTATTACAGGCCGTTTACTTAGTGGCGCAGAAGATGCGCTCAAACGTCACGGCGTAGCTGATGAAGATGTAGACGTGGCTTGGGTGCCGGGCGCTTATGAAATCCCATTAATCGCCAAAAAATTAGCTGAATCTAAAAAATATGATGCAGTTATTACGCTAGGCACCGTTATTCGAGGAGCTACTCCACACTTTGATTTTGTATGTAATGAAGTAGCAAAAGGTGTTGCATCTCAAAGCTTACAAACAGGCGTGCCAATTATCTTTGGTGTATTAACAACTGAAACAATTGAGCAAGCAATTGAGCGTGCAGGAACAAAAGCAGGAAATAAAGGATGGGAAGCTGCAGCATCAGCTATCGAAATGGCTAACCTTTCAAAAATGATTGAAGGATAATAGAGACCATTCCAGTTTTTATAAGCTGAAGAGTTAAAAGAGGCTGAAACAAAAGTATGTTAGTTGAAGGAAGATCCGAACGATGAATCGTTCGGATCTTTTCATTAGTAGGGTGAACGTAGGTTTCATTTATATGGTGGCTTCTAACTAAAGGGTAAGGCAAAGACTCCTGCAGGAAAAGCGGAAGAAGTGTGACCCCTCAGAAGCGGAAGCGACGAGGAGGCTCAGCGGCCGCGCGCGGAAAGCGAAGTCTTGCACGGAAATCAATTGCAGTGTAAAAAGCGATCCATACTATCTTATGTATCCCGTTTGTTCGCCTTTAGATTGGATTGATGTAGTTATGTCTCAAGCTCTTTTGAATAGAAGCTAGCTATGTATAATTTGGCTAAAACGTCTTACTCTAAGTAATAATTAGGTCGTAAAAGGGAGACGTCTATGCCTCATTATACTGCTTTTTTTGCATTGATTATTATCAGCACAGCCGTTTTGCTTACAGTATTCAAACGTAAAAAAGATAAAAAGCTAGTTGTTTTGCTTTTTTTTATCATTGGAATGGCTTATGTACTAGAATATGTTGTATTTGTGTTGTTTGAAAGTTACGATTACGATCCTGATTTTATGACCAATGAATATTTTGATAATTTGTTTGGTTCCTTAACTTCTCAAGCGTTTGCTTTTCCAATCATGGCTATGGTGGTAGCTGCTTATCAATTAAAATTCCGCTATATTTTAATTATTTCAGCTATATTTATGGGGATTGAAGAATTATTTTTACACTGGCATATTTATGAACATCACTGGTGGAAAACAGTTTATACAGGCGTTTTAATGACTATAGGCTTTAGCATTTCAAAGATTTGGTATGTATGGCTAACAGAACGGTATATGACATTTGTGCATTACGCTACATTTTTTCTCGGGATGCTCGCCATTACTTCTACTATTATGTTTATGCTGTTAGCATATTTTCATAATAATTGGTTTTATACGGGATGGTTTGCGTCGGCTACTCATGATTCCGTAAATGCAACGATGATTTACGTTTGTGTTGTTACGATTCTCCTCGTTTGGAGTGTAGCCAAAGAATTTTTTGTTGGAGCTGGAATGATTATAGCGGGGCTGCGTATAGTAGATATTTTGCTGATTCACTATGGGATTTTGCTGGTATCTATTACCACTTCACTTGTTCTTTTTACGCTTCTACAAGCGGGTGCATTCATTCTGAGCGTTATGCTTCAAAACTTTATTATGAAAAATTGTTATGGGACGAGCAAAAAAGACGTTGCGTTTCCAGCGAAGAACTACTAAGATAATACGTAACTCAAATAGTTTAGTTCAATAATATTTGAAACAAAGAAAAATGAATTGACGGTTATGCGTATTATTTGTAAGATAGGAAAGCAAATAATAGAAAGCCGAAACAGGGGAGTGAAGGATTCGTGAAAGAGTCCTTTTTTGTAGAAAAGGTACTTAATAATAATGTATTAATTGCTAAACACCTTACCTATGATGAAGTTGTGCTAATTGGGAAAGGAATAGGGTTTAATAAGAAAAAAGGCGATGAAATCGATGCAAAAGCCGTGGAGAAAATGTTTTTGTTAAAGAGTGAAGAAGAGCAAGAACAGTACAAGCAGCTCTTAGCTCAGGTGGATGAAGACGTGATTGAAATGATGAATGATATTGTAACCCACATTCAAAAGCGTGTTAACATTCCTTTGAATGAGCATATACACATTTCATTAACGGATCATATCGCGTTTGCGATAAAACGTTTTCAGCAGGGAATGGGGCTTAAAAATCCATTTTTACTTGAAACAAAAGCTTTATATCCAGAGGAATATACGATCGCATCTGAAGTGGTAGAAATTATTAGTCGCAAAATAGGCGTGCAGCTTCCAGTAGGAGAGATTGGTTTTATTGCGCTTCATATCCACAGTGCGCTGACTGAAAAAAACCTGCTGGAAGTGAATCAAGACTCGCAGCTTATTCAAACGATTATTAATGTGATTGAAGAGTCGCTTCATCTGCAGGTAGACAAAGAATCTGTGCACTATATGAGATTGATTCGTCATTTGCATTTTGCTATTGATCGAGTAAAAACAGGAGAAAAAATAGAAGAGCCAAAAAAAATTGCTTTGCTATTGAAAGAAGAATATCCCCTGTGTTACAATGTGTCTTGGAAAGTGATAAAAGTAATGCAGCAAGCGTTACATTTACCTGTGTATGAAGCAGAAGCAGTTTACTTAACGATGCATCTGCAGCGACTTATAACAAAAACGGATTTATAAAATCATTTCAATACGTGTTACTGATACGATCAGGCATGAGTGAGAAATGAAGCGATGTGTAATTGGATGAGTGTATCCATTTATCGTTTCTTTTTCCTCATGCCTTTTTTTGTTATAAGAAAGCGCAATCATTTAAAGCTTAGGCTTCAGGACACCAGGATATGTAATGAGTTTTCTAGTTAAAGAAAGCGTTTTATGAAAGCGCGTTAATGATTCACGTATCAAATAAATAGCTTGTTGCACACTAAATATATAAAAGGAGGTAAGCGCCATGTTTAAAAAACTTTTTGGAGTATTACAAAAAGTCGGAAAAGCGCTTATGTTACCGGTTGCGATTTTACCGGCAGCAGGGATTTTACTTGGGGTAGGGACAGCGCTTCAAAACCCTACATTGTTGGATGCAGTACCGGCACTTGGTGCAGACTGGGTTCAATTGGTTTCAAATGTTTTGTCGCAAGCAGGTCAAATTGTATTTGACAACTTATCGCTATTGTTTGCCGTTGGTGTTGCCGTTGGTTTAGCTGGTGGTGACGGTGTAGCAGGTATTGCTGCAATCGTAGGCTACTTAATTATGAACAAAACGATGAGCACAATCTTAGTTGCTACAGGACAACTAGATCCTGACAAAATGGGTGCCAATCCAGCTTACACTAGCATCTTAGGAATTCCTACGTTAGCTACAGGTGTATTCGGGGGTATCATAGTAGGTATTTTAGCTTCATCCATGTATAATCGTTATTTCAATATTGAATTACCATCTTATTTAGGGTTCTTTGCAGGAAAACGATTTGTACCAATCATTACTGGGGTATTTTCAATTGTTTTAGGTGTTATTATGATTTTCATTTGGCCGCCAATTCAAAGCGGATTAAATGCTTTCTCTACTAACATGATTGATGCAAACCCAACTTTATCAGCTTTTGTATTTGGATTGATTGAACGTTCATTAATTCCATTTGGACTTCATCACATTTTCTACTCTCCGTTCTGGTTTGAGTTTGGTGATTACGTTAATAAAGCAGGTCAACATATTCACGGTGACCAAAAGATTTTCTTTGCTCAATTAGCAGATGGCGTGCCTTTAACAGCAGGAACATTCCAAGTTGGTAAATTCCCGTTCATGATGTTCGGACTGCCAGCAGCAGCTCTTGCGATTTATCACGAAGCTCGTCCTGAAAACAAAAAATATGTAGCTGGTATCATGGGTTCAGCTGCTTTAACATCTTTCTTAACGGGTATTACAGAGCCGCTTGAGTTCTCATTCTTATTCGTAGCACCAGTACTATTTGCAATTCACGCAGTATTTGCTGGTTTATCATTTATGGTTATGCAATTATTAAATGTTAAAATCGGTATGACATTCTCAGGTGGGGTTATCGATTACGTTCTATTTGGAGTTATGCAAAACCGTACAGCATGGTGGCTAGTTATTCCAGTAGGTTTAGTTCTAGCAGTTATTTACTACTTCGGTTTCCGCTTTGCAATCCGTAAATTTAACTTAAAAACACCGGGTCGTGAAGATAAAGAAGAGGGAGAAGAAGATGTAGCAGTAGAAGCAGCAGAGCTTCCGACAAATATTTTGGCTGCACTTGGCGGTAAAGAAAACATTACACATTTAGATGCTTGTATTACGCGTTTGCGTGTATCAGTAGATGATGTAGGTAATGTTGATAAAAACCGCTTGAAAAAACTTGGAGCAGCTGGTGTTCTTGAAGTTGGTAACAATATTCAAGCTATTTTCGGTCCGAAATCTGACACGTTAAAAGGTCAAATTCAAGACATTATGAATGGCAAAACACCGGTTGTCACAAAAGAAGAGACAAAAACAATTGAAAAACCTGTTGCAACATCTGAAGTAGGAAGCGATAATGGTAATGATATTGTTTCACCGATTGAGGGAGAATTGGTACCTTTATCGGAAGTACCAGATCAGGTATTTTCACAAAAATTAATGGGTGACGGTTTTGCAATTATTCCGAAAACAGGCACAGTAGTTGCACCAGTGGACGGAAAAATAGTAAACTTATTCCCGACGAAACATGCTTTAGGTATTGAATCAACGACTGGACGTGAAATTTTAATTCACGTTGGTATTGATACAGTTAATTTAAAAGGCGAAGGTTTTGAAGCTTTAGTTGCCCAAGGCGATGAAGTGAAAAAAGGACAGCCTCTATTGAAAATTGATTTAGACTTTGTAAAAGAAAATGCGCCGTCGACGATTACGCCGATTATTTTCACGAATTTACAAGCTGATGAAAAAATTGATATCTTAAAGCAGGGCCAAGTTTCTCAACAAGAAGCAAATATTATTAACATTTCAAAGTAAAAAGGAGATTGATTTAACATGGCACAAAAAACATTTACAGTAACAGCAGACTCAGGAATTCACGCACGTCCGGCAACAACTTTAGTACAAGCAGCAAGCAAATTTGATTCTGATATCAACTTAGAATTCAACGGTAAAACTGTAAACTTAAAATCAATCATGGGCGTTATGTCTTTAGGTATTCAAAAAGGCGCTACAATCACTATCTCTGCAGAAGGTTCTGACGAAGCAGATGCACTTGCTGCTCTTGAAGATACAATGAGCAAAGAAGGATTAGGCGAATAATGACAAAGGAAATTCAAGGCATTGCCGCTTCTAGCGGCATTGCTATTGCTAAAGCATTTCGTCTAGAAAATCCAGAATTAACCGTTGAAAAAAAATCAGTAACTGAAGTTGAAGCAGAAGTAGCACGTCTAGAAGCTGCGCTAGAAAAGTCAAAATCAGAACTTGAAATTATTAGAGAGCACGCTCGTAAAGAACTTGGAGATGACAAAGCAGAAATCTTTGAAGCTCACTTATTAGTTCTAAGCGATCCTGAACTTATTAATCCAATTAAAGATAAAATTACAAATGAAAATGTAAACGCTGAACATGCACTTGATGAAGTAGCGGCAATGTTTATTAATATGTTTGAGTCAATGGACAATGAATATATGAAAGAACGTGCTGCTGATATCCGTGACGTAACAAAACGTGTATTAGCTCATCTTTTAGGTGTAAACGTTTCAAATCCAAGCTTAATCTCAGAAGAGGTTGTCATTATCGCAGAAGATTTAACGCCGTCTGATACAGCACAGTTAAATCGTAAGTTCGTAAAAGGATTTACAACAGATATTGGCGGACGTACTTCTCACTCAGCAATTATGGCGCGTTCAATGGAGATTCCAGCTGTTGTAGGTACAAAAACAGTTATGGAAGACATTCAAAACGGCGTATTAGTAATTGTTGATGGTTTAGATGGCGAAGTTATCGTTGACCCAAGCGAAGAAACAGTAAAAGCTTACGAGAAAAAAGCCGCTGAGTATGCAGAACAAAAAGCTGAGTGGGCTAAGCTTGTAAATGAAAAAACGGTTTCAGCTGATGATCATCACGTTGAACTTGCAGCTAACATTGGTACACCAGAAGATGTAAAAGGCGTATTAGAAAACGGCGGCGAAGGCGTTGGACTTTATCGTACAGAATTCTTATATATGGGCCGCGAAGAGCTTCCGACGGAAGAAGAGCAGTTTACTTCTTATAAAACAGTTCTTGAACGTATGGAAGGCAAACCAGTGGTTGTTCGTACTCTTGACATTGGTGGAGACAAAGAGCTTCCTTATTTAAATCTACCAAAAGAAATGAACCCATTCTTAGGATTCCGTGCCATTCGCTTATGTCTAGAGATGCAAGACATGTTCCGTACACAGCTTCGTGCGCTTCTACGTGCAAGCGTATACGGTAATCTGAAAATTATGTTTCCTATGATTGCTACTGTTGATGAGTTCCGTCAAGCAAAAGCTATTCTTTTAGAAGAAAAAGCTAAACTTCAACAAGAAGGCGTACAAGTTTCGGAAGACATCGAAGTAGGGATGATGGTAGAGATTCCTTCTTCAGCGGTAATCGCAGATTTATTTGCTAAAGAAGTAGATTTCTTCTCTATCGGAACAAACGATTTAATTCAATACACGCTTGCTGCTGACCGGATGAATGAGCGCGTGTCTTATTTATATCAACCGTATAACCCAGCGATTCTTCGCTTAGTGAATATGGTAATCAAAGCGGCTCACAAAGAAGGTAAGTGGGTAGGCATGTGCGGAGAGATGGCAGGAGATGAGATTGCAATTCCAATTCTTTTAGGCTTAGGCTTAGATGAATTCTCAATGAGTGCAACATCTATTCTGAAAGCTCGTTCTCAAATCCGTCAATTATCAAAAGCTGATATCGAACCTCATTTAGATACAATTCTATCAATGTCTTCTACGGAAGAAGTTATTGAGTTCGTAAAATCAACTTTTCATATTGGATAATAAAAAGGTGTGATCATATATGATCACACCTTTTTTATCTTTTAAGCGAAAATAGTAGGCAGAAGCATATTCGCAAACAGCATTGTAAGAAGGGCTGCTACGATCATGCCAAGGCTAGAAAAAGTACCTTCAATTTTTCCAAATTCAAAAGCTCTTGCTGTACCTGTCCCATGAGAAGCTACTCCTAAAAGAAGACCTCTTGCTAGAGAAGAGTGCAGTGCGAGGAGCTTAATCAGTTTTGGAGCGACCATACATCCTACTACACCGGTTATAATCACAAACATAATGGTAATATTCGGATCTCCTCCTAGCGTTTGAGATACATTAACGGCAATAGGAATCGTAACCGATCTTGGAATTAAGCTATGAACCAGCGTTGATTGTAAATGAAACACTAATGCTAACAGCATGGAAGATATCATGGCAGCAAACGTACCGAGCCCTACGCTTAAGCTGATTTCAACACGATGTTTTTTCAGTAAATCAAAATACTTGAACATAGGAACAGCAAAAGCAACGGTTGCTGGCCCAAGCATAAAGCTAATAGCACTGGCACCTTGCTTATAATGATCATAAGAGCCATTCGTTACTAATAAGATGCCAATTAAAAGAATGGGGGCTAGTAAAATAGGGGAAACTAGCATAGACTTATATTTTTTATAGAGCACTTTTGTGCCGACATAAACGAGCAGTGTAAGCGGAAGAGCAATCCATGTGAGCAATGTCATTTTAGCGAACCTTCCTTTCTTCTTGAAATATGTTCTGCAATGATTCCCGTTATAGACATCACAATAATCGTACTGATTGTGATAATAATCACAATCTGGATTCCAAAATGCATCAATACATCTCCATAATTGATGAGTCCAACGACGGCTGGTATGAAAAATAGTAATAGTTCTCCCACTAACAGTGTTCCACCTTGTTCAACCCAGCTTAATTTAATTACTTTAAAGTACAGTAAGAAAAACAGTAAGAAAAATCCGATGATACTACCTGGCACTGGGAGGTCAAACCACTGTGAAATACTTTCTCCTATTAAAAACAGAGCCGTTAGTAATAAAATCTGTAAAATCACCATAATCAGTTTCATGATTAGCCTCCTTTATTTATGTTTTTATTCATTCATTCCTAGTTTGTTGAGACAATAATGGAGTCGTCTATGCTGAAAAGACGACTCCATCATGGGAAAAGAGAAACTATTTGGATTTTGCAAATGGGGATACAACTTAAGTAAATGAATGCTACACACTTATCTTACAAAAAAACGACTATAATATGAAATATATAATAACTATGATAACTATTCTTTTTAGTTATAGTTGAAAGAAATCTCTTTACAAATGCATTGGTAACCTTTTCAAAAAAGAGTTTGTGAAATATCAGGTGTAACTATTTAATAAAAGGCAATCAAAAAAAGAAATGGAGACATGCCTAAAACAATTCCATATCAAAACGAACCAATAGGATAAATGATTTAGTATGAATGACTTGTTACACCGCCATGAAAAAATCCGAACGAGTTTGATTTTCTATCAAGAATCAAACTCATTCGGATTTTTAATTAAACTACTTTTGTCTCAGCTTTGTTAAACTGTACTTTTAATATAGTCAATAAAAGCCTGTGTAGCATAAGAGATATAGCGATCTTTTTTAACGATTAAAGCAATTTCCCATGGAATAGCATTCTCGAGATTAATTACTTTCACATGCTCTAAATCAAGCTTTTCACATAGTGAATAAGGGAAAAGAGCAATGCCGAGATTAGCAGCTACCAGCTCTCCAATGAAGTCCCACTGAGAGCTTTTAAAAGCAATATTAGGTGTAAATCCATTTTTTAAACATTCGTTATAGACCATTTCATGCATGGTGAAGTCTTCATGAAAGGAAATAAGCGTTTCGTCTTTTAACTCTTTTAATGAAATCGTAGAATGCTGAGCCAACGGATGAGATTTATGAACAACAAGCTGCAGTGTTTCTCGAGCTAAAGGAGTCGTAAAAAACATGTTTTCATCAACTGGAAGTAAAACTACGCCCACATCCACTTCTCCTTGTTCCACAAATTTTTGCATTCTTTTAGCGCCATATTCCACTAATTGAATATGAATCTCAGGGTATTGCTCTCGAAATGCTTTAATGATAGTAGGAAAAAACAATGTACCAATAATAGGGGGAATGCCTATTTTGATGGTTCCTCTTTTTAAATGCATTAAATCATAGAGGGAATCCGATAAATCTCGGAGAGAAGATAAAATGCTTTCAGCTTGCTCGTACACGATTATTCCTGCATCGGTAAGCTGAACTTGTTTGCCAGCGCGATCAAACAAAGGGGTGCCGAGCTCTTCTTCTAATGATTTAACCATTTTACTGAGAGAAGGTTGAGAAATATGCAGCGCTTCAGAAGCTCTTGTGAAATTTTTATGTTTAGCCACTTCTGTTAAGTAATGCAAATGGCGAACATCCATTTTGTATACCTCCGTGTTCATACATGCTAATTAATAAGATACACACATTCTACCACATTCACAATCAGCTCTATACCTTTCTTTCCTATCAAATAAAATGATCAGTAGAAGAGGTAGTGAATACAAAAGAAATTGCCAACAATATATATTTACACATTGTTTATTTTAGAAGTATAATATATAAATCAGTAGAACGGTTACATATCGATCACAGAATCAATCAATAAGGTGGTTAGAACGGTTGAGTAAAGCAGATGAAATAAGAGATATCGTTTATATTAATGGCCATGTAAATAAAAAATGCTTTATTACATATGGAATTGAATTTAAAGAGTTTTATCATTCCCTTCCTACGCCGCTTGCAAATATATTATTGTTAAAGCACGGTTTTGAAGACAGTGATTACCACTACCAAACCCATATGGACTACGTAGAAGAAGAACAAATTCATCTTTTAGCAGAGGATGATGTTTATAATTATGGTGACTTTTGTTGGATTGATTTTGAGGATATATCTTCGTTGGATTTGTTAGAACCTCAAGATATTGCAGCGCTGCTGTATTTAGGTCATTTAAAAAAACCGCTCAATTCACCATTTAATAATAAACTCGGTAATCAATTTGTTTATTTAGCTCATGATGATGGATTTTATAACAAAATCTATTTTCGAGATGTATATGATATGAAGCATATTTTAAGCCGAATCATTCCGTTAAAAATGTCAGCAATTAAGCAAAAAAGATTTGTATTTAGAAGGAAGAAGTTAGAATATCCAATATTGCCGCTCGTGTTAGCAAATACGCTTCTTACTTTAACGAATGACGGTTTGTTTATTGATTTCGAACATATGGTTCAATCCCGTAAAGATATTAAAATTCCTTTGTATACAATCGGTGATTTTGACGATATGAATGAAATGTATAATGATCGGTTTGAGCACAAAGAGATGAGTAAATTGCAGGCGCATCTTGTTCTCACTCACAAAGAACTAGAGTGGAGCATTGAAGAAGTTCAATAATCTAAAAAGACGTTGAGACATAAAGAAATGAATCCAATCAACTGCTAGAAGGAACGAAACAGATAAAACTATATTCACCATCACAAAAAAACGAACCGTTAATCAAACATGTTGATTAACGGTTCGTTTTTCACTTGGGCTAAAATACCTTTGTCCCAGCCTCTTTTTGAATAGCCGTATAAAATGGATTTTTCCATTCCATTAGTACGGCGTAGTTGTGCGAATCTTCATCTTCAATATAGTTTGCTGCGAGACCAATGGGCGTTCTGCCACAGCGCATTAAAAAGGTCATAACCGGGTCGTAGAGAGTTCCGGCTGATACAAGGTTCATGTATTCAACGGGCGTGTACAAGGAAGACACTGATGCGTATCCAGGGATGCGGCACCCGCCGAGCAGCCTTTCTAACTTGTAATGAATCACGACTTCATATAAAGACTGCAAAAGCAGCTTCCCAAGCCCCATCGATCGATGCGAAGGAGTGACGCATACGTCCACTACATAAAGCGTATTACCAGAAGGATCGTGCGTATGAATATATCCGCTTCCTGTTACTTCATCCCATGTGTGAGCCGCATTTCCTTCCACTGAAACAATCGCGCTTGTGATAGATCCGCATATTGTTCCGTCTATCTCCACGCATAGCGCTCCATCGGGAAAAAGGGAAACATGGTTATTTAACTGATCTTTGCTCCATAATAATTCAGAAGGGAAAGGAGCGGGAAAACTTTCTTCTTGAATCCGAATCAACTCATCGAAGTCGCTTGATGTATATGATCGTAATGTACATGTTACAGGCTTATTTTGATGAAAGACAAAGCATTGCTTTTTATACACTGCTTTTTTGCCTCCTTTAGAAAATAATTTTCAGATAATTAAGTATACCATATGGAAAAAAGAAATTATTTCATATTTATTGAAGAATTTGACGAGAACGTGATAAAGTTAAAAAGATTCGAACTATTAGACGAGGTGAAAGAAATGGATGTTGAATTAAAAGGAAAAACAGCGCTTGTATTTGCGGCCAGCCAAGGGCTTGGCAAAGCGATTGCTGCCAGACTTGCTGAAGAAGGCGCAAACGTTATGATTGCAAGTCGCTCAGAAGAGAAACTAATTCAAGTAGCGGAAGAGATTTCATATCTTGGAAGCGGACAAGTGTTACATAAAACGGCAGATGTCACGAAAACTCAAGACATTCAAGATGTTATTCAATATACAGTAGATACGTTTGGAACCATTGATATTTTAATTAATAATACAGGAGGTCCTAAAGCTGGGAACTTTCTTTCTTTAACAGATGATGATTGGAAGCATGCGTTTGAGTTAAATCTTCTCAGCTATATTCGTATTATTCGTGAGGTAGTGCCCGTTATGAAAAAGAGCGGAGGACGTATCGTCAATATTGCTTCTTCTTCCATTAAAGAGCCAATCGCTGGACTTATTCTGTCAAATACCTTCCGTACAGGAATCGTGGGACTTACCAAAACACTTGCTTCAGAACTAGCAGAGGACGGTATCTTAATTAACACGGTTGCTCCCGGAAGAATCGCAACAGACCGAGTGAAAGAACTAGATACCATTCGTGCTGAAAAAATGGGAGTAGAGGTTTCAGAAATTGAAGAAGAGATGAGAAACCAAATTCCTCTTAAACGCTACGGTCAGCCTGAAGAGTTTGCTAAAGCCGTTGCTTTCTTTGTTTCGGGAGCGAATTCATATATGACAGGCCAGTCGTTTCTAATCGACGGAGGCATGGTAAAATCCATTTAGTTACATAGAAAAACCCTGCAGCTGCAGGGTTTTTTGTTAAATCCAAGTTGTAACTTGATCTAATGGTAAACGATCGCTAGCGTGAGCTTCTTTAGCCGCTTTTCCAACTGAGATAAGCATAACCGGAATGTATCGATCCTCAATTTTAAATTCTTCTACAAATTTTTGAGCGTTAAATCCGCCCATTGAGCAAGTGTCATATCCTTTTGCTTTTGCTGCAAGCATGAATGTCATAGATGCAAGAGAAGCATTTGTAAACGCGGCATCGCGGGCAAAAGCACCGTTTTTATAAGCGCCGTTAATTTGTCCTGACAAAATGTTTTTTACGTCTTCTGTCATGTGACCTGCTTCGACTAGTGGGTTGTACACGTCATCTACATTTTTATTGGCTTCTAAATCACCTAAGACAGCTACTACAGCGCCTGCTTCTGTAATTTGTTTTTGGTTGTAAGCGATTGGAAGTAGACGTTCTTTCGCATCTTGGTCTGTAATAACAACGAAATGCCAGTGCTGTAAGTTCCAAGCTGATGGTGACTTCACTGTTGCTTCTAAAAGTTCCGTTAATTCTTCTTTGCTTAATTTAGCTGAAGAGTCATATTCTCGAATCGATGTACGTTCATTTACCACATCAAAAAAATCTTTTGTCATAATAAAAACCTCCGTTAAAAGTATGTATTTCTTTAGTGAATCGATGCACATTTTATAATGATACACTATTGAAGTCAATTTATATGCTTCTAGTATACCCGCTCTTATGTGCTGTCACTCACAAAAAAATGCATACACTTTTTATCATCGGCTTAACGTGATTGACGAGATGTAAGATAAGCTTCAATTCGATCACAAGCTTCACGCAGTGTATTCATGGAATACGCATACGACAGGCGGACATATCCTTCACCGTGGGAAGAAAAAGCGCTGCCGGGTACTAGTGCAACACCCGCTTCTTTTACTAACTCCAGGGCAAAATCAAATGAATTACTGTGGAAGTTCTGAATAGAAGGGAAGATATAAAAAGCACCGGTCGGCTTTTCTACGTCAAATCCCATATTTACTAGTCGGTCATACACATAATTCAGTCTTTGTTCGTATTCTTTTTTCATATCCACCGCATCGTTTTTACCTGCTGTCAGTGCCTCGAGTGCAGCTGCTTGAGAGACAGAAGAAGCACAGCTCACGTTGTATTGATGAACTTTTAAAATATGTTTGGCTAAATAAGAAGGAGCAAATAAAAGACCAATTCGCCAGCCCGTCATGGAATGAGACTTTGATACTCCGTTAATAACAATTGTTTTCTCTCTCATAGAGGAAATGGAGGCAATGGACTGATGTTTTTTATCAAAAACGAGCTCGCTGTATATTTCATCAGAGAGTACAAAAATATTTTTATCGCTTAAAAGAGCGGCAATTTCTTCTAATTCTTGCTGTGACAACGTCACGCCTGTAGGATTAGACGGATAAGGTAAGATGACGCATCTTGTTTTAGACGTCAAATGTTGTTGGATTAAATCCGCTGTTAGTCGAAATCCTGTTTCGGTTGTATCAATATGTACAGGTTTAGCGCCGTTTAACCGGATAAGCGGTTCGTATCCTGGGTAAACAGGTCCAGGTAAAATAACTTCAGAATCTTCTTCTAAAATGGTGCGAAGAGCAATGTCAATTGCTTGACTAGCTCCAATGGTCACAATCACTTCATCCGCTGGGTTATAGTGCAAGTCATATTTTTCTTTGACAAATTGAGCTGCTGCCTCGCGCAGTTCTATTGTTCCAGCATTGTGGGTATAAGAAGTTTGGTTACCATCAATTGCAGATTTTGCCGCTTCTTTTACATGCTGTGGAGTTAAGAAGTCAGGTTGTCCAATTGTGAGGGATAAAACATCTTGATATTGTGAGACCATATTATAAAATGTACGTATTCCTGATAGTTCAATTTCTTTGACACGTTTATTGATTAAGTGCTCCATGGTTTCAAATCCTTCCGCGTATTTTCAACTCATTTTATCACAATGAAAATAGGTAAAAAACCACTATTTGCGCATTTTGCAAATAGTGGTTTTAAGTTAGGTGTTATATAGCTTATTATAAGCAGTTGTTAGTTCATAAAATTGTTCTTCGTCTCTGTTATCTAACGCATCGTCGATAAGAGATTTCAAATGCTGTTTATTAAAGTTTGTACTCATAGCCGTTAAAATACGATCAGCTTCTTTGGCGTAATAGTGTTGGTAAGGTGTGTACTGAGATGAGTGAGGATAGTGATTCATATTTTTTCGATAAGAACTCATAACATAAACCTCCTTTTTTTAAATAAAACGCAGCTTCTATTACTTGAAATGTACCCTTTCTATATAGTTGTTAACCCTGTTTTTAGCTGCGAATGTGCTAAGGTATGTGTTAGGAAATCAGAGGTTCCTCGCTTCACGTTCAATTCTAGTTTCAAAAAAATAAGCGTATAAAAAGACCTGCATATATATGCAGGTCTTGTATATTAGTCAGTGTGTATTTGGCCTTCACGCCAATAAACGGGGGAAACGTAGCCAAAATCAACTTCATGATCGTCCAATGTTACAACGCAGTGATCAGAGCCTTCTTGTTCTTTAATATCTTGATATACAGCTTCTTCTACGTTTTCAATAATGGTCATTTCATTATCGTCATTAAAAAGAATGACGGAGCCTTTCATATTACGAACACCTTCTTTTAAGATTATTCATTCACTTTGTGTAGTATAAACCGTTTTGGCTGTAGAGTCCACAGCTATCTTCGATTTCTTGTTAAAAATTTGTGAACAGGCTTTTAGGAATGAATAAGAAACCCTCTAAATAGAAGAGTAACCGACTTGTCTATTCTTTCTTGAAGGGCAGTAGAGTCGGGTTGGTTGGTACACCAGTAGAGAAGTGTGCCAAAAAAGTTAAGTATAGCAATAGAAGCCATTTCTTCGGCCGGGATATCGACTATAAGTTCACCTCGGTCTTGTCCTGTTTGAAAAACTTTTGTAAAATGAGCACGCATTTTTTCAATTTGAAGAATTTCAGATTGTTGAAAGGAACTGTTGGTAATAGCAATATGAAACCAGGAACGGATTAGGTGAGGGTTCGCTTCTTCGTTTGATTGTGCTAATAATAAAAACAGTTGTTTAACAATGGCAGCAGTTGATTCTTTTGTTTTAAGGAGCTGTTCTAATTTATAGGAGATACGGTTTGTAAAATTAATTCCAAGGTAGTGAAGAACTTCTTCTTTCGTTTTGAAGTAATTAAAAAATGTTCCCTTTGCTACACCCGCTTCATGGGTAATTTGAGACACAGTCGTTTTTTGATATCCCTGCTGTTGGAATAAAGAGATAGCGGCTTTTTGGATGCGTTTTTTTGTTTCTTCTTTTTGTAATCCTCTGTTCATAAATTACACCTCGTTCGAATAGGAGTAGTCGTTTGACTCAAGTTCATAAGCTAGTATAGAGAAGTAAAGTAGAGTAAGTAAAAAACTGAGCAGAGGATGAGACGAAAGGGATCGACGCTCATGTTTTTATATAGTATATAATATTCTGTCAATTCGTAAAACAATATTTTATGTATATGTTTTAGGGAAAAAGGATAACAAAATAAGAAAATTTTTCTTTACGGATATAAGAGGCGGTCACTATAATGGGAAATATGGACTATTAGATAAGCAGGTGAGATGAGAGGAGTAAGTATATGAATCCAGATAAAGGAATACTGTTAGAAAGTGGTACAAACGAACTGGAAATTGTCGAATTTGAGATAGGAAATGTTTGGTTTGGTATCAATGTAGTAAAAGTTAGAGAGATTATTAATCCCGTATCTATTACACCTGTTCCAAATGCGCATTCTTACATAGAAGGTATTATAGAGCTAAGAGGGGAAGTACTTCCTGTTTTTGACATAGCAAAAGCGTTAAAAATGGAACCTTCAAATACGCCGGAGAAGGATAAGTTAATTGTTACAGAGTTCAATCAGCAAAAAATTGTCTTTCATACCCATGCAGTGACGCAAATTCACCGTATTTCTTGGAAAGAAATTGAGAAGCCTTCAGATTTGTACCAAGGTTTGGAAACGCAGATTACTGGAGTGGTGAAATTAAACGGTCAAATGATTCTGCTGTTAGACTTTGAAAAGTTGATTTCTGACGTAAACCCTGATGCGGGTATTAATCAGTCGAAAATAAAAAAGCTAGGGGCTAGGGAACGCTCTAATAAAAAGATTGTTGTGGCTGAAGACTCGCCGCTGCTGCGCCGAATGATTGAAGATACTCTTGCACAAGCAGGTTATGAGAACACGGAATTTTTTGAGAACGGCGAGGAAGCATGGAACTATCTAAGCTCGGTGATCGATGAAGGAGTGGAAATCAGTGATCAAGTCCAGCTGCTTATTACAGATATAGAAATGCCGCAAATGGATGGGCATCATTTAACTAAAAAAGTAAAAGAAAATCCTCAGCTTTCTATACTTCCAGTCATTATCTTCTCTTCTCTTATCACAGAAGATTTACGTCACAAGGGAAAAATGGTAGGAGCGGAAGGACAAGTAAGTAAGCCGGAAATCGGAGAGCTTGTTGAGTTGATCGATCTCTATATTTTGTAGGATGACAAAAAAGTGCCTGAAAGCAGATTGCTCCACTTCAGGCACTTTTTTAAAAATAACTTTTACCCAGCGGTTTAAACACAGGTGCTTGCCGTTTTCTTGGAGTCGAAACAGGGCTTTTGGCCGGCTGTACGAGATGACCCGTATATTTAGATAATAAGCGCTTCGCATAAGATAATGACATAGTCGTTTTGGGATTTCGATACTGATGGTTTAAATGGCCGAGGTGTGATAACTCTTTGAAGTCTTCTTTCTTTGGAGGCATATGGAAAAAGTAGTCTCCAACTGATACAAGTACATCTGATTTTTGTTGACTTTTACCAGGGTTTGGCGAAAAGTGAAGTCCTTCTTTTTTGGCTTTTCCTTCTAAAATTAGTTGATCTAATGCAATTTTCTTTAACGTATATAACTGCTTAGGATCAGGAGCAGCTTTTGCGTGACGATTTACAGTGAAAATAGCTTGTGCAATCTCAGATACAGACGGGGTCAAAGAGCCTTGTCCATTTGCTTGAGACATACGTTCACTCCCTTTCTATCATATCAGCTGTTCAACCTATAAGGTGAAAGCTGATACGTTCATTATAGCGTGTCTTGTCCCATTTGAAAATAATTACACGAAGAAGTATTTTGGTAATTAATGAAATTTCCTATGTATAGGGTTTGTTTTGTTACGCTTCCTTATACAAGTAAAGTGGAACAGCACGTCATACTTTCTATTTTAAAAAAAGTGCTGCTCGCACAGTTAAGCCATCATTGATTAGTAAATCCCGAACTACTGAGCCATTCGTCGAGAAGGTCGAATATACACACCAGTCCCATTTGGCACAATTTGAGCTAGCTCATTTACTTGGGCATTATACATGCGAATGCATCCTTTGGATACGGCTTTTCCAATAGAACTTGGATCATTTGTTCCGTGAATGCCATATGACTTTTTAGACAAGCTTAGCCACATTGTGCCAAAAGGCCCCCCGGGGTTTGGCTCCCGGTTAACGATAACAAAGTCTCCAGTAGGGGTTGCGCTCAGCATTTTTCCTGCTGCAATGGGATAGACTTTTTGTATGATATTATTTTTTCGTAATTCAAGCTGTTTTTCAGCAATAAACACGTGAATCGTGTAAGGAATGAGTTCTTTATCAGGGAGGTTTGGAATGATGATTACTTGCCCAGGCTTCAGCGTGCTATGGCTTACAAAAGGATTAGCCATCCACAGGTCTTCAACCGGAATCCGGTAGTCACCTGAAACGCTTTGCCAGGTTTCACCGCGCTTTACTATATATCTCATTAGCTTCGCTCCTTTGATATATGACTATGTTGTAACAGTATACGATTAAAAAAAGTAAAAGTGACCTTTGTGAGCATAAAGTTATTTTGAAAAAGGTGTTGAAATTACATTGACTTATAAGCATGGACTGATTGATATAGGTTCAAATACGATACGCCTTGTTATTTATGAATACAAAAAAGGCAGAGGGTTTAAGCAAATTGAAAACGTGAAAGTAGCTGCACGGCTTCGAAATTATTTAAGTAAAGAAGGAGTGTTAACGGCTAAAGGAATATATACCTTGCTTGATACGCTTAAAACGTTTGGAGTTATTACCAAGCATCAGCAGCTGCCGCATGTTACCTGTGTGGCCACAGCTACCATCCGTCAAGCGGCTAATGCAAAAGAAGTTCTAGCGCTTGTAAAAAAAGAAACGGACTTTTCTATTCAACTATTGTCTGAATATGAAGAAGCGTACTACGGCTTTGTTGCCGTTATTCATTCCACTTCGGTCGAAGAAGCCATTACAATTGACATTGGCGGGGGAAGTACGGAAGTTACGTATTTTCGCAATCGAGAGTTAGTGCAGTACCACAGCTTTCCATTCGGTGCCTTATCTCTGCGTCTGCAGTTCGTTAAAGGCAATATTCCCACTGCAGAAGAAAAAATGAAAATCCGAGATTTTGTGATCCGGCATTTCCATACCGTCCCGTGGCTTTTAAATCGCCAAGTTCCGATTGTAGCAATTGGAGGAAGCGCAAGAAGTATGGTGCAAGTGCATCAAGGTTTTATCCACTATCCTCTCGCCGGTCTGCATCAATATGAAATGAATTTAGCTGATATATTGCATGTGAAATCTGCTATAGGCTCATTGTCTTATCACAATCTTCAAAAGCTAGACCGCTTGTCAAAAGATCGCGTGGATACAATTTTGCCAGCGATTGAAGTATTTCAATCATTATATGAAACAGTGAACGCGACTCGCTTCATCTTAAGCCGCAAAGGCTTAAGAGAAGGGGTGTTATTTAAGGAAGCGTCTGATGCTAATATCCAGCCAATGTACCCCGATGTCATACAGCAAAGTTTTCAAGAAATAATGGAAGAGTTTGAAGTAAGTAAAGATTACGTCAAACAGCTTACGCGCACAGCTAGTATGATGTTTCAGCATCTTAAGGAGCAGGGACCGGTTGATTTAAAAGAGGATGACTTAGCGCTTCTTATAAAAGCTGCGCAAGTGTATGATATAGGAAAGTATATTGATGCGGAATCAAGCAGCCAGCATACGTTTTATGTGCTTGCTAATCGTACAATTGATGGTATTTCACATAGAGAACGTTTAAAGCTGGCGCTTGTTTCTTCATATAAAGGGAAGTCTTCTTTTAGGCAATATGTTGCTCCTTTTAAAAAGTGGTTAACAAAAGAAGAACAAAAAAAAGTCCAGCTGCTCGGTGCGGTTTTAAAAATAGCTGACGGTTTACATGCAACAAAGCGAAATGTTGTTCAACATATTGACATGAAAAGCGATGAAAACACAGTTACGATTAAACTATTATGTACAAAAACCTTTCGTCCTGAACAATATCAGGCTGAAAAACAGAAAAAGCATCTAGAAAAAGTAGTGAAAAAAAATATTGTTCTTGAATTTACTAAGCTTTAGAATAACGCTGGATCGGTTAGAATATTCAGTATAGCTAACTAGATTAAATCCATTATCCTGGAAGGTGAGGCTAATGTTAGAAAGTAATCGCACTTATAAGCAAACCATACAAGTAGCTGATTCAGCTTATTACAATAATCGTGAATTGAGCTGGCTGGCTTTTAATAAGAGGGTGCTGGAAGAAGCAGTAGATACGAAAAACCCTTTGCTTGAGCGGTTTAAATTTCTAGGAATTTTCAGTTCAAATCTGGATGAGTTTTTTATGATTCGGGTAGCCGGATTAAAAGATCAAGTGAAAGCTGGATTTAGCAAACCTGAAAACAAAGCAGGCTTAACTCCTAAACAGCAGCTATTTTCTATCTCCAAACAAAACCACGATCTAGTCAAGCAGCAGTATGATACCTATATTCACACACTTCTTCCCGAATTACAGAAATACGGTGTGGAAATCATTACGGTTGAAAAGCTGGAGAAATCAAATCTAGATAAGCTTGAACAGTATTTTGACGAGCAAATCTTTCCCGTATTAACTCCTATAGCTATTGATGCCTACCGCCCGTTTCCCATGTTGATGAATAAAAGCTTGAACTTAGCAGTCGTCCTTTCAGAAAATTTAAATGATGAGCAGCAAATTGCCGAGATAAAAGGAAGGTTAGCTATCGTTCAAGTACCTTCAATGCTAACGCGCTACATTGAAATAGCCACGTCAGATTCTACCCGTCTATTTGTATTGCTAGAGGATGTGATTGCCTATTTTATTAAAAAGTTGTTTAAGGGATATCGGGTTTCTTCCGTTTCTCAATTTCGAATTACCCGCAACGCAGATATGACTATTCACGAAGAAGACGCTCAAGATTTACTAAAAGAAATTGAAGAAGAGTTACAGAAGCGAAAATGGGGAGCGGCTGTTCGACTTGAGATTAAGAGGCCATATGATCAGGGTGTACTAGCGTATTTAAAGTCAGTACTTGAAATTGACGATGAAGATGTGTATGAGATTGAAGGACAGCTGGATTTAACCAGTTTATTTTCGTTTTATAGATTACTTAAATCTACGCATGAAGAGTTGGCTGAAAAAGCTTTTATTCCCAAGCTTACAACAGAGTTACATCCAGATCAAAATGTTTTCGACCAAATGATGCAAAGAGATATTTTGCTTCACCATCCTTATGAATCGTTTAAGCCGGTACTTGATTTTGTTAACTGTGCAGCAGACGATGAAAATGTGCTCGCTATTAAGCAAACGTTATACAGGGTAAGCGGAGATTCTCCCGTTATTAAAGCATTAAAACGAGCAGCTGCAAAAGGTAAGCAAGTGACGGTACTAGTTGAACTAAAAGCGAGGTTTGATGAAGAGAATAATGTGCAATGGGCTAAAGAGCTAGAGCGGGCAGGGTGCCACGTGATATATGGAATGCCTCATTTAAAAACGCATGGTAAAATTACGCTCGTGGTGAGAAGAGAAGGAGAGCATATTAAGCGATTTGTTCATCTTGGCACCGGGAATTACAACGATGCGACGGCGAAGATCTATACAGATATAAGTCTTTTTACTGTCAACAGAAACATCGGGATAGATGCGGCCAATTTTTTTAATTACTTAAGTGGCTATACGCAAAAACCAGTATATCATCATTTATCCGTTTCACCATTTGATATAAGAAATGATTTTTTGCATCTCATTGATCAGGAAATCCATTATCACAGACGGTATGGCAATGGAAGAATCATTGGGAAAATGAACTCATTGACGGATAAAATTTTAATTATGAAGCTATATGAAGCTTCTATAGCTGGTGTGACAATCGAACTCATTGTTAGAGGAGCGTGCTGCTTGCGCCCTCAAATTCAAGGCGTTAGCGAAAATATAAGAGTAAGAAGCATTGTCGGACGATTTTTAGAGCATAGCCGAATCTATTATTTTCATCATAATAAACAGGAAAAGTGTTTCTTTTCATCTGCAGATATGATGACAAGAAACATGGTGAAACGAGTAGAAATTTTATTTCCTATCTTGGATACACGTTTGAAAAAAAAAGTGTGGAAGTGGCTTCAAGTTATGCTTGCTGATAATGTAAAAGCACGAGAACAAGACCAACAAGGGAATTATCATTACGTCATAAAAAAAGAACATGAGCTCTCTATTAATAGTCAAGAGATCTTTTGTCAATATGCTCTTTGCAACAATCAAGAATAACATAAAAAAAGCCGAATACTCGGCTTTTTAGTCATGTTATTATCTAGGAATGGGACCAACAGGACCGTATCCAGGTCCGTAGTATGTGTTATAAACAGGAGCACCGCCTCCATAGCCGGCACCAGGGTAGCCTCCTCCAGGAAATCCTCCTCCAGGAAATCCACCGCCGTAAAAAGGAACTGGATAAGGATAAGGTGGTGGACAGCACCCAGGTCTGCCTCCAAAACCGCCAACAGCTAGTCCGCCAAGCAGCCCACCAGCTAAGCCAGCAACAAAAGGAAATCCAAAAAAGCGCTCGTCACCATTTGGAATATTACGATATCCTGTATAGGGATATTGATAGTACATAATTTAACCTCCTTGTCAGTTGTCTTTGTAGTGTATGGCTGAACGGAAACTTTTGAGCCTGGTTTATTTCTTTAAGACTAGAATTAGGCGGTCATGATCAGCTAAAAAAAGACAATCAACATAAAAACGCCCTGTAAGGGCGTTTTTATGTTGATTGCAAGGTGAAAAGCGTAATTTCAGGCGTAGCTAAAAAACGAAAAGGAATGCGAGTGGTTCCTAAGCCTCTATTCACATAAAGCTTCATTTTAGAATCTCCAACTTCGTACATTCCTTCAGGGTAAACCGTCCCAAAGGGCGGTGTAATCAAAGGACCGTAAAAAGGAATTTGAATTTGGCCTCCATGACTATGGCCGGAGAGCTGAAGATCCACTGGAAAAGGAGCTGCTTTGACAGCAACGTCAGGTTCATGAATCATAGCAATAGAAAAAATATCCGGCTGTAATTGCCCTAGCGTTCCTTCATATTGTGGGTTCCCAAGCATAATATCATCCAGTCCACAAATATGAATGTAGCTTTTATCGGGCATGGATACTCTGTCAACTTCATTTACTAAAAGTCTAAATCCTGCGTCTTCAATGGCTTGTTTGTAGATATTTGTTCCATATCCCCCATGATCATGATTACCATATATGGCATATTTTCCAAGAGGAGCCTGAAGCCTCTGTAAAATCGGGGGAATTCTTTCTGGATGCGGGTATTCATTAGGTACATCCATTAAATCTCCGGTAAATAATATAATAGTAGGCTTCAAATTATTTATGGTCACCATAAGCTGTTCCAGTTGTAATAAATCATAAGAGAGTCCAAGATGAATATCACTAAATTGTAAAATTTTTATTCCGTTAAAGCTTTTCGGAATGTTTTTAGAAGTAATTGTATGACGAACAATTTGCAGACGTCTAGGCTCAATATATTTGGCATATGTATACCCAAAAGACGTGGTGAGCAAAGACCCTAACGAAATAGACGCTAGTCCTTTCAAAAAAGATCGTCTTGTATACGTCTTTTTCATGCAAAATCAACCTATTCCTTATAGTTTTCAAGTTTTCATTATAGCATTGTTTTTTTTATCATCACAACGAGAAGTCTGCTTTTGAGTTAAATAGATAAAAGTTTCACTTTATTCAGAAAAAATAGTAAAATGATAGTTGTAAAACACTTACGTTTTGGGGAGGAATATAAATTGAAGAACAAGGTCGTAATTGTTACTGGCGGTTCAAGTGGAATGGGAAAACATATGGCGAAGCGATTTGCAGAACAAGGTGCTCATGTGGTAATTACAGGTAGGTCAGCCGATCGATTACAAGAGACAGAAAATGAAATTAAAACGTTTGATGGACAGGTACTTTCAGTGGTGATGGATGTACGCAATCCAGAAGATGTGGAACGAATGGTTCAAGAAACGGACAAGGCATTTGGCCAAATTGATTTTTTAGTTAATAATGCTGCAGGCAATTTTATATGTGCAGCTGAAGACTTATCCATTAACGGATGGAACAGCGTAATTAATATCGTATTAAATGGTACATTTTATTGCAGTTCCGCAGTAGGGAAATATTGGATCGATAAAGATACAAAAGGGGCCATTACAAACATTGTGGCTACATATGCCTGGAATGCAGGAGCAGGTGTTATTCATTCAGCTTGTGCCAAGTCAGGAGTTTTAACCATGACGCGCACGCTCGCAGTAGAGTGGGGAAAGAAATATGGTATACGGGTGAATGCAATTGCACCGGGGCCGATCGAGCGAACAGGAGGAGCCGATAAATTATTTGAGTCAGAAAAAATGAAAGCGCGTACATTAAATTCTGTACCATTAGGACGCCTTGGAACTCCTGAGGAAATAGCAGGATTAGCCAGTTTCTTATTCTCCGATGAAGCGTCTTATATCAATGGAGAGTGTATCACAATGGACGGGGGGCAGTGGCTAAATCAGCATCCTTTTTAAGGTTGGATACGTACTAAAAAGTACAAAGCAAACCGAGAAGGGCTAGCAAAATTATGCTATTCGTATTATACTAACGTAAAGTGAACAAGGAGAGGGGAGAGTTGAGTGGACCCGTTAGATGTATTAACAAACATAGAGAAAACTCTTCCGTATTATCAAGCAATTTTTAGTGCAGATGGACATAGAGTAATTGGCTATGAAGTGTTGGCGAGGTTTCAAAATGAAGGGGAAATTGAAAGTCTCGGCCCATTCTTTCATGATGATGCGATTCCGGATGAATATCGCATAGAAGTTGATTATGCTGTTTTAACACAAGCGCTCGAGCATATGTTGACCCAGGAAGAGCAATTTTTAATTTTTATTAATCAGAACCCTAATTTATTAATGAACGATCATGGAGAATCCTTGCTAGAATTATTGCAACTTTTCGAAAATAAAGGATTATCGCTTGATCGAATTGTTCTCGAAATTACAGAACACAATTTTAGTGGAGATTTGGAATCACTTCAACACTTACTAAAGTATTATCAAACATATGGTATTAAGATTGCAATTGATAATATAGGAAAAGAAAGTAGTAATCTAGACAGGATTGGGTTGCTTTCACCAGATATTTTAAAAGTAGATTTACATATTCTGAGACAAACGGACATGGCGCAGTCGTATCAAGACGTATTGTATTCTTTATCTCTGTTAGCAAGAAAAATGGGTGCTACGCTTCTATACGAAGATATAGAAGCCTCCTATCAGCTGCAATATGCATGGAGAAACGGAGGCAGGTATTTTCAAGGTTATTATTTACATAAGCCGGCTGCTGAACTTGTCGATCCGAACATCTTAAAGGATAAACTAAAGGAACGTTTTGAAATGTATATCGCTCATGAAAAGAAAAAGCTGCTTGCTGTTTACCAGCTGACAGAACGCTTTCAAGATAAAATGCAGCAGGTAATGACAAAGTGCAGAAAGCTAGAAACGTATGACGAGATGCTGCCTGTTATTGCAGAAGAACTATCCAACGTGTGTTTTCGCCTTTACATCTGCGATGAAAACGGATTTCAAAAGTCTTCTAACTATGTAAAGAAAAATGAGGATTGGATTCTTGAGCCTGAATATGTAAAGAAAAATTGGAGCTGGCGCCCATATTTTCTTGAGAATATTATTCGAATGAGCTATGAAAAAAAAGGCATATTATCAGATTTGTATAATGATATTGAAACAGGTGAGAATATCCGGACTTTTTCGTATCCGATTGATAATATGCACTATATATTCCTTGATATTTCATATTCTTTTTTATACGAAAGAGACGTTTTGTAGAGAATAAATAAGTTGAAGTTAAACCGGCAACCAGCAAAAGTGGTTGCCGGTTTTTTATGTTTTTTTAGAGGAGAACGACAGTCGATTATAGAGATATGCATAGGCAGGGGAAATTTCGGAATTCTAATAAAAAAGAAGTGAAGGAGCTGATTTAATTTGAAGAAAATATGCTTACTTGTCTTTTTGCTGATTGTCTTGTACTCAGGAAAATCTGTTCATGCAGAAGTATCAGGAGAGATTAGGCATGAAATCTTTATAAATTTGCAGGACGCTTATCAGGCTCAGCTAAGAGCTGCGTCTGCCCATACTAATCCAGGCGCTGTTCGTGAGCTGAAATTGTTTTTAGATGATGAGTATGCATCTGTGTTTTTTAATGAGTCTCTCTTACAAAAAGCTCAAGGGTATGTCGGAGAGGGACCTGAATATTTAACACACTACATCCCTTTCTTTTCTTTCGATGAACAGACGAAGGTAGCTCTTCATTCCGACCAAAACAAAGCTTATGTCTATCAATTTTTTCCGGCCGTGCATAATGAACGGGTAAAATACCAAGATCATTATGAAATGATCGCGTTAGTAAAAAAACAAGGGAAATGGAAAGTGCAAAAGTTTATATATAGTAAGTAACACTCAAAATAGCCGAGGAAAGCTTATTTTGAGTGTTTCTGTTACCCGATGTTAAGAAGCTTCTCAAGTGCTTGAAGATCAAATCCTCTGATAATTTCTTGGTCAACACGAATGGTCGGAGTGGAATAAGACTCTAACTCGGTAGTCATTCGTTTTCGAGCAGAAGCATCTTTAGATACGTCAAATTCTTTATAGGAAACGTGATGATGCTGTAAAAACTGTTTAACAATTTCGCAAGGTGGGCAAGCTGGTTGTGTGTACAACTCTATAGATCTCAATGAAAGCACCTCCCTATATTAAAATGAATGGTGTTAAAGTAGAATGAAGTTTTGTATGATACATAGTATATCGCTATGTTATTATAATAAAAAACGACATATATCGCTATAATAAGGCATTTTCTTATGAAAAATCACGTAAAGTACTTGTGTTTTTTTAGTATGTGGCATATAGTGAAATGGTGTCTTTTAAGTATTAGTTTAGATAAAGTATTTATTTGAATTGATATTGTAGAAAAGTCGAATGCGTAATGATGTAATAGGTGAAAGGAGAGATTATATGTCACAATTACAAGGTATTTTAACTCGTCTTGTGAATCTCCGTGAGCAAGCAAGTGGAAGTGAAGCGCCACAACGCTTCTTCGAAGTAGAGGGAAAAAGAATTTGCAGCGTGAAATATCATGCAAAAACTGAAACATACGAACTTGAAGTATATCAAGATGGTGAAAAGCCAGCCGTTTATCAATTTGATAACGTTGATATGATTGCAATTGAAATTTTTGAACTTATTCATTAAGGGATAAAGCAAAACGAATGCCGCAAAGGATTTTATACTTTGCGGCATTTTTTTGTTACTGCGTATGGAGTTTTTGCGGTGGCTTCCGCCCTATTTTCCCGAGAAATATCGACAAAGTGATAGCAGATTTTCTGATAAATAGAAGGAACGGGTCGAATGCTGTAAAAAAATCAAAATAAAAAATTCAGATAATTATGAACTTTCGTTGACACTTGTTTTAAAAAAATCTAGACTTAACATATAAGGGAGAACATCGAGTGTGTCTGCTTCTATTCCCTCTTAAAGGTTCGCATTTACGTAAGCAAGCTATTTTCATTTTGTAGCTTGTTCTTTTTCTCTTTACACACGTGGAAGTTATGAGAAATGGAAGGAGAATGTATAAATGATTGATATTGATCACAATCAGTTAAATCAAATTGAACTTCGAGATTTGCTTGTCACTTCTGATAAAGTTGCTCATGTTCAAGTGGGAAATAATTTAGAACATGCTTTGCTTGTGTTAACAAAGACTGGTTATACGTCCATTCCCGTATTAAATCCAAGGTTTCAGCTGCAGGGGTTCGTGAGCATGACGCTTATTTTAGATTCGATTTTAGGATTAAAGCGCATTGAATTTGAACGATTAGAAACCATGAAAGTAGAAGAAGTTATGAATCAAAATGTTCCTCGTGTCTCCATGAAAAAATCCGTATTAAAAGTCATAAATGCCATGATTAACCATCCTTTTTTGTGCGTAGAGAATGAAGATGGCATTTTTGAAGGGATTTTAACACGAAGAAATTTGTTAAAATCATTAAGAAGGCAGTCCATCATTCTCCCGAAAGAGTCATTTCAATAATTTTTTTAAGAAATCGTGTTTCAGCCTATCTTTCTCCGTTTTTTTCTTATATGATAAAGGTAAAATGAAAGTAAAAAGAGGCTTGAAAGGAATAACTGAATGCAATTAATAGAATGTCGAATGCTCGTTGTATTAGCTCAAGAATTAAATATGAGAAAAGCTGCAGAGAGATTATTTGTATCGCAACCAGCTTTATCACAGAGGCTGCAAACCATTGAAAAAGCATGGGATACACAAATCTTCATTCGTTCGCAAAAAGGACTGTCATTAACGCCTGCTGGAGAAAAGATTGTTCAATTTGCAAAAGAAGTGGTAGAAAAAGAAGATCGGGTTCGTGAGGACTTGCATCATTTAGATAATGAAGTATATGGTACACTCAAATTAGCGGTGGCTTCGATTATTGGACAGCACTGGCTGCCGGCGGTGTTAAAACGCTATATGGATCGTTACCCACATGCTAAAATCTCTCTTGTAACCGGCTGGAGCAGTGAAATGCTTCGCTATCTGTACGAAGATGAGGTACATATTGGAATCATACGCGGAAATCCGGATTGGAAAGGCGTCAAAGAACATTTGTTTACAGACCCTCTTTACCTAGTTGATTCAGAAATTGAAAGGGCAGCGGAAGTAGTAAACACTCATCGACCATTTATTCAATTTAAAAGTGACTCAACGTATTATCAAGAAATTTTAGAATGGTGGCATCGAGAGTTTCATACTACACCGAAGCGTACAATTGTAGTGGATCAGATTGAGACGTGTAAGCAAATGGCTTTGAATGGTCTTGGGTTCGCTATTTTACCATCGATTGCTATTAAAGAAGCTGGAAGCCATATTCACCGGACGCCGCTTCTGAAAGCAAATGGAGAGCCAATTACGCGAGACACTTCTTTAGTTGGATATGAATCAGCGTTTAAACTGAAGCAAGTTCGAGCATTTGTTGATATTGTACGTGAATATGTAAGAGAAACGGTCTAAAGCGAGCCCAGATGCTCGCTTTTTTTATTTGCAATCGTTATCTTTTTATTAAAACGATAATGATGCTTGTCATTGTGAAAGCATTTTGTTACATTAAATGAGACATTGCTTACTTAGGAGGAATACATAATGAAAATGATGGATGCTAATGAGATTATCTCATTTATTCAAAACAGCACAAAATCAACACCGGTAAAAGTTTACGTAAAAGGTGAAGTAGAAGGAATTGACTTTGGTTCATCTTCTAAAACATTCGTAACGGGCAACACAGGTGTAGTATTTGGTGAATGGAAAGAAATCAAAGCTGCTATTGAAGCAAACGAAGGAAAAATTGAAGACTACGTAATTGAAAACGATCGCCGCAACTCTGCGATTCCTTTATTAGATATGAAAGGAATTAAAGCTCGTATTGAGCCAGGCGCTATTATTCGCGATCAAGTTGAAATCGGCGACAACGCTGTTATTATGATGGGTGCATCTATTAACATCGGCTCGGTGATCGGTGAAGGAACAATGATCGACATGAACGTAGTACTTGGTGGTCGTGCGACAGTAGGTAAAAACTGTCACATCGGCGCAGGTTCTGTATTAGCTGGTGTTATTGAGCCACCTTCTGCAAAACCAGTTGTAGTAGAAGATGATGTAGTAATCGGTGCTAATGCTGTTGTTCTTGAAGGTGTAACAGTAGGTAAAGGTGCCGTAGTTGCTGCAGGTGCAATTGTGGTAGAAGATGTAGCTCCTTACACAGTAGTAGCAGGTACACCGGCTCGCGTTATTAAAGAAATTGACGAAAAAACAAAGTCTAAAACAGAAATCAAGCAAGAATTGCGTCAATTAAACGAAGAATAAGAAAAACGATCAGTTTGCGCTTTTTCTTTGCTGAATTAATAGGTTTTAGCGATTGGGATACTGAATCCTTGAACGTATCATATGGACAAGTTGGAAGCGTGGGCAACCACGCTTTCTTCTTTATTTCGTGAGGAGGACATACACATGGCTGAAAATGAATTTGTGAAAATAAGAAGAGAGCTACATAAAATTCCTGAATTAGGGTTTCAAGAGGTGAAAACACAGCGTTTTTTGCTTGATTATATTAACACTCTTCCGCAAGAGCGCTTAGAAGTAAAGACGTGGAAAACAGGACTCTTTGTTAAAGTACATGGTACAAACCCAACTAAAACAATAGGCTACCGAGCAGATATTGACGGTCTTCCTATCACGGAAGAAACGAATTATTCTTTTCAATCACAGCATGAAGGACTTATGCATGCCTGCGGACATGATATGCATATGGCCATTGGGCTAGGCGTACTAACTTACTTTGCTCAGCATGAAATCAAAGATAATGTACTGTTCATCTTTCAACCTGCAGAAGAAGGTCCAGGAGGAGCACAGCCAATGCTCGAAAGCGATATCATGAAAGAATGGCTTCCAGATTTCATCTTCGCCCTTCACGTAGCGCCTGAATATCCGGTTGGTTCGATTGCGCTGAAGGAAGGGTTGCTATTTGCTAACACGTCTGAGCTATTTATTGATTTAAAAGGAAAAGGCGGCCATGCTGCTTATCCACATACAACAAATGATATGGTAGTTGCTGCATGTCAGCTCGTTTCACAGCTTCAAACTATTGTTGCTCGCAACGTTGATCCGCTAGACAGCGCTGTAATTACAGTAGGAAAAATTCAAGGCGGGACGGTTCAAAATATTATTGCGGAGCGAGCTCGCATAGAAGGAACCATTCGCACGCTATCTCCTGAATCAATGACGCGTGTTAAAGAACGAATTGAAGCGATTGTTAAAGGAGTAGAAGTAGGGTATCAGTGTGAAACAGCCATTGATTATGGCTGTATGTATCATCAAGTATATAATCACCATGAAGTCACGCGAGAGTTCATGGAATTTGCCAAAGCGCAAACGGACGTGGATGTGATTGAGTGCAAAGAAGCAATGACAGGAGAAGATTTTGGCTATATGCTAAAAGATATTCCTGGATTTATGTTTTGGCTTGGCGTTCAGTCTGAATATGGGCTTCATCATGCAAAGCTGCAGCCTCATGAAGGCGCAATAGATATTGCGATTACACTTATTACAAAATATTTTGAACATAAAGGCAATCAATAAATCGTATAATCATTTTTCCTTATGGCTAAATTAATACCATGAGGAGGTGGGCAACGATGGCACGAATTGGTGTAGAATACGGTTTAACAGATGTACAAGCTGCACTTCAGCAGCTCGGACATGAAGTGGTACAATTACGCAACGAAAGTGATGCACAAGGGTGCGATTGCTGTGTTGTAACAGGACAGGATTCAAACGTAATGGGGATTTCTGATGCAGTAACGCAAGGCTCAGTTATTACAGCTAGCGGATTAACGGCAGAAGAAATTTGTCAGCAAGTAGGCAACAAGGTACAAGGGTAAAAGAAAGCCGAAGGATATAAATCCTTCGGCTATTTTTTATGCATGCTGAGGCTGCTTGGCATCTTCAGGCTGCTTTTTATCAATATTTACTTGATGAGGGAACGGAATATCAATACCGTTTGCGTCAAACGCTTCTTTAAACTCTTTGCGAAGCTGACGTTCAACTCCCCACTGTTCACCGTTTTTAGCTTTGCCAACTACACGAAGCACAACGTCCGATGCGCCTAGGCCTTGAACTCCTATCACGCTTGGACCTTCTACAATGTTTTCATTTGTTGCAGCAACGCGCTCGCATACTTTTTCTAGTACGGAAATAGCTTTGTCAATATCATCATCATACGAAATGCCAATATCAATCAACGCGCGCATATTGCCTCGGGAATGATTGCTTAAGCTTGTAATTTCACGGTTAGGCACATAGTGTAGAGTTCCATCAAATCCGCGAATTTGAGTAGTACGAAGACCTACTGATTCGACAATTCCTGAAAAACTTCCGGTTGTTACATAGTCGTCAACATCAAGCTGTTTTTCAAGAAGTAAAAAGAAACCTGTTACAACGTCGCTAACCAGTCCTTGAGCACCGAACCCGATTGCTAGACCAACAACTCCGGCACCAGCTAATAAAGCTGTCGCGTGGATATTTACTGCTTCAAGCAGCATAACGACAAAAATAAAAATAAGTACATATGAAAACACATTAACGGTTAAACTTTTGAGTGTGAGCATACGTCCGCGCGTAGCATTTTCGCGCTCGCTCATTTTTTCAAAGGAACGTTCAATAACTTTTTTACCAATTGCTCGTACAAGTAAAAATACAATGGTAATGGCAATGAGTTTTAACACAATAACTCCAGCATTGGTAAGAAGCTGTTCCCAGTTGATGTCTTGCATCTTAAACATTAGTTGTTCATCCTTCCTATGTTCTGTTTCAATATTAATAAGTGGGAATTTATTCTCTGGAAAAGATTTTGTAAGAGTATGAGCACATTTGTTTATTCCCGATATTAGACATGCTAAACTGAGAAGGTAAATAAATGCAACCCTTTTATAGCATTTTTTTGCTGAAGTCAGGGTTTAATTTGCCCTAAAGGCGGGCATAACAACTATGTTACCATTATAAGGTGTTGTTTAAATTCATTCTTAATTAATATTGACTAAAAAAACAATATCCATTATAATGAAAACCGTTATAACAGTACATAAGTGAGAATGTTTTATACATTTTCTCATTTAATAATTATTTGGAGGGATCATGTATGCCAGAACGTATGGTAGGTAAACAAGCTCCACGCTTTGAAATGGAAGCTGTATTATCAAACAAAGAATTCGGTAAAGTTAGCTTAGAAGAAAATATTAAAAATGACAAATGGACAGTATTATTCTTCTATCCGATGGACTTTACATTTGTATGTCCAACAGAAATCACTGCACTTTCTGACCGTTATGATGAGTTTGAAGATCTTGACGCAGAAGTAATCGGTGTTTCTACAGACACAATCCATACACACTTAGCTTGGATCAACACTGATCGTAAAGATAATGGTTTAGGTGATCTTAAATATCCATTAGCAGCTGATACAAATCACGTTGTTTCTCGTGAGTACGGCGTTTTAATTGAAGAAGAAGGTGTAGCACTTCGCGGTTTATTCATCATCAGCCCAGAAGGCGAATTACAATATTCAGTTGTAAACCACAACAATATTGGCCGTGACGTTGATGAAACTTTACGTGTTCTTCAAGCGTTACAAACTGGCGGACTTTGCCCAGCTAACTGGAAACCAGGTCAAGCTACTTTAAACGCGTAAGCACAACGTTTAAAAGGTCTAACGTCCACGTTAGGCCTTTTTTTCATCGGATAATAAAGAACATATAGTTAATAATAGTGAAAATAAGGGAGGCTTTTATTCATGAAATTACGTCAGCCAATGCCTGAGTTAACGGGCGCTACAGAATGGTTAAACGGAGAGGTTACAAAAGAGCAGCTAATCGGCGAAAAGCCAACGCTTATTCATTTTTGGTCAGTAAGCTGTCATTTATGTAAAGAAGCAATGCCTCAAGTAAATGAATTTCGCGACCAATACAAAGATCAATTAAACGTAGTAGCAGTTCATATGCCGCGCTCTGAAGATGATTTAGACTTATCAAAAATTAAAGAAGTAGCAGCAGAACATGATATTACGCAGCCAATTTTTGTAGACAGTGAGCATAAATTAACGGATGCATTTGAAAATCAGTATGTACCGGCATATTATGTATTTGACAAAACAGGTCAGCTACGCCACTTCCAAGCTGGTGGAAGCGGTATGAAAATGCTTGAAAAGCGCGTGAATCGTGTATTAGGCGAGAACGAATAAATACAGGCAGTTGTAACAGGTGAAAAGCATTCGATGCTTAGTAGAACTTGCATCGAATGTTTTTCTTTTTTGTGTGTAGGAAGTAACTGATAAAGGAAATATAAAAATGTGGATTTTTTCTTGTGAGTTTACACCATACTAACACTAACAACATGATACGAAACTTACTATTGGAGGTAATTTACATATGAAATTAGGTATGATTGGCTTAGGGAAAATGGGAGCAAACTTAGTATTGAATTTACTAGATCATAACCATTCTGTGGTAGCATTCGATGTGAATAACGAAGCCGTACAGAAAGTAGCAGAAAAGGGAGCAGAAGGCGCTTCTTCCATTAAAGAATTAGTGAGCAAATTAGAGAAACCACGCATTGCTTGGGTCATGGTTCCGGCTGGAGAGCTCACAGAAAAAGTAATTTCTGAGCTCCAAGAACTACTTGAAGAAGGAGATATGATTATTGAAGGCGGTAATTCTAAGTATAAAGATTCTGTACGACGTGCTGCAGCTTCTGCTGAAAAAGGAATTCACTACTTTGATGTCGGAACAAGCGGCGGAATGGAAGGTGCCCGAAACGGTGCTTGTATGATGATTGGGGGAGATAAAGAAGCATTTGCTACAATCGAACCTATTTTCCGCGACATCAACGTAGAAAACGGCTATCTTTATTCAGGTGCAGCAGGAAGCGGCCACTTCTTGAAAATGGTTCATAACGGAATTGAGTACGGAATGATGCAAGCAATTGCTGAAGGTTTTGATGTGTTAGAGAAAAGTGAATTTGACTATGATTATGAAGCTGTAGCCCGCGTATGGAATAATGGCTCTGTTATTCGCTCATGGTTAATCGAATTAATGGAACGTGCATTTTCAAAAGATGCAAAACTTGACAGTATTAAAGGAGTTATGCATTCTTCCGGTGAAGGAAAATGGACGGTTGAATCAGCTTTAGATTTACAAGTGCCAACGCCAGTTATTGCTCTATCGTTAATGATGCGCTATCGCTCACTTGAAGACGATACGTTTACAGGTAAAGTAGTTGCCGCTCTTCGCAATGAGTTCGGCGGACACGCAGTAGAAAAACAATAAAAAAAGAGGCTGGAACAAACGTATTTTAGACGAAGTGAAAAACGACCCATTGATCAACATGTTTGATTAGTGGGTCGTTTTTTGTTATGGTGAATAGTTTCGTCTGTTTAGATCCTTCTAGCAGTTGATAGGAGTGCAAGTTGGCCGCCCGCGCAAAGTCTTGCATGGAAATCAACTGCGGTATCACAAGCAGCTCAACTAATATATTCCATTTGTTCGTCTTTAGAGTGGATTCATTTAATTATATCACAGCCTCTTTTTTTATGACTATTTACCTTTTTTTGAAAAATTATCTAAAAATTATGGTAAATTATTTCGGGAACCGATATATTTAAATATGTGTGCCGCATTTTAGCTAAAGGAAGGACGGGGTATATGGAAACGTTTAAAAAACTAAAAAATTTTTATTTGCCGTACCGAATGTACTTTTTTTATTCTGCTATTTGCTTGTTGTTTGTAACCTCCATCACGGTGATTTACCCTATTGTGTTGCAATATACGATTGATCATATTGTGTTAGGAAAACAATATCAGCTAGTCGATAATGTAGCATTTATTTTTATTGGGCTAATGATTGTCAAAGGAATCTTTACATATATTCAGCAATATTACGGCGACTTATTTGGAATTAAGTCCGTGTATACTCTTCGCAATAAACTTTACCGCAAACTTCAGTATTTACCGTTTTCTTACTATGACAATGCTAAAACAGGGGACTTGATGTCCAGGTTGACAGCTGATGTAGAAGGATTTCGTTTTTTTCTATCTTTTGGCTTCTCAGAATTAATTCGCTTCGTTATTTTACTTACTGCCAGCTTTTCCGTTATGTTCTATTACTCTATTTCACTTACTCTTGTCACAATCTGCCTGCTGCCTTTTTTAGGGGTAGCTGTTTATCGTTTCGATAAACGCGTTCATCCAGCGTTTCGCTTAATTCGCCAATCGTTTGGAGAGCTTAATACCAATGTTCAAGAAAATATAAGCGGCATACAAACCGTCAAATCATTATCAAGAGAAAAATTTCAAACCTCTAAATTTAACGACTCCAACGGAGTTTATAAAAATCGAAATATTGAAACCGCGAATGTGTGGGCAACTTATTTCCCCTTAATGGAGTTTATAGGAAACTTATCTATTGTTGGTCTCCTTGCGTACGGAGGAGCGCTTGTTATGAACGGAAGCGTACGTCCGGGAGAGCTTGTTGCTTTCTTTAGCTTAACCTCTTATTTAATGTGGCCTATTATGAATCTAGGGTTTGTTATCAATATGTTTTCACAGTCTAAAGCTTCAGGTGAAAGGCTGCTAGAAATTTTAGAAGAAGAAGAAAAAGTCCATGAGCATGCCGGAAGTTTCTCTATTAATGGAACGGTCGAGTTTCAACATGTTAGCTTATCCTATCCAAACGAAGAAAAAAAGTCGCTTGAGAACATATCTTTTTCTGCTTCTAAAGGAAAAGTAGTAGGTTTAATCGGAGCAACTGGATCCGGCAAAACAAGCTTAACCCAGCTGCTCACGAGGTTTTACGAACCGACTTCAGGACGAATCTTAGTTAACCATCGTCCGATTAAAGAGTATCCGCTTCCTGTTCTTCGGAAAGAGATTGGCTTTGTACTTCAAGAAACCTTTTTGTTCTCAAGCAGTATAGGAACCAATATTTCCTATGGCGTGCCGGGTATTTCTAGAGAAGACATTATTGATGCTGCAAAACGAGCGCAGGCGCATGACTTTATTATGGAGCTTCCGGATGGGTATGACACGATGCTGGGAGAGAGAGGACTGGGGTTATCAGGCGGACAAAAGCAGCGCATTGCGATTGCACGAGCGCTTATCTTAAACCCTAGCATCTTAGTATTAGATGATGCGACAAGTGCTGTTGATATGAAAACAGAAAGAGAAATTCAATTGGCTTTAAAAGAAGTGATGAAAAATCGTACGACGTTTATTATCGCACACCGCCTTTCTTCTTTGCGACATGCCGATGAAATCTTAGTCTTGCATGAAGGTCAAATAAAAGAGAGAGGAAGCCATGAAACGCTCATTCAAAAGGAAGGGATTTATAAAAATATTTATGGCATTCAATATGAAAGCAATACGTCAGTGATGAACGTATAACAAGGGAGGAATAGAATGGAAGCCGAAAAAAATAAAGTTGTGCGAGAGCGCTTTTATTATCAAACAGATCAAATCATTGATAAGATGTTTAACTGGAAGCAAATGTCCCGCTTGTTTCGTTATCTTCATCCATATCGAAAAAACTTGCTTCCTTTCTCGTTTCTTATGGTCATTATCACGACGGTCATTAGACTCGCTATTCCTATTTTGATAGGTGTATATACGCTTGATCACGCTGTGAAAGATAAAAATAGCACGCTGCTCATGCAGTTAGTTTTCATAATCTTTAGCTTGTATGTACTATCTTATATTTCGAATATCTTTCGAATTAAATGGATGAACCAACTCGGGCAGCACGTTATATATGATTTAAGAAAACATTTATTTACGCATATTCAAGGGCTGTCGCACCGGTTTTTTGATACGCGTTCAGGAGGCTCTATTCTTGTAAGGATCATGAATGATATTAACTCTCTTCAAGATTTATTTACCAACGGGGTAGTTAACCTGTTTATGGATCTCTTATTGTTAGTGGGGATTGTAGTTATATTATTTTCTCTCAGTCCTGCTTTGACATGTGCTGTTTTAATCATTTTACCGATTATGTTTTTGATTTCCACAAAGCTGAGAAGAAGAATTCGTCGGTCGTGGCAAGTTGTTCGTATGAAGCAGTCAGTATTAAATTCACATTTAAATGAGAGTATTCAAGGCATTCGCGTCACTCAATCATTTGCTCAAGAACAAGAAAATATGCTGTTTTTTGAGCGCATAAACAGTGAAAATTACGAGAGCTGGAGGCAAGCTACTCGAAAAAATGCCATGTTTCGACCGTTTGTAGAACTCACAAATGCTGTCGGAACGGCTATTTTAATTTGGTTCGGTGCCGTACTTATTCAAGATGAACGGCTAACAATTGGTATTTTTGTATCATTTGCTTTTTATCTTGGAATGTTTTGGGAACCGATTTCCCGTTTAGGGCAAGTGTATAATCAATTATTAATGGGAATGGCTTCATCCGAGCGTATTTTTGAATTTCTAGATGAAAAACCTCTCGTCGCAGATTTGGAAACCGCTACGTCTTTAGAGGATATGAAAGGAAAAGTTGAGTTCAAACACGTCTCATTTTCTTATGATGGGAAGCGGAAAGCTCTCAACAACGTATCAATTGACATAAAAGAAGGCCAGACGGTTGCTTTAGTGGGGCATACTGGATCTGGAAAAACGTCCATTGCTAATTTAATCACCCGTTTTTATGATGTGAACGAAGGGCAGATTTTAATTGATAATATGCCTATTCGAGATATTACGTTAGCAAGTTTACGAGCGCAAATTAGTATTGTGCTGCAAGAAACCTTTATTTTTTCAGGAACCATTATGGAGAATATTCGGTTTGGAAAACCCGATGCTACTGATGATGAAGTGATTAAGGCCGCAGAAGCGGTAGGGGCTGCAGATTTTATAAAGCGTCTGAAAAAAGGCTATGATACGGAAGTAGAAGAACGAGGAAACGTTTTATCCGTGGGAGAGCGTCAATTGATTTCATTTGCTCGAACGCTGTTGGCTGATCCTCGTATTATCATTTTAGATGAAGCAACAGCAAGCATCGATACAGAAACAGAAGTGAAGATTCAACAAGCGCTTAAAACGCTGTTAAAAAACAGAACGGCTATCATGATTGCTCATCGGTTATCTACTATACGAGAAGCAGATAACATCATTGTATTAGATCACGGAAGCATTATTGAAACAGGGAATCACGGGGAACTTATGCAGCAAAAAGGCGTATATTATTACCTTGTTCACACCCATGCTACAGCTTAAAAAACAGAGGGAGCTAATCCTTCTGTTTTTTTATGAGTGTGAGAAATAGTAAAGAGATATAAGCGTTGTTAACGGGAAAATGAGGTTGATACAAAAGAATTGTGGTAAAATAACGGTAGTTCAGATTTTTTCCTGTACATAATGGAGGAATTCAAATGAAAAAAGAATTTGCAGTCATCGGATTAGGTAGATTTGGTGGAAGTATTTGTAAAACATTAAGCGATCAAGGAATGGAAGTTCTGGCGATTGATATTGATGAAGAAAAGGTAAATGAGTACGCTAACGTTGCTTCCCACGCAGTAGTAGGCGATTCAATGGATGAAGGGGTTCTAAAAAGTTTAGGAATTCGTAATTTTGATCATGTTATCGTAGCTATTGGTGACAATATTCAGGCGAGTATTTTGACGACCCTTATACTAAAAGAGCTGGGCGTTGAAAAAATAACGGTAAAAGCGCAAAATGATTATCATGCCAAAGTATTATCAAAAATTGGTGCCAATTTTATCGTGCATCCCGAACGAGATATGGGACGAAGAATTGCCAATAACATGATTTCAAACAGCGTGCTGGATTATTTAGAGCTATCTGAAGAACACAGCATTGTCGAATTAGTAGCGAGCAAAAGAATGGCTGGCAATACGCTGATTGAGTTAGACATTCGTGCGAAATATGGCATTAACATTGTAGCCATTAAGCGTGATCGAGATATCATCGTTTCTCCTCAGGCTTCCGAAACGATTCAAGAAGGGGACGTGTTGATTGTTATTGGAGCAGATGCAGATATCAACCGCTTCGAAAATAAATTTGCCAGTGCTTAATAAAAAAGAGCAGATGCGATTGCATCTGCTCTTTTTCTTGTATTAAACCTCCATAATGATTGGTAAAATCATTGGACGGCGCTTTGTTTTTTCGTAAAGGAATGGAGCCAATGTGTCTGTGATTTCATTTTTAATCTCAGACCATTGTGACGTACGACGTTCCATCACTTTGTTCAAGTGTTTTGTAATGAGGGACTGTGCATCATTAATTAAGTCGCCAGATTCGCGCATATAAACAAAACCACGAGAGATAATGTCTGGACCAGCAGCGATCTTGAAGTCTTTCATATTGATGCTTACAACGACAATAACAAGACCTTCTTCAGATAAAATGCGGCGGTCACGAAGTACGATATTTCCAATGTCACCGATTCCGCTTCCGTCAATATATACAGAGCCTGAAGGGATTTTGCCGGCTACTGAAGCTTCGCTGTCGCTTAAAGCTAGCACCTCTCCATTATCCATAATGAAGCAGTTTTCTTCAGGAACTCCACAGTCTGTTGCAAGTTTGATGTGCATCTTCTGCATGCGATACTCACCGTGAATTGGCATAAAGTATTTTGGCTTCATTAGGCGAAGCATTAATTTTTGCTCTTCCTGTCCACCGTGTCCAGAAGTATGGATATCGTTTAGAGCACCGTGAATAACCTCTGCTCCTGCACGGAATAGCATATCAATTGTTTTGCTAACACTTACTGTATTTCCTGGAATAGGTGAAGATGAGAATACAACCGTATCTCCAGGGATAATTTGAATTTGGCGGTGAGTACCATTTGCAATTCTAGATAGCGCTGCCATCGGTTCACCTTGGCTGCCTGTACATAAAATAGTCACGCGGTTAGCTGGAATTCGGTTAATTTGAGAAGGCTCAATGAACGTATCTTTTGGACATGAAATATATCCAAGCTGTTGGCCAATCTCAATAGCTGCTTCCATACTGCGTCCGAATACAGCAACTTTACGGTTATGCAATACGGCTGCTTCCACTACTTGCTGTAAGCGGTGAATATTTGAAGCAAACGTTGCAAAAATAATACGGCCGTCTACTTTACGGAAAATGTCATGAATGCTGTCACCTACGCGGCGCTCAGACATCGTAAAGTTAGGAATTTCACTGTTTGTACTGTCTGAAAGCAAGCATAGAACGCCTTCTTTACCGATTTCAGCCATTTTTGTTAAGTTAGCCGGTTCGCCCACTGGTGTAAAATCAAACTTGAAATCTCCTGTATGTACGATTTGTCCGTTTGGTGTTTTTACCACAATTCCGTAAGAATCAGGAATACTGTGAGTTGTACGGAAGAACGTTACCGATGTTTTACGGAATTTAATTACGTCATCTTCAGTAATTTCATGAAGCTGAGCTGTACGAAGCAACCCATGCTCGTCTAATTTGTTGCGAAGAAGCCCAAGGGCTAATTTCCCTGCATAAATAGGAATGTTTAATTCTCTTAATAAGTAAGGAATTCCGCCGATGTGATCTTCATGACCATGTGTAACGAAAAGGCCACGGATTTTATCTGCATTTTTTACTAAATAACTGTAGTCAGGAATAACGTAGTCAATTCCTAAAAGCTCATCTTCAGGGAATTTAATTCCTGCATCAATAAGAATAATTTCATCTTGAAACTGTACGGCATACGTGTTTTTACCGATTTCGCCTAGTCCACCCAGGGCGAAAACTGCCGTTTGATTATTTTTTACAAATTTCATTTTCATCATATCTCCAATACTTTAAAATCTTCATGCTGTTGTTCATATTCTAGATAGTCTCCAGTCACTGCTTGAACAAACTCAATATTAATTGAACGCGCTTTTAACTTTTTACGAACGTCACGCTCAGAATCTGCGTTCACATACACTGTTTTTGTATTTTCACGTACAGCTACTTCACTCATTTTTTCTTGAAAATAAACTTTAAAAATCATAACAAAAATCTCTCCTTAATTCCGAAATTCAAATAACTTATTTTATTATATTATAAAATGTGTATGTATTTCATGTATTTTCTAAAGAAACTTGCTTTCACTACATTTTAGTCATCTAAATATAACAAGTCAATTAATTATAGAATAATATTAATAGGAAACGGATACAAGACTATATTTTCCGGGCGTATAAAAAATAAGGGCTATTCCATTGTACGATGCAGACACACACTCTGCAAATTTTACAACAGAAAGCCCTAAAAAAATCGATTATGCCATCGTTTTTTTACGCAATAATTCATTCCAGCGTTTTAGCAGCCTTTTTCGAAAATCTTTTAACATGATTTTTCAGCTCCTTTGTTTTTTTTGCGATACCTGCCTGTCTCTCTCTGTACTTTTATTATATGATGAAAAGGGAGAGGTTTCTCGTGGTTAAATATGGAAAAATTGTAAATAAGGCCGTCCATTTATAGAGAAACCAGCGCTTGTTTGATATAATTGGAAAGGCTTAACAAAGAGATAAAAAATTATAAAAAATAAGGTGATAAACGTGGAACGAAAGATTATTTTTTTTGATATTGATGGAACGTTATTGGATCATGATAAAAAACTGCCTGCTTCTACAAAAAAAGCTGTCCAGCTGTTAAAAGAGCAGGGGCATGAAGTGGCAATTGCAACTGGAAGGGCTCCTTTTATGTTTAAAGATCTGCGTGAAGAGTTGGATATTCAAACATATATTAGCTTTAATGGTCAGTACATTGTTTTAAATGGAGAAGTTCTTTATAAAAACCCGTTAAATAAAGAAGAGCTTCAAGATTTAACAGCTTTTGCTGTTGAGCACGATCACCCTGTCGTATACATGGATCATGAAGATATGAAATCAAACATTGAATTTCATGATTATATCGAATCCAGCATCAGCACGCTGAAAATTGGATTTACCCACCCTCACCACGATCCTACTTATTTCAAAGGGCGTGAAATTTATCAATCCCTCTTATTCTGTACAGCGGGAGAAGAAGCTCCTTATGAAGAAAAATTTAAGAAATTTGATTTTATTCGCTGGCATGAATTTTCAACTGATGTTCTGCCAAAAGGTGGATCAAAAGCGCGAGGAATTGAGACCATGATTGAAAAGCTTGGCTTTGACAAAAAAGATGTATATGCATTCGGAGACGGCTTAAACGATATCGAAATGCTGGAATTTGTCGGAAATGGCGTAGCGATGGGAAATGCGGAAGAAGTCGTGAAAGAAGTTGCTAATCTTGTTACAAAAGATGTAGCAGAAGATGGTATTCTCCACGGATTAGAGCTAGTAGGATTATTAAAGTAAGAAAAAACGCGAGCTCTGGCTCGCGTTTTTTAGCGTTCATATGGAAAAGCATTTTCAGGTTCTTGAAATGGACTTTCTTTATTAATGTAATCATAAAACATAATTCCGTCTAAATGATCAATTTCGTGCTGAAATACGACAGCAGGAAGGCCCTTCAAACGAATTTTGACTTCTTCGCCTTCAAGCGTTGTGCCTTTTACTGTGATACGTGCATATCGAGGAACAAATCCTGGGATATCTTGATCGACAGACAAGCAGCCTTCACCGCCTGTAAGATATGTCTTTTCAACTGAGTGGCTAATGATCTTAGGGTTAAATAATGCATAGCTGTATAGCTTGCCTTTTTCATCCGTAACGTGTACCCCAATCATTCGTTTTGATACATTGATTTGAGGAGCGGCAAGCCCGATACCAGATCGCAGTCCATATTTAGCAGCAATTTCAGGATCTTGGCTGTTTTTTACATATTCTAATAAGCTATGTAAAATCTTTTTGTCTTCTTCAGAAGCAGGTAACGGTACTTCTTTTGCTACTTCTCGCAGCGTTGGGTGTCCGTCTTGAATAATATCATTCATTGTAATCAACTTTCACATCTCCCTAGGCTATTTTATAGGTATAAAGTGTACCAAATCCGTATAAAAAAGTCATTACCTCGACCTTCACCACATAAATGTTTCTACTAATTATATGTATCAAACATATGGAAAAACATGCATAAGAAAAAATAAAAGCGACCGTTAGCCGCTTTTATTGTATAATTACCAGCCGCCACAGCTGCAGCCGATAATAACTAATAAAATGAACAGTACGATTAATAACACAAAACCTTTATTAGAACCGCCGCAGCCATATCCACCATAACCCAACATAATATAACCTCCCGTAGTTATCAATCCCAAGGTAAAAAGTAATAAACTCCCTTTTTTTCACGATTGGGTTAGTATAATATATTAAAAGGTGGAAAAAGGGTGTAGATAAATTGCTAATTTCCTACAAAAATTGTATAATGACCCATGGATAAGGGAGGATTTACCAGATATGAAATGCGTCGGAAGATATATAGTTATCGGCATTGCTGCTATGTCACTAGCAGGCTGTGCAGAAGGCTCATCGCCTGAACTTGAAGTATATAATGGATTAGAAAAAGTGGTAGCACAAGAAAAGCAATTTGCTGATCAGCAAAAACCGTTAGCTGACTTAGAACAGCAAGAAAATGCGATATACGACCAAATTATTGAGCTAGGAATTAAAGATAAAAAGAAAATAAAAAATAAAGCACAAAAAGCGCAGCAGTTATTAGATGAGCGTGAAAGTAAATTACAAAAAGAAGTAAAAAGCATCAGCGCTTCGCAAAAACAGTTTGAAGCAACAGAGCCAAAGATCCAAAAGCTAGAGGATGGGAAAGCAAAAGAAGAGGCGCTTGAACTATCTTCGTTAATGAAGAAGCGTTATAAGGCCTACCAGTCCTTACATGACGCCTATCTTCATTCCATTGAATTAGATCGTCAGCTATATACGCTCTTTGAAAAAGACAATGTGAAATTAGAGAATCTTGAAACACAAATCGCTTCGATCAATACTACTTATAAAGAAGTTGAAAAGAAAAAAGAAGCGTTTAACACATTAACAGCTGACTATAACAAAGCCAAAGAGGATTTTTATAACAAAACGAAGTTAAAGGTGAAAAATAGCGAGGATAAATGAGGAGGCCTGTGAAGTTTACAGGTCTTTTTTTTTGGCTGAAAAGGAAGGTTTTCTGAAATAAAGAAAGAGTTTCGACATGATTCAAGTAAAAATTACAAAAGGTTATTGTTTTAAAAAATCGTTTATTTGTGGCAAGATAGGAGTTGTGCAGACGTAAAAAAAGAGAAGGTTATTATAAAACATATAATACAGTTTGTGTCTGTGTAATAGTACAGCATGTCTTTTTTATGTGTTTTATTTCACAAACTAAAAAAGCGTAATTTCTTGATGTAAATGCATTGACGAACTGTTTTAGTGTATTGTAAACTAGGTAGCGTAGTAAGTGTTGTATTAATCATTTTTGCAAAATAATTAATACAGTTTAACGAAACGCTCGTTTCGCTTAAACTTTCCTTTTACGTAAATGTTTGCACAGAATTCGCTGGGGAATACATAGAAATGTTAAGGATTAGCGAATTCAAAAAGCTACTCGACAAAATATGACTTTTACTTGTCCATTTGGGACATTCTAAAAGCGTGTATGTTTGTTTGATTAGTAAAATGAATTTATACGGCTTAAATGAAAGGAAGAGGTGACTTAGATGGCTGCTAAAACTAAAAAGGCTATTATTGATGTATCAAAGCAACTTGATAAAATCGCTGAGCAGTACCAAACGTTCCAAATTCTTAATGAAGAGGGCGAAGTAGTAAATAAATCAGCGTTGCCAGATTTATCTGACGAAAAATTAAAAGAGTTAATGACTCGCATGGTATACACTCGTATTCTTGATCAACGTTCAATTTCATTGAACCGTCAAGGTCGTTTAGGTTTCTATGCACCAACTGCTGGGCAAGAAGCTTCTCAAATCGCTTCACATTTCGCATTAGAAAAAGAAGACTTCATTTTACCTGGGTACCGTGATGTGCCTCAGTTGATTTGGCATGGTCTTCCACTATATCAAGCGTTCTTATTCTCCCGTGGTCATTTCCACGGTAACCAAGCGCCAGAAGGTGTAGATGTACTTTCTCCACAAATCATCATCGGTGCACAAATCGTGCAAACTGCTGGTGTGGCACTAGGTCTTAAAAAACGCGGTAAAAAAGCAGTAGCAATCACTTATACAGGTGACGGCGGAGCTTCACAAGGTGACTTCTACGAAGGTATGAACTTCGCAGGTGCATTCAAAGCTCCAGCAATCTTTGTTGTACAAAACAACCGCTTTGCAATTTCAACACCAGTTGAAAAGCAATCTGCAGCACGTACAATCGCTCAAAAAGCAGCGGCTGTTGGTATCCCAGGCGTTCAAGTAGACGGTATGGATGCACTAGCAGTATACGTTGCAGTAAGCGAAGCTCGTGAGCGTGCAGTAAACGGTGAAGGTCCAACTTTAATTGAAACATTAACTTACCGTTATGGTCCACATACAATGGCTGGTGACGATCCAACTCGTTATCGTACAGCTGAGCTTGACACTGAGTGGGAAAAGAAAGATCCACTTGTTCGCTTCCGTAAATTCTTAGAAGCTAAAGGCATCTGGAATGAAGAAGAAGAAAACAAAGTAATCGAGCAAGCTAAAGAAGATATCAAACAAGCTATTAAGAAGGCTGACGATTATCCAAAACAAAAAGTTACAGATTTAATGGAAATCATGTACGAAACTATGCCTTCAAACTTACAAGAGCAATATGAAATCTACAAAGAGAAGGAGTCGAAGTAAGCCATGGCGCAAATGACAATGATTCAAGCGATTACTGATGCGTTACGCACAGAAATGAAAAACGACGAAAACGTATTAGTTTTTGGTGAAGACGTTGGCGTAAACGGTGGAGTATTCCGTGCGACTGAAGGTCTTCAACAAGAATTCGGCGAAGATCGCGTATTCGATACGCCATTAGCTGAATCTGGTATCGGTGGTCTTGCTGTAGGTCTATCGACTCAAGGTTTCCGTCCGGTTCCTGAAATTCAATTCTTTGGTTTCGTATACGAAGTACTTGATTCTGTATCAGGTCAAGCTGCACGTATGCGCTACCGTTCTGGCGGTCGCTGGAATGCACCAATTACATTCCGTTCACCATTCGGTGGAGGCGTTCATACACCAGAACTTCACGCTGATAGCTTAGAAGGTATCGTAGCATCTCAACCTGGTTTAAAAGTTGTAATTCCTTCAACTCCATACGATGCAAAAGGTCTTTTAATTTCATCAATTCGTGATAACGATCCGGTTGTATACTTAGAGCACATGAAGCTTTACCGTTCATTCCGTCAAGAAGTACCTGAAGAATCATACACAATTGATTTAGGTACAGCTGATGTGAAACGTGAAGGTACAGACGTAACGCTTATCGCTTACGGTGCAATGGTACACTCATCATTAAAAGCAGCTGAAGAACTAGAAAAAGAAGGTATCTCTGCTGAAGTAGTGGACTTACGTACAGTTCAACCTTTAGATATCGATACAATTCTTGCATCAGTTGAAAAAACTGGTCGCGTAGTAGTAGTTCAAGAAGCTCAAAAACAAGCTGGTATCGCAGCTAACGTTGTAGCTGAAATTAACGATCGTGCAATCTTAAGCTTAGAAGCACCAGTATTACGTGTAACAGCACCGGATACTGTGTTCCCATTCTCTCAAGCTGAGGGCGTATGGTTACCAGACCACAAAGATATCGTTGAAACAGCTAAGAAAGTACTTGAATTTTAATTAGCATTTTACTGTGATAGAAATCAGCTTTGTGCTGATTTCTGTCTTAGATAAAATAAACACTAACAAATTGAACGCAACTAACTAGGAGGGTGAAGACACGTGGCATTTGAATTTAAACTGCCGGATATCGGTGAAGGTATCCACGAAGGTGAAATTGTAAAATGGTTCGTAAAAGCTGGAGATGAAATTGATGAGGATGATGTACTAGCAGAAGTACAAAATGACAAAGCTGTTGTTGAAATCCCATCTCCTGTAAAAGGTAAAGTATTAGAAGTAAAAGTTGACGAAGGTACAGTAGCTACTGTAGGACAAGTTATCGTTACTTTTGATGCTCCTGGATACGAAGACTTAAAATTCAAAGGTGACGATCATGATGATGCACCAGCAGAAGAAGCTAAAGAAAAAGCTTCAACTGAAGAAGTGACTGAAGAAGCAACAGCTCCTGCAGCACAAGCTGATGTTGATCCTAACCGTAAAGTAATTGCTATGCCTTCAGTGCGCAAATATGCTCGTGAAAAAGGTGTAGACATTAAAGCTGTTCCTGGTTCAGGTAAAAACGGACGTATTGTTAAAGATGACATTGATAGCTTCTTATCTGGTGGTTCTACAGCTACAGCAACTGCTGAAGCTCCAGCTAAAGAGGAAACTGCTTCAGCTGAACCAAAAGCAGCAGCAGCACAAGCTATTCCTGAAGGCGACCTACCAGAAACTCGCGAGAAAATGAGCGGTATCCGTCGTGCAATCGCAAAAGCTATGGTTAACTCTAAACACACTGCTCCACACGTAACATTAATGGATGAAATCGATGTAACAGCTCTTGTTGCTCATCGTAAAAAATTCAAAACAGTTGCAGCAGATCAAGGTATTAAATTAACATTCTTACCTTACGTGGTAAAAGCGTTAACTTCAGCACTTAAGAAGTTCCCAGCTCTTAACACTTCAATCGATGACTCTACAGATGAAGTAATTCAAAAACATTACTACAACATCGGTATCGCTGCTGACACTGAAAAAGGTCTTTTAGTACCAGTTGTGAAAAATGCTGATCGTAAATCTGTGTTCGAAATTTCTGATCAAATTAACGACCTTGCTGGAAAAGCACGTGATGGTAAATTAGCTCCTGCTGAAATGAAAGGCGCTTCTTGTACAATCACAAATATCGGTTCTGCTGGTGGACAATGGTTTACTCCTGTTATCAACCACCCAGAAGTTGCAATTCTAGGTATCGGACGTATCGCTGAAAAACCAGTCGTACGCGACGGTGAAATTGTAATTGCTCCAGTATTAGCATTATCACTAAGCTTTGACCACCGTATTATCGATGGCGCAACAGCTCAAAACGCTCTTAACCAAATCAAGCGTTTATTAAATGATCCAGAATTATTATTAATGGAGGCGTAATAAATGGTAGTAGGAGATTTCCCAATCGAAACTGATACTCTTGTCATTGGTGCTGGCCCTGGTGGCTACGTTGCAGCAATTCGTGCAGCTCAATTAGGTCAAAAAGTTACAATCGTAGAAAAAGGTAACCTTGGAGGCGTATGCTTAAACGTTGGTTGTATTCCTTCAAAAGCATTAATCGCTGCAGGTCACCGTTTTGAACACGCTAAACATTCTGAAGACATGGGGATTATCGCTGAGAATGTAACAGTTGATTTCTCTAAAGTTCAAGAATTCAAAAACGGCGTTGTAAACAAACTTACTGGCGGTGTTGAAGGCCTTCTTAAAGGTAACAAAGTTGACATCGTAAAAGGTGAAGCTTACTTCGTTGACAGCGAAACTGTACGTGTAATGGATGAAAATTCTGCACAAACGTACAAATTCAAAAATGCTATCCTTGCAACTGGTTCTCGTCCAATCGAGATCCCTGGTTTCAAATTCTCTGAGCGCGTAATCAACTCTACAGGTGCATTAGCGCTTAAAGAAGTTCCTAAAAAATTAGTTGTAATCGGCGGAGGTTACATCGGTACTGAGCTTGGTACTGCTTTTGCTAACTTCGGTACAGAAGTTACATTTGTAGAAGCTGCTGATGAAATCTTAGCTGGTTTTGAAAAACAAATGAGTTCACTTGTTAAACGTAACCTTAAGAAAAAAGGAAACGTTGAAATCTATACAAAAGCAATGGCTAAAGGTGTTGAAGAAACTGCTGACGGCGTACAAGTTACGTTTGAAGTAGGCGGAGAGTCAAAAGTAATCGATGCTGACTACGTATTAGTTACTGTAGGTCGTCGTCCTAACACTGATGAGCTTGGTCTTGAGCAAGTTGGCGTTAAAATGACTGACCGTGGTCTTATCGAAATCGATAACCAAACTCGTACATCTGTAAGCAACATCTTTGCAATTGGTGATATCGTAACTGGACCACCACTTGCACACAAAGCTTCTTACGAAGGTAAAATCGCAGCTGAAGTAATCGCTGGCGAACCTGCTGAAATTGACTACTTAGGAATTCCAGCAGTTGTATTCTCTGAGCCTGAGCTTGCATCTGTAGGTTATACTGAAGCACAAGCGAAAGAAGAAGGATTAGCTGTTAAAGCTTCTAAATTCCCATTTGCTGCTAACGGACGTGCACTTGCACTTAATGCTGCAGAAGGCTTCTTGAAGCTTATCACTCGTAAAGAAGACGGAGTAGTTGTTGGTGCTCAAATCGCTGGACCTAGCGCATCTGACATGATCGCTGAGCTTGGTCTTGCTATCGAAGCTGGCGTAACAGCTGAAGATATCGCATTAACAATTCACGCTCACCCAACATTAGGTGAAATCACAATGGAAGCTGCTGAAGTAGCTATTGGAAGCCCAATTCACATTGTAAAATAATGGTTTAAAAAGCTGATGCGTATGCATCAGCTTTTTTTTTTGAAGAAAACGGTTTTCACAAAGTATCAGGTGCTTGTCAGACAGTTTTTGTTGCTGATGAGCACTCCTTTTAGAAGAAACGTGTAAAAAGCGCTGAGACAGTCTTAAATGAGCTCTAGATGCATACATATGAAGTGGGACGTGCTTTCTTATAGGTAGATAAAAAACTGCTCTTTTGGATAACGAATGAAAAGGCGGCGTAGGAGCTATGAAGACGTATTTCGTTTGGAGCTTACACATTGTTATTTGGATGGGTTATTCACTGGTTGAATTGCTATCAAAACGTGATCAGTTGACATCGAAAATTATTTTATTTTTAGTATTCGCTTATTTAGCTTACGGCATAGCAGAAATGAACGTCAAATCTAAAAGGCTGGCGCTTATGATGACAGGTACAACTTCAGCTGTCTGCTTGACATGTTATCAACTAATTTTATTTTGCACAGCGTAAGATTGCATAAAAAAATCGTTAGCTTATATAAGCTAACGATTTTTTTTATCTTACACAGATTTCTTTTCTCTTTTTAATGCGCCTTCTTCTTTAAATGCTTTCATTAATGAGAAGACCGTTAGCACCAGCACAATTGAGAATGGAAGTGCTGCTATAATCGCAGCCGTTTGGAGCGCATCCAAACCACCTGTCCAAAGCAGAATGATTGCTGTTAACGATTGAATTAAGCCCCACGTAAGTTTAATAGAGCCTGAAGGATTTAGATCACCATTTGTTGTCTGCATTCCTAAAACAAATGTAGCTGAGTCAGCTGATGTAATGAAGAATGTAGCGATTAAGCAAATAGCCACAATGGACATAAACGTACCAAATGGAAACTGTTCAAGTACATAAAACAAAGCAACTTCTGTTCCTTTATTGTTGATAACATCCATAACAGGAAGATCCTTAAAAAAGTCTAAGTAGACCCCAGAACCTCCGAATACGGCAAACCACAATCCACCAAACACGGTCGGAACAGCTAGTACACCAATTAAAAATTCTCGAATCGTTCTACCTCGTGAAATACGAGCAATGAACGTACCAACGAACGGTGCCCAAGCGATCCACCATGCCCAGTAGAAAATTGTCCAATCTTGAACCCAGGTGCTATTATCAAAAGGGCTCAATTGAAAACTCATCGACGGCAAGTTTTGAATGTAGCTGCCGATTGTTGTAACGAATAAGTCCATAATAAAGTTGGTCGGACCTGCAAATAACAAGAATAGCATTAACAGAATCGCTAAAACAATATTAATGTTACTCAAATTCTTATTTTTCGTAATTATTTTAAAGTGATGAAATAGATGTGAAATTAGACATTGTTTTTTCATATAAATAGAGACGATGCTAAGCGTTCGGCTTTTTGAAAACAAATATAACATTTATGAGAAAAATATTTTTAATGTGACATACTAATTAGTTGTTGACATATTTAATGTGACATAATAATATAATATCAAGAGTTGTAAAACGCTTACAAAAAAAGACGGTTAAAGGGGAGTTTACAAAATGGGAACAATCGTATGTCAAACATGTAACTGCACAATTGATCATTTCGAAGATGAGAAAGTGACGCGATTATACTCAACATGTAAAAGCGGAGAATGTCAAAAAGCAGATGAAGATTTAGATTAATTCAATAAAAAAAGGTGCGGAAGTTCGCACCTTTTTTTTATTGAATTGCTTTATGTTCTTTAATGACACGAAATGTTTTTAATTCAAAATCTTCCGGACCCTGCACTGGTAAACCTGCCTCTAAGTTTGTTTCAATGTAGGTTAAATTTTCCTCAGTGATGATTTCCCCAGGAATAAAAATAGGAATGCCAGGAGGATAGACCATCACAAATTCTGCAATAATACGACCTGCCGACTCATGAAAAGGTACCACTTCGGTTTCCGCGTAAAAAGCATCACGAGGTGTTAAAGCCAATACAGGAATATCAGGTAATAAAATAGCCGGTTTTGCCGTTGTCTCAGAAAGATTATGGAACTTTGCAGATAACTCACGCAGAGCTGTGACCAGACGTGAAAGATCTTCTTCTGTATCTCCAGGCGTGATAATGCATAGAATATTATAAAGGTCAGACATTTCAACTTCGATATTATGAGCTTCACGCATCCATTTTTCTACGTCATAGCCCGTAATTCCTAAATCTGAAACAGAAATAATTAATTTAGTAGGGTCTAAATCATACGTAGCTTTTGTGCCTAAAATTTCTCTGCCTATACATCGGATGTGCTCAATTGTATTAATTTCTTTTCGTGCTTTTTCAGCAAGAGAAATTGCACGTTCAGCCAGCTCTTTTCCTTCTGTTGCTAAACGTTTTCGTGCAACATCTAAAGAAGCCAGCAGCAGATAAGATGTTGATGTTGTTGTCAGCATGCTTAAAATAGACTGTACACGTTTTGGAGAAATTAAGCCTTCGCGTATGTTTAGAATTGAACTTTGCGTCATAGAGCCGCCTAATTTATGCACGCTTGTTGCTGCCATATCTGCACCGGCCTGCATAGCAGACAGAGGCAAATCATCATGGAAGTGAATATGAACGCCGTGAGCTTCATCAACAAGTACAGGTACTTGATACGAGTGGGCAATTTCTACGATTTTACGAAGGTCTCCCGAAATTCCAAAATAAGTTGGATTGATAACAAGCACTGCTTTTGCTTCAGGATGCTGCTTTAAGGCTTTTTCTACAGAGTCCGATGTAATACCGTGAGAAATGCCAAGATTTTCGTCAATTTCAGGGTGAATAAAAATAGGCGTAGCTCCTGAAAAAACAATCGCACTCATAACAGATTTATGCACGTTTCTAGGAACGATAATTTTATCTCCAGGCCCACATGTCGCCATAACCATTGCCATAATTGCTCCGCTCGTTCCTTGAACAGAGAAAAAAGTATGGTCAGCACCAAATGCTTCTGCAGCTAAATCCTGCGCTTGTTTGATAATGCCTTTTGGCTGGTGAAGGTCATCAAGAGGACCGATATTAATTAAATCAATGGATAAAGCATCATCGCCAATAAATGAGCGGAATTCAGGATCCATTCCATTTCCTTTTTTATGTCCAGGGATATGGAATTGTGTTGGGTTTTTCTTAGCGTGATTAACCAATCCAGTAAATAATGGAGTTGAAAATTGAGAAGACAACTTTGCTATACACCTCTTTTATTATAAATTGTCAGTCCCTCTAAGCAAAGCTTAGAGGGACTTTGATTGTTTTTTATCAAATTACAGCATTCAATTTTATATACCAAAAACTAGTGGCTGTTGAATTCTGCATATTAAAATATCAGATCTTTTTTCTATAAAAGAAATTCAACAGAAATTCTACTCGGCAGTTTTCTTGATTTTAACCATTATATAAATGAATGAAACGTGTATGTTTACTACTGTTTGATAATATAAATACAATTTTTAGTTAAAAAAATACAAGTAATTGTAAACTGCTTATTACTCATTAATTTATAGTTCTTTATGTTTTGAAAATCCCCATAAAACAAAAGAATTATAGCACTTATTAACTCATTTGCAAAGATATTTTAAAGAGAAAATAAAAAGAAAAAAAAGGAGAAATTCTTTTATGTGAAAAGAGAATAAATTTTGTGTACATTATAGATTGTGATAAAGTTAAGAATATAGATATACATAGATTGAAGAAATAAATGGAGTGATGAGAAGTGGAATATCAATACCCTATCTCCCTTGATTGGAGTACAGAAGAAATTATTGATGTAGTGAAATTTTTTGAAAGCATTGAACGTGCTTATGAAAAAGGTATTGAGCGTGATAACCTAATGGCAGTCTATCGCCGATTTAAAGAAATTGTGCCAAGTAAAGCAGAAGAAAAAACAATCTGTAACGATTTTGAAGACCAAAGCAAATACTCTTCTTATCGAACGATTCAAAAAGCAAAGGCTGCTTCTTCTGGAGACATTATAAAAATGTAAAAAATGGAGCCAAGCTTGGCTCCATTTTTTTATATCAATTCGTTAAAATTATGCATATGCTTTTTTAGTTAGTTCATATAATGGAGTTACCGTATGAAATGTTTGTTCAATACGAGCTATCCATTCTTCGCCGTTCATTGCAATCGCTTCTTCTTTTGGAATCGTAATGCCGCATAGGATCTCAGCTTTTTTAACCGTCTCTAGACGTTCAAACAAACTCTCTAAGTCTTCAGAAGATAAGTCGCCCATTTTTTCACTATCAGGTTTTGTATGATCTTTCGACCAAACAAACGAGGCTGGGATATCTTGACGAATCTCCTCAATGTTTTGTTTTAGCAGCTTTCCAAATTGCTCTTTAATAGGTGATTCGTAAATGACGGCGAACCACACAAAGACGTGTGTTTCCCAAAGGCCAATTTGAAAATGAGGGAGCTTTTTATACCCGCGTTTACTGTTAGCAAAGGCTACCCACGTATCTGCTGGCGGGTTAACTGTTCTTCGTGCATGTTTGGCAATGTGTACGAACATTTCATCTCCACAAAGTGAAGAAAGAGTAGGAGCAAAATGATTGCTCAATTGTTCAAATTTTGGGCGTATCGTTGTCTTGATGGCTTCCATACGTGCATCAAGCCCCTCGATACGGAATACGTTAAAGTCATCTTGTGAAAATCCTGAGAATGCCATGTGAAACCTCCGTTTTTTAGTGAATATGTATAGCTGCTGTGCATCTATGCAAGTAAGTATGATTTACGCGAAGATTCTACCACATGAAAAGCATAAACACCAATTAATTCGCATATGCTTGTCAAAACGTGTCTATCATTTTTTTATAGGTAATCACACAATTTAGTTACATGAGATTAGGTTTCGACATAGACTATATCAATCAAAATATCTGAAAATTTAGTTTTCTATAAGCAGGTTCAATAATTTGAGAGGGGTGTTTGAAACATGAAACAAGTGGTGAATATGTATAAGAAGAATGATGGACAAAAAAGATTAGGTGTAATTCGTTTGGAGTTAGATTACGAGTTAGCGACGTTATATGAAGCCATGATGGAGAATAATGAGGAACAAAAACAAAAATGCAAGCGAAAGCTCGAGAAACTTCGTGAAGAAATGATATCTCTTCAGTAGCAGATACGGGAATAAAATAGAACAAATAAGGGTAAACTGTAAAAAAGGATTAAACTGAATGAGCAGATTCATAAGTGGTAACAGAGCACGTGGGAGAAGAAGCGGCAGTTCTTCTCCCACGTGCTCTGTTAATTGACATCTTGCAGAGGTTTTTTTAAGCTTAAATAAGAGACGTATTTTTGAGGGGGAATTGAGATGACGCAACGCTGGAAAGAAATTGATACATACGTTAAAGAGTGGCTAAAAGAAGCTGGACAAAAAATTCAACAGTCGTTTAGTAAAGAACTTCTCATTCAAACGAAATCGAATCCAAATGATTTAGTAACAAATATGGATAAAGAAATTGAACAGTTTTTTATCTCAAAAATCAATGAAACCTTTCCGGAACATCATATTCTCGGAGAAGAAGGATATGGGGAAGAGCTTGAATCAGAAGAAGGAACGATTTGGATTATCGATCCCATCGACGGTACGATGAACTTTGTTCATCAGCAGCGAAATTTTGCTATTTCCATCGGTATATTCGAAAATGGTGTAGGACAAGCAGGTTATATTTATGATGTTATTCATAATGAGCTGTATCATGCTTTAAAAGGACAGGGCGCGTTTATGAATGACATCCAATTGCCGAAACTTGAACCTGTACCAGTTGAAGAAGCTATTATTAGCTTAAATGCAACGTGGGTGACGGAGAACCGCCGTATTGATCCTTCCGTATTAAGTCCGCTTGTACGTAAAGTAAGAGGGACCCGTTCATATGGATCCGCAGCTATTGAGCTTGCTTACGTAGCTGCTGGACGCTTGGATGGATACATTACTTTACGCTTGGCTCCATGGGACTTTGCTGCCGGTAAAGTATTGATTGAAGAAGTTGGAGGAGTTATGACGGATTTAGAAGGAAAGCCGTTAGAGATTCTTGAAAAAAGCAGTGTATTTGTAAGCAAACCAACATTACATGACGAAATCTTTCGTACGTACCTTGAAGGAAAGTGGAATAAATAAAATAGAAGTGAAGACTTACGTGTAGTCAAAAAATTTTGTGATGAAAAAACGTCATGAACCATTTTGATGTTGCAAATGGCCATGACGCTTTCAATCATCGCAAAAAAATTACAGCTGCCCTTTTTCTCGCATTTTTTTCTTAGTCGTAAAGCCAAGGCCCATTACAACAATTAAAGCTGCGATAGCTAAAATGACCCCGAGAGCGCTTCCTTCTCCGATAAATATGCCGATTGACATAATTGCCGCAGTTGCGATAAATGCATATAAAACAAATACCCACTTAATGTTTCTCATGTTGATTCCTCCCATTTATAACGGATATTTATAGTGTACAACAAAATCATTCTGCAATTCTAGAGTTAGTGTGATATAATAGCTTAGTTATTACAAGCATAGGAGTGAAATGCGTGAACATTCGTAAAGATTTACGTAATATTGCCATTATTGCCCATGTAGACCATGGGAAAACAACGTTAGTAGATAAATTATTACATCAGTCCGGAACATTCCGTACTAATGAGCATGTTGAAGAACGTGCGATGGATTCAAATGACCTTGAGCGTGAGCGTGGAATTACAATTTTAGCGAAAAATACAGCTATTAATTATAAAGATACGCGTATCAACATTATGGATACGCCAGGACATGCTGACTTCGGTGGAGAAGTTGAGCGTATTATGAAAATGGTAGACGGTGTTCTACTTGTAGTAGATGCATATGAAGGATGTATGCCTCAAACTCGCTTTGTATTGAAAAAAGCATTAGAGCAAAACTTGACGCCGATTGTTGTTGTTAACAAAATTGACCGTGACTTTGCTCGTCCAACTGAAGTAGTTGATGAAGTAATTGACTTATTTATTGAACTAGGTGCAAGCGAGGAACAAATTGAGTTCCCTGTTGTTTATGCTTCAGCAATCAACGGAACGGCTAGCACGAATCCTGAAAAGCAAGATGAGAACATGTCATCTCTATTTGACTCAATCATCGAGCACATTCCAGCACCAGTAGACAACAGCGACGAACCACTTCAATTCCAAGTGGCAATGCTTGACTACAATGACTATCTTGGTCGTATCGGTGTAGGTCGCGTATTCCGCGGAACAATGAAAGTAGGCCAGCAGGTTGCATTAATGAAGCTTGACGGTACGGTAAAACAATTCCGTGTAACAAAATTATTCGGTTTCCTAGGCTTAAAGCGTGTTGAAATCGAAGAAGCAAAAGCGGGAGACCTGATCGCTGTATCAGGAATGGAAGACATCAACGTAGGTGAAACCGTATGTCCGTTTGACCACCAAGATGCACTGCCAATTTTACGTATTGATGAACCTACTTTACAAATGACGTTCTTAGTAAACAATTCACCGTTTGCTGGCCGTGAAGGTAAATTTGTTACATCTCGTAAAATTGAAGAGCGCTTAATGTCTGAACTTGAGACGGATGTAAGTTTACGCGTGGAAAATACTGATTCACCGGATGTATGGGTCGTTTCAGGACGTGGAGAGCTTCATTTATCTATTTTAATTGAAAACATGCGTCGTGAAGGATATGAGATTCAAGTATCAAAACCTGAAGTAATCGTTCGTGAAATTGATGGCGTTCGCTGTGAGCCAGTTGAACGTGTGCAAATCGACGTGCCTGAAGAACATACGGGTTCTATTATGGAATCAATGGGTGCTCGTAAAGGTGAAATGGTTGATATGATTAACAACGGCAGCGGTCAAGTTCGTCTGATCTTTATGGTTCCTGCACGTGGTTTAATCGGTTATACAACTGAGTTCTTATCGTTAACTCGTGGATTCGGTATCATTAACCATTCATTTGATAGCTACCAACCAATGCAGCAAGGTCAAGTTGGAGGTCGCCGTCAAGGTGTACTTGTTTCTATGGAAAGCGGTAAATCATCTACTTATGGAATCCAAGGCGTAGAAGACCGCGGTACAATTTTCGTTGAACCAGGTACAGAAGTATACGAAGGTATGATCGTAGGAGAACACACTCGTGAAAATGATATCGTTGTTAACATCTGTAAAATGAAGCAAATGACGAATATGCGTTCTGCTAATAAAGATCAAACAACAGGTATGAAAAAACCTCGTATTATGTCTTTAGAGCAATCACTTGAATATTTAAACGAAGATGAATATTGTGAAATCACACCAGAATCTATTCGTCTACGTAAAAAAATTCTTGATAAAAATGAACGTGAAAAAGCAGCGAAAAAGAAAAAATACGCTGACACGAAATAATAAAAAAGTAAGTCGTTAGCTTTATTTGCTAGCGGCTTGTTTTTTATCTATTATATCAGAATTTTCTATTTTTTGAAAGCGTTTTATAAAGAAGGAATTTGGAAAGGAAAAAGGTGGCTTATATCGAATAATGTAAAGTAAGGAATAGGGGGAAGAATTATGGATGTAAAAGAACACCTTTCATTTTTTGCTGCTTTGTATCAAGTAGATGAACATGCAAAAATAGGAATGTGGCTGTTATACTTTACCATTTTAGGGCTATCTGTTCTCGTGTACAAACTTGGATTTGCAAAGAAGCTGCCGCTTTTAAAATCTGTTGTTATTTATCTATTTTTAGCTTTTGGATGTACGATCTTAACGTTTTTAGGCATTTTTTTACCTGTAGCTGAAGGGCTTGTGGTTGCAGCGCTTGTATTAATTATTTATAAAATACGGCTGTATCAGGCTAAAAAGCAAAACTCCACGTTGGGTTCATAAAAGACTACATAAAAAGACGCTTGTAGCTACAAGCGTCTTTTTAGTATGATATAGCCGAAGACAAGAGCGGCTGCGAAAATTAAATGGCCCGCTGTCCAATAAAAAATCGCTACTGCATCATCCACCGCAGGCGTAGGCTTGAGCGCAAGCAGCGTCAACGGAAAATACAAAGGAATGGTTGGAAGTGTTAACAAAAAGGAACACAATACGATTTTTCGAATAGACATATTGTTTAATTTACCTACTATGTAAACAAAAACGATCCCAATTACAAAGGCAATGAGTAAATGAAAAACAAACTCTACCCATTCACGCCATTGAATAAGGCCAATGATAGGAATAAAATCAACATTTAATAAAAGGGTATAAACTTGTTTGCCGGTTAGCCATTCTATCCATTTTAAACATAACCCAAGGATAATCCCGCTTAACATGCCAATACTTATTCCTAATCGGAGCACCTTACCAATCCTCCTCTGTCTTTTTCGACTCATATAGTTTAAAGTTACCGGTAGCTATGCGTTCTTTTGTTCGTTTTTCAATCCGTTCAGAACATTCATTGCACATATATGTATGGATAGGACGGTTGCGCAGTCGTTTTGCTACGAGTGTTTCATCCTCAATCGTTTCAATTTTATCGCACATGACACATTGTACTCTCATTTCTATCACCTCAACTTCTCTATACATCATTCTAGCCGAAAATTCTTGTTTTATAAAGTTTTTTTGCGGTGCTATCTCTCAGTAGAAAAGGAACGATAGGAAAACATTCCTAAAGAAGCAGGTAATTTTGCTTGTTAGCTCGAAGATAGTAACTAGTAAGTACATAAACAGTAGGAGGGATGAAAATGGCCAACGAAGTCGAGACTCAATTAGTAGATGCATTATACGATGAGCTACAGACAGAGAGATTTGCAACCATTTCAACTATTGATTTTGAAACAAACGCTCCAAATGTTAGTGCCATTTCGTGGTTAGTAGCTCCGACTAAACAAAAAATTCGATTTGCCGTAGATGTCAAATCGAGGATTGTAGAAAACATTAAACATACGAATAAAGCAGTGGTAAATATTCTTGCTAATGAATCATGCTACTCAATCAGCGGAATAGCTGAGGTAGTGCAAGAAAAGTTAGAAGGGGTAGCTTTAAAGCTGACGCTAATTGAACTAGATATTAATGAAGTAAGAGATGTCATGTTCTATGGTTCTAAGATTTCAGTAAACCCTTCATATGAAAAGACCTATGATCCAGTAGCAGCCGCTAAACTTGATAAGCAAGTAATTGAAGCGATAAAAAAAGCTTAGCAGCAGCCTGCCGCTAAGCGACTTTCTTATTCATTTTTTTGAAGATGATTATTAGATTGTTTTTCCTGCTCATTCTTTAAATTTTGCTCTTGTTTATTATTTAATTTTTGATTGTTTGTATCTGTTGAACTAGGATTTCGGCGAATTTCTTCTGCAAATTCAGGCATCACCCGGTTTACAATGGCCGCTAATTCATCTAAAAATCCTGTGACCGGCCGACCTTTGCGAATTTCATTTCCAATTTGTTTTAGCCGAGCCACCGTATCAGGATCTGCAATAACAACAGAATTAGCGCCGTACGGATCAGCTTTCAGACCTTCGGCAACTGTATATTTGATTGAACTTACTTCTGAACGATCAATATTTTTGCCGACGTCAATGCCTACGATTGCATACTTACCGAGCACAATGGCAGTAGCATCATTTACATTCGGAACGCTTGAAGCCAGTTCAACTAAATGCGCTGATATTTCATTAGCAGTACGCTTGTGAGAGCGTTCAGGAGATGAATTTTTGACCTGTACAATTCGATCTGTTTTTTGCCCTTCTTCAACGTCTGCTTGGTTATTATTGCAGCCGGTTAGTGTAATAAAACATAAGCTAATGGATAGAAAAAATTTGTTCATGTGGGAGACTCCTCCTTATGAATGACTCATTTTTTGTAGTAATTTGTATTTAGTTTCTAATAGTTCTTCTATCTTTATACACGTGTTCATATATTTAAAGAAAATGGTCCGTCCATTTAAGGTCACTTCACACATGTGCGTTACATAGTATATAAATGGATGGGTGCCTTGTTTCACTCCTTACAGGAAAAACAATCGGAGTAGGAGGCTGAATTATTGGGAAAAATTTATGTATTAGATACGAATGTTTTATTACAAGATCCGCATTCAATTTTTTCATTTGATGATAACGAAGTAGTGATTCCGGCCGTTGTACTAGAAGAAGTTGATTCGAAAAAAAGAAACATGGATGAAGTCGGACGAAATGCAAGGCAGGTATCCAAACTCATTGATAACTTAAGACAACATGGAAAGTTATATGAGAAAATCCCTTTAGAAAATGGGGGCCATTTGCGAATTGAACTCAATCATCGCTCTTTTCAACAGCTTCAAGAAATCTTTGTGGAAAAAACAAATGATAATCGAATTTTAGCTGTTGCTAAAAATCTATCTCTTGAAGAGGAAACAAAAGAAGATGGACGTGAAGTGATACTAGTGAGTAAAGATGTGTTGGTACGTGTGAAGGCTGACGCAATCGGCTTAAGAGCAGAAGATTTTTTAAGTGATCGAGTAGTGGAATTCAATAGTATTTATACAGGCTTTTCGGAAGTCTATATTGCAAAAGAACTGCTGAGTCAATTTTACGAAAAAGGAGAGCTGCTAACGTCTCAAATTGCGAACCACTCCTTTTTTGCAAATCAATTCTTAGTGATGAAAGATGCATTTGGGGGATCCGGATCAGCCATCGGCATTGTCGATCAAACAACAACAAAAGTAAAAAAGCTTTTATTTGAATATGATCATATCTGGGGAATCAAACCTCGAAATGTTCAGCAAATTATGGCTTTAGAACTTCTTCTTAGAGACGACGTTCAACTGGTCACGTTAATTGGAAAGGCAGGTACGGGTAAAACGCTGCTTGCTTTAGCTTCAGGACTTATGCAGACGGAAGATCTAGGATGTTTTAAAAAGCTGCTTGTAGCTCGTCCAATTGTTCCTTTAGGGAAAGATATTGGATTCTTGCCAGGAGAAAAGCAGGAGAAGCTTCGTCCATGGATGCAGCCAATTTATGATAACTTAGAGTACTTATTCAACACTAAAAAACCTGGAGAACTGGATGCGATTCTAGCGGGGCTGAGTTCAATAGAAGTGGAAGCCTTGACGTATATAAGAGGCCGAAGCATTCCGGAACAGTTTATTATTATTGATGAAGCGCAAAATTTAACGAAGCATGAAATTAAAACAATTTTAACAAGGGTAGGGGAAAAGAGTAAAATTGTGCTTATGGGAGATCCGGCTCAAATTGATCATCCTTATTTAGATGAGTATAACAACGGATTAACGTACGTAGTTGAAAAGTTTAAAGAGCAAAAAGTATCGGGCCACGTTCGGTTAATCAAAGGAGAGCGCTCCGGGCTGGCACAATTAGCAGCTGATATTCTTTAAAAAAAAGGGGGGTTCCTTTTGGAACCCCCCTTTTTTTATTATGTAACGATGATTTCTTCCACATATTTAATAGGGTTATTTCGGTTAGATCCGTCCGGTAAATAGACATAGATAGGCCCGTCTTCTCTAAGAGGCTTTCCGTCTTGGCTGAAACCAAAGATTAGTTTTTGCGCTTCTTCTAATGAAAAAGAAATCAGCGCGTCTTTTGTTTTAAATGAAACGTTGGTAGCGTCTTCAGTAGGTGAAGCGTTTGCTAGAAAAGGTGCAAATAAAATGCCAAATGTTCCATTTACTAGCTCCTGTTTTTTGAATTTCTTTTCGGTTTTTAACGTAGGAGGAAAGACGGCTCCTTCTTGAATTTCACGGTCCCAATGCTTCGAAACAGCCTTTGTGTACGCTTCTGTCTCGTCTTTTTGCTCGGGTGGATGTTCAAAGAAAACGTCCATATCGAGCTTGCGGTCATCGAAAATCCACACGCTTGGGTCGAGTGTCAGCGTATATTTTACTTTTCCTTTTAACATAATAATTGAATTCATCATAAATGCCCCCTTGCTAAAAGTATAAGCGCTTTCTCCTTATTTGTCACTTTGATGAAAAAATTTAGTTGAGAGTGATTCTCGTATGATATAATGTAAGAGTCAACGAAAGTGCGAAATTTCCTACATCTATGGTAACGGTTTTGAGAAAGTAACAGTATAAAAAAGACGGCCAGCCTCACGGACATGTTTATCCTTGCTTTTTTGGAGCATAGCCTTTAAAATTGAGAGATAGATTAGGTAATCGCTCGCGAACGGAGGGATTGAGTTTGACGCCTGAGACAATGATAGATCATCGTGAAAAAGCGTATGCGTTGTTAAAAGCTGATGCAGATAAGATTTTGCAATTAATTCAAGTTCAAATGGATAACTTAACAATGCCACAATGTCCTCTTTATGAAGAGGTTTTAGATACACAAATGTTTGGTTTATCAAGAGAAATTGATTTTGCAGTTCGTCTTGGTTTAATTGATGAACGTGTTGGAAAAACATTGCTAGACCGCCTCGAGCGTGAACTTTCTGCACTGCATGAAGCGTTTACAAAAAAATAAAAATCACGCGATCGAAACTCAAACTATATACAAACGTAGTTTGAGTTTTTTATTACAGGTGGTTGAAATTTCCTAATTTACTCAAATTTGTACATAAAAGATGAAACGAAACAGAAACACGTCATTTTTAAAGGAAGAGGGTTATGGTAAAAAAAATATTTAGGCATTTTGACTATTCAATTGTAATTCCAGTGCTGCTTCTTTGTGCGGTTGGACTAGTTATGGTTTACAGTTCAAGTATGATTGTAAGTATTACAAGATATCATACGTCAAGTGATTTCTTTTACAACAGACAAAAAATGTGGCTTGCTTTTACGCTTGTATTGTTCATTTTAACAATGCTAACACCTTACAAGCTGTATCCTAAAATACTGCCTTATGCGATTCTGGGCATTTTTGTACTGCTTTTGCTTGTGTTTGTAATGGGGCATACGAGTAACAATGCGCAAAGTTGGCTGCAGCTTGGCGGGGCAAACATGCAGCCGGCTGAGTATGCCAAGCTTGTTGTCATTTTATACTTATCGTATGTTTTGTCTAAAAGGCAAGAGTATATTGACAATATCAAAAAAGCTTTTTTTGGACCTATGGGTCTTGTATTTCTAATATTAGGCTTTGTAGCGATTCAGCCTGACCTTGGAACGGGCTCAATTATTTTTGCTATTGCCGTTACCATTATGCTATGTTCGGGAATCTCTAAAAAAACCTTTTTCCGCATGCTAGCACTAGGTATCATTTTGCTTACGGTTATTATTACGATTGGTTTTTTTACAGGGCAGTTTACTCCCAATCGAATCGGCCGTTTTACCGGTGCATCAGATCCGTTTACCAATGCTCAAGGAACCGGTTATCAGCTGGTTAATTCATATTTAGCAATAGGTACAGGAGGCTTAAAAGGCCTTGGTTTAGGAGAAAGTGTACAAAAGTATGGTTATCTTCCGGAGCCCCATACCGATTTCATTATGGCTATTATTGCAGAAGAATTAGGGTTCTTTGGAGTTATGCTCGTGCTGGGCCTTTTAGGCTTCTTAATTTTCAGGATTTTAATGCTGGCTAAAAAATCTCAGGATCCGTTTGCCAGCATGATTTGTATTGGAGTAGCCAGTATGATAGGTATTCAAACAGGCATTAACCTTGGAGGGCTTACGGGACTCATTCCGATTACCGGCGTCACGCTTCCGTTTATCAGTTACGGAGGGTCTTCGCTGCTAACGCTGATGGTATCTATGGGAATTATTGTAAATATTTCGTTTTTCGTAAATTATCAAAATAAAAAACAGAAAAATACGGAAAATATTGTGCTACATCCGAACAATACATCAACAACAAGCGATTGATTTTCGTGAAAAAATTGTGTAAAAAAAGCAAAAATTTATTGGAATTTTATTATTTTCCATTGATTTTTGCTTTTCTTTTATCCAATTTTGCTATATATTGAAGTTTATACGAAATTGAGAGGAGATTAGCAACATGAGTTTTGTAACTAAAAAAATCAAAAAAGTATTAGTAGCAAACCGAGGAGAAATTGCGATTCGTGTATTTCGAGCATGTACTGAACTGAATATTCGGACTGTTGCAATTTATTCGAAGGAAGACGCAGGTTCTTATCACCGTTACAAAGCGGATGAAGCCTATTTAGTAGGAGCGGAGAAAAAGCCGATTGATGCTTATTTAGATATAGAAGGCATCATCGACATTGCTAAGTCTCATGATGTAGATGCTATTCACCCTGGCTATGGTTTTTTGTCAGAAAATATCCAATTTGCGAAACGTTGCGAAGAAGAAGGCATTATTTTTATTGGCCCAAAATCCAAGCATCTTGATATGTTTGGCGATAAAGTAAAAGCACGTCACCAGGCTATTCAAGCAGATATTCCCGTTATTCCTGGTACGGATGGTCCTATTGATTCAATTGACGAAGCAAAAGAATTTGCTAATCAGCATGGATATCCTCTAATGATCAAAGCGGCTTTGGGCGGAGGCGGTCGAGGCATGCGTATCGTTCGCGATGCAGACAGCCTGAATGAATCTTATGATCGTGCCAAATCAGAAGCAAAAGCGGCTTTTGGTAATGATGAAGTGTACGTCGAGAAACTAGTTGAAAATCCAAAACATATTGAAGTGCAAATTTTAGGTGATGAACAAGGAAATGTTGTGCATCTTTACGAACGCGACTGTTCTGTGCAGCGTCGTCACCAAAAAGTAGTAGAAGTAGCACCAAGTGTTTCTATAGATGAAGACTTACGTCTCCGCATTTGTGAAGCAGCTGTGCAGCTGATGGAAAAAGTGCAGTACATAAATGCTGGTACAGTAGAATTTTTAGTATCAGGAAACGATTTTTATTTTATTGAAGTAAATCCACGTGTTCAAGTAGAGCACACAATTACTGAAATGATTACAGGTATTGATATCGTTCAATCGCAAATTTTAATTGCGGACGGTTACGCACTTCACAGCAAGGAAGTGTCTATTCCTGCACAAGATCAAATTCACGTACATGGATATGCAATTCAATCTCGTGTAACGACAGAAGACCCGTTAAATAACTTTATGCCGGATACGGGTAAGATTATGGCTTATCGTTCTGGTGGCGGTTTTGGCGTACGTTTAGATACGGGAAACAGCTTCCAAGGTGCTGTGATTACGCCGTATTATGATTCACTGTTAGTAAAAGTAACAACATGGGCCTTAACATTCGATCAAGCCGCATCAAAAATGGTACGGAACTTAAAAGAGTTTCGTATTCGTGGAATTAAAACCAATATTCCGTTTCTTGAAAATGTAGTAAAGCATGATAAGTTCTTAACAGGCGCTTATGATACATCCTTTATTGATACAACGCCTGAACTTTTTGTCTTCCCTAAGCGAAAAGACCGAGGAACTAAAATGCTTACATACATTGGGAATGTTACGGTAAACGGATTCCCAGGTGTATCCGAAAAGAAAAAGCCAATCTTTACGAAACCGCGTGTTCCTAATGTCGATATAAAACAACCAATTCCAAACGGAACAAAGCAGATTTTAGATGAAAAAGGCGCTGAAGGGCTAGTAAATTGGGTGAAAGAACGCAAGGAAGTGCTATTAACGGATACAACTTTCCGTGATGGCCATCAGTCTCTTTTAGCAACGCGTATTCGTACAAACGACTTAAAACAAGTAGCTAACCCAACTGCACGCTTGCTTCCAGATTTATTTTCTATGGAAATGTGGGGAGGAGCAACGTTTGATGTCGCTTATCGATTCTTAAAAGAAGATCCGTGGGATCGCTTGCTTACTTTACGTCAACAAGCGCCAAACGTTCTTTTCCAAATGCTTCTTCGTGCGTCAAATGCGGTTGGATATAAAAACTATCCTGATAATGTAATTAAGGAATTTGTTGAAAAATCAGCTTATGCAGGTATTGATGTTTTCCGTATCTTTGACAGCTTAAACTGGGTGCAAGGAATGACTCTTGCAATTGACTCCGTTCGTCAAACAGGGAAGATTGCAGAAGCAGCGATGTGTTATACAGGTGATATTTTAGATCCGACGCGCCGTAAGTATGATTTGGATTACTACAAGAACTTAGCAAAAGAGCTTGAGCAGTCTGGAGCACATATCCTGGGCATTAAAGATATGGCGGGTCTTTTAAAACCACAGGCAGCTTATGATTTAGTATCGGCTCTAAAAGAAACGGTTGATATTCCAATTCACCTTCATACGCATGATACAAGCGGAAACGGTGTATACACGTACGCAAAAGCAATTGAAGCAGGTGTAGACATTGTAGACGTAGCCGTAAGCTCAATGGCAGGCTTAACGTCTCAGCCAAGTGCTAACTCTCTTTATTACGCATTAGAAGGTGCGGACCGCAGACCAAATCTGGATATTAAAAATCTAGAACAGCTTTCGTACTATTGGGAAGACGTGCGAAAATATTACCAAGACTTCGAAAGCGGCATGAACGCTCCTCATACGGAAGTGTACGAGCATGAAATGCCAGGCGGTCAATATAGCAACTTACAGCAACAAGCAAAAGCAGTTGGTTTAGGAAACCGCTGGGATGAAGTAAAAGATATGTATTCACGCGTGAATTTGTTATTTGGTGATATTGTAAAAGTTACGCCATCATCAAAAGTAGTTGGAGATATGGCATTGTTCATGGTCCAAAACAACTTGACAGAAGAAACGCTGTTTGAGCGCGGTGAAACGCTTGACTTCCCGGATTCAGTTATTGAATTGTTTGAAGGGTATTTAGGACAGCCTCACGGGGGATTCCCTAAAGAGCTTCAGCGCATCATTCTAAAAGGCAGAAAACCGATTACAGTTCGTCCTGGAGAACTGTTAGAAGATGTGGACTTTGATGCAGTGAAAGAAAAGCTGTTTAAAGACTTAAATCGTCAAGTAACGAGTTTTGATGCCATTGCTTATGCGCTGTATCCAAAAGTATTTATGGATTATCACAAAGCAGTCGAACAATACGGGGACATTTCTGTTCTTGATACACCGACTTTCCTATACGGCATGCGTTTAGGAGAAGAGGTGGAAATTGAGATTGAAAAAGGAAAAACCTTAATTGTCCGCCTTGTATCCATTGGAGAACCGCAGGCAGACGGTACGCGAGCGGTATACTTTGAATTGAACGGTCAGCCTCGTGAAGTCGTGATTAAAGACGAAAGTGTCAAAACAACCGTTACGGCAAAACAAAAAGCCGACCAAGGAAATCCAGCCCACATCGGCGCTTCAATGCCTGGAACCGTTATTCGAGTAGTAGTAGAAAAAGGCGATAAAGTCTCAAAAGGTGATCACTTAATGATCACAGAAGCAATGAAAATGGAAACAACCGTGCAAGCACCATTTGACGGCGTGATTAAACAAGTACACGTGTCGAATGGAGATGGCATCCAGCCGGGAGATCTATTAATTGAATTAGAAAGCTAATTAAAAAAGGTACGAGCTCAGAGCTCGTACCTTTTTTGATCAATTATGTGTATGACGCGTTGCAAGTAAGGTTAAGTAGCTTAATACACCGAATAGGAAAGAGATAATTAAAGAATGCGCAAGCGCGAGCTCTAGCTGCAGACGTGTGACAACAACAAGCATACCGGAAACCGCCTGAAAAATAACTAGAATGAGAGCGGCTAACCATCCGTAAAAAATATTTTGTTGATGGCGATAATATTTAACTGCATGGATAAAGGCAGCTAAAATCCATACAAACGTTAAAACAGCAGCGAATCGATGTCCCATTTGAATCCACTGATTCAAATCAACAGGTAGCCAACCGTTTCCATTTGAACAAAATGGAACGTCTGAGCAAGCCAAGCTAGCTTCTTTATGGCGAACAAGAGCGCCCGTGTACACAACAGCATATGTGTACAAGATAACCCCGTAAATATGTTTTTTCATTTTAGAGCCTAGCTGTATATTAGTTGAGTCGAGCTTTTGATCCACTTCAAAGATAATGAGTGTTAACAGCAGCACCGAAGCAAACGAAATAAGGGAAATACCAAAATGAAGAGCAAGCACTGCGTCTGATTGCCCCCACATAACGGCAGCAGCCCCAATTAATGCTTGCAGTACTAGGAAGAAAAAAGAGATAAATGCTAAAGGTCTAACTTCTTTTATATGTCCTAGTGAAATCCATGCCCATACGCATAAAGCGAGCACAAGAAAGCCCGACACGCCAGAAACTAAACGGTGGCTTAGTTCAACAACGGTTTCAAATGTTAAAGGGTCAGGAATGAGCTGTCCATTACACAGAGGCCAAGAATCTCCGCACCCGTCTGCTGAACCAGTTTTCGTGACAAGGGCACCGCCAAGCAGAATAAGTAACATGGCCATGGTCGTCACAACGGATAAAAACTTTAATCCAAGTCGCACAATAATCACCATCCTAAAAGCAAAGTAAGTAAGATAACGAGCTAAACAATTTATCCTAATCTTTTTGTATATTAAACATAAATTTCATTTATTCTCCATAAACTTGATTGAATTTGTTATAATGGTAGAAAGTGTAAGGTTTGTTCATGAGTTTGACTCTGCAGATATGTAAAAGGTACCGTACCGAAAACTATTTTACTTGCACAAATATCTTTTAACAAGTGACAGGGACATGCATTTAGCTCATGACAAAAAAAATCCATATTTTTTTCATGAATTCTTCACAAAGTAACGGCAAAATATGGTTTAATAAACATGAGAAATAGATATTTCTCTACTGTTTTATCGTTTGCATGTGAAGCTTTTAAGTAGCTTTGGTGAGAGGAATATGACTTCTTTGTGAACAAAGAGGAGATTTTTGTAAAAATATGTTGAAAACGCCTTCATTTATAGACTCTTTATTTACTAGATAAAAGTCTGTGGATGAGTAAAGGAGGAAGCGCCATGGAAGATTCAAAAATGGTGGAAGATTCAACGCTTTCTGCATCGCCTAACACAGCTCATGTAAGCGAAAATAGTTCCGTTTGGTCAGATTTTTTAGCTACGATTAAAATTGGAATAGTCAACTCAAATTTCATCACCACCTTTACTGGTTTTTGGCTAGCTCTTTTCTTCAACGAACAACACTTCTTAGAAAACCTGGATAAAGCATTTTTTACTTTAATAGGTTCTTCACTTATCATCGCCGGTTCATGCAGTTTGAACAATTACATAGATCGTGACATTGACCCTCTAATGGAACGAACAAAGGGACGACCTACAGTGACAGGGAGTTTTACACCTTTGACGGTCCTTGGGATTGGGATCGGTTTCACGTTAACCGGCTTGCTTATGCTACTAGTTGTTTCTTCCGTAGCCGCCCTCATTGGATTAGCAGGAATACTTACATATGTAGTTCTTTACACCATGTGGTCCAAAAGACTATACACAATTAATACAGTAATCGGAAGTATATCAGGCGCTGTCCCGCCTTTAATTGGATGGGCCGCTATCGATCCCAATTTACATGTAGTAGCTTGGGTATTATTTTTAATCATGTTTATTTGGCAGCCGCCTCATTTTCTAGCTCTTGCTATGCGAAGATGTGAAGAATACCGGGCAGCGGGAATCCCTATGTTGCCTGTTGTACACGGGTTTGAGCTTACAAAACGACAGATTCTCATTTGGATTGCTTGTTTGTTGCCATTACCTCTTTATTTATACGAATTAGGCACTCCATTTCTAATTTTGGCCACTGTTTTAAACATAGGATGGCTATTTTTAGGATTTGCTCAATACAATAAACAAGAAGATACAAAGTGGGCTAGCATGATGTTTGTCTACTCACTAAACTATTTAACTATTTTATTTGTCTCAATGATTGTCGCAACGCTTTTTGCCTAGATAAAATCTTTCACTGAATGCGACACTGCACAAGGGGGATTTCTTCTACATGTAGAATTCATTATAGAAGGAATAAGTTTTATGCTCAAGAGGGCATAGATGAAATCACGTCAATGAAAGAGAGGTTGGGGAATGGTATGAAAAAATGGCGATTGAACTTTCGTGTTTTGTCGTTATTTACGCTGCTTGCATTCGTGTTATCGGCCTGTGGAAAACCGTTTTTGTCAACACTTAAGCCTGCAGGTGAGGTAGCTGAAGAACAATATTCGCTTATGCTGCTTAGTACAGCCATCATGGTTTTAGTTATTATTGTTGTCACCATTATCTTTATATTTGTTATTCTGCGCTTTCGTCGTCGCAAAGGCGAAGAAAATGTGATTCCAAAGCAAGTAGAGGGGAGCAGAAAGTTAGAAATTATATGGACAGTGATTCCTATCTTGCTGCTGATTATTTTGACTGTTCCAACGGTCATCTCAACATTTAAGCTAGCGGATGTAAAAGGAATGAAGGACAAAGATGCTGTCGTAGTAAATGTGCGCGCTAACTTGTACTGGTGGGAATTTGAGTATCCTAATCAAAAAATTATTACATCGCAAGATCTAGTTGTTCCAACGGATAAAAAAGTCTACTTTAACATTAAAGCTTCTGACGTCAAGCACTCATTCTGGATTCCTTCAGTTGGAGGAAAGCTCGATGCTAACACAGAAAATGATAATAAATTCTGGCTAGTGTTTGATTCTAAAAAATCGAAGGAAGCTAACGGGGTTTTCTACGGAAAATGTGCTGAGCTTTGCGGTCCATCTCATTCTCTTATGGACTTTAAAGTACGGGCTGTATCAAGCGGTGAATTTGATACGTGGGCAAAAGATTTGAAAAAGGCAAAGCCTGATGTAGAGACAGCATCCGCAAAAGCTGGTCAAGAGGTCTTTAATGAAAGCTGTATCGGATGTCATGCTGTTGACGTTAAAGACAATCGTCCAGAGCAAGCTCGTCAAGCACCAAACTTAGCCGGTTTTTCTGAACGTGAGCGTGTAGCTGGGGTGCTTCCTCACAATAAGGAAAATATCAAAAAATGGTTAAAAGACCCTGAAAAAGTTAAGCCGGGTAATAAGATGAGTGGTACATATCCTGACTTAACAGATGAACAAGTGAATGAGCTAGCAGACTATTTAATGAGTTTAAAAGAAAAATAAACGTCCAGTCGTTTTTAAAAGGGGAGGTTTAGCGATGAGTACACTCAGTCAAAAGAAGGGTGTAGGTGGAACAATTTGGGACTTTATGACAACCGTTGACCATAAGAAAATCGCCATTCTTTATTTAATTGCCGGCGGTATCTTTTTTCTAGTCGGAGGAGTGGAAGCGCTATTTATACGTATTCAGCTGGCTATACCAAGCAATGACTTTGTCAGTGCAGGAACGTATAATGAAATTTTAACAATGCATGGAACAACAATGATTTTCTTAGCCGCAATGCCGCTTCTTTTTGCCATGATGAATGCAGTTGTTCCGCTGCAAATTGGAGCTCGAGATGTAGCATTTCCATTTTTAAATTTGTTAGGTTTTTGGTTGTTTGCCTTTGGGGGACTCTTTTTAAATCTAAGCTGGTTTTTAGGAGGAGCACCTGATGCAGGTTGGACATCATATGCTTCGCTGTCTATTGCATCACCTGGTCACGGAATTGATTTTTATGCGATAGGTTTGCAGATTTCCGGAGCCGGGACATTGATTTCAGGTATCAACTTTCTCGTGACAATCATTAACATGAGGGCGCCAGGTATGACTTATATGCGTATGCCGCTGTTTACGTGGACGACGTTTGTTGCATCAGCTCTTATTTTGTTTGCGTTTCCAGCACTAACGGTTGGATTGTTTTTAATGATTTTTGACCGCTTATTCGGGGGAAACTTTTTTGACGCCACAATGGGTGGGAACACCATTATCTGGGAACATCTTTTCTGGATATTCGGTCATCCGGAAGTATATATTTTAATTCTTCCAGCGTTTGGTGTTTTCTCTGAAATTTTACCTACTTTTTCAAGAAAGAGATTATTCGGGTACTCGTCGATGGTTTTTGCTACCGTATTAATCGGATTTTTAGGGTTCATGGTGTGGGCTCACCACATGTTCACAACCGGACTTGGTCCAATTGCAAATGCCATTTTTGCTGTAGCTACGATGGCTATTGCCGTTCCAACTGGAATTAAAATTTTCAACTGGCTGTTTACGCTTTGGGGAGGAAGTATTGAGTTTACGTCTCCAATGCTGTATGCTGTCGCCTTTATTCCATCATTTGTTATCGGGGGAGTAACAGGAGTTATGGCAGCTGTAGCACCTGCAGATTATCAATTTCAAGATTCTTATTTTATCGTTGCCCACTTCCATTACGTTATCGTAGGCGGTGTCGTATACGCTATATTAGCAGGTGTCACATACTGGTGGCCAAAAATGTTTGGGAAGATGTTAGATGAAAAGTTAAGCAAAGCAACGTTTTGGCTCTTTTTGATTGGTTTCCACTTAACGTTCTTTATTCAGCATTTCTTAGGCCTAATGGGGATGCCTCGCCGTGTATGGACGTTCTTGCCTAATCAAGGTCTTGACCTTGGGAATGCAATCAGTTCATCAGGAGCTGCTTTCATGGCGGTTGCTACGCTCATTTTACTGGTTAATATTATAAAAACAACTGCCAAAGGACAAAGGGTAGGAGGAGACCCTTGGGGAGACGGACGTACATTAGAATGGGCTATTTCATCTCCGCCTCCAGAGTATAACTTTAAACAAACGCCGCTTGTACGCGGGTTAGATGCATATTGGATTGAAAAAATGGCAGGAAATAAAGAAATGACGCCAGCCGAACCTCTTGGTGATATTCATATGCCAAACTCGTCGTTTATTCCATTTATGATATCGCTTGGAATGTTTATTGCAGGGATTGGCTTTTTGTATCGAAATGATCATGCGTGGGGAGATATTGTAGGGATTATCGGAATGATCGTCATGTTTTTATCAATGTTCTTCCGTTCATGGATTGATGATCACGGCTTTCATATTCACAAAGAAGACTTAGTTGATGATGACAGGGAGGCGAAGATGTAATGGAGACTGAACAAAAGCTAACTGCTGAAACTTTCCCTGCTTCGCCTGAAAAAGCAACGCTTGAAGGGAAAAATAAATTTACTGGCTTTTGGCTCTTTTTAGGCGGAGAGACGGTTTTGTTTGCTTCACTTTTTGCTACTTATTTAGCGTTACGTAATTCAACGATGTCAGGACCTAAGCCAGAAGAATTGTTTGATATTAAGCTTGTTTTTGCAGCCACCATGATTTTATTAACAAGTTCACTAACAAGCGTATATGCTATGTATCATATGAAAAATTTTGAATTTAAAAAGATGCAGCTATGGTTAGGCGTTACGTGGCTTTTAGGTTTAGCGTTTTTAGGGCTAGAAATTTATGAGTTCAGGCATTATGTTCATGAAGGGCATACGTTTACAAGCAGCGCATTCGGTTCTTCGTTCTACGCGCTAGTTGGGACACACGGAGCCCACGTAACGTTCGGATTGCTTTGGATTGGTTCTTTGATGATTCGAAATGCGAAGCGGGGGTTAAACTTATATAACGCTCCTAAATATTATGTTGCAAGTTTATACTGGCACTTTATCGATGTTGTGTGGGTCTTTATTTTCACGGTTGTATATTTAATGGGAATGGTGGGATAAGCTGATGACGACAAATCAATCAAACTCAGATAACCCAAGGCTCAATTTAGATTATCGTAAAAAAAGAAACGCAGAAGATATGAAGATGCAAGTTATCTCTTTTGTGATGATGTTGTTTCTAACGCTAATTGCTTTTTTTGCGGTTTATCAAGAGTTTAGCGGATGGTACATTATGCCTGTGATCGTGCTCTTGGCCGTTGTTCAAGTCATCTTTCAACTTTATTATTTCATGCATATGAACCACAAAGGACATACCATACCAGCATTTTTCTTGTATTCAGGCGTATTGGTAGCTCTTTTAACCATTTTAGCTTTTGTAACCATTATTTGGTGGTAAAGAGAAGGGCTGGCATGCGCCAGTCCTTTTCATCATCTGTAGAAGGAGGAATAGACGTTGATTAACAATTTGCAGATGTTTGGTTTTGAAGCACTTTGGAGTCCTTACTATTTTTTAACCATTTGTCTGGTGACCGTCTTATATTTTTTCATCGTTGGTAGATGGAGAGGGAATTTTATAGGAGCGGTGGCCGTAAACAGAAAAACAAAAGCGTATTTTGTTATTAGCATGGTTCTTTTATATATATGTAAAGGAGGACCTGTAGATTTACTAGGGCACTTTATGTTTAGTGCTCATATGACGCAAATGGCAATCGTTTACTTGGTGATTCCTCCGCTTTTTATTTTAGGAATTCCGCCGTGGTTAGCTCGTTCTGTTATTTATGTAAAAGGGGTTAAACCTATTTTTAAATTCTTTACAAAGCCCTTAATTGCGCTACTATTATTCAATGGGTTATTTTCTTTGTATCATATTCCGCTGCTTTTTGATGTTATTAAAACGGATATGATGCTCCACGGAATCGTGAGTGTTGTATTATTTATCGCTGCATTTTGCATGTGGTGGCCACTCGTTAATCAGCTAGAAGAAGAACAAACGCTAAGTTCTTTAAAAAAGCTTGGCTACATTTTTGCAGATGGCGTACTCCTTACTCCAGCGTGCGCGCTGATTATTTTTGCAAATCATTCTTTATATGCGACATATACAGACTCAAGCGCTTGGGTACAAGCTCTTTCTCTTTGTGTACCGCCTTCTATGATTGCCAGTTTAGGGCAGCTTGCTCCCGAGATGTTTAATACGCTGCCGCCTGTGGAAGATCAGCAGCTAGGCGGCGTTATTATGAAGATTATTCAAGAAATTGTGTATGGAACGGTTTTAGGATTTATTTTTTTTCAGTGGGCTCGAAAAGAACGAGAGAAAGATACGTACATGCCCGATTTTACTGAGCCTCAAGATATAAAAACAAAGGAATTTCCGTCTACTCCTCCTTTGAATTAAAAAAAGCGCAGTCTGATTACTGCGCTTTTTCTAATTCTATAGCTGAACGGTTTCAAGCTGTGATTTGATTTGTGTTAATATCTTTTCACACTGTTCTACAAGGGATGGCGGAAAATATTCGCCGTCTCCATATTCTACACCGTGAGGATAATAATGTTTGCCTAGTAGAGGTGTCATAAGATGAATAACAGCATGCCTGCCCCCTACGTCGCCTGAAATAGCATGTCCTTGGACTCGCAAATAGAAGGTATCTCGCTGAAACTCGAATTTTCGATCGTACGTGACGCGTTCATAATCCCATTGTCCGGCGCGGACCAGACCAAATTGATGCATAATCTCATCTAATAAATCTAAATCAACCTTTAATGAATCAAATTTTGCATATTCAAATTTCATATGAACTCCCTCCCAAAACAGATATACCCCAATTAAATCATAAGCTGAATGGATAAAACTTGCAATATCTAATAAGGAAAAATGTAAACGTTATCTATTTTTATTTAAACGTTTTAAATGCGAAAGTTTACTAAAAAGTTGGTCACACTATAAAACGAGCACACGATGTAAAGGAGGATAAAACAATGAAAACTGTACAAGAGGTAATGACAGCTGATACGGAAACATGCACCACGCTTGATAACGTATATGAAGTAGCAGTGAAAATGAAGGAATGGAATGTAGGAGCAATTCCAATTGTCGATAGAGATCAGCTAGTAGGAATGATTACAGATCGAGACTTAGTTATAAAAGGCATTGCAGAAAAGAAGCCGAATTCAAGTAAAGTAACGGATGTTATGAGTGAAGAGCTTATAACTATTACAGCGGAAGCCTCTGTAGAAGAAGCTTCTAAGCTTATGGCTCAACATCAAATCCGTCGTCTTCCCGTTGTGGAAAATCAAAAGCTAGTAGGGATTGTATCGCTAGGTGATTTATCAACGTTTCGCTATGCAAATGAACGTGCAGGAGAAGCGCTCTCAGACATTTCACAACAAACGCATTAAAAAGCGAAAGTCAACTGTTTGCAGTATATTCGTAAATAGTTGGCTTTTTCTTTTGTTTCCTCCATACCGATAGCTATTTTTTTTTGAATGCATGTATAATAGAGATAAAAATAAGTTAAACAGGTAAAGAAAACAGGTGTAAGGAGAGGAAGAAAAGCTGAAAAAAGTTATTTTTATTCTCGTATTAATAGTGGCATTTGTATACGCGGAGGATTATTTACCTCAGCTAGAAAAATATCTAACGGGTCAAAATATTGAGCAAAACCAAACGGATTCCAAAAGTCAGCCCACACAAGAAGTGGCTTCTTATGAAAAACAAAGTGAAAATATGATGAGACTCATTGGAGATCATTCAGAACAGTTAATCGGAATGCTTGGAGAGCCGGATCGTATTGATTCTTCTGCATATGGCTATGACTGGTGGATTTACAAAAAGAATCGTCAAACGTATGCGCAGGTAGGAGTAGAAAATAATCAAGTCGTATCTGTATACGTCATTGGCTCAAAAACAAATACAGATCCTTTTGAGATTGGTGAGAAGCGAGAGGAAGTAGAAAAAAGAGTTTCACTTTCATCCGAACTCACGCTTCAAAAAGACGGAAATGAATACCGATTTCGTCTGAGTGAAGAGGATATGAAAATGCGTCCCATTATTAAATATGGAGATGTATACGTCCAACTATATTTTGATCAGTTCCTTAATACAATCTCAAGTATTCGAATTATGGACATGGACACGCTATTAAAACAGCGTCCGTACGAAATTGTTTATCGCGGCGAGCTTCCCACAGCTCCGTCATTGACATCGGAGGAGTGGAAAAGCGTCCAAGAAGGAGAAGAGCAGCAAATTATCGATATTACAAATGTAATTCGAGACCGGTTTCAGCTGTCACCTTTAGCTTGGGACGAAGCCACTGCCGGAGTAGCTTATTTACACAGCAAAGAAATGAGCGACTTAAACTATTTCTCTCACGTTTCACCAGCACAAGGTGATTTAGGCAACCGTCTGCAAAAAGGTGATGTAGTATACCGTATCGCGGGCGAAAATATTGCCTCGAATTATCAGGATGGAATCGCTGCGGTTGAAGGGTGGCTTAATAGTGAGGGACATCGTAAGGCTTTACTCAATAAAGAGTTTACGCGTCTTGGTGTAGGTGTATATGAGAAATATTATACGCAAAACTTTATCACTCCGATGAATGAATAGTAAGTTTAAAACTTCCTTTTGAAAATAGGTCTACTCTTGTCCTCTTTCTCATAAGTTTTAGTAGAGGTTAGAGGAGGGACGAGAATGAAAGGAAGAATAGTAGGAATATTGCTCGTACTTTTCTTTGCATATACGACTACTGTACATGCAGCTGAAGGGCAGTGGGAAAAGCTTGATAACTTATCTGATCAAACGCTATCGCTTGTAGAGCAAAAGGAGTATAAAGCAGCCCAACATTTGTTCAGAAACTTTTCGAATGAATTTACCAGTCTCAATACAGCTTCTTTGGGCGTATCGGCCGAAGATATACGTATTTTAACTCTTTGTTATGAACAGGTAGAAAGGTCTCTTTTATCTTCTGATTCCAGTGATGAAGAACGTCTTCAAAAAGCTACTCAATTTCGATTATTAGTCGATGCGCTGCACAGCAAGCATCAGCCTATGTGGACTGAGCTCGAAGGCAGTATGCTAGCAACATTTAAAGAGATGCGAAATGAAGCGGTAAAAGGAGAACAAGCGGCTTATGAAGCGCAGCTTAAGCAATTTTTGAAGGAATATGATATGATCTTACCGAGCGCGCAGGTAGACGTGTCGTCTCCCTACGTACAGCGTGTGAGCGCGGACGTTCACTTTTTACAAACTGAAGAAACGCTCAGTGAGATTAACGATGAGCAGTTTAACCAAATGGAACAAAACTTAAAAGATTTTTTTGAACAAGTAAAAGAAAATCGTACAGACCCGTCTTTTATTTGGGTTACAATTACCACCGGAAGTATTATTATTGCTACACTTTTTTATGTAGGAGCGCGAAAATATTTCGCTGACCAGAAAAGAAAGTCAGCTAGAGGGCGTAATGATTGACGTAAAAGCGCAGAATTGTCTAAAATAAAAGAGTAGTCAAACACATAATGAAAGGTGTGGGTAAATGAGCTTTTTGATTTATTTTCTCATTATTATCCTTGTGCCAATTTGGGCACAGTTTAAGGTGAGAAGTGCTTACAAAAAATATTCACAAGTAAGCAACTCATCAGGAATGACAGGCGCAGAAGTAGCAAGAAAAATTTTAGATGAAAACGGGTTGTACAACGTTCACGTAGAGCCTGTAGGCGGATTTTTATCGGATCACTACGATCCTCGTTCAAAAGTCATTCGTTTGTCAGAAGACAACTATTACGGAACGTCTGTCGCAGGCGCTGCCGTTGCGGCTCATGAAGTGGGACACGCGATTCAAGACAAAGAAAACTATTCGTTTTTACGTCTTCGCCACTCGCTTGTACCGGTGGCAAGCCTTGGATCAAACGCTTCTTGGATTTTAATTATGATTGGAATTATCGCGTCGATTAAGCCGTTGCTATTGTTAGGTATTATCTTCATGGCAGCAGCGGTCGTATTCCAAGTTGTAACACTGCCTGTTGAATTTAACGTTTCAAGCCGAGCGATGACGCAAATCGTCTCAGTCGGAGCGATTCGAAATGACGAAGAGCGCGAGACGCGCAAAGTGCTTAACGCAGCGGCTTTAACATATGTAGCAGCCGCAGCAGTAGCAGTTCTTGAGTTGGTTCGTTTAATCATGATTTATACAGGAATGAATAACGACGACTAATAAAAAAATACCGCATTAGCGGTATTTTTTTATCTTTCAAGCGGTTTTTTATTTTCATCAAGGGTAAATCCTTCGCCTAAGACATCATGAACATCCGTAACTGCAACGAATGCGTGTGGATCTACAGAAGTAATAACTTGCTTTAAACGGAAAATTTCATTTTTACTAACCACGCAGTATAGCACGTTGGTATCTTGCTTAGAAAAAGAACCTTGGCCTTTTAAAATCGTCACGCCTCGATCCATTTCTTTCATAATTTTATCCGATATGGCTTCGTTATGATTTGAAATGATCGTTGCTCCTTTTGCGGCATACGCGCCGTCTTGCATAAAGTCAATAACCCGTGCAGCGACAAAGACTGCAACAAGTGTGTACATAGCTTCTCGATAGGATAAATAAATGAGAGATGCACTAATCACAATAAAGTCAAAAAGAAACATCGTTTTCCCCATATTCCACCCGATATATTTTTGAACAACACGTGCGATGATATCGACTCCTCCTGTTGTTCCTCCAAACCTGAAAATAATACCAAGACCCACTCCAATAAAAACACCGGCAAAAAGAGCTGCTAGAGTCATATCATGACGCAGGGGCATATTCACCGGGAAGCGCTGGAATATCCATAAAAATAGGGATAAGCTGACGACTCCGAGCATGGTATAAATAAAGGCTGTTCTCCCTAATAGTTTCCACCCTACAAAAAACAAAGGAATATTTAACACTAAGTTAGAATAAGAGGGATCAATGTTAAATAAGAAAAATAAAAGCAGGGTAATGCCTGTGAATCCACCTTCAGCTAAATTGTTTTGCATGTTAAAATTAACAAGTCCAAACGCAAATATGGCAGCACCAAGCAGTATAAAAATAATATTTTTTAATCTGAGACCTTTCATACTTACAAACCTCCTATGACCGTTTTTGCACTACCTTATCATAAAGGAATATATTTCATTTCGTAAATAACTATCGAAAAGATTTTTGAAAATAGTAAAAAGTGATGATGTTTCTTCTAGTGCTATGTATTAGTAGTATCCTCAATTCGTAAAATATAGACAGATTTTTGAGAATTAAGGGAAACGTGAGGAATATCGTGAAAGAGCATCTGATAAAGGCTTGGTAAGAAGAAGTAATTACACTAAATAATTTGAAGTAAAGATGTTATAATAGTAAGCTGAGTGTACTTCTAAAAGAGGTGAAATAAAAAGATGTCAAAAAAAACGATGGAGCAAATGCAGCAAGAAGTTGATGCATATATTAGCCAATTTAAAGAAGGATATTTTAGTCCTCTTGCTATGCTTGCGCGCATGTCGGAAGAAGTGGGCGAATTATCGCGCGAAATTAACCACTATTATGGTGAAAAGCCGAAGAAAACGACTGAAGCAGAACGTACGGTCGAAGAAGAAATGGGCGACATTTTATTTGTATTAATTTGCTTTGCAAATTCATTAAATATCGATTTACAAGAAGCGCATGATCGCGTTATGAATAAATTTAATACGCGTGATAAAGATCGCTGGACGAAAAAAGAAGACTAAGGAGAGAAAAAGAATGGACAAAATTCGAATTGTACTTGCGGGACCAAGAGGTCGTATGGGAAAAGAAGCTGTGTTATTAATAGAAGAAACAGAGCATTTTGAATTAGTAGCAGCGGTAGATCGTATCAATGAAGGAAAATACATAAGTGATATTGAAGGAATGCCAAATGTACAAGCGCCAATCTACACGGATATTGAAAAATGTTTTCAAGACGTTAAGGCAGATGTTTTAGTTGATTTGACAACACCTGAAATTGGGCGCGTTCATACTAAAACAGCTCTAACATATGGAGTAAGACCTGTTGTAGGAACAACGGGCTTTTCAGAAGAAGATTTAAAAGAATTAAAGCAGCTTGCTGAAGAGAAGGAACTTGGCTGTATCATTGCACCTAATTTTGCGATTGGCGCTATTTTAATGATGAAGTTTTCACAAATGGCAGCTAAATACTTTGATGATGTTGAAATTATTGAAATGCATCACGATCAAAAGTTAGATGCACCATCAGGAACAGGCTTAAAAACAGCGGAGCTTATCAGTGAAGTTCGTGAAGCAAAAAAACAAGGTCATCCTGAGGAAAAAGAATTGCTAGAAGGGGCGCGCGGTGCAGATTATGAAGGAATCCGCCTACATAGCGTACGCCTGCCAGGACTGATTGCTCACCAAGAAGTGATGTTCGGAGGATTTGGACAAACATTAAAAATCCGTCATGATTCATACAACCGTGCTTCTTTTATGTCAGGTGTGAAGCTAGCCGTTGACACAGTTATGAACGTAGACACACTTGTATACGGGTTAGAAAATATTATTGACTAAGGAGCGAGAAAAATGAAAATCGCCTTAATTGCACATGATAAAAAGAAAAATGATATGGTACAATTCACAACAGCCTATCAAGCGATTTTACAGGAACATTCGCTGTTCGCAACAGGAACAACAGGAACGCGTATTTCAGAAGCAACAGGTTTGAAGGTTCACCGCTTTCAATCAGGACCGCTTGGAGGAGATCAGGAGATAGGCGCTTTAATTGCTCAAAATGAAATGGATATGGTTATTTTTTTCCGCGATCCGTTAACAGCTCAGCCTCATGAACCTGATATTTCAGCTCTGATGCGTCTCTGTGACGTCTATGCGGTTCCTCTTGCAACAAATATGGGAACAGCAGAGATTTTAATTCATGGACTTGAACGAGGCGATTTGCATTGGCGTTCAATTATAAAAAAATAGGGTGAAGATAATGAAAGAAACAATAGATATCCTTGCCTTTGGTGCTCATGCCGATGATGTAGAAATCGGCATGGGTGGAACCATTGCAAGAATGAGTGAACAAGGTTTGAAGGTAGTTATTTGCGATTTGACGCAAGCTGAACTTTCTTCAAATGGAACGGTTGAAATTCGAAAACAAGAAGCGTCCAAAGCTGCTGATGTCTTAGGTGTTCATGAGCGAATTCATCTTCATTTGCCAGACAGAGGTTTGGTTTTAAAGGCAGAGTATATAGCTGAAATTGCATCAGTCATTCGCATGTATCAACCAAGGATTATATTTGCTCCTTACTTTGAAGATCGTCATCCTGATCATGGGAATTGTGCAAAGCTTGTAGAAGAAGCCATGTTTTCCGCTGGCGTTAAAAATTATATCGATTATAAAAAGCAAAAAGCTCATCGTGCTGAGTCTCTTTATTTCTATATGATAAATGGATTTCATAAGCCAGATTTTATCGTAGATGTATCAAGCACGTTTCAAAAGAAAGTAGCTAGTCTAGAGGCTTATGAAAGTCAATTTATAAAAACAGCAGATACGTTTGATACGCCGCTGGTAAACGGATATATTGAAACGGTAGAGAGCAGAGAGCGATTATTTGGCAAAGAAGTCGGGGTAGCATACGGTGAAGGTTTTTTATCTAAAAAACCGATTTTGATGTACGACGATTTAGTAGGTGGAAAATAAATGAAGTTAAAAATTGGTATTACATGTTATGCTTCCGTTGGAGGTTCAGGAGTGGTAGCAACGGAGCTAGGGAAGCTGCTGGCTGAAAAGGGGCACGAAATTCATTTTATTTCCTCTAGCATGCCTTTTAGATTGACGAAAGTATATCCAAATATTTATTTTCACGAAGTAGATGTAAATCAGTACTCCGTCTTTAAATACCCTCCGTATGATCTTGCTTTATCCAGTAAAATGGCTGAAGTGGCTAAAAGAGAAAAGCTTGACATTATTCATACGCACTATGCAATCCCCCATGCCGTTTGCGGGATTTTAGCTAAACAAATGGTGGAGCACGAAGTGAAAATTGTGACGACTCTTCATGGGACAGATATTACGGTTCTAGGAGAGGATCCATCGTTAAAAGATTTAATTAAATTTGGAATTGAGAAATCAGATGCAGTGACGGCTGTATCTCAGTCACTTGTTGATCAAACTCACCATTTAATTAGTCCAGATAAAGAAATTGAAACGATGTATAATTTTATTGATGAACGAGTTTATCATAAAAAAGAAGTTCAGTATTTAAAAGCGGAGTATGGCATATTAGAAAGTGAAAAAGTCGTTATTCATATTTCAAACTTTCGTCAAGTCAAACGAGTTACAGATATAGTCAAAACGTTTGCTATTATTAATAAAAAGCTTCAGTCTAAGCTGCTGCTTGTAGGAGACGGCCCTGAAATGACGGTTGTGTCTCAATTAGTAAGAGAGCTAAATCTTCAAGATTCTGTGTTATTTCTTGGGAAACAAGAAAATGTAGCAGAATTATATTCGATTAGCGATTTAAAATTGTTATTATCTGAAAAAGAAAGCTTTGGGCTTGTACTTTTAGAAGCTATGGCTTGTGGTGTTCCATGCATCGGAACAAATATAGGCGGAATTCCTGAAGTAATTGAACACGAAAAAACAGGATATATTTGCGAAGTGGGAGACGTCGAAGAGGCAGCGAGCAAAGCAATTCAGCTACTTGAAAATGAACAGCTGCATCACCAAATGAGGGAAGCGTCTCTAAGCGCAGTTAATCATAAATTTCATTCAACAGAGATTGTGAGTCAATATGAAAAACTTTATTATAAATTGGTACAGGGTTGAAGAATGGAGGACGTTATGAAAGAACCGTTCATTCATCCGCTTTATATTATTGAAAAACTGGAGACAGCCGGTTACGAAGCGTATTTTGTTGGAGGAGCGGTCCGGGATCTCATTTTAAATCGGACGATTGGAGATATTGATATCGCTACGTCAGCTAGGCCTGAACAAGTGATGGAACTCTTTCCTAAGACGATTCATGTAGGAATCGAGCATGGTACGGTTGTCGTTGTCCATGAGAACGAGACCTATGAGGTAACTACTTTTCGCTCTGAGGGAGAATATGATGATTTTCGTCGTCCCTCGTCCGTTACGTTTATTTCGTCTCTGATAGAAGATTTGCAGCGTCGCGATTTTACAATCAATGCAATGGCTATGAATGCAAAAGGAGAAATCATTGATCCATTTAATGGAAGAGAAGATTTACGAAACCAGTTAATTCGAACTGTCGGAAATGCTAAAGAACGCTTTCATGAAGATGCTCTTCGTATGATGAGAGCCGTTCGCTTTGTCAGTCAGCTGGCGTTTTCGCTGTCTGATCAAACTAAAAGAGCCATTCAACAATACGGTGAACTGCTGAGGCACGTTTCTATTGAACGCATTACAGTTGAATTCGAAAAAATGCTGAGTGGAAAGCGTCCGTCTTTAGCATTAGCACTTGTAGCAGATACGGAGCTGTATCGCTACTTACCCCAATTGAATGTAGATCCGCAAAAATTCCGATCTGTTTGTGCACACGATTGGATGATGCTTCAGCGAGTATCGGAGTCATGGACACTTCTGGTACATCTACTCGACATTCAAGACAAGCAGGCATTTTTTAAAAGCTGGAAATTATCTAATAAGCAAATTAAAGATATTCAGCTTCAGTCTATTGGTCTTCGAGACGTTTTGGAAAATGGATGGTCAAAACGCATCATGTATACAATTGGAGAGCAGGCCAGCGTAAGCGTGAATCGTATTTTACAACTTCTTCGAAGCAATGAGCACATGAATGAACATGAGCTTCTTTACATCTATAGCGAGCTGCCTATTCATTCTTTAAAAGATTTAGATATAAATGGTCAAGATCTTTTAGTGTGGACAGGTAAAAAGGGTGGTCCATGGGTGTCTCAACTGTTAAAAGAAATTGAGGAGAAAGTTCTATACAATGAGTTAATGAACACGAAATCTTCAATAAGAAAGTGGGTGCAGTCTTGCAGTCAGATATAAGAAGAACGCTGCTTGAAATGTTTACGAACGCAGATGGGGACTATGTGTCCGGCCAAAAGATCAGCGATTTATTAGGCTGTTCAAGAACAGCTGTATGGAAGCATATCGAAGAGCTGCGAAAAGACGGCTATGAACTTGAAGCTGTTCGCAAAAAAGGCTATCGCATTGTTGGGAAGCCGAACAAAGTAAGCAGCAACGAGCTTTTATTAGGGCTCCAAACAACAAAAATCGGTCAGTATATTCATTATGAGGAAAGCGTACATTCTACTCAAAAAATTGCTCATCGAATTGCTCAAGAAGGAGCCAAAGAAGGAACGGTCGTAGTTGCTGAAGAGCAAACGGCAGGGAGAGGAAGACTTGATAGAGCGTGGTATTCCCCAAAATATACTGGTGCCTGGATGAGTATTATACTGCGTCCTTCTATCCCTCCGCAGCAGGCTCCTCAGCTGACTCTACTATCAGCAGTGGCTGTCGTACAGGCCATTCAAGAAGTGACGAACCTTTCTCCAGACATTAAATGGCCTAATGATGTTTTATTAAATGGGAAGAAGCTAGTTGGGATCTTAACAGAAATGCAGGCAGATTTTGACCGGATTCATTCGGTCATCATTGGAATCGGCATCAATGTGAATCAGCAGGAAACGGATTTTAATGAACAAATCAAACACATTGCCACATCTTTACGTATTGAAAAAGGTGAAGAAATTAATCGTGCAGCTTTGATGCAAGCGTTTTTCTTAAAGTTAGAAACCCTTTATGAAGAATACTTAAAAAATGGCTTTGGCTTAATTAAAGTTCTTTGGGAAACGTATGCGATCAGTATTGGCAAGCGAATTATAGCGCGCACGATGACTGCCGACATTGAAGGCTTTGCAAAAGGTATAACAGACGAAGGCGTTTTATTGATTGAAGATGATGAAGGAGTTATACACCGAATTCATTCAGCAGATATTGAGCTCTCTGCTAAAAAATAGTAGAAAAACAAAGAAATTTTTATTATAATACGAGTATCAAGGTAGTATCGTAAGAACTTCACTTGATACTCGTTTGTTTATTTTTAATACGACAATAAATCTGCCTTGATCCATTAAGGACTAGGACAGAGGGATGACGCGTAGGTAAGCACATTAGGTAAAGTGTGCTTTTTATAGATGAAGTCTGTCAAAGTCCTTCTTCCTTTTATAGGTAGAAGGGCTTTTTGTGTGCAGACGTGCGCTCATCTCCTCTGAGAAGGAGGAGAAAGTTAGTGAAAACAAAATTAGATTTTTTACGTATGAAACAAAACAATGAACCAATTGTGATGCTGACTGCGTACGATTATCCGTCAGCTAAGTACGCTGAGGAAGCAGGGGTAGACATGATTTTAGTAGGCGATTCTCTAGGAATGGTCGTTTTAGGATATGATTCGACGATTCCTGTAACGGTAGATGATATGATTCATCATACAAAAGCGGTTAAAAGAGGAGCTGCTGATACATTTATCGTCACCGACATGCCATTTATGTCCTATCACGTGTCGAAAGAAGACACGATGAAAAATGCTGCTCGCATTATGCAGGAAAGCGGAGCTCATGCTTTAAAAGTAGAAGGTGCAAACGATGTTCTTTATACAATTTCAGAATTGACGCAAGCTGGTATTCCAGTTGTTGCACATCTCGGGTTAACACCTCAGTCTGTCGGTGTCCTGGGCGGCTATAAAGTGCAAGGGAAAGAAGCGAAAGAAGCCAAACAGCTAATCCAAGACGCGATCAAGTGTGAGCAGGCGGGAGCTATTGCTGTTGTATTAGAATGTGTTCCTAAACAAGTAGCAAAACAAGTAGCTGAACGCTTAAGCATTCCCACAATCGGAATTGGAGCAGGAGCTGATACGGATGGTCAAGTACTTGTATACCACGATGTATTAACGTACGGCGTAGAGCGTGTGCCAAAATTCGTTCAGTCATTTGCGAAAATAAATGAGCCTATTTTACAGGGGCTTTCTCAGTATGTAAGTGAAGTGAAAAAAAGAGAGTTTCCGAAAGAAGCCCATACTTTTTCAATGAAAGAAGAGCAGTTAACGGCGCTGTACGGAGGAAAATAAGATGAAAGTCATTACAACAATTAAAGACATGCAGCAGGAGATGAAAAAAGAAAAGCAGCTTGGACGTTCAATTGGATTTGTCCCGACGATGGGCTATTTGCATGAAGGCCACGCTACTTTGCTTGGAGCGGCTCGCACAGAAAATGAAGTAGTGGTGCTAAGTATTTTTGTGAACCCGACTCAATTTGGACCAAATGAAGATTTTGATACGTATCCAAGAGATTTTGAACGCGATGAGCGCGTGGCAAAAGAAACTAACGTCGACTATTTATTTTATCCTTCAGTAGAGGAAATGTATAAGTCAAGCCGTTCAGTTGCTATAACCGTGACCGATCGTGTAGACGTATTGTGTGGACAGAAGCGCCCCGGCCATTTTGACGGAGTAGCCACGGTCCTAACAAAGCTTTTTCACATTGTAACACCAGATCGTGCATACTTTGGTAAAAAAGATGCGCAGCAAGTTGCTGTGGTAGATGGCTTAATTGAAGACTTTAATTTTCCTGTGGAGCTTAGAGCAGTAGATACGGTGAGAGAAGCAGATGGATTAGCTAAAAGTTCTCGTAACGTATATTTAACAGATAAAGAAAGAGAAGAGGCACCTGTTTTATTTAAGAGTTTACAAAACGCTTTGCAGCTTCTTGAAAGCCGAGAGAAGCAAGTAGAACTCCTTAAAGAGACCATTCGAAAAGAAATTGAGCAACATACGAGCGGTAAAGTGGATTATATTGATGTTTATACGTATCCAGAGCTAAAAACGATTAAGCAAGCCGCTGGAAAAATCATTATTGCTTTAGCTGTTCAATTCTCTAAAGCCCGTTTGATTGATAATGTAATTGTAGACGTACAGGAGGATAACTAAATGTTTCGCACGATGATGAATGCTAAAATACACAGAGCTCATGTAACTGAAGCCAACTTAAATTATGTTGGCAGTATCACCATTGATGAAGATATCATCGACGCAGTAGGAATCGCAGCAAACGAAAAAGTCCAAATTGTAAACAATAATAACGGAGCTCGCTTGGAAACGTATGTGATTCCCGGCGAACGCGGGAGCGGCGTAGTTTGTTTAAATGGAGCTGCTGCAAGACTCGTGCAGCCTGGAGATATTATCATCATTATCTCTTATGCGCTCGTGGCCAATGAAGAAGTAGCCCACCATCATCCAACCGTAGCGATTATGAACGAGCAGAATAAAATCCAACAATTGCTTAAACAAGAACCAGCTGGTACAATTCTATAAGAACAGTCCCCCTTTATGAGGGGGATTTTTATTTGAATACATACGCTAGTAAGTGAACGGTATAAACCTCTATACACACTAAAGTAAAACTTCTATGTATGAAAGCCTCTCTGTTTTTCACGAGAAGGAGTTGCGCTTTTAAAGCATATAGAGCAGGCTTTCACTTTATACTATAAAAAGACAGACTTGCGAGGTGTTGACCGTGAATAAACGCTTTGTTGTGGTAGATCTTGAAACGACGGGACATTCTCCAAAACAAGGAGATAAAATGATTCAATTTGCTGCTGTCATAGTAGAAGACGGCAAAATTGTTGAACGTTTTTCTAGTTTTTTAAATCCTGGTATGGATATTCCGCCTTTTATTACACAACTAACTAACATTCAAAATGATATGGTGAAAGATGCGCCTTTATTTAAAGAAATTTCACCTAAAATTATAGAATTGCTAGATGATGCTTATTTTGTTGCACATAATGTGGCATTTGATTTAACTTTTTTACAAGAAGAACTCTATCAGTGCGGAAGGGAGACGCTTTATAATTCAACCGTAGACACCGTCGAACTGGCCCGGATTCTGCTGCCTACAGTTGATGGGTACAAACTTAGCCAATTAGCTGAGTATTTACATATTGAACATGAAAACCCTCATCAAGCAGATAGTGATGCAGAAGTAACGGCACGTATTTTACTGTTACTAATTGAGAAATTAAAGAAGCTGCCTCTAACAACCTTAAAGCAGCTGTATGCGCTAAGCTTGCACTTTAAAAGTGAAATTGGAGAACTGATTCAACAAGTTATAGATGATAAAAGTTATGCTGAGGATGATTCTTATGAATTTATACATGGGATTGCGCTAAACAAATATCAGCCGCATTCAGCTAATGAAAAGCAGCACTCTCATACGTACGAAATATTTGAAACTGAAAAGCAAAAGCTGTTCCATCAGGCTCTGCCATTGTTTGAAGAACGAAAAGGGCAGTGGGAGATGATGAACTTTGTACAAGAGTGCTTTGCAGGTAATGAGCATGCTTTAATTGAAGCCGGGACCGGTATTGGTAAAACCTACGCTTATTTAGTTCCTGCCGTGTTTTATGCTTCTGTTCATCATCACCCAGTCATTATCTCAACCAACACGGTAACGCTTCAGCAGCAAATCATCGAAAAAGATGTGCCTATTCTAGAAAAGATTGTTCCATTTCCTGTTACAGCAGCTGTTTTAAAAGGAAGAGAACACTACATTAGTATAAGAAAATTTATTCAGCTCTTAAAAGAGCGCAATAATAATTACGATGCAATCCTCACAAAAGCGAAGCTGCTTATTTGGCTGACGGAAACGGAAACGGGCGACAGCGATGAAATAAACCTGCCTTCTGGCGGCAAACTTTTTTGGGAACAGCTAAATGAAAGCAATCCGTCTCCAAGTGACTTTAAGCATCCTTGGAAACTTTATTCTTTTTATGAACGAGCGCAGAACAGAGCGCAAAATGCCCACATAGTAGTGACAAATCATCGCTTACTGTTGATGGATGTGATGAGTAATCATGAGCTGCTGCCTGAGTATGAACAAATTATTATTGACGAGGCTCATCACTTAGAAGACATTGCTGGAGAAGAGCTGGGGGAGCGCTTAGATTATTTTGCGGTTCATGCACTATTAAACCGAATCGGCACCATTCAAGACAAAGGGCTGTTAAAAAAAGTTCATCATACCTTTGTAAAATATAGCATCGAGCTTAACACTGAACTTCTTCAAAACCTGTTTGTGCAGCTTCATTCTGAGTGCGATGACTTATTTCGTTTGATTCATTCTTTTGTCCAAAAAAGAATCGGCAATCAGCAGGGCGAGATTGGAAGAAGCAGCTATCGATATAAAGTGGAAAAAGAGCATGGGCATTACTGGACGGCTATTCAAGAAGCAGCGTCGCGCATTCGTTTTTTAATTCACGATCTTTTTACATGGAATGATGGGGCAAGACATTCCTTTGACGAACTATATGACAAAGTCACAAAAAATGAACAGTCGTCTCTTCATGAATTTCAAACGGCTGTTAAAGGATTTGAGCACATATCTCAGCAAATAGAAAAGCTTTTGTTCAAACAGCAGAGTCATCACGTAACGTGGTTTGAGATTGAACCAAAAGGAGCAGCGAATGCTACGTATATCTATAGTCAGCCTACTTCCATTGCCGATACGCTAGCTGATGAATTTTTCGCTAAGAAACAAAGCGTTATTTTAACATCGGCTACATTGACGGTGAATGGAACATTTGATTATTTAATTCAAGAGCTAGGGTTATATGACTTTCAGCCTGCTCAACTCATTCTCCCTTCCGAGTTTGATTATGAGAAGCAAGCTAGAGTCTATATTCCTCAAGATATGCCTGCTGTTAACGAAGTATCATTATATGAGTATAGCGCTATGATGGCAGAAAGTATTCTTGACGTAGCTAAAGTAACAAATGGTCGTATGCTGGTGCTTTTTACTTCATATGACATGTTGAAAGCTACGTATGGTTATTTAAAAGAGTTAAACGATCTTGAAGAGTTTGTACTGCTCGGTCAAGGAGTCACAACTAGAAACCGTAATAGACTGCTAAAAGACTTCAGCCAGTTTGAGCATTCCATTCTATTAGGTACAAACAGCCTGTGGGAAGGAATTGATCTGCCAGGAGATTTATTATCATGTCTCGTAATTGTCAGACTTCCTTTTTCATCTCCAAATCAACCTCTGCTGACAGCTAAATTTGAGCAGATGAAAAAAGAAGGAAAAAGTCCTTTTATGAATTATTCACTTCCTCAGGCCGTTATCCGTTTTAAACAAGGATTTGGACGGTTAATTCGTTCCAAAAGTGACCGAGGAGCTATATTTATTTTTGATAATCGTATTACGCGCACAGCATATGGATACCATTTTCTTCATTCACTTCCAAAAGTCAAGGTTGTTCAAAAGACGTTTTCGAATATCTTACTGGACTACAAAGAATGGTGGAATGAAAAGACTTGAGCATACGCTTAAGTCTTTTTTTTATGCATACTGTTTCTTCACTTGAGAGACGATAGTAATATACTATGATAAGCAAATGAGGACAGTGTATGATTAAAATATTGCTAAGTGCTGTACTGCTTTTTAGTTTTATGAACTGTTCGGTTTCAGCAGCCGTCATTAAAAACGTAGATTTTGGTTTGCAAGCTGATGAAGTAGTGATTACCTTTCTACCTCTTTCAGCTGGAGAAGCGAGTCTGATTCAAGATGGAAGCGGTAAGACTATTTTGATAAATACCGGTAATGCATCTTCCTATCACGAGCTAAAGAAGTGGTTGAAGCGATATAAAGTAAAAAAAATCAACCAATTAGTGATTACAAAACAGCAAAAGTACTATGATTCAAATGTTCAGCGAGCTGTGAATGATTATCATATAGAGCGTATTATTGTCCCAGCTCAGTACCAGGCGGAATTTCAAACAGAGAAGTGGAAAGAAAATGATTTATTTCAGTTAACAAATAATATACACGTTGATGTCTTGCATGCATCGAAGCAAAAAACAGCGGCTATGGACCTATTATTTACGATTGGAGAACATCGGATTCTATATGCAATGAGCAGCTCAGATGAAGTAGAAGAAAAGTTTTTACGCATTCCTCTTACCCATGTAGATGTATTGAAAATTCCTAATTTTGGAGAGGGAACGTTTTTTTCGAATGCATTTTTGAAGCAATTAGATACACAGCTTGCGGTTGCGTTTACGAAACCAGGCCGTTCCTATTCCCCTCGACTGCTTTCAAATTTAACAGCTGAATGGATTGAATTATATGACGTAAGAGAGGGGAGCGCTTACTCTATTAAAATGTCGCTAAAATCCTATGATGTGATGAAATTTTCTGCAAAATAAACAAATTTCCTTTTGCAAAAAGAGGTAAATTCCTTATAATATTATATATGTTTACTTATTTATTCGGTTTTTACGCAAAACGTACAGACGGGATTGATGAGTGAAAAAGATGACGATGGTTTTTGATACCTGTTATAATACGGATATCGTCATTTTTGCGTCGTGATAGACGAGCTAGGAGGTTTACAATGGAAAGTAGGATTGAAGTATTATCAACTGTCCGCGTGGAAAATTCCTCGGATTTATATAAAATTGTTGATAGTTTGAATCGCACGTTGAAAAAGCAAGATTTGATGTTCGGATTAGCGTTAGATGAAGAAGATCAAAGCAAAGCTGTATTTACAATTTATCGTACATAAGTAGGGATTTTATGAAAAAGTTAATTATTGTAGCCGTAGCTGCTGTGCTTTTAATTATCGGGGGCATTTCTTTTAGCATTTATCACTCGTCCGTGAAGGATGTTCAGTCTGCTGAGGAAAAAGCAGCATCCCAAGCAAAAAAAGAATTTAATTTGAAATCTGTCACAAGCACCCAGCCATATTTCGGCAATCATGCATTTTATGTAGTAGAAGGTACAAACCGAAGCAATCAAAAGGTAATTGCTTGGATGCCTAAAAGCAAAAAACAAACAGCAGTTTTAAAGAAAGCAAGCAGCGGGATCACAAAAGAAAAAGCCATTTCCATTGTGAAAAATGATAAAAACCCGCAGGAAATTAAGTCGGTGCGCCTAGGCATTGAAAATAAAAAGCCGCTGTGGGAAGTAACATATGTGGATAAAGATAAGAAACATTTAACATACTATTATCTTGATTTCTCTAGCGGTGAATTTATAAAACGATACAGCTTATCTCAATCATAAATCGTTTATACCATATGAAATACCATATGTGTCATAATATAAGATTTCAGCGCTTTATGAAAATGAAGCCAATTTTTTATCTATAATCAGCCCGCGGGCTGATTATAGCTTTAGTTCATAGGGGGAGATTTTAGTGAAGTTAGCAAAACGTGTATCAGCATTAACGCCATCATCAACATTAGCGATTACAGCAAAAGCGAAAGAATTGAAAGCGGCTGGTCATGATGTGATTGGACTTGGAGCAGGGGAACCTGATTTTAATACGCCGCAACACATTTTAGAAGCGGCTGTTACAGCAATGAATGATGGTCAGACAAAATATACGCCAGCAGGCGGCCTTGCACCATTAAAAGAAGCGGTAATTGAAAAATTCAAACGCGACCAAGGCCTGACGTATTCACCTTCTGAAATTATTGTTTGTACAGGTGCTAAGCACGCACTGTATACGTTATTTCAAGTTCTGTTAGACGAAGGTGACGAAGTGATTATCCCAACTCCTTACTGGGTAAGTTATCCTGAGCAAGTAAAGTTAGCAGAAGGTACACCAGTATTCGTTGAAGGTTCTGAAAATAACGAATTTAAAATCACACCTGAACAATTAGAAGCGGCTATTACTGCTAAAACCAAAGCTGTTATTATCAATTCACCAAGCAACCCAACAGGTATGATTTACACAAGAGAAGAGCTACAAGCTTTAGGAGAAGTTTGCTTGAAGCACGATATTTTTATCGTATCAGATGAAATTTATGAAAAGCTTGTGTATGGTCAAAATGAACATGTATCGATTGCACAGCTTTCACCAGCGTTAAAAGAAAAAACAATTATCATTAACGGTGTTTCTAAGTCACATTCCATGACGGGCTGGCGCATTGGATATGCAGCTGGTGATGCTACAGTTATTAAAGCGATGACAAACCTAGCGAGTCACAGCACGTCAAATCCAACATCTATTGCTCAATATGCAACAATTGCTGCTTATAACGGCACTCAGGAGCCGGTGGAAATGATGCGACAAGCTTTTGAAGAGCGTCTAAACGTGATTCATGAAAAGTTGATTAACATTCCAGGGTTCTCATGCTTAAAACCACAGGGTGCTTTCTACTTATTCCCTAACGCAATTGAAGCTGCAAAGTTAACTGGCTTTGATACAGTTGATGCTTGGGTAGAAGCTATTTTAGAAGAAGAGAAGGTAGCCCTAGTTCCTGGATCAGGATTCGGTTCACCTGAAAATGTACGTCTTTCTTATGCTACATCACTAGATCTGCTAGAAAAAGCAGTGGAACGCATCCATTCATTTATGACTCGTCATATGAAATAAAAAAGATTATATTTAAAAACAAAGGAGCCTTTTAGCACAAATCACACGTGTTAGAAGGCTCTTTTTGTTTGTTACTTGTTATTATGTTTGTCGAAATGTATAATAGGATGGCATACATAATTACGAAATGTAAGTTTTTTGGAGGGATATTAATCGTGAAAATTACGATTTCAGAAGCAAGCAAGCATGTAGGAAAAGAAGTAACAATGGGTGCTTGGTTAGCGAATAAACGTTCAAGTGGTAAAATTGCCTTTTTACAGCTGCGCGATGGATCTGGATTCATGCAAGGGGTAGTTGTAAAAGCTGAAGTAGAAGAAGAAACTTTTAAATTAGCTAAATCTATGACGCAAGAATCATCACTATATGTAACAGGTGTAGTACGTGAAGATGAGCGCTCACCGTTTGGCTATGAGTTAACAGTTACAAGTCTTGAAGTTATTCATGAAGCTGTTGATTATCCAATTACGCCAAAAGAACATGGCACAGAGTTCTTAATGGACAACCGTCATTTATGGCTGCGTTCTAAACGCCAACATGCTGTTATGAAGGTTCGTAACGAAATTATTCGTGCAACGTATGAATTCTTTAACGAAAACGGGTTTACAAAAGTAGATCCGCCAATCCTAACAGGAAGTGCTCCTGAAGGAACAACAGAATTATTCCACACGAAATATTTTGACGAAGATGCATATCTTTCTCAAAGTGGCCAGCTTTATATGGAAGCAGCGGCAATGGCGCTTGGAAAAGTATTTTCATTCGGTCCAACGTTCCGCGCTGAAAAATCTAAAACACGCCGTCATTTAATTGAGTTTTGGATGATTGAACCAGAGATGGCTTTCTACCAATTCGAAGATAACTTGAAAGTACAGGAAGAGTATGTGTCTCATGTTGTACAGTCTGTTTTAACAAACTGTAAGTTAGAGTTAAATGTACTAGGCCGTGATACATCTAAGTTAGAACAAATTAAAGCGCCATTCCCTCGTATTTCGTACGATGACGCTCTTAAATTCTTACATGAAAAAGGATTTACAGACATTCAGTGGGGAGATGACTTTGGAGCACCGCATGAAACGGCTATCGCAGAAAGCTATGACAAGCCGGTATTCATTACACACTATCCAACGTCATTAAAACCATTTTATATGCAGCCAGATCCAACAAATGAAGACGTAGTATTATGTGCAGACTTAATCGCACCAGAAGGCTACGGAGAAATCATTGGAGGCTCTGAACGTATTCATGATCAAGAGCTTTTAGCTCAGCGTGTAGAAGAGCACAAATTAGATACTGAAACGTATAAGTGGTATTTAGAGCTTCGTAAGTATGGCTCAGTTCCACATTCAGGATTTGGTTTAGGCCTTGAGCGTACGGTAGCATGGATTAGCGGCGTAGAACACGTTCGTGAAACAATTCCATTCCCACGCTTATTAAACCGTTTATACCCGTAAGGAAGTGAAAAAAGTATTCTGACTCTTGTAGTCAGGATACTTTTTTAGCTTTTTTTATGAATCATAAAAAGAAAAGATAAACGAGGCTTTTACTTATATCATAAGGAAACAAAGGCAAACATAGAAAAGAGTCTAACTTAAAAGGGAGTTGCAATTCTCGAAAAAATAAGTTAGTGTAATATTCTTGGAAGGAAGTCATCGTTCGTATATATTTTATATGTGCAGAGCAATGGTACGGTTTCAGCGGAAAGTTTTACATAGAAGCTTTTTTAGCTTCGAATAATTATTACTTTGACTATAAACTTCATGATATACTAACTACTGAGGTGTTCGGATATGAAAAAAGAAACGTTAATTGAATGGTTTGAACAAGGCACAGTTTCAATTCCGAAGCTGCTGTTTAATCACTATAGCGATTTGGGAATGAACGAAACGGAATTCATGACGTTAATGCATATTTATGTTTCCATTGAAGGCGGTGAAGGTTTCCCGACACCTAACGAATTGGCGGCAAAAATGAGTATTTCAAGTGCTGTCTGCATGGATACGCTGCGAGCATTAATTCAGCGCGGCTTTTTATCTATTGAACAAGATCAACAGCAAAACGCCCTTATTTGTGAACGTTATTCATTAAAACCGCTTTGGGAAAAGCTTATTCATCATATGATGCAAGAAACAAGAGAAGTAGAAAAAAACGAAGAAGAACAAGAAGAGCTTAATTTATATACAATGTTTGAAAAAGAGTTCGGCAGAGCATTGTCTCCGTTTGAATGTGAAACGCTAGCGATGTGGATTGATCAAGATCATCATGATCCCATTATTATTAAAGCGGCACTAAGAGAGTCGGTGATGTCTGGGAAATTAAACTTCCGGTATATTGATCGTATTTTATTTGAATGGAAGAAAAATGGTATTCGGACCATTGATCAAGCCCGCAAGCATAGCCAAAAATTTCGTCAAAATCAACAGCCCAAAAAACTATCTTCTGTTAACCCTTCTCAGTCTACATCAGCCATTCCTTTTTTTAACTGGCTAGAGCAATGACAGGATAAAAAGCTGCTTCAAGATCCAAGTAATTGAATCTTGAAGCAGCTTTTTTAAAAGAATATGGACAAGAGTAGCATTTGACAGGAACCCTATTGTAAAATAGGAGGGAACTACCTGTAAGAAGAAGGAGAACTAGTATGTTAACGTTAAAACAAATCAGACAGTGCCTAGATGCTATGGCAGAAATGTTTCCTGACGCTCACTGTGAGTTAAATCATCGGAATCCCTTTGATTTAGTCATTGCTGTAGCGCTATCTGCTCAGTGCACAGATGCTTTAGTCAACCGCGTAACAGCGGATTTATTCAAGAAATATCAAACGCCTGAAGACTATTTAGCCGTTTCGTTAGAAGAGCTGCAGCAAGATATTAGATCAATCGGCTTATATAGAAATAAAGCTAAAAATATTCAAAAGCTCTGCCGTATGCTCATTGATGAATACGGAGGAGAAGTTCCAAGAGATCGTGATGAGCTGACCAATCTTCCAGGAGTAGGGCGTAAGACGGCTAATGTTGTTGTATCCGTAGCTTTTGGAGTACCGTCCATAGCAGTAGATACGCATGTAGAACGTGTAAGTAAACGCCTTGGGATTTGCAGGTGGAAAGATTCCGTTTTGGAAGTAGAAAAAACGCTGATGAGAAAAATTCCGAAAGATGAATGGTCCGTTACGCATCATCGACTTATCTTTTTTGGACGCTATCACTGTAAAGCACAGTCTCCTCAATGTCATGTCTGCCCGCTTCTTGATCTTTGCCGAGAAGGAAAGAAACGAATGAAAGGAAAAGAGAAGAAGACAGATGTTACCGATTGAAGTACCGTCACATTTCATATGCGAACCATTCTATTCAAAAGAAGATCGAGTTCTTGAATTAGATGAAAAAAATGGAAGAAATTATTTTGCTTATGATATTTTATACGATGTACATAAAGAAACGAAAACACCTTGGAGGGATGTTCAAAAGAGCATACGGCCATTTTTTGAAAAGTGGGAAACTCAAAGGGAAGAACTGTATACGCTTTTTTCTCAGCGAAAAGCAAAAGAAGCAGCCCCTTGTATGAAACAAGCTGCTGCTATGTATATTAGTTTACTGTTTTGGATTAATGGACAGCCCGTTCGGCGTTTAAATCGGCTGCAAGCAGACATAGCGGACCTAACCTATAAGCCTATTAACTGTGCTGAGAGACTTATGTTTTTGCTGCAGCGAGTTTCTTCTTATCAAGCGTATATTCAGCTGACAGAATTATTTAATGAGCTGCGTAAGCAGTATGCAAAAATGCTTATTCTTCACAAGAAATAAAGCCCCTACACGTGTAGGGGCTTTTTACTGCTACGTTAATTTTCAGTTGTTGGCTCTTGCTGCGGTGTAGCAGGTGTTGACGGCGTCGATGGTGTAGCAGGAGTTTGTGGTGTTTGACTTCCTGAGTCACTTCCACCGTTGTCTGCTGGAGGAGGAGTTGTGCCTCCGTTATTATTGTTGTTGCCGCTATTACCATCGTTAGCATTGCCGCTATCATTATTGTTATTATCGGTATTGCCGCTATTGTTACCGCCGCTATTGCTTCCGTTATTGCTGTTTTGGTTATCATCCGGCTGAGTAGATGAATCGTCACCTTGATCAGAGCCGTTGTTTTGATCAGTGTTGCTATTGTCTTCATTTTGATTATCGTCCGTTGTTCCGCCATCTTCAGGCTTAGTAGAATCATCTTCGGTAGCTTGATCTGATGAATCAGGGACTTTTACAGAAGAACTAGCGCTTTCGCCCGTATTTGTTGTTACGGTGAAACTATACGTTGCGCCTGGTGCTGGGTTGGAAATTGTTTTTCCACCGGCTCCTGCCCCAGATGCGAGTTGTTCAGAACCGTTAGGAGATGACATTGTGACTGTAAAGGTCGTATCACTGGCTGCGTTTGACGCTGACCAGTTAACTGAAATTGCTCCTCCGCTATACGAAGCAGTAATTTTTGGCTTCACATCTTTATTGTCTTTTTTCTCTTTTTTGTCCTCTTTTTTATCTTCTTTCTTTTCTTCTTTTTCTTTCTTCACAAACGTTTGAGATACTTTTGTCGGTGCAGTACCGCGCACAAAGTATTCTTTAGTAATTAAGCTCGAAGGAGTAGAGCCGCTTGGGCGTTTTAAGTCTTTGCCCGTTGGTTTTTCCACGGAACGTTCAACTACGCTGTCCGGCTGCTTGAAACTTCCTTTAGGTTTGCCTTCAGAAATATGAGTAATAACATGCTTAAAGATATTTTTTGCCATGCCTGTTTCATTAGCACTTAAAATATAGCCGTCTTTAGCAGTTTCATAGCCTGTCCATACGGAAATCGTATAGTTTGGCGTAAACCCATTAAACCAAACGTCTTTTTCACCAGCGTCTGGAATATTGTATCGTTGCTTTTCTGCAGCACTAAAGTTCGAAGTTCCTGTTTTACCCGCAATTTCTAATCCTGGTGTACGAACAGCACGAGCTGTACCATATGATTCGTTTACAACAGATTTCATCATGTCCGTCATCATAAATGCCGTGTAATCTTGCATTGCGCGTTTTGGTTTTGGCGTTAAATCAATTTCTGTTCCATCAGGGAATTTTACCTTTGTCACTGTATGCGGTGCATTGTACATACCTTCATTTGCAAAAGCACTATAGGCTCCAGCCATTTGTAGAGGTGTAACACCTGTACGGAAGCCTCCGATAGAATAAGATTCAGAATAAGCTTCGCCGTCTTCTTCATCTAATTTTAGCCCAAGGCCTGTAGCGAACTCTTTTGCTTTATCCGCACCGGTTGCTTGAAAAGCTTTTAAAGCAGGGATGTTCAGTGAACGTCCTAAAGCTTCACGCGCTGAAACCCACCCTTTGTAGTTGCGTCCAAAATTTCGGATTGGCGTGCCGTTTGAATAATGATATTCTTCATCTTTTATCGGTTGTCCAGTAGACCACTTTAAGTTCTCAATCGCTGGACCGTAATCTAAGATTGGCTTAATTGTTGAGCCGGGCTGACGTCTCATATTTGTTGCAAAGTTTAAGCCGCCTGATACACGATTACGTCCGCCTCCAATTGCTTGAATACCACCTGTTTCATTATCTACAACGACAAGACCTGCTTGGAATTTATCGTTCGGGAAGTTGACTACTTTGTTATTCATCACATCATCCACATAGTCCTGAGCATTAGTGTCAAGCGTTGTATAAATTTCTAAGCCCGCAGAAAATGGATCCGCGTCTGTTTTCTTTTTTACTTCCTCGATTACTTGATCAATAAATACATCGTACTTAGATGTTGATTCAGTTTGTTTAGCTAAATGAGCCTGTACATCTACTTGTTTTGCTTTGTCGGCCTCGGCTTGTGTAATGAAGCCGTTTTTAGCCATTAAGTTTAATACTGTGTTACGGCGTTTAGTAGCATTCTCTGGGTTTGTAACTGGATTATAAGTAGTTGGCGCTTTTGGTAAGCCTGCCAACATAGCAGCTTCATCAAGAGTTAAATCTTTTACGCTTTTAACTCCGTAAAATTTCTCAGCTGCTCGTTCAATACCGTATACTTCACCTGATGCGAAATATATTTTGTTTAAATACATTTCAAGAATTTGTTGCTTCGAATATTTACGCTCAAGCTGGTAAGCTAACCACATTTCTTGTACTTTACGTTTAACCGTCTTCTTTGGTGATAAGAACGAATTCTTTACCACTTGCTGAGTAATCGTACTACCGCCCTCAGCACCGAAACCGTTTTTAAAGTTCGCCATTAATGCTCCGCCAATTCGGTAAAAGTCGACGCCGTGATGTTTATAAAAACGAACGTCTTCCGTAGCGATAAATGCGTTTTTGACGACTTGAGGGATTTCATCGTATTGCACATATGTACGTTTTTGAGCTCCAATTTCTTTTACAACTGTCTTTCCATCGTTTGCATATACTTTAGATGAAAAAGAGTTTTTTAATACCGAGTCATCAACTTTTGGAGCATCGCTTATCATAGCAAAAAAAGTTCCCACTCCGGCAATGAGCCCGATGATTCCTATTAGTAAAACCGCGGCAACAATTTTACGAAATAGGCCTCCTTTTTTCTTCTTTTTCGGTTTTCCTTGAGATTTACCTTCTGGTTTGTTGTCATTCATAGCTCTTCGTCGTTCTTCACGAGAGCGATAATTATCTGACATAAAAACTCCTACCTTTCAACGCATTGTAAGAGAATGATTTCCGTAAACATATATATCATACTCTTAAAAGTATAATTTATCTATAGTTTTTATGTAATCGATTCTCGGATGGTAACCAAGTTCGATGAAATGTCCTTTTTTTTCAATATCTGCCTTAGGGATTGATTTTCGTCCATCTTTTTTCATGGCATCCCAATAAGGAAAAAGGAACTGTGCTTCGAACAAGTATATTTCTTGTAAAGTAGAGAACATTAATATAACGAAACAAATCCCGTTTTGTTTCACAATTTGCTTCATATGTTCAATTTGATGTTCATGAAAATTACGCAGCGGAAATGAGGTTTTATTTCTCGTTTCTTTTGCTTCAAAGTCAAGGTGTTTTCCTTTATAGACTCCATTATAGTCTGTAGTAGAAGCCTGTTTAAAATAAGCTTCTTTGATAACAGCGGCACTTCTCTTCGGATAGTCTACTTTTACAATTTGAACAGGGGTTGGTTTTTTGTGAACAATGGCTATTCCTTTTGAAACATAGTATTCGTTTGTTTCGTTTAAATCGTCCTCCAGCGTCATACCACGATTGCTATAGCTAGCTTCTAGCTTTTTAGGGGAAGGACTGCTGGTATTCAATGGCTTATAGGCCTTTCCGTTAGGATAGCGAATCATAACCATCACTCCTTTAATGTAAATCTATTAAACAAACAAATTCTATTATACCAAATCCTACAAATAAAAATAGATGAAAGAAGATGAAGAGATGTCACTCAATAGTTCGGAACAAGCGCTGTTGACGGCGATTAAAAAAACCACAGACAAGCTGAATATTGATAATATATCAAGAACCCAGGCTTATGCAACTTTTTATCATAGATATCCTGAAGTAAAGTGGGCATTTCTCGCAAGTATGGTATCACGAAACGCAGGATGGAATATGTGTGATTTGCAAGGGGAAAACATGAAAAAAGCGTTATCAAAGCAAACGCGTGATTTATTATTTTTGACGTATGAAAGAGCAAATTGGCTTATTTTTAAAGATGCCTTCCCGCAATTACTATTGTATGCTGTTTCGCGTAAAAAACATGTCTCTTACGTTCATTTACTTCCCTATTTAAACGTTTCATCTTTTATCGAAGAGAAGTGGAGACAATTTATGCAGAGACCTTGTGAACTGCAGCTTATTCATGCGTTAATTGTGAATGAGCAGCATGTTATTCAAAATCCCGTTATTGAACAGCCTTTTTATCAAGATAAGGTATTTAAAAGTATGCTGTTTTTTTTTCAAGATATATTCCACTTTAGTTCCGTCCTTTTTCCTACTACAAAAGGGGAATTATACGGTTGTTCTGTTCATGATTTTACAAAAGTAAATAATCGAATTGATTTAGGGAAGAAATTAGCGGCTTTATTATTTCATAAAAAGTATCATCCCTTGTTTTATGAATTTTCTTTGAAAACAAAGCACACGGGTTCAAGATACGATTATGAGCAGTATTTTATGAATGAAACTAGCTGCCGTACACCTGCTCTTCGAATGGTGTATCCGGCTATTAGACATCATGAAAAGAAGAGAGAAGAGTGGTTTTTAACGAAAAAAGAGGAACGAAAGCTCATGAAAAAGCCGCCTTTTCCAAAGAAAGTTCATTTTACAAAGTGGTATCTTCAAAAGCAAAAGCAGCTGTATATATTAATGAAAGTAGCGCAAGTGTTTAATGTAAATAAAAACGGTCACAAGTGACCGTTTTGTTCTTAAGTAGAAGGCTGGTTAGGACCGTTTAACTTTTTAGGATCACCGTAGGTTTTTGTTTCAGGCTTATTTTTAGGCTGTGATTTTTGCTGTTTGTTGGCCATATCTAGGCACCTCCTATCATGTTGTAATAAACGTTCAGCAGCGGAATGTATCTGCTTAGCTGAAATGTCTATACTAGTGTTTTCAATATGCTCACTTTCGATTCACCATAAATGAAAATGTCGAAAACATCTTTCTTTGACGAATAGAAACTAGTTTTGTCATGTGTGAAGGGACAATGAAGAAAAGAGAGAATAAGTTATGCAAAGGAAAATTTGGAGGGATGGCGATGAAACAAAGTATGGTTAAAACAAGCGAAATGATGACTTTATTAGATAGCTTACTAGAGCAAGTAGATTTAGTGGATAAAACGATGTCTACATCTATAAATGAAGCATTTACACATTGTGAAGAAACATATATGGAACAAGTTCATCGCATTGACCAATCACTGCAAGAAATTGAAGTAGCTGTGTATGAAAGCATGCCTTCTGAAACAGAATGGAATAGAAGCCGAAGAGAAATGGTTCTTCATACAGTATAAAGACTGTTTATGTTACAATAGTCATCGTAGAGGTGACGAATAACGATGAATGAAGATGTGAAAAAAAGCACGGAGATCATGTTTCAATATAATGAAGTAGCTGTAGAACGATTAGCGTCTATTCAACAGGAAGAAAATTATGAAGTGAAATTTTTTGAAGAAGTAAAGCCTTATGGAGATATTTTCTTCAAAGAACTTGATGAATGGGCTAGTCTCGTAACGGAATGGCTGAAGAAAGAGCGACCAAAATATATTCATGTTAATCAAGTAGAGACGTTAAAAGAAAATTTACAAAACGTTGTACTACAGTCATTTTATCCCGAGACGCGAGAAAAGCGATTTAAAAAGATGTATCACTCAAATAAGTATGTGCTCGAGTCGATATTGAATAATTAATCCCGGCCTTCCGTTAAGATCTACAAGGTGGGGATTTTCTATGTGTGAGATTGTGACAAAAGTATTTTACACGAATTGAAAAACGAACTATCGATCAAAATTTTTGATTCGTAGTTCGTTTTTTTGATGAGAGGCATAGGTTTCATTTGTTTTGTTCCTTCTAGCAGTTGATTGGAGGGCAAGGCGAAGACTCCTGCGGGAAAAGCGGAACAGATGAGACCCCGCAGAGCGAAAGCGGCGAGGAGGCTCAGCGGCCGCCCGCAGAAAGCGAAGCCTTGCACGGAGGTCAACTGCGGTGTCATAAGCGGTTCAGCTCATGTATCCCATTTGTTCGTCTCTAGATTGGAATCATTTTGTTACGTCCCAGCCTCTTTTTATCATATCAATCAAAAAGTTAATCAAAATCTTTTTGAGATTGGATAGAAACAGCTGGGTGATCTTGTGAAGCGACTGTATCGATATGATAATCAACTTTTTCAGTATGTTTAGAAGCAACGGCGTTATTTGTTTTAGTTACTGCGCTTTGTCCTTGCTTTTTATGATCAAAATGTTTTCCGCGACTCATGAGATAGACCTCCTTTATTGAATACTACGTTAAAGCTTTTATAGTATAAACAAGTCAAAAAAGAAGTATGTGTCCACTTTACAGGAAATAAAGAAACCACCGATTTCTCGGTGGTAGTAAAAAAATTAATCGTCTTGTGCACTAAAATCGGGCTTAGTAGCTCCAATTTGTTCGAGTTCACGTACAGCGGCTTTGTAATTCATAGGAGTTAAAAAACCTTTTAAATACTGCTGCTGAGCAAAATCGAGTAATTCATTACTTGACTGCGGCTCATACTGTTTCACCGCAATAAAAGCTTCTTGAAGTTCGTTCACATACATGTAAATTCCCTCCTAATCCCCATTTGTGCCACTACGTATACGTAGTATCACTTGTTCTTATCGTACCATATATTTAAATAATCTCGTTTTTTTGAAAAATTTAAACTTTCGACAGAAACCTACATATTTTTGAATGTGTTCTCCAAAAGTACAAGTAGACGAACGTCACCTCTTATTTCTGCATACATACTATATATTATGTAATATTAAAAAGGAGGTATTGATTTTGCATGTATACAAGTAAGCATTATCCGTATTATGAGCAACATCAACCAGAACGTTTTGATTTAAGTCAGGTACATCCTTTTCCGCAGTATCATCAGCAGCCATGGACGGAAGCTTATATGCCGCAACATCCGTACGCTCAGCAACAAATGCCTTTTGGTCCTCAGCAAATTCCCTATATGAACGGAATGTACCAGCAGCCCATGTACAATAATGCAGGTGCGCCTTTTAATCCATACCCTAAAGCTCAGCAACAAAAGCCTCAGCCTTCTCAATTTCAGTCATTAATGTCTCAGTTTAAATCGAGTGATGGCAATTACGATATGAACAAGATGATGAATACTGCGGGGCAGATGATGGGAGCCATGAACCAATTAACATCCCTCGTAAAAGGGTTTTCCGGGATTTTCAAAGTATAGGGACTAGAAGGTATTTTCTAGTCCCTGCTTATTATTTTTTCTTTTGATTTTTCAAATAGGTCTCTCCAAGAAGTGTAAAGACTTCATTGTAAGTTAATCCAGACTTAGCATTTAAACGTTTGACTTCTTCGACATCTGTTGTTGATGAAGTTGAAATTTGATGCTGGCTTTTTTTCATAAAACCTCTCCTTCTCTATGTAAAATGAATAACATCCCATCTTAGTATATTTCCAAATGTGCTCCTTCTATAAGTGGAAAAAAACGCCGAAGACACTCATGGTTCTTCGGCGTTTTTTTGCAATAAAGATGGGTGTTTAGAGAAATTAAGAGCGACGTGAACGACGTGAACGGCGAGTAGAACGGCGAGAGCGGCGAGTAGAACGGCGAGAGCGGCGAGTAGAACGACGAGAGCGGCGAGTAGAACGGCGAGAGCGGCGAGTAGAACGGCGAGAGCGGCGAGTAGAACGACGAGAGCGGCGAGTAGAACGACGAGAGCGGCGAGTAGAACGACGAGAGCGGCGAGTAGAACGACGAGAGCGGCGAGTAGAACGACGAGTGCCACGAGTAGAACGGCGAGTGCCGCGAGAAGAGCGACGAGTGCCGCGAGAAGAGCGACGAGTACCGCGAGTAGAACGGCGGCTACTGCGGCCAGTGCTACGAGAAGAGCGACGCTTTCTTGTTAGTGGACCAGCAGTTGGCTCTTGAAACATAAAAGATTTTAATTCTGTACATTCTAGAGCTTCAGCAGCCTCTTTAATTTTTTCAGGTGTAATATGCAATATAAAAACCTCCTTGGCAATTGGACTAGGTCTTGCATTAATAGAATACGCGCTGATGCTTGTCCTTGATATGAGTCAAAAGTGGAGTTTGCGCAAATAGTTGATGCAGTGGGGTATCATGGAGAATTTACCCTTCATATACTTTAATAATTGAAGAAAGGTGGTCGAATAATGAATCAAAAAGAAATCCCTCAATACGCTCTGTTTGTGAATGTAAAAGATTTAAAGGAAATGCAAAGAGATATTTGGTCAGAAGAGGCGGTTCAGGCAACGATGAAGTTTAACAAAAAACGCTACGATATTGATTTGCTGCTAAGAGGCTCCCACATTCGGAAGATGAAGAAAAAGTCATATTATATTGAATTTTATTCTCCAAAAATATTTCAGCGTGCCAAAGAAATACACCTGAACGCTGAATATAAAGATCCATCGCTTATGCGCAATAAATTGTCCCTCGATTTTTTCTCCTCTTTAGACGTTTTATCTCCTCACTCTCAGTTTGTCACTCTTAAGATTAATGGGAAAAATGAAGGAATATATCTTCAGCTCGAATCGGTAGATGAACTATTTTTGAAAAAAAGAAATTTAGCGGATGGATCCATATTTTATGCAGTGGACGGAGATGCTAATTTTTCTTTGATGAGCGATTTGGATAAAAGGCCGAAAACAACTTTGTTATCTGGATATGAAGATAAAGCAGTAAGAGAAGGGGATGAGGAAAAATTAGAAAAGTTTATATTTAATCTTAATACGTGGACAAATACAGAATTCGAACAGAATATTGAGAAGTACTTGAACGTCGACCGCTATTTATCTTGGCTAGTCGGTATTATTTGTATGCAGAATTACGACGGTTTTGTCCATAACTATGCCCTCTATCTAAATCATGAAAGCGGACGCTTTGAACTGATTCCATGGGATTATGATGCAACTTGGGGAAGAGATGTAAATGGAAAAGTAATGGAAGGAGACTATGTCCGCGCACAAGGATTTAATACGCTTACAGCTCGCTTACTGGCGGTGAACAGCATTAAAAAGCGATATATTCAAAAAATGAACAATGTTCTAAATAATCAATTTACAATAGAATACATGAAACCAATCATTTATCAACTGCATGAGTATATTGCTCCTTATGTATTAAAAGACCCTTACGTAAAAGATAACTTGGAGCAATTTTATAAAGAACCCGAATTTATGCTGTCTTTTATAAAAGAACGAACAGCGTATATTGAAAATAACCTTTTGACTCTTTAAAAAGAGATAGATTTATAGGCAATTTATAGGCAACAGTGGATTTTGCTAATAATAGGCAAATGCAGGAAATCAATAGCTGTACATGATACGTATATATACAGTATGAATGACCAATAAGGATAACTAATAAGGAGGAAAAACAATGAGTAACTATTACTATGGCCAAGAACAAGGGCAAAATCAAAATCCACGCCAAAAATCAAGCCAAAAACGCAGCCAAAATGTACAAATGCCTGATAAAGGCTATTCTTCTCACTTCAAACCCCTAACAGGAAGAGTGGTGACCGTTTATCGTGGAGGACCTGAATCTAAAACAGGTTATTTGGTTGACGTGCAGTCAGATTATTTAATTTTAGCGGTAGAAAGCAATAATAACAATAATGGTGAAAATAACAACCAAAACAACCAAAAAAACCAAAACAATCAAAACAATCAAAACAATAATCAACAAGAATATACCCTTGTATATTATAACTTAGCGCATGTAAAGAGTATTACTGAAGATACTATGTCAAATTCAGCGCAAACCTTTACAGGGTTTAACGAAGAACTAGAATTATATCGAGGAAAAACTTTTGCTACAACTTTATCATTAATGAAAACTAAATATGTGCAGGTTAATCAAGGTGGACCTGAGAAAAAAGCAGGTCAGCTTCTTGATGTCTTAGGTTCATTTGAATCTGCTTATATAGTATTACTCACAGAGGACGACGGTGTCATTTATATTAATACTGAACACGTTAAGAGTGTGAGTGAATATCAAAACAACAATGGAGATCAAGCTAATCAATCTGCAAATGAACTCTTAGTGAGCCAAGAACCAGAATATATGAAATCCAAAAGCTTTAACGATCTTTTTGCCCACCTTTCTCATAAATGGGTATCAATCAATAATGGAGGACCTGAAGCTGTAGAGGGCGTGTTAGTACAAAGCCGAAATGGTACATTTACACTTGTGCAGAATAATCAAGTATTACGCTTACAGCCAAGACACGTTAAAACCATTTGTGTAGGAGCAAAAGGGGCTTTTAAGCAAAACGATAACAATCAAAATAATAATGAAGAAACAGAAGAAAATGGAGAGACTGAAGCTGCGAAGTCTACAGAAGAACGTACAGGAGAACGTACGGGAAGCCGCACAGGTGGACGTACAGGACGCCGCACGGGTGGACGCACAGGTGATCGTTCTCGAGGACGCCGCACGGGTGGACGTACAGGTTCACGCTCTTCAACACCGGCTGAGAAAGTTATTAAAACGAAAAATTATCGTTGGAAAGCATGATGAAATGGAACATAAAAGGTGCTTATAAAGCACCTTTTCTATCATATAGGAAAAAGGAGGAGAATCAGAATGAGTATGAATCATTATATCAATAAAATTGTGGAGTTAGATATTTCAGGAAAAACGACATTTGTTGGCAGACTTATTGATCTTGGATTAGATATTATGGTTTTGTATAATGGACATGATTATTTGTATATTCCTCTTTTACACATGCATCGTTTGCGGGAAGTATCGGAAGAAGACTATACGGTTTTACGTGAAATAGAAGAGAATTTAATAGAAGAAAGTCAGCGGATTTCTTATCGGAATATTTTACAGCAGGCAAAAGGGAAATTTATTGAAATTTATGTAACGGGAGGGAAATCATTGCATGGCTATATCACAAGCGTGCTGAATGATTATCTTGTGTTTTATTCTCCAGTGTATAAAAATGTCTTTGTTTCTCTGCATCATTTGAAATGGCTTACCCCTTACAGTAATGAGTTAACCCCTTATTCTTTAAGTGACAAAGAGCTCCCAGTAAGGCCCGCCTCTGCACCTTTTGTCAGAAACTTTGAAGAGCAGCTTAAAAAATATGAAAATCAACTGGTCGTATTAGATTTAGGGGATCAATCAGAAAAGATTGGTGTACTTAAAGAAGTTTCTAATAATATTGTTGAACTAATTACGGCAAATGGAGAAAGTATGTATTGGAAGTTAGCTCACGTAAAAGCTGTACACTTGCCTTAGAAAAAGAGACCTCCCTGTCGTCTCTTTTTTTTATGTGTTTAGCAAGACAAGTATATTGAATAAACAAATGAGATGATTTGAATTTTTTAGAAAATTATGTTGACAATAAAGAAAATCTTTATTAAAGTTAGTAACAACAAACGTTAACCACCAACAATTATATAGAACTCTTATCAAGAGTGGCGGAGGGACTGGCCCTGCGATGCCCGGCAACCATCAAATGAAACATTCATTTGAACGGTGCTAATTCCTGTGGAACATCAGTATTGTTCTAACAGATGAGAGAAATCGTGTATAAACGAACACTCTTCCATCTGTGAAGAGTGTTTTTTATTTTGAGTTAAGGAGAGAAATAGATGAAAATTGAAACTTTATTAGTTCGTTCAGGAGTAGGTCGTGATCCTTCAACAGGTTCTATTACAACACCCATTTACCAAGCATCAACATTTGCTCATCCTGCTTTAGGGCAAAGTACAGGATTTGACTATGCACGTACGGCAAATCCTACTCGTACAGCATTGGAAGAAGCAATTGCTGCTTTAGAAAAAGGAGAAGTAGGAGTAGCATTCGCTTCAGGAATGGCGGGTGTAATGGCAGTTTTAGCACTATTTAAAAACGGAGATCATTTAATTGTATCAGAGGATTTATACGGAGGAACGTACCGAGTACTAAATGAAATCTTTTCAGAGCAAGGAATTACTGTTTCGTACGTCAACACAGCACATCTCGAGCAAGTAAAAGATGCGCTTCGTCCCAACACGAAAGCTTTATTTATTGAAACACCTACGAATCCAATGATGCACGTGACTGATTTGCCAGAAGCAATTGCGTTAGCTAAACAGCATGATTTGCTTACCATCGTTGACAATACCTTCATGTCCCCTTATTATCAGCGTCCTTTAGAGCTTGGAGCAGATATTGTAATACATAGTGCAAGCAAATACATTGGGGGTCATAATGATGTAGTTGCTGGTCTTGTAGTGGCTCGATGTAGTAGCTTAGGAGAGAAAATTCGTTTTTATCAAAATGCAGCTGGGGCAATCTTAGGGCCACAGGACAGCTGGTTGTTATTACGCGGTGTTAAAACGCTAGCGCTTCGTATGGAAAAGCATAATGAAAACGCGCTGAAAATTGCAAATTGGCTTACTGCTCATGATCTCGTGGAAAAAGTGTATTACCCTGGTCTTGAAACACATCCAGGCTATGAAATCATGAAGAAACAAGCAACTGGATTTGGAGGCATGATTTCTTTTGCTGTCTCACACCCTGACATCGTGTCAGTACTTTTAGAAAATGTCAAAGTTATTACATTTGCAGAAAGCTTAGGAGGCGTAGAAAGTTTAATGACATTCCCAGCTCGTCAAACACACGCTGATATTCCGGAGGAAATTCGAAATCGTGTCGGAGTAACAAACTGTTTACTGCGGCTATCAGTTGGAATTGAGCACGCAGATGATTTAATTAAAGACTTGAAGGAGGCATTTGATGCATACCAACAATAATAAACATAGATTTGGTACGAACTTAATTCATGCAAATACAGGAATTGACGGTCATTTTGGAGCGGTTAACGTACCTATTTATCAGGTATCTACATTTAACCAAGAAGATGAGACGAACAACGGCCGTTATGACTATTCTCGTTCAGGAAATCCAACTCGTGAGGCTTTAGAAAACACCATTGCTCAGCTAGAAAATGGATACGCTGGTTTTGCTTTTTCATCAGGTATGGCTGCTATCTCATCGGTGTTATCTATTTTTGAATCAGGGGATGAAATTTTAGTTTCACACGATACGTACGGCGGGACATATCGTGTATTAACACGATTATTTTCAAAGTTTGGTATCAAAACAACTTTTGTTGATACAACGAAGGTTGAGAAAGTAGAAGAAGCTATCACAAAAGATACGAAGGCTATTTATATCGAAAGCCCTTCAAATCCATTTTTACAGGTAACAGATATTAAAGCAGTAGCAAGTTTGGCGAAGGAGCGCAATCTTCTTACAATTGTGGATAACACGTTTTTAACGCCTTATCTACAGCAGCCAATTGACCTTGGTGTAAACATTGTGATTCATAGTGCTACAAAATATATCAGCGGCCACAGTGACGTCATTGGCGGTTTAGTTGTAGTAAGCGATGAAAAGTTAGCAGAAGAAGTAAAGTTTGTGCAAAATGCTTTTGGTGCTATCTTGGGACCACAGGATTGTTTTTTACTGCTTCGGGGAATTAAGACATTAAAAGTTCGTTTAGATCAGCAGTTAAAAACAGCGCTGCAGTTTGCAAAATGGCTTGAAGAACAATCTCTAGTGAGCCGTGTATACTACCCGGGCTTAAAAAGTCATCCAGACCACAAACTGATTTCAGAACAAGCAAATGGATACGGAGCTATGATTTCTTTCCAAGTACAGGATGAAAAAGTAGCACGACATATTTTACAAGGAGTCAAATTAGCTTCAATTGGCGTTAGTCTAGGTGCAGTTGAATCCATTCTAACGCATCCTGCAACAATGTCTCATGCAAGTATCCCAAAAGAAGTACGTGAAGAAAAAGGAATTACTGATTCACTTCTTCGTCTTTCAGTAGGGTTAGAGGAATTCGAGGATTTAAAGCAAGACTTTAATGCTGTTTTTCAAAGCTTAGAAGAAAAGGCGTTAATTAAATAAAGAAAAGAGACTGGGACAAAAGTATTCTAGTTAAAGTTAAACAAGAACTATTAATCAAAATTACTGATTAATAGTTCTTGTTTTTTGTTGTCACGGTGAACGTAGGTTTCATCTATTTCGTTGCTTCTAGCGGTTGATTGGAGGGCAAGGCGAAGACTCCTGCGGGAAAAGCGGAAGGGATGAGACCCCGCAGAAGCACAAGCGACGAGGAGGCTCATCGGCCGCCCGCGGAAAGCGAAGCCTTGCACGGAAATCAACCGCGGTGTCACAAACGGTTCAGCTCCTTTATCCCATTTGTTCGTCTTTACACTGGATTGATATCCGTTATATACAGCTATCTAAAAGGTTTGTGTATAGGGACGTAAGCGCAACTTTTTCATCAGAGGAAAGACTGCTGTTTAGAATTCTTTTTATGCCAAGATGATATTTTACATACGGTGTTTGCCGGACGCGTGGATGAGTCATTTCATCTTTTAAATCTTTCATAATGGCTTCGTGAAGCTGATCTTCACTTGTCATGGCTTGTTTAGAAGCAAACGAACGGTTTAACCATAGGGTTTGATAAGCTGCTAGTAAATGTTCAGAAGTCATTGTGCAAAGAGCTCCTTTAGATTAGTTTCTTCATTAGAATAGTCTATAGTTTACCACAAGTATTAATACGTGTACGTAACTTTTACAGAAGCAGATACAGTCAAGGACTGAGCTTGAATAGGGGGAGAGGCCGCTAATAACTTAGGCGAGGAGCCAGATGACTGATAGACGGGGCCTTCTTCGATTAGAATGGGGGTTTGGTTAATAGGGAGCTGAAGCGTGTTGGCAATGGTAAAGGCCTTTTCTTTGGCATTCAATAAAGCTTTACTAATTGCTTCTTGTTCATATTTATCATCATTTGTAACGTGAAATTGAAGGTCTTGCGCTACGTTTGCTCCGCTTGAAAACGTAGCGTTATAGACATCGCCCGCTTGTTTTACATCTTGTACTCTTACTCTAAATAAGTGCTGTACTTCGTATCCTGTAAGAGTCGATTTTCCATCGCTGTAATCATATTTAGGATTTATGGTGAATGAAGCTGTTTCAATTTGCTGGTCGTTGATTCCAAGATTTTTCATCTCTTGCAGCAAAGTGTTTGAAACAGCTGAATTTTCTTTTAAGGCTTCTTGAACGTCTCGGTTTTCCGTACGAGTTCCAATCGTCATGGAAATTTCATTTGGAATGGCTGAAGCAGTTCCTTCACCAATTACTTTAATTTCTCTATTTTGTGTATCTACGCGCAGTTGTTGTGTAGGTTCATAAGGCAAATAAGAATGTTGCATACAAAAACCTCCTTTATTGATCTTTAATATATATATGATAAGCAAAGGAGATTAAAAACAAAAAGAGGTTGAGACATAACTAAATCAACCGCTAGACGCAACTATATACATGAAACCTATATTCACCATACCAATAAAAAAATCCGAACGAATTTGATTCTCCATCAAGAATCTCGATTCACCGTTCGGATCTTCCTTCAATTAGCATACTTTTTTTCAGCTTCTCTTTGTTTATTTCGATTCTTTTATTAAGATTTCTTTCATTTCAATGAATTGATTTTGAACATCGTTTGACGGTTTCTTTGTTAGTAAACTTACAATAATAACAGCTAATAAGCTTAAAAAGAAACCAGGAATCATTTCGTAAAGAGCATCCTTAAACGGAGTATTTACCCAAATTAATACCGTAACAGCACCTACAATCATCCCTGCAAGTGCTCCCCATCGAGTCATACGCTTCCAGTAAAGACTTAGTAAAATAGCAGGACCAAATGCAGAACCAAATCCAGCCCAAGCGTATCCAACCAGCCCTAAAATCGTATCACTAGGTTTTAAAGAAAGCAAAATAGCGATAATTGCAACACCTAAAACCGCAGATCTTCCGACCGTTACAAGCTCTTTGTCAGAGGCTTTGCGTCGGAAAAATGTTTTATAAAAATCTTCTGTAACAGAGCTTGCCGTTACAAGCAGCTGAGAAGAAATCGTACTCATAATTGCTGCTAGTAAAGCTGCATATAAAAATCCAGTAATTAACGGATTGAAGAGTATATCCGCAAATTTAATAAAAATAGTTTCAGGGTCTGCTAGTTTCATACCCGTTTTTTCTACATATGCAATTCCAACGAGCCCTGTCAGCATAGCACCAATAATAGAAATAATCATCCAGCTCATTCCAATACGGCGTGCGGGTTTTAATTCCTTAACAGAAGAGATAGCCATAAAACGGACGATAATATGAGGCTGGCCGAAATAGCCAAGTCCCCAGGCTAAGAAGGATATAATACCTAAAACGGTCGTACCTTTAAAAATGTCCAGATATGCTGGGTTAATGTCCTGTACAATATCCATTGTTGTGTTAACGCCTCCAACATCAGTGAAAGCAACAATGGGTACTAAAACTAAAGCAAGAAACATAATAACGCCTTGAACAAAATCTGTTAAACTAACGGCTAAAAATCCACCGAAAAGAGTGTAGGCAATAACAACAGATGCTGTTACAAATAAGCCAATTTGGTAATGTAAATCAAATGCTGACTCAAATAACCGTCCGCCTGATACCATACCAGCTGAAGTGTAAAGAGTGAAGAAAATAAAGATGACGATTGCTGATACTGTTCGAAGAATCTTGGCGTGGTCGCCAAAACGATTTTCAAAAAAGTCTGGGATTGTAATCGAGTCATTCGCTACTTCCGTATAAGTGCGAAGACGCGGAGCGAGGATTAAATAGTTTAAATAAGCACCTATAGACAATCCCACCGCTAGCCAGACGCTAGAAAGGCCAGTCACATACATGGAGCCAGGAAGCCCCATTAACATCCATCCACTCATATCGGAAGCGCCAGCTGAAAGGGCGGTAACGGCTGGACCTAGTCCGCGTCCTCCTAACATATAGCCAGCTACATCTTCAGTGGTTTTTCTATAGGCATACCATCCTATTCCAAGCATTCCCACAAAATAAATGCCGAGTGAAATATAAACTCCAATATCCACCAAATCTCCCCTTTATGCATTTTTTATGCATGAAACGAGCGCTGCTCGTCACGCAAACATCTTATGGTTTCTAAAACTAACAAACTTTTCCTATACTATCAACCCACAAAAACGTAAATTACCTAAGTCTAAAATCCCCTAAACCTTTATATTATAGAAATGAAAACGTTTTCAAAATAAAGTAAAATAAAAATATTCAGAAATTTATAAGAGCGCTTTTTATGCAATATTTTATGCAAAAAATAAAATAAAAAGAGCATTTTGTAAAATGCTCTTTTGACATTCATGTATATTAGCGTGAGTTCGGGAATACGCGGCGAACAACTTCTGAAAACTCGTCAAATAGTCCAGAAACTGGTTTACCCGTTTGAAGCTTGTCTACATATCCGTTCATACGATTCACAAAATCAGGGTTTGTTGATACAAACACTCGATGAACACTGCCATCAGCTTTTCTTACTTCATGTGCAATCTTATGCTCCATATCTTTTGTGAGATTGCCTTCTTTGTTATCGTCTAATACGGCTGCTACATAAGCTGTATGGTCGGTTACGATTACGTTAGCATCTTTTACGTTTTTTAACGCTACGATACGATCAGCTGCCACATCGGCTACTCTCATTCCGCCGGACTGATTGTACTGTTCTTTTTCATTACGCTGTACGTCTTGCGTATCGTTTACATCATTCATTTTCGTTTTATTGTTTCCATTTTCATATGTGACGTTGCGGACTGTATTATCGTCAATGACGCCATCTTTACCTTGATCTGCTGTGCTGCAGCCGAATAAAGAAAGGGTCGTCATGCAGCCTACAACAAACAAAAACGATTTCTTCATGATAGTATCACTCCTTATAAGTTTTAACCTTTCTTATAATTTGTTAAAAACGTGTGAAGCATACATGAAAAATATAAAAAAGCCTATACTATCGAAAAAGGAGGAATATGTATGAGTGGAATTCAACAAAGCATATTTGTGCTTCATACAAAAGAAGAAAACCATGAAGAAACAACAACGTTTGCACTGACTTCAGAAGAAGCTAAGTTATTATTTGAGACCCTGCAAAATAAACGAAAAGAAATTATCGACGCCCACATTGATAACATGTTGACGTAAGGAAGATAAATATTTTGCAAAACGGATGAGCCATATGTTAAGAATGGCTCAATATTTGCATTCTACATATAGGTATAGTATAATGTAAACGCAACCAAATTTAATAAATGTAATGAATACTACGTTTGAGCATACACTCGAATTAGATTTAGTGAAAATTCACTTGTTATAAAGGAGATCTACTTCGCGTAGGTCTCTTTTATAATATGTGAATTTTTTATTTACGGTATAAATGTAAATATAGAGTAACATATTAAAATTTTTACATTTTTTGGAGGTTTTTTACATGGCTACTACAGGTACAGTAAAATGGTTTAACAGTGAAAAGGGCTTCGGTTTTATCGAAGTACCAGGCGAAAATGACGTATTCGTTCATTTTTCAGCTATCCAATCTGAAGGCTTCAAAACATTAGAAGAAGGCCAAAAAGTTGAATTTGAAATCGTTGAAGGTCAACGTGGACCTCAAGCGGAGAATGTTGTAAAATTATAATTCAACGCTACATATGAAAGCTGCCGATAGGCAGCTTTTTTTATACAAATTTGTTTTATTTGTATGATTAAGAAAATAGATTAAAGTAGGGGAGAAGGGAAGGCATGAGTTCATTTCATTGCTGTGCCACATGTCAACATTTTCAAAGCATTAAATTGGATAAGGGAATGAAGTATCGATGCAAAAGACTAGGCTATGAAACCCGTCCTTCTTATCGGTTTACATGCTGGGAGCCAAAAGAAGTAGTTAAAAAGCTAATGGAAAAACGAAATCAAAAATGAGGCTGGGACATAACAAAATCAATTCAATCTACAGATGAACAAATGAGATAAACGAGCTAGTAGGGGGAATCGCTTATTACTTCCGTGCAAGACTTCGCTTTCCGCGAGCGGCCGGTGAGATTCCTCGTCGCTTTTCCCCACAGGAGTCTTCGCCTTGCCATCCAATCACCAGCTAGAAGCAGCTGCATACATAAAACCTACGTTCACTCGTTCAGATTTTCCTTCAACTAAAATACTTTGGTCCCAGCCTCTTTTAATTATTCCTCGTTATTTGTACCTTCCTCTGAAGGCAAATGCTTCCCGCAAAACTCTTTTACAGCTTCTTCTTCCTCTTCTTCAAGGTCGAAGTCTAATACTTTATTTGTTGAAACTTCGTAGAAATGAGTTTGGGCAATAGAAGTGTTATCGTCGCCTTTAATATATACTACGCGTAGTGCTAGGTCGTTGCCCGTATATAATTCATCATCTTCTTCTACCTCAATGTATAAATGAAATTCATAGCGTTCACCTAGAAGGAGACCAAATGGATCCTGCAATTGTTCAGCTGTATATTCTTTAATTGTAAACATATGTACGTCCTTTCCATATATCAGTAAAATACTTGCATCATCTATTATAGTTTTTCTTTGCAAAGAAAGAAAGTGCACGCGTAATTCATGCACGGATTTATTCCTTGATCATTCTATTTAGCGAATCTACCTGATGCGATGGCGCAAGGACTTCGATGATTTACTTAAAGGCGGAAGAAACGCGCGTATGTTTTTGCTTATACATGGCAGCATCTGCTTTTTGAATTAATGTATCTAGGTTGGTATCGTCTGAAGGCGCACATATAATAAATCCGTAACTCGCAGACAGTGCATACGGCTTGTTAAATTCTTTCTTTTTATCTTCTAGCTGTTTATTAATATTTTGCCACAGCTCTTGTACGTATTCTTCCGTTTGTTCAGGAGCAATTAATAAAAACTCATCGCCTCCGTAGCGAAAGAGCGTATCATCTTTGCCAATATAACCACTAATTGATTCTGCTATTGTTTTAATAAGCCAGTCGCCTTCTCTATGACCGTATTGATCATTTACTAGTTTTAAAGAATTAATATCGATAAAACATAATAGAAAAGATGCATGATTGGTTTTAGCTCTCAGCAGTTCCAACTGCAGCTTTTCCATTCCGCTTCTTCGATTTAAAATTCCGGTTAGCATATCAGTTGAAGCGTGCAAGCTCAATTCATGCTCAACCGCTTTTAAATCGGTTATATCGGTAATACCTGCGAGTATGCAGCTTTCGCTTTGATACTCTAGTAATTCATAATTGATCATAACCCACTTAGAATCTCCATGTTCACGTGCTTCTAGGATGTAGTTTTTTACATATTTCTCTTGTTGAAGACGTTTTAAAATCTCCTCTCGATCTTCATCGGTAGGATAGATTATAAATCCGTCTATTTGATCAAGATCTTGAGAAGCAAGATTGTAAAAATGAATAGCTTTATTATTAATGAGCAGCACTTTGTGGTCGGATAATCTCGTTAATAGTAAAGGATAGGGGTTAATTTTGAACAGCGTAAAAAAATTACGTTCGCTTTCTTTTAGCTGTAGATGATTCATATATTCTTTGTGACGGTATGTATAAAGAATGTATGAAATAAGTAAAGCGATAGCAACTGCTGCAGTTGTATTGATCTGCTTTGAAATAAGGGAAAAAGAATCTGGTACATATCGTGATAAGCCGTATAGTAAAAAAAGATGGTTAGGAATAAAAATGATGCACAGATGTTTTAATTTCATAGGACATAAAACAGCTGTGGAAATCAAAAGCATCATATACACGTCTACGCGACCTGTGAAAAGCTGACTGTTAATAGTAGAAAGTGCTGCAGCAAATACGTAATAAAATATATAGCCATATACAATGGTGCTTAAGTAGTTAGCAAACCGTTCTTTTCTCTTACTAAAATAATAGAACAATAAATAAAGAGAGGAGAGAGCAAAACTAGTGAAATGAATACCAATTAGTGTATGTCTAAACTGAGATGTCCCCGCATGTTGAAGTAAAGAAAAACCTATATAAATATAAATAGGATAGGAAACTACAAGAGCAAGTGAAACTAGCTTGACTCTCTGTTGAAGCATTTCTACATTCGTTTTATCGGACATTGTATCTTCATTAACTTCTCTCCCTGAAGGAAAACGAAATTTCTTCAAAAAGGAGAAAGGTAAAAGCGAAAGAAGAAATGACATGACCATCATCTCCATATCTTTTTTAGGTATTTTAGCATGTTTGTATAAGAAAAGACATGAATTTTTTAGATGAAAATGTCTGCTTTTCCATCAAGAAAAAGCATAAAGATTTATATGATTAAAGGTGAGGACAAAGAGCCTCACCTTTTTTATTGAAGTTTATTCGATTCAGCATGCCGTACAAACATGGTCTCATCTTCTACTAAGCCGCAAGCTCCGCACTGAATGCGTTTTTGCGGTCCGTTATAAGCAGCGTGAAAGGCATCGAGCGTATCGTTTGTGTATTCTTCTACGACGTCTCCGCTTCTTGGATCCATTTTTACAGGTTTTGCATTTTGTTCAATGATATTAAAACGCGTTCGATTTGTTTTGCAGCTAGGGCAAAGATAAGGGCTTCCCATTTTTAACATCTCCTTGAAAAATTTACTGTATTAATACCATGTCCGAATCCACCAAAAACATGCAAAAACTTATGGTTTTCTATCGAACGTTCATTCGTTAAAATAGAAGCAGGTGATGAAAATGAGAATACGAAAAAACTTACAAGAAGTAATGGATATTTTGCAAACGAATCCGTCATATCAGCAAAATATCGTTCATTGGCATACAATCGAAGAGAAAGAAGCTAAAACTGCGCCATTTCCAGCTTCTTTGCATACGAAACTGCGGGAAGCACTTGAGAAAAGAGGAATTGGTTCACTTTATACGCATCAAAAAACAGCATTTGATTTAGCAGCAGATAAGAAAAATGTTGTGGCCGTGACGCCGACAGCGTCGGGGAAAACATTGTGCTACAACTTGCCGGTACTACAAAGCATTATGGAGAATGATCAGGCTAGAGCTCTTTATTTGTTTCCAACAAAAGCGCTTGCCCAAGATCAAAAAAGTGAATTAAATGAACTCATTGAAGAAATGGAAGTGCCAATCAATAGCTATACGTATGATGGAGATACTCCGGCAAATATCCGCCAAAAGGTAAGAAAAGCAGGTCATATTGTTATTACGAATCCAGATATGCTTCATTCAGCTATTTTGCCTCATCATACGAAATGGGTATCACTGTTTGAAAATCTAAAGTACATTGTGATTGATGAACTTCATACGTACCGCGGTGTTTTTGGCAGCCACGTAGCCAACGTTATACGCCGGTTAAAGCGAATTTGCCGCTACTATGGAAGCAATCCTATCTTTATTTGTACATCAGCGACCATCGCTAACCCAAAAGAACTTGCTGAACATTTAACGGGAGCTCATGTTATTTTAGTAGATAACAATGGAGCGCCTAGCGGCCGCAAACATTTTATTTTTTATAACCCGCCTATTGTTAATAAACCTTTAAACATTAGAAGAAGTGCTACGCTTGAAGTGCGAAATATTGCAGGAGAGTTTTTGAAAAATAAAATTCAAACGATTGTATTTGCACGAAGCCGAGTACGAGTGGAAATTATTTTAACGTATCTGCAGGAGCTCGTGAAAAACCAGCTTCAACATAAGTCTATTCAAGGGTACCGCGGAGGATATTTGCCGAAGCAGCGACGCGAAATAGAAAGAGGACTTCGAGAGGGAAGTATTTACGGGGTAGTCAGTACGAATGCTTTAGAGCTAGGAGTGGATATCGGGCAGCTGCAGGTGTGTGTGATGACAGGCTATCCAGGCACGGTTGCAAGCGCTTGGCAGCAAGCAGGACGAGCAGGGAGACGTCACGGAGAAGCCGTCATTGTGATGGTCGCAAGTTCAAGCCCGCTTGACCAGTATATGATTCAGCATCCGGATTATTTTTTTAGCAGAAATCCAGAAACAGCTCGAATTAATCCTGATAATCTTGTTATTTTAGTCGATCATTTAAAATGTGCGTCCTATGAGCTGCCGTTTAAGCAGGGAGAAACATTTGATGGAGTAGAAATTGAAGACGTGCTGGAGTTTTTGCAAGAAGAGCGAGTGATTCATTTTAGCGGAGACAAATGGTACTGGATGAATGATTCGTTCCCAGCTCATAATATCAGTCTGCGCTCTGCATCCCAAGAAAATGTTGTCATCATTGATCAATCGGACGTTGCAAATGTGAAAGTAATTGGAGAAATGGATCGCTTTAGTGCCATGACGCTTCTTCATGATGAGGCGATTTACTTGCATCAAGGCATTCAGTATCAAGTAGAATACTTGGACTGGGATGAGAAAAAAGCGTATGTTCGTGAAGTCGATGTAGACTATTTCACCGATGCAAACTTAGCGGTTAACTTAAAGGTTCTAGAAGCTGATAAAGAACGACTGGAAGGGACATATTCAATCGGTTATGGCGATGTAATGGTCAGCGCCATGGCTACGATATTTAAAAAAATAAAGTTTGAGACGCATGAAAACATAGGGTCAGGCCCCATTTCACTTCCGGAAGAAGAGCTTCATACAAATGCCGTGTGGCTAAGCTTTGAAAAAGAACAGTTTTACGAATCTGAAGAACGATTGGAACAAGCGCTCATTTCTGTGGCAAATGCCCTTCAGTCAATTGCACCGCTTATGGTGATGTGCGATCCGTCTGATTTACATGTAGTGCCTCAGATAAAAGCGGTGCACAACGAACAGCCGACTATCTTCTTATATGATCGATACCCGGGAGGCATTGGGTTAAGTGATAAAGTATACGAACAAATGAATGATGTGCTAAATCAAACCAATCAATTAATTATAAATTGTTCTTGCGAAAGCGGCTGTCCGTCTTGTATCGGTATGGAAGCACAGGGAGAGCACGCAAAAAGCGATGCGCTCGTGCTGCTACAACAACTGCAAAGTAGGTGAACTCTTGTCTTTTAAAAATAAATTAAACCGTATGAAAAAGCATCTTCATGTTACAGAAGCAAAGCCGCCGGTTGAAAGTAACCCGCAGCGACCTAAGAGCGCATCTATTCCCTATGAACAGGAATGGAAGGGAAATCATTCTGTGCCTTACTTTGCGGAAGACAGCTACTGTATGATTAGAGAAGTGGTTTACCCGCTCGACTACAAGCATGGACATTATGAATTTAATGAGCTGAAAAAAGTAGTGGAAGTATGGAATCGGTCTACAGTTGCTCATCCGCTTTCATCAAAAGGCCACACTTATTCAGATTTATTTTTCTTTGATACGGAAACGACAGGGCTTAGTACAGGTACGGGAACGACTATCTTTTTGCTAGGATATGCAAGGGTGCTAAAAGATTCCGTCGTTTTTCGTCAGCATATATTAACGGAGCCAATTGGAGAAGTAGCATTTTACGAAAGTTTTTTAAAAGAAGTAGACTATACGACGCTTGTGACTTATAATGGGAAATCTTTCGATTGGCCTCACGTGAAGACTCGCCATACGCTATTGAGAGATCATTTGCCCAAGCTGCCTAAGTTCGGTCACTTTGATTTGCTGCATGCGTCAAGAAGGCTGTGGAAACACAAAATGAGTTCGGTTAAGCTTGCGAATGTCGAAAAAGAAATACTTGGAATTGAACGAGTTGATGACATTCCAGGTTTTTTAGCTCCCATGATTTATTTTGATTTTATTGAAACGAAAAATCCAAGAGGCTTATTCGATATTATGAAACATAATGAACATGATATTTTATCGCTTATTACCTTATACATTCATTTATCAAAGCATCTCCTTACTAGTGAGGAGTTTACAGAAAAAGAAACGTACGAAGTAGCAAGGTGGTACGAGCAGTTAGGGGAGAACAAGCACGCTTTCTCTCTTTATCAGGGCGTAGCAGAAAAAGAAAAAGAAGAGCATGAAAAAGCTCAGCTAGCGATGGCTTATCATTATAAAAAAGAGAAGAGTTGGAAAGAGGCAGTGGACATGTTTGAACCCTTGGTTCAAACATGTGAAGGTGACGTCGCTATAGAAGCATTGGTTGAGCTAGCTAAAATTTATGAGCATCGTCTCAAAGATGTTCATCAAGCACTTCTATATACTGAGCTAGCCTCGGAGAAGTGGAATCAACTCAGAGGAATGACTAAAAAAACGTCGAAGGAAGCGCTTGAAAAAAGACTTCTTAGACTAAAAAATAAATCAGCTAAAGCTTAGACTTCAGCTGGTTTATTTTAAAAAATTCAGAATTATTATTCTTTTGTTTTTGTGGATGTTTTATATTGTTCTATTTTTCAGTCATTGATAAAATTAGTCAATGTAAGACTTATTCTTACAGCTTAAAAACAGAACTTTGGTGAGATGGAGAGAGGCCCCATGAAAAATGTGATTTTAGTATCATTTTTCGCATTAATTTGTTTAACAGTAATTGTCTTAAGCAGTTTGAAAAATTCGTATAACTCCTTTATGTAGGTCAAAAATAGGTGTCTGTCTTAGTACATGTACACTGCCCTTCACATATTGTAATAGTGTAATAACTAAACAGTGAAAGGGGAAAAAGGATATGTATCCAAGACCAACAAAATGTATGCCACCAATTGTGCATCCAACAAAATGCTGCACGCAGTTTACTTCTCAGGAGGTAGTAGTACCTCACATTCATCCAAGTCATAATACATTGGTGAATCATACAAATGTGAAGCACGTACATTACTTCCCGCAAACGCAATCTGTTGTAAATGAAACTTCAAACCAACAGTTTTTTGGCGGCGCGCAGCAATATCCAACTCAAGTAGGAGGAGCAGGCTATCCAGGTCAAATGGGAGGCTATCCAAGTCAAGTAGCAGGTGCTGGTTACCCAGGTCAAATGGGAGGCTATCCAGGCCAAGTAGCAGGTGCTGGTTATCCAGGTCAAATGGGAGGCTATCCAGGTCAAGTGGCAGGAGCGGGCTACCCAGGTCAAGTAGCAGGTGCTAGTTATCCGGGACACAAAGGCTGCGGCCAAGGAAGCTGTCATACAAAAGGCGCGCATCAAGGACCAAATTCAGGGTATTTTAGATAATGTACGCTAATAGGAGCTGATTTCATCAGTTCCTATTCTATTTTGTTATAAAGGAGTTATATAATGAAGGTGCTAACAGTTACCGGTTATAAGCCATTTGAACTTGGCATTTTTAATGAAAAACATCAAGGTATTACATATATAAAAAAAGCGCTCTATAAAAAATTACAGGAATTAGTAGAAGATGGATTAGAATGGGTATTGATTAGCGGCCAGCTAGGAGTAGAAATTTGGGCAGCAGAAGTGGTATTTGACCTTCAGCTCGATTATCCCGAGCTTCAGTTAGCTGTTTTAACACCGTTTTTGGAGCAAGAAGAAAAATGGAATGACGTCAATAAAGAATTGTATGAATTCGTCTTAAGTCAAGCAGATTATGTAGATAGCATCACAAAAAAGAAATATGAAAGTCCAGCACAGTTTCGGTTGAAAAATCAATTTTTAGTAGAAAAAAGTGAAGGTATTTGTTTAGTTTACGACGAAGAGCACGAAGGAAGTCCTAAATATATGTTAGAAACGGCTAAAAAACGTGCTGAACGAGAAGAATACCCTATTATAATGGTGACGTCTCACGACTTACAGGATATCGTGGATGAAGAAAAATTTTCGTCTTTTTAATGCCACTTGGCGAAACATTTTAAAAGATAAATTGACATTTGAAGCTATTTTTGAAAAAATGAATTATAATAAAGATAAGGTTTATCGTATTCGAGGTGATAGAGATGTTAGCTGATAAAATCCGTTTAACGGCCAAAGAAATTTTAGAAAAAGAATTTAAAACAGGCATGAGAGGCTATAATCAAGAAGAAGTAGATAAGTATCTAGATTCTGTTATTAAAGATTATGAAGCATTTCATGAAGAAATTGAAGCATTACAAACCGAAAATTTACGCTTAAAAAAGCAAGTAGAAGAGTTATCTAAAAAGCCGCAACAACCTTCGTTTACCCCGCCGCCGGCTCAACAGCAGCAGCAAGCGGGTACGACAAACTTTGATATTTTAAAACGTTTGTCGAACTTAGAAAAACATGTGTTTGGAAGTAAATTATACGAATAACCTAAAAATAGGAGTTGCATTCAACTCCTATTTTTATTATACTAAGGAAAGTCGTTATCAATAACGTTCGGGTAATTGCTGCATCACATATGAGGATGTAGAGGAAAGTCCATGCTCGCACAGACTGCGATGTCTGTAGTGTTCGTGCCTAGCGAAGTCATAAGCTAGGGTAGCTGTTAAAAGCTAACGGCGGGGAAAAAGCCTAAGTCTTTTTAAGATATGGCTTGACTACTCTGAAAGTGCCACAGTGACGAAGTCTTATCAGAAATGGTAAGAGTGGAACGAGGTAAACCCCTCGAGCGAGAAACCCAAATAATGGTAGGGGAACTTTCTGGAAGGAACTGAACGGAAGGAAGGACAAAATGGTTACATTTTGTAGATAGATAATTGCCACCGGAGTACGAGGTAGCTAGCCGCTTGCAGTACAATGGTACAAAACATGGCTTACAGAACGTTATTGAAAAGCAATCGACACTTGTTGTTATACACTATATTTTAATCCAACCCAGCTCTTCGTATAACGGAAGAGCTTTTTTTATGTCAAAATGACAGCTTATCATAAGCTGTCATTTTTTTTTGTACAATCAGACTGAGCTTGTTGTAAGCCTCAGGTCTTAGGAGAAAATAAAGCTCTAGCTCGTTTTGAAAAAACGTCATAATCCTTAAACTAAGTATATAGATAAGCGAAAGGAGGAGACAAAATGAAAAAAGTTGGTTTGTTTTTGATTGGAGCGGTAGCTGCTATCGTTCTTCTTGCAAATGCCGGTCCGATGGTAGGACTTGCACTTGGCTTAGTTATTTTGTACGTAGCATTTAAAGGGTTTGTTAAAGCAGAGACCCCCTTTAAAAAATGGCTCTGGGGGTTTATAGGTGTTGTCGTACTCTTAACAACCGTTTCAAACCTCCCGGCCCTTGCTGGTATCATCGCAGCAGTCGTACTTTACATTGTATATAAAAAGTGGAACAGCAGCAGCCCTATAAAAACGGAAAAAGAAGATCCGTTTAAGCATTTTGAACGTCAGTGGGCTGACTTAAATCAAAAATAATAAAAGTTTACTTTATTATCTAAGGAGATGAACAAAATGAGAAACTTATTTACTCGAATGAAAGAAACGATTTCTGCAGACCTTCATCAATTACTTGATCACAAAGAACAAAAAAATCCAATTGCTGCACTAAACCACTATTTGCGTCAATGCGAGCAGGAGACCGAAAAGGTAAGGCAGCTTGTTGAGCGACAGCACACGTTAAAAGAACAGTTTAATCGCGAATACCATCTGGCCCTTGACATGATGAAAAAACGTCATGAGCAAGCACAAGTAGCACAAGCAGCTGAAGAAACGGAATTACATGAATTTATTTTAAAAGAACATGCTCACTACGAAGAGAGAGCGAAGCGTGTAAAAGAATCTTATGAAGATGCATCCAAGCAGTTAGAAGAGCTTGAACAAAAGTATGAAGAAATGAAGCATAAGGTAAAAGATATGCATATTCGCCGTATGGAACTAATGGGGCGCGAAAATATTGCTCGTGCGCATCATCGTATGAATTCAGTAATGAAAACAGAAGCATCTTATACGTCCTACAGCCAGTTTGACGAAATGGAAACCTATATTGACCAGCTTGAAAATCAAATTAATACAAATTACTATAGACAAACGGTAGACAGCAAGATTGCTGAATTAGAAAAAAGAGTAAAATCATCGTAAAAAATCAGTGTTTCTGCATAAAACATGGTATTCTAAAAAAGGCGTAGGTTTCTGCGTCTTTTTAAGGTGAGAGAAGATACCTGCAGCATCCAAAGAACGCTATGTCGTCTACGAGAAGAAAGGAGAGAGAGCTGTGCAAAGCGTAAACAAAACAGAATCTCTTATGTTCATTTTTATTTGCAGTTTATTTGTCCTGTTTATTGAAATTATGTTTTTTCACAGCGGCTTGATCTTTTCTGTATTAATTGCCGGTGCGTTCATGTATATTGGGCGAAAAAAAATGAGAAGAAAACTAGGGCGCATTTTATTTTGGATTGGCGTTATTGGGCTGGTGTTGAATATATTTAATACGGTTGCCTTTAAGTTTTTAGTTATTGCTCTTTTTCTGTATTTTTTACTTAGATTTATTCAATCAAGAAAGCATCCGGTTGAATTCAGACCAACTGACGAATTTACCCACCAGCCAAACCAAAGTTTGGTGCAGGTCCGCCCGGTTTTGACGAATAAACTTCTTGGTAGTCAAAGAACCGAAGATTCCGTATACGAATGGGATGATATTAATATTCAAAGCGTATGGGGAGACATTGTGGTTGATCTAAGCAATACCGTTCTGCCAAAAGGCGATGCGGTTATTTTTATTCGTCAAGTGTTTGGAAATATTAAAGTGCTCATTCCTTACGAAACGGAAGTATCTGTGAATCATTCTAAACTGGCAGGAAACGTAACGGTTTTTGGAAATCAGCGCGGCTTTTCGTTCAATGAAAATTTGTCTATCAAAACAGAGGAATTTGATCAATCTGCTCATAGGGTGAAGATTGTTACAACTGTTGTGATTGGAGATTTAGAGGTGCAAAGGATATGAGTATTCTTCAACGGCAGTTATTATGGGGGATTTTCTTAAGTTTTTTTGTATTTGTATCCGTGCTCCTTACCGTGTTTTTTGCATATCCTGTTTTTCAACTTAGCGACTTATGGAAAACAAGCGTATTTGGCATGCCTTTTGTGCTGTTTTCCTTCAGCTTAAGCCTGACGATTGGAAGCGTGATTGGAGGAATCATGGGGTTTATGTGGAGACAGCAGTGGACATATGTTGAAAACCGATTATATGAAATAGAAAATGGCCACCGGCATATGTCGGCAAATAAACCGCTTATTCAAGAAACGTCTCGAATTATAAGCCGTTTAAACAAAGTAGATCATAAAATGATTCTTCAAGCACAGCAATCCCAAAAGATGGCAACGGAAAAAGTGGAAAATCAGCAAAAGCAAGTGCAAGAAATTGTTTCTCAGGAACGAAATCGGCTTGCTAGAGAACTGCATGACTCCGTTAGTCAGCAGCTATTTGCCGCTTCGATGCTTATGTCTGCTATTACGGAATCCAATCTTACGCTACAAGATTCTGAAGCTAAGCAATTAAAGATGGTTGAAAAAATGATTAATCAATCACAGCTTGAAATGAGGGCTTTGCTTCTTCATCTTCGTCCTGCAGCATTAAAAGGAAAATCGCTGCAGGCTGGAATGAAAGAACTGATGAATGAGCTTGCTCAAAAAGTACCGCTTGAATTAAATTGGAAAATAGAAGGTTTTGAACTTGATAAAGGCATTGAAGACCACTTGTTTAGGATTTTGCAAGAATCCGTATCAAATACGCTGCGTCATGCCAATGCAACAGCTTTAGATGTGCTGCTGATTAAACGTGACTTTTCCATTATTTTACGTATCGTTGATAATGGAGTTGGTTTTGATGTGGAAAAGGAAAAAGTTGGATCGTACGGCCTTCAAAATATGTACGAACGCGCAGTTGAAATTGGAGGCCTATTAAAAATTATTAGTTTGCCCGACAAAGGAACAAAGCTAGAAGTGAAAGTACCGTTAGTAGAAAGAGAGGAGAAGCAAAATGATTAATGTACTGTTAGTAGATGATCATGAAATGGTTCGTATTGGCGTAGGAGCGTATTTGTCTGCTCAAGCAGACATTCATGTGATAGCTGAAGCAGCAAATGGCCAACAGGCCGTTGAATTAGGGCTTCAGCTGCGCCCGGATATTATTTTAATGGATTTAGTCATGGAAGAAATGGACGGGATTGAAGCAACAAAACAACTGATTAAACAGTGGCCAGAAGCGAAAGTGATCATTGTCACTAGCTTTCTAGATGACGAAAAAGTATATCCCGCTCTAGAGGCAGGGGCAACAAGCTACTTATTAAAAACGTCTAAAGCAGGAGAAATTGCAGCTGCTATTCGTCGTACATATGAGGGGCAATCTGTATTAGAGCCCGAAGTAACCGGTAAAATGATGTCTAAAATGAGAAAACCGTCGTTACCTCATGAAGAACTGACAGCTCGTGAAATGGAAATTCTACTGCTAATGACACAAGGCAAAACAAATCAAGAAATTGCAGACGAATTATTTATTGCGCTAAAGACGGTAAAAACACATGTGAGCAATTTATTAAGTAAGCTGGATGTACAGGACCGGACTCAAGCCGTGATCTATGCCTTTAAACACAAATTAGCGCAGTGAGAATCGTTATTCAAAAGAGAATAACGATTTTTTTTGTGAAAAACCTATTTTTTTGCATGTATTCATTATAAAATAGCGATATGCGTAAAGGCGAACGCTTACGTAAAAGCACTATTTTGAGGGGTTGAGCACATGGAAAAGAAATGGTGGAAAGAAGCTGTTGCGTATCAAATCTACCCGCGAAGCTTCATGGATTCAAACGGCGATGGAATTGGTGACATTCAAGGGGTTATTTCAAAATTAGACTATTTATCTGATCTTGGAATTGATGTCATTTGGATTTGCCCGATTTATCAGTCTCCTAACGACGATAATGGCTACGATATCAGTGATTATAAAGATATTATGAAAGATTTCGGAACAATGGAAGACTTTGATGAGCTGCTAGATGAAGTTCACCATCGCGGAATGAAGCTGATTATGGATTTAGTTATTAATCATACTTCAGATGAACACCCTTGGTTTTTAGAATCCAGGTCTTCTAAAGAGAATCCATATCGTGATTATTATATTTGGCACGAAGGTAAAGATGGCAAAGAGCCAAACAACTGGGAATCTATTTTTAGCGGATCAGCTTGGGAGTTCGACGAAAACACAAAAGAATATTACATGCACGTATTTTCTAAAAAACAGCCCGATTTAAACTGGGAAAACGAAAAAGTACGTCATGAGCTTTATGAAATGGTTAACTGGTGGTTAGATAAAGGAATTGACGGCTTTCGTGTAGATGCTATTTCGCATATTAAGAAAGTGGCCGGCTTCCCAGATCTACCGAACCCTGAAAAGCTAGATTATGTCCCATCGTTTGAAGGACATATGAATCGACCGGGAATTCAAGAACATTTAAAAGAGTTAAAAGAAAATACGTTTGCCAAATACGATATTATGACGGTTGGAGAGGCAAATGGTGTAACATCGAACAGCGCAGATGAGTGGGTAGCTGAAGATGGCGGAAACTTCAATATGATTTTTCAGTTCGAGCATATGGGACTGTGGGATAAAGGAGAAGAAAAACCGCTTGATTTAATCGAGTTAAAAACGATTTTAACTAATTGGCAAAATGGTTTAGAAAAAATCAACGGCTGGAACGCTTTATATTTAGAAAATCATGACCAAATTCGTTCTGTAAATAAATTCGGCAGCACAGCTTACCGAGTGGAAAGTGCAAAGTGCTTAGCTGCACTATACTTTTTAATGAAAGGAACACCGTTTATTTATCAAGGACAAGAACTTGGAATGACCAATGTTAAGTTTGATTCTATTGACGATTATGATGATGTTGGTATGATTAACTACTACCGTATTCAGCGTGAAAAAGGCGATTCACATGACGAGATTATGAGAGTGATTTGGGAAACAGGCCGCGATAATTCAAGAACGCCAATGCAGTGGAATACAGAAAGAAATGCAGGATTTTCTACTGGTACCCCTTGGATGAAGGTGAATCCAAATTACGTAGATATTAACGTAGAAGAGCAGAAAAGTGATAAGAATTCGGTACTGAATTTTTACAAACAGCTCATTAAAATCAGAAAACAGCATGATGTGCTGGTGTATGGAACTTATAAGCTGTTGGCAGAAGAAGATACCGCTATTTACGCGTATACGCGAACATTAGAAGGTAAAACAGCTGTTGTTATTTGTAATATGTCACCGAAAAATCAAACGTTCGAGTTTCCTTCAGAGAGCTCATTTGCAAACAGAGAAGTGCTGATTCATAATTATCCGTTGGATAAAAACGAAACGCTTGAAAAATGTACGCTGCATCCATATGAAACACGTGTATACTTACTTTCATAAACAAGTTGAGCAACCGATTGCGCAACTTTAAAGTGAAAAGCTTTTAAAAACGAATTTATATGCGACATAGGTGAAGAAACTGCTGGCTCTGTCAAGAGCGAGCAGTTTTTGCATTTTAATAAAAAGACGGAGAAAGCTTTGACTAAGGCGCATGTATATGGTACTTTTACACTTAGTGTAGATAATTAGAAACAAAATGAGGTTGAAAAATGGCGAAATATAAAATTATTGCAACAGCAGCAATGGGAATTGAAGCACTGGTCGCTAAAGAAGTGCGTGCTTTAGGATATGACTGTGAAGTAGATAATGGCAAGGTTATCTTTGAAGGAGACGAGCTCGCAATTGCTCGCTGCAATTTATGGCTTCGTACAGCAGATCGAATTAAAGTGCAGGTTGGACAGTTCAAAGCTCGTACGTTTGATGAGCTTTTTGAACAAACAAAAGCATTAAATTGGGGAGATTATTTGCCCGTAGATGCACAGTTTCCTGTATCAGGAAAATCAGTTAAATCTAAACTTTTCAGCGTATCAGATTGTCAAAGTATTGTGAAAAAAGCAATTGTTGACAGCATGAAAAAACATTATAACAAAACAACAGGCTGGCTCGAAGAAACAGGGTCAACGTTTAAAATTGAAGTAGCGCTATTAAAAGATGTTGCTACATTAACAATTGATGCAAGCGGTGCAGGACTTCATAAGCGCGGTTACCGCGTAGGACAAGGGGAAGCTCCTTTAAAAGAAACGCTGGCAGCGGCTTTAATTATGCTAACGCCGTGGAATGCGGATCGTCCGTTTGTCGATGTTTTTTGCGGTTCTGGTACAATTGCTATCGAAGCAGCGCTTATCGGTCAAAATATCGCACCAGGGTTTAACCGTGACTTTTTATCAGAAGAGTGGCCGTGGATGTCAGCAAGTATTTGGGACAAAGCGCGCGAAGAAGCAGAAGACTTAGCGAACTACGACCAAGTGCTAGATATTGCTGGTCATGATATTGACCATCGTATGGTAAAAGTAGCGGAGCAAAATGCATTTGAAGCTGGACTTGGAGATTTAATTCAATTTAAACAAATGCAAGTGCGCGATTTTACGACGCCGAAAGAATATGGAATCATTATTGGTAACCCTCCGTACGGCGAACGTTTAAGTGATCGTCCTTCTGTTGAAAAAATGTACGCTGAAATGGGCGAAGCGTTTTCTAAGCTTGATACTTGGTCGATTTATATGCTTACATCTCATGAACAGTTTGAACAGTATTACGGTAAAAAAGCGACGAAAAAACGCAAATTATTTAACGGATTTATCAAAACAGACTACTATCAGTACTGGGGACCTCGTCCTCCACGCAACGACCAATAATAAAAAGCCAAGCGGTGTAGAAACCGCTTGGCTTTTTTACGTTATTTCTTTTTTAAACCGCGATAAGCTAGCATTCCAAACATGCCTATCCCGAGCACGACAATTAATAAAATAAACCAGAACGTGGCATTAAGCAGGTATTTGTATAGTCCGTCATAATAATCATGCATGTACTCACCCCATTATGTTTTTTTATAGTATGGGCGAGTAGCAGGGCAATATATGTATTCATTTCTTTTCAATAGCAGGCTTAAAACGAGAAATGATTAGCTTATTTCTAACATATTTACGAAAGGAAAATCTCATACTAAAACCTAAGAGGTGATAACTAAGAGGTGATAAAATGAGAAAAAATCGATCAGCACGGGTTTTTGGCGGGATGATGCTTCTTTCATGGTTAACCATCCCTTTTATAGGACGACAGCATATTAAGCGTTATTTATCATCTACTATGTTTATTTCCTTTTTGATTATGGTTGAAAGCTATATTGCTGAAAAAAAGAAGTGGTGGATATTCCCTAATCCTCCTCATCCATATCTAACAGGTGAAGCTGCTTTACTTTTAGGTCCATTTTTAGCAGGTTCTTTATGGATTAAAAAGTTCACATACGGCCATTTTGGAAGGTATATGTTATTAAATGCAATCGTAGATACATTTTTTGTTTATCCTTTTCAACGAGCTATGAGCCGTGCAAAGCTTTTTAGGCTAGGCACATTTAAAGAGTACCATTTGCTAGGTATCTTTCTATTGAAAGCTGCTTTAATGTACGTTTACCAACATCTAGTAGTAGAGAAACCAAAACCTCAGCGTGATTTAAAAAATAATCCTATAGAATAAAGGGGCAGGCAGGGAAGCGTGATTTTCTTGCCTGCTATTTTAATGCCCCAGATGTCATTCCTGAAATGAAATGCTTTTGTAAAAACACGTACGCAATCAATAATGGAATAGAAGAAAGAACGACTGCTGAAAACAGCATAGGGTAATTAGTCAAAAATTCCCCTTGAAAGTCCAATAGTGCAATAGGCAGCGTTTTTACTTCTTTAGATTTTAACAATAGCAAAGGGAATAACAAATCATTCCACACAATCACAAACGAAAAAATTCCTACTGTAGCCATTGATGGTATTGAGAGTCGAAGAGCGATTTTTGAATATATTTTCCACTCTGACGCTCCGTCCATCCGAGCAGCTTCGAATAGTTCCTTTGGCAAAGTTTTCATAAACCCCGTTATAATAAAGACACCGATGGGAAGCAAGAAACTTATGGAGACGATAATGACGCCTGTTAGTGTATTGACGAGCCCAAGCTTATTCATCAGCAAAAAGACAGGAATCATATTGACTTGAGTAGGAACAATCATTCCGCAAACAAAAAAGCCGTATACAATCCATCCAAGCTTTTGAGGCAGCTGAATAATAGCGTAAGCAATCATGCTTGAAAACCATAGAATAAAAAACGTGCTAAAGACGGTAACAATCACGCTATTTTTAATATAGCCAAAGATGGGTTCATTGACGAGCAGCTGTTTATAATTTTCAATATTCCAGCCTGCTGGTAATCCGATTGGGTTGCTGTAAAGCTCGGGCGTTGTTTTAAAGGTTGTTAATACAACCAAGCTTAAGGGCAACAGAATGATTAAACCGTATATCCCTAAAATCAGTTGTCTGAATGGGTTTTGTTTCATAAAAGAATCTCCTTTTACATTTTGGTCAAACGAAGTACGCGAAATTGAAGAAACGTTAAAAGAGCAATCACAATCATAAATACAACTGAAATGGCAGAGGCATAGCCGAAACGAAAATTAATAAAAGCTTCGTGATAAAGCAGTGTCGAAAGAATTTCAGTTGAGTTGGAGGGACCTCCATTTGTCATTGCAATGATTAAATCAAATGCTTTAAAACTTTGTATGGTTGTATAAGCTACAACCATTGTTGTAGCTGGAGCTAAAAGAGGCCATGTAATGCGCTTGAATTTTTGCCATCTTGTTGCTCCATCAATACTAGCAGCTTCATATAACTCACTGGGAATAGCTTGAATTCCAGCTACAAAAATAATAAGCATTTGACCAGTATGTGCCCAAAATTGTACAAAAGCCAAGCTGTAAATGGCGATATGTCCATTTCCAATCCAAGACTGGGTCCAATGCTCAAGGCCTATTTTACTTAAAAATAGGTTAACTCCTCCAATGTTGGGGTCATACATAAAGTTCCACGTGAAGGCAATCGACACGGACGAAATAATCGTCGGTACAAAAAAGAGTGAACGATAAAATGTATTCCATGCAGAATTTTTATAAAGCAAAAGTGCAAAGCCTAAGCTCAATAATGTTTGAAAGATCAGCACGCCAATTGTGAACTTTAAGTTGTTTGTAAGAGACTGCGTAAAAATAGCATCGTTTGTTAAAATTTCTTTGAAGTTTTGAAACCCTACAAATGAGAACTGAGAAGACAACCCATCCCAATCAGTTGTGCTTAAAAATAAAGCAGAAAGCGTTGGCAATGCAAAGAAAACAGTATATATGATAAAACCGGGAAGTAAAAACAACCATAGATGCCTGCTTTTAGAGATACTTTTAAATGAAAAGAGAGGAAAAGAGAACGAAGGGGTTCTCTTTTCTTCTTCTTGAATAGACGTATTAGTTTTTAGCGACACGTTCTACCTCTCCTTGTGCTTTTTCAGCAGCTTTTTTCGCTGACATACCGGATAGTACGTCCTGTACAGATGTTTCAACAGCTTTTGATACGCGCTCATTTAAAATTGTAAATCGAGGTTGGAAGACCGTTTTTTTGTCTTTCCATTTTGCGCTTTCTTTGAGCTCAGGTGAATCATATTTCACGTCTTTGACCGTTAATAACTGGCCAGTAGCATTCGCATACTCAGAAGAAATCTTTGGATCTGCAAGGAAAGTTAAAAATTTCTTAGCAGCTTCTTTGTGTTTTGATTTTTCAGCAACACCTAATAAGAATGTCGTGGTATGAACACCTTCGTATTTTGCTTTATCTTGATCCACTGTAATCGGTGCAAGCAAACCTTGATCAATCTTCGGATTTTGCTGTTTGACTGTAGCCATCATATAAGAACCTTGAGCAAGCATTGCACCTTTTTCCTGAGCAAAAAGTGCTGCAGCACTTTCTTTTTTCGTACCAAGAGCATCTTTTTGGAAGTAACCCTTGTCATTTAATTCTTTAATTTGAGATAGGGTTTTGATAAACCATTCATCCGTTAGCTTGCGCTTGCCCGTTTCTACTTCGTGAAGGGCGTTGTTCGTAGGTTCATTATTCATAATCATTGGATTAATAAATTGAGAAGGACTTACGTCTCCAGAAAATAAAATCGGCGTGTATCCATTTTTCTTTAATGTTTCAGATGTTTTTAAAAAGCTATTCCAATCTTTAGGAACATCTAAATTTAGTTTTTCAAAAATCCCTTTGTTATAGACAGGGATGTTATAGACTAGCTGATAAGGAAGAGCATATTGCGTATTATCCGCTTTACCCGCTTGGATTAGCTTTTCGTCAAATTTGCTGAGTAAATTTTGGTCGTCCAGCTTTGCAAAACCGTTTGCTTTGCGAATCGTTTCAAATTGACTTCCTGGAAAACTAGCAAATACATCGATACCTTCTCCAGATAATAGAGATCCTTGAATTTGTGATTGATAGGAATCAGAAGGAAAGACGGTCATTTCTACATGGATATTTGGATTTTTCTTTTCAAATTGTTCAATGATAGAATCAAAAGCTTTCGAATCTTCTCCTCGCCAATGCGTAAAGTTAATGGTTACTTTTTTAGAAGAGTCGCTGCTGTCGCCGCTTGTTGAACTGTTTTTGCTGCAGCCGGCGATGATCACGGTGAGCATTGCTAACAAAATTAATAATTTTTTCATTTTAGTTCCCCCATTTATAGAATTCTCTTTAGATAGTTATTGGTCAATTTTGATACGGTTGGTAGATGCTTGCTCAAAGAAATGAGCATGATTCATTTGAAAATGAAATGGAAAGTGCTGATGAACTTGAATATGTTCATCCCCAGGGATTTTAGCCACAAAGAGCTGGTCTCCTAAACTGCTGTATAGTATGTACTCTGCTCCTAATAACTCAGACACATCTACCGGTAATGAAATATGAGGAGCATCAGAAGAGGCCCGCGTAATATGCTCAGGTCGAATTCCTATAGTAATGAACTGATTATTGTAGCCTTTTTCATGTAACGAATGCATTTGATTTTCTGTCAGTTGAAACTCATGTTCACTGATGTGCAGTTTGCTGTTCACCACTTTTCCTGTGAAAAAGTTCATTCCCGGTGATCCTATAAAACTGGCTACAAACGTATTCTCTGGAGCATTATATACTTGCATAGGTGAACCTATTTGCTGAATTTTTCCGTCTTTCATAACTACAATTCTGCTTGCCATCGTCATCGCTTCTGTTTGATCGTGGGTTACATAAATAATGGTCGTCTGCAGCCTTTGATGAAGCTTACTGATTTCAGCACGCATTTGTACGCGAAGCTTCGCATCAAGATTAGATAAAGGCTCATCCATTAAAAAAATTTGGGCATTCCGTACAATGGCTCTTCCTAAAGCCACCCGCTGACGCTGCCCTCCTGATAACGCTTTTGGCTTGCGTTTTAAATAGGGTTCTAAGTCCAAGATACGAGCCGCTTCACGAACGCGATCATCAATTTCTTGTTTTGGGACTTTGCGGAGCTGCAACCCAAATGCCATGTTGTCGTAAACTGTTAAATGAGGGTAAAGCGCGTAGTTTTGAAACACCATTGCAATATCCCGGTCCTTAGAAGGTAAATCGTTTGCACGATCTCCATTAATAAGCAATTCTCCTTCTGTTATCGATTCAAGGCCGGCGATCATTCGGAGGGTAGTGGATTTGCCGCACCCTGAAGGTCCTACAAATACAATAAATTCTTTGTCTTGAATACGAAGATTGAAATTATCAACTGCAAGACTATCTTTTCCGTATTTTTTATACACATGCTGTAACTGCAGTTCTGCCATTTTTTCTCCTTTCAGCAGGCTTTTAAAATAATAAAAGCCTCTAATTGCACAGACGGATTGTACGTGTATCTGGCAATTAGAGGCTATCGGTTGACCGGTAAGCCTGTATTATGTAGTTTTGAGTGATTGAATCTGTAAGTAATTTTAAAATATATTATTCCTATAAGTCAAGTGAGAATTGAAATATTTTAATAAGTTCGATTATTTTCTTAAATGAAAGAATCCATTTATTAAGCCAGAGATGCTGGTTTTGAGAATAAAATAAACAGCTGGTGTATAGAATGATAGTATTCACTTTTATAGTAAGCACTACAGAGAGAGGATGTTTATAAATGGATAGAAACACGCAGTTCACTATGATTCGGCAAGCGTTGGAAAACAGCTATCATTTAATGCAGCAGGGAATAGAAGTGAGCGGAGAGACGCTTACTCAGCTGGAACAAGCAAAAGCCGAGTATGAAGCGGCCTTTTTATTGTCTCAGTCCACGGACTCAAAATTCCGCTGTAATTAATTTTTTAATAGCACTTATTCCGTTTGCGTTCTATACACTCAGCTTTTATACAAAAAGGTTCTGTCCTTACAGGCAGAACTTTTTTATGTTCAGCTCTTTTTATTGACATTTTAGATAAAGTAGTCAATAATTAAGTTTTGCTTACATGAGAAATTTACTAGATAAAAAGAAGTGAAGCTAATTTTTATTGATAGATATTTACATAAATAAAGGAGTCAGTATCGATGATGAGAGAGCGGTTGCCTTTTACAATTGAGCGGGATGAAAACTTTTTTGACAAATTAAATGAATGGATAGGTGATGTTTTTTACGATCATCTTCCAGACGCAGGGTTAGAACTTCGGGATGAACAAATTTTTATGGCTTTTCAAATCGAACGAGCTTTTAAAGAAAAAAATGTAATTTTTGCAGAAGCAGGTGTAGGAACAGGGAAAACTATTGTGTATTTACTGTACGCTATTTGTTATGCAAGGTATATTGGCAAGCCAGCTATTATTGCCTGTGCGGATGAAACATTAATTGAACAGTTAGTAAAAGCGGAAGGAGACATTGCCAAGCTCTCTGGTATTTTAGATATTAACATGGATGTTCGCCTAGCAAAATCTCAAGATCAGTATCTGTGTTTAAAGAAATTAGATGCTGTGACAGCACGAACGGATAATGAAAACATTGAAGAAATTTACGATACGCTTCCTGATTTTGTTCATGATCATAGCGGTATGCAGTCGTTCTATCACTACGGAGACCGTAAAGAATATCCTCATTTAACGGATGAGGAATGGAATCAAATTAACTGGGATACGTTTCAAGACTGCTCTTCCTGTGAGCAGCGTCATAGATGTGGCTTAACGCTTTCACGTGAGCACTATAGAAAAGCACATGACTTAATTATTTGCTCTCACGATTTTTACATGGAACACATTTGGACATATGAAGCCCGCAAGCGTGAAGGACAGCTTCCGCTTCTTCCTGAAAGCAGCTGTGTTGTATTTGATGAAGGTCACCTGCTGGAATTTGCTGCACAAAAGGCTTTAACGTATCGCATTCAAGAAGATACGTTAGAAAACTTGTTAACGCGTCTATTAGAAAATGACGTGCGAGAAGAATTTGCTGTGAAGATCGAGCACGCTATCGATGTGTATGCAATGTTCTTTGACCGTTTAAGTGAAGCAAGCACAGAAATCGTTGGTTCTAGCCGTAAAGAAGTAGCCCGAACAAACGGATTACAAAGTGTAGGAAAAGAACTTTTATCGTTGCTTGAACATATCGGAAACGAGCTTGTGTTTGAGAGTGAGACCTATACAGTAGACGAATATACGCTGCGAATTGTAGATGAGTATCTAGATCAAATTGATTATTCGCTGCGCTTATTTATGGACAACGAAAATGCCATCTACTGGGTAGAAGAAAATAACTGGCAGCTGACGTTGGTTATTATGCCGCAAGCAGTAAAAGACGTCTTAAAAGAACGAGTATTTGCGAAGAAAATACCTTATATTTTCACTTCTGCGACTCTTTCAGATAACCAATCGTTCGATTATTTAGCATATAGCTTAGGAATTGCAAAGCCGCTTTCTTTTTCCGTTGAATCGCCATTTGATTATGATGAGCAAATGAAAATTGCGGTAAAAAATGTTTCGGATGATCAAGAAGAAGCGTTTGCTGAAAAATTTGCCTTTGCTGTTGCACAGCTCGAAAAAACGAACGGACGAGCACTTTTACTGTTTAACAGCAAAGAAGAACTAGAGATGTTCAAAGAAGTTTCCAAAGAGTTAAATCAGTACACATTTTTATTTGAAGGCGATCAAGAAATCAGTAAATTAGTATCTCAGTTCCAAAGGGAAGAAGAAACGATTTTATGCGCTGTTCATTTGTGGGAAGGATTGGATATTCCTGGACCTTCGCTATCTAATGTAATTATTTGGTCTCTGCCGTATCCGCCAAATGATCCGGTCTTTGAAGCAAAGCGCAATCAAGTAGTCGATCCATTCTGGGATGCAGATATGCCGTATATGCTTCTTCGCTTAAAGCAAGGAGTTGGAAGACTGATTCGTTCTCATAACGATAAGGGTCTAATCACGATCTTTATGCCAAAAAGCACAGATTCAAAAGTGCGTTCAATCATTGAACAAAATGTCCCAACGAAAATAGAAAACATATAAAAAAGCGCGGTTGTAGCCGCGCTTTTTTATATGTATAATAGATTGAATATTCAGTTATATACATGCCGTTACTATTATGATAAAATAATTTATGGTGAAATAAGGAAAGTAAGGAGGAAAAACAATGAGAGAAGACATACAGAAAATTGAGAAACAGTTTTATGAATACATGAATAAAATCAAAAGTTATCACGAGGCAATCGGAGTGATGTACTGGGATTTGAGGACGGGTGCTCCAAAAAAAGGGGCGGATCAGCGTTCTGAAGTTATTGGCATGATGTCATCAGAAGCGTTCAATCTTTCGGTTTCTGATGACATGGCAGGTTTTATTGAGAAATTAACGAACCCTGAGTCACAGCCTTACATAAACGATATTACGAAAAAAGCAGTGGAAGAATGTAAAAAAGAATATGACTTAAATAAAAAGATTCCTCCGCATGAATATAAAGAATACGTTACATTAACTTCAAAAGCTGAGTCGGTTTGGGAAGACGCAAAAGAAAAAGCAGATTTTGCTTTATTTCAACCGTACCTCGAAAAAATTGTAGCGTTCAATCAGAAGTTTGTGGAGTATTGGGGGTATGAAGGAAACAAATATAACCGTTTACTGGACCTTTTTGAACCGGGGATGACGGTTGAAATTTTAGACGAGGTGTTTGGAAAGCTACGGGAGCATATTGTGCCTCTTGTTCAGCGAATCGCCGGGTCAAATACAAAGCCAAATACGGAATTTTTATTCCGTACTTTCCCAAAAGAGGCGCAAAAGCAATTTAGTCTAGACGTGTTAAAAACACTTGGCTATGATTTCGAAGCGGGGCGCCTTGATGAAACAGTCCATCCTTTTGCTACTGGCTTAAACCCGGGAGATGTGCGCATCACGACTAAATATGCTGAAAACGATTTTCGAACGGCTATTTTTGGAACAATTCACGAATGCGGCCATGCTTTATATGAGCAGAATATTTCAAAGGATCTTGTCGGTACAGTTCTATGTGAAGGTACTTCAATGGGAATTCACGAATCACAGTCGCTGTTTTTTGAGCAGTTTGTCGGTAAAAATAAGGCATTTTGGCAGCATCATTACGACGTACTAAAAAAGCATGCGCCGGGACAATTTGACGATGTAGATTTAGAAGATTTTTACCGAGGAGTAAATGAGGCGAAACCGTCTCTTATTCGTATTGAAGCAGATGAGTTAACGTATCCTCTTCATATTATGATTCGCTATGAGATTGAAAAAGGGTTAATAAACGGAGAATATAAAGTTGCAGATTTACCGGAAATTTGGAATGAGAAATACGAAGAATATTTAGGAGTTCGTCCAAGTCACGATGGAGAAGGCGTGCTTCAGGATGTACACTGGGCCGGAGGAAGCTTTGGGTATTTCCCTTCCTACGCTCTTGGCTATATGTACGCAGCGCAGTTTAAGCATACCATGTTAAAAGACTTGCCCAATTATGATGAACTCCTCGAAAAAGGAGAAATTTCGCCGATTACAAATTGGCTAACAGAACATATTCATCAGTACGGAAAAATGAAAAAGCCTCTTGAAATTTTAAACGATGTAACGGGAGAAGGCTTAAATGTAGATTATTTAATTCAGTATCTAGAAAAGAAATATGGAGAAATTTATCACGTATAAAAAGCGCTATAACCGAATATTATGTTTTGTATCACAAGTAAATGTTCGAAAATATCGTTTTTAGATATTTTCAAATAAAAGATTTGCTGATATAATACAATTAACTCAATAACGCACTCATATAATGACGAGAATAAGGCTCGTAAGTATCTACCAAACTACCGTAAATAGTTTGACTATGGGTGAGCGATGAAGTTTGTTTTTCACTTTTGTGCGTAAAAGCTCAAAGACATTGCTCTACTCATATACGAGTGCAGCTATGTTTTTGAGCTTTTTTAATACAAACGTTGGAGGAACGAACTATGAAAGCTTTGCAAAACAAAATTTTAACAGATGGTATCGTATTATCAGACACGGTTTTAAAAGTAGACACATTTTTAAACCACCAAATGGATCCTGTATTAATGAAAGAAATTGGAGAAGAATTTGCTTCGCGTTTTGAAGATGCAGGAATTACGAAGATTTTAACGATTGAATCATCAGGAATTGCTCCAGCGATTATGACCGCATTGAAGCTAAACGTTGAGATGGTGTTTGCTAGAAAAAGAAAATCTTTAACACTTCAAGACGGACTCATTACATCAAAAGTATATTCATTTACAAAAAAAGAAGAAAATGAAATTTCAGTTGCTGATAAATTTATTCAAGAAGATGACGTGATTTTAATTATTGATGACTTTTTAGCAAACGGCCAAGCTGCATTCGGCTTGATGGATATCGTGCAAAAAGCAGGTGCTAAAGTAGGCGGCATTGGTATTGTTATTGAAAAAGCGTTCCAAGATGGAGGAAAACAAATTCGTAAATCAGGCGTTAAAGTAGAATCATTAGCACGCATTCAGTCTTTATCAAATGGTAAAGTGACATTTGTTGAAGATAAACCAACAGTGGAGGTTTAATATGAATAAAGGAAAAGTCTTTTCACTTGGTTTACAGCATGTTTTAGCTATGTACGGAGGTGCGATTGTTGTTCCGCTTATTGTTGGAGGAGCCATTGGCTTGACTCAGCAGCAGCTTACGTATTTAGTGGCGATTGACTTATTTATGTGCGGTGTGGCAACGCTGCTGCAAGTGTGGAAAAATCGTTTTTTTGGAATTGGTCTTCCAGTTGTATTAGGGTGTACGTTTACTGCCGTAGGACCTATGATTTCAATTGGAGGTTCTTACGGCGTTTCCTCCATATATGGTTCTATTATCGTCGCTGGTTTACTCATTGTCCTTCTTTCTGCTTTTTTAGGTAAATTGGTTAAGTTTTTCCCTCCTTTAGTTACGGGTTCGGTTGTAACGATTATTGGAATTACGTTAATTCCTGTAGCGATTAAAGATTTAGCCGGAGGAGAAGGAAGTAAAGATTTTGGCAGCTTGAGCAATTTAGGTTTAGGTTTTGGCGTTTTGCTATTAATTATTGTTTTGTATCGATTTACAAAAGGATTTATGCGCTCCGTCTCTGTGTTATTAGGATTAGTTGTTGGAACAATCGCAGCTTCTTTTATGGGAAAAGTCGATTTTTCCGGCGTAAAAGAAGAAGCGTGGGTTCATATGCCACATGTGCTGTACTTTGGGATGCCAACTTTTAATATTATGGCCATTCTGACAATGTTCCTTGTTTTACTTGTTGGTATTGTCGAGTCAACAGGCGTTTATTTTGCTGTTAGTGATATTTGTAAAAAAGAAGTGGATGAAAAAGATTTATCTAAAGGCTATCGTGCAGAAGGACTGGCGATTTTATTAGGCGGATTTTTTAACGCATTTCCTTATACAGCGTATTCTCAAAATGTAGGACTTTTACAATTGTCAGGTGTTCGCACAAGAAATGTTGTATTTGCAGCGAGTGGAATTTTAATCGTTTTGGGTTTTCTACCTAAAATCGCAGCGGTGACGACGGTTATCCCGAGCTCTGTCCTTGGTGGAGCAATGGTAGCTATGTTTGGAATGGTAATCTCTTCAGGTATTAAAATCCTTAGTCAAGTTGATTTAGCAAAACAAGAAAACCTTCTTGTGATTGCATGTTCGGTTGGCATGGGTCTAGGGGTGACGGTTGTACCTGAACTCTTCAAAAACTTACCAGAGAGTCTTCAAGTTCTTACTGGAAGCGGTATTGTAATGGGGAGTTTTACAGCAATCTTTTTAAATATTGTCTTTAATATGATGAAATCACCACGTACGCAAGTTGCAGAAACAAAGTTAACAAATGAAGTAGTATCGAAATAAAAAGAGGCTAGGACAAAAATATTTTAGTTGAAAAGATCCGAACGATTAATCGTTCGGATCTTTTCATTGTTATGGAGAACATAGGCCTAATTTGGTCGTCTTTTCTATTAAGACCGTGTTTTAAAAAACAGTGTATAAAGCATTTTCCCCACATCAGGGTTTTTTGCCACTAATGAAATTTCTCTTTTGAATTTGAAGTCTGTAATAGGTAACGCTTTAATGTTTGAGCTTTGTAAATGGCGCATAAAAATTTCAGGGAGAATTGAAATACCTAAATTAGCTGAAATAAATCCCATAATACTTTGAGCAAATTCAATTTCATTGGCAATGGAAATTTTTAAGTTATGACGATTGTACGCTTTTTCTACTAGTGTCCGAACATCGCACCCTGGGGGGAGAACTACAATGGGTTCTTCTTTGAAATCTTCAAATGATACGCTTTCTTTTTCGGCTACCGGGTGCTGATCATTCACAAATAAATAAAAGTCTTCTTTGAACAATAGTTTTGACCAGTAAGTATGTTGAATCTCTCGATCATCAAATAAAGCCCCGTCAATTTGATTGCTTTCTAACTGCTCTAACAAATCATAATAGTGATGCGAGGTTCTTATATCAATATGGCGATTGTGGTCTTTAGCAGAAGCCAGTTGATAAGGTAAGTAAAAAGCAGCCATACTCTGCCACGTTCCGATAGTTAAATCACAAGCTTCTTGCGTAGACACTAATTTTTTTTGAAGAGCATGAACGCTTGAAAGTATGGATTCACCTTCTTGTAAAAGAATTTCACCTGCTGAGGTTAATTCTACTCCTGTAGCGGAGCGAATAAATAATGTTACTCCTAAATCTTCTTCTAGTTTTCTCATTTGCTTACTGAGCGCGGGCTGTGTCATATGCAGCTGTTCGCTTGCTTTGCTTAAGCTTTTTGTTTTGGCTGTTTCAATAAAAGACTCAAGCCATTCTGTTTTCATATTTATCACCTATAACCTTTTGTTATACCCATAGTATAGAAGGGAAGTTCTCATAAATCAACGAAGATGCTAGTGTATATAGTGTAGTTAACACAGCACAAAGAAATTCACACAACTAGGAGGATGAATGATGTATCCAAACAAACTATATATTAACGGTGAATGGACAACAACGGAAGAGAAAATTGATGTGATTAATCCAGCAACAAAAGAAGTTATAGGGAAAATTCCAAAGGCAGGCGCAAAGGAAGCAGCACTTGCGGCTGATGCAGCGGCAGCGGCTTTTAAAACATGGTCGAAAAAAACCGCTCAAGAGCGCAGTGCTATTTTAATGAGATGGCATCAACTAATTGAAAATCATAAAGATGAACTAGCAGAAATTATGACAACGGAACAAGGCAAACCATTTGCAGAAGCAAAAGGTGAAGTGCAGTATGGCAATGATTATATTGCTTGGTTTGCTGAAGAAGGAAAGCGTGTATACGGTGAAACGATTCCAGCTCATCATACGCATAAACGTATTACGGTTAAAAAACAGCCTGTTGGCGTTGTAGCAGCTATTACACCATGGAACTTCCCTGCAGCAATGATTACGCGTAAAGTGGCCCCGGCTCTTGCAGCAGGATGTACAATTGTTTTAAAACCATCTGAAGAAACACCTTTTACAGCATTTCGGTTAGTAGAGCTCGCAGAAGAAGCGGGAGTTCCAAAAGGTGTGATCAATGTTGTTACTGGAGATGCAGCAGCTATTGGCGACACATGGCAAAAAGACGGACGTATCCGAAAATTAACATTTACTGGTTCAACAGCGGTTGGTAAACATTTAATGCGCGGTGCCGCGGATACTGTGAAAAAATTATCGCTGGAATTAGGTGGTCACGCACCGTTTATCGTAACAGAAAATGCAGATTTAGACGCTGCTGTAAACGGCGTAATTGCTTCTAAGTTTGTTAACGCAGGTCAAACGTGCATCTGCACAAACCGCGTATATGTACAAGAATCCATTGCAGATGCTTTTGTTGAAAAATTTGCAGCAAAAGCGGCGGAATTAACAGTAGGAAATGGATTAGAAGAAGGTACACAGGTTGGACCGTTAATTAACGACAAAGCGGTTGAGAAAGTAAAAGCACAAATTGCGGATGCAAAAAGTAAAGGAGCTAAAGTTGTGGTTGGCGGACAAGCTATAACAACTAAAAACGGTTTCTTTATGGAGCCGACAATTATTACAAATGTAACTGATGACATGAATTGCATGTTTGAAGAAACGTTTGGACCATTGGCACCTGTATCAACATTCAAAACAATAGAAGAAGCCGTAGAACGAGCAAACAATAGCCCTTATGGTTTAGCCGCTTACGTATTTACAGAAAACATTAAAGAAGCAACGTTTGTATCTGAAGAGTTAGAATACGGCATTGTAGGAGTAAATGACGGCTCTCCATCTGCAGCTCAAGCTCCATTCGGCGGCTTTAAAGAAAGTGGTCTTGGACGCGAAGGAAGTCATTACGGCATTGAAGATTATTTAGAAGTAAAATATATCTCAATGGGACTTTAATCAAAAGTAGAGGGACAAAAATATTTTAGTCGAAGTGAAACACGAACTAGCAACTAATAATCAAAATTATTGGTTGTTAGTTCGTATTTTTTTGTTGTGAAGACGGACGTAGCTTTCAGGTGTTTCGTTGTGTCTCAGCTTTTTTATGCACTTTTGTAAAGAAAATTTGGAATAATAGTTCTTTCACGCAATTAATTGCATTTCTAGGATGTCTGTGCAAGAATAAATATTTCAAAAATGGTTTAGCTTTGTTTAAAGCGTGGGTAATACAACAAATGCACATGATTGCTTGTTAGATGAAATGAAAAGCAGAACTTTACCACTGATAAATTACGCAAGCTAGAACCAAAATAGTAGTACTGAATGGTGAAAAATATAGGAGTTGATATAGATGATTACAGCAGAGAAAGACATAGTGAAATTTAAAGCAAAAGACGGACGTGAAGTCACTATTCGCCCTGCACAGGCAAGTGATGCAGAGCATATTACAACAGCGGTAAAAGAAATTATTGAGGCTGGGGAATTTATTCAAAAAGATGAGCCGCGCACAGTTCAAGAAGAGCAAGATTTTATTGCATCAGTAGAAAAGAACAATCACATGTACGTTGTAGCTGAAGTCGAAGGTGAAGTGCTTGGAATTGCACGTGTTCTTAGAGGCGAAATTAAAATGAAGCGCCACACGGGGCTCTTCCGTACATGGCTTATTTCAAAAGCACAGGGAATGGGAATAGGAAAACAATTTATGAATTATACGCTAAACTGGTGCAAAGAAAATAATCTTCATAAACTTTCTTTAACTGTGTTTGCTTCGAATAAAGTGGCATACGAATTGTATAAAAAGGTAGGATTTGAACAAGAAGGCGTTATGAAAGAACAAGCTTATTTCAACAATGAATATGTAGATGAAATCTATATGTCCATTTTCTTTTCATAAAAAATAAGCACTTATTTTCATCAATCCATAAATTGTATCTGTACATTCAGATTATTTGCGCTATAATAAAAGTGCACAACAAACATACACTTCTTCAAAACGTAGACTTTCCTGAGTTACAGGAAAGTTTTTTTATGTTTCGCCTCCATTCCACTAAAAAAGAATTGAATAAATCCCCAGCTATTACAAATGTTAAATGTAACGCAATCAAAGAGGTGAAGTGTATGCCAAAGATTATCTCAGTTGGATTTGGAGTTCCTCCTTATGAATTAACTCAGCAAGACACGCTGTTATTTGCAAAAGAACTTTTTTCCGAATCGTTTAAAGATATTAATCGTCTGCTAACCGTTTTTCAAAATGGTCAAATTGAGAAACGTAATTTTGCCAAAGATTTATCTTGGTTTCAAGAAGACCATACATTTGAAGAAAAAAATGATGCTTTTATAGAATCTGCTGTTGAATTAGGTACAAAAGCAATTGAAGACTGCTTAACAAATAAGAACTATGTAAGTACTCCTTTGCCATGTGGAGAAATTGAGGCTATTTTTTATGTTTCAACAAGTGGTTTAGCTACGCCTAGCATTGAAGCACGAATTATGAATAAGCTTGCGTTCTCAGATCATACAAAAAGAATTCCTATTTGGGGATTAGGGTGTGCTGGAGGAGCGTCTGGGCTTTCAAGAGCTTATGAGTATTGCAAAGCCTTTCCGCGCGCTAAAGTCCTTGTTTTATCTATTGAGCTTTGCAGTTTAACTTTTCAGCGAAATGATCGTTCAAAAAGCAACTTAATCGGTACATCTTTATTTGCAGATGGAGTAGCGGCTGCTTTAGTCGCAGGTGACGAAGCTGATACCACTTTTGCCCTTGCAAAAAGCTATCCTTACATTTTACATACACAATCGACGCTCATGCCTAATTCAGAAGATGTAATGGGATGGGAGATTAAAAATGATGGACTATTTGTGGTCTTTTCAAAAGATATTCCCACGATTATCGATTCGTGGTTAGGCGGAGAAGTTGAGTCATTTTTACAAACTCAGCATTTGACCAGTCGGGATTTAAAGCATTTTGTTGCTCATCCTGGAGGGAAAAAAGTGCTTGAAGCATATGTATCAACGCTGTCGCTAAACGAAAATATGATTGCTGATTCTCTAGATGTACTTAAAAACCATGGAAACATGTCTTCCGCAACCGTTTTGTATGTATTAGACCGCTTTATGAAGAAAGAAATTTCGAGTAAAGAATACGGTTTATTAACAGCTCTTGGCCCTGGATTTAGTTCTGAAATGCTTCTATTAGAGTGGAGGTAAAGCGATTGTTTTTTTATAGCTTTTTTGTATTTATTATCTTACAGCGTCTATGTGAATTGGTTATCGCCAAAAGAAATGAAGCTTGGATGAAGAAGCAGGGAGCATACGAAGCTGGTCAAAGTCACTACAAATGGATGGTAAGCATGCATGCCGCTTTTTTTGCTGCTCTTTTTACGGAAGTGTATGTATTAAAAGATGGAATGTATCACTTTTCTTTTTTGTTGTTTAGTTTTTTTGTGCTTGTGCAACTTGCAAGAATATGGGCTATTTCTTCGTTAGGAAAGTATTGGAATACAAAAATTATCGTTTTGCCTAATGCAAAGGTTGTGCTAAGAGGTCCTTATCGTTTTATGAAGCACCCTAACTATACAGTAGTAGCGGCAGAATTGGTGTTAGTTCCGCTTATGTTTCAGGCATACTGGACGTTAGCTGTTTTTTCTGTTTTCAATTTGTGTATATTAGCCGTCAGAATTCCCTTAGAAGAACAAGCGTTAACGAATGAAACAAATTACGGCGAAGTGATGCAAAACAGGGGACGTTTCTTTCCTATAAAAAAATCTTAAAACTAATTGAAAATGATTATCTTTCATGATAAGATGAAACAAATGATAAAGATTATCAATTTCATCAAGTAGAAACGGTGGTGGACGTAATGGTTAGTCTTTTTGTGATTGGAGCACTTGCTACATATGTTGGCGTCACAACGTATGTAATGAAAAATATTGAAAAAGCCCAAAAGGCGTAACATACATGCGATGAATAAAAAGTACGATGCAAAGCTGTCAAATTATTGACAGCTTTTTTTATTGTTTTTGTAACTAAAAATTCAGTTTTTTATGGGAAAATGCATGCGAATCAAGTAAAATAGAGAAAGAATAAGCAGAAGTGAAGCTGGATAGAGAACATTTAAATACAGTCTTGAATGAGGCAAAAGGGGTAGAGTAATAATGGGTAAAGTGAGTGTGAAACATCAAGAAAATCTCCGATTGGAAGCATCTCTTTTTCATTTACATAAGCAATTTCAAGCAGCTGGAGATGAACAGCAGGCAGCAAAAGCAATACAGCTGTTAAAAAAGTGGGTGAACGGTGAATTTGTTGTAGCATTTTGCGGACATTTTTCGGCTGGAAAATCGAGCATGATTAACGAATTGATGGGGCAAGCAATTTTGCCTGCAAGTCCTATTCCAACAAGCGCAAACTTAGTATCAGTAAAAGCTGGGGATGAGCATGCAACCGTTTATTACCGCAAACAGCCGCCGGTGCGTTATGAAGCGCCTTATGAGTATGAGCAAATTAAGCAGTTTGCTGTCGATGGAGATGAAGTAGAGTCCATTCATTTATCGATAGATACAGAGGCTATTCCTAAAAATGTTGTGGTGATGGACACACCGGGAATTGATTCAACAGATGATGCGCATCGTGTATCGACCGAGTCAGCTCTTCACTTAGCGGACGTTATTTTCTACGTGATGGATTATAATCATGTGCAGGCAGAATTAAATCTTCAATTTGCAAAACAGCTGCAAGAAGCTAATAAAACGCTTTATTTAATTGTAAATCAAATCGATAAACACCAAGAAGATCAGCTAACATTTCAAGCATTTAAAGAATCTGTAGAAACGTCATTTTTAAAGTGGAATGTGAGACCAGAAGGAATCTTCTATACGTCGTTAAAAGAGCCAACCAACCGTCATAACGACCTTTCGTACGTAAAATCTCTATTACTTGCTATGATGACGGAAAAAGAAAACCGACATCAGCATATTCAACATGCGATGCAAATGTTAATTGACGATCACCTTGCCTTTATTGAAGACCAAGAAGAAGAAAAGTTAACGATTCATGACGATCTGCGCCATAAGCTTACGCTTGAGAACCATGAAATGAATAAGCAGCAAAAAGAGCAGCTTCTCGAAAAAGAAGCTGAAATGAGGCGTGCTGAAAAGCAGCTAGCAGAAACGTACCAACAAGAAACAGGTAAGATACTAAGCAACGCCAATTTAACACCATATGAAATGAGAGAAAAAGCTAGGCTGTTTTTAGAAACGACAAAGCCTGATTTTAAAGTGGGTCTTTTATTTGCTAAGAAAAAGACCGAGGAAGTAAAAAAAGAGCGGCTGACGTTATTTTTTGATGATATGAAAGAACGAGCAGCTTCTCAGCTGCAGTGGCACTTGCAGCAATATGTGCAAGAGCTGGTGAAAAATCAAAATCTTACCGATCCGGATCTTATACGCCAGGTTCAGCAGTTTGAAATTCCGTTAGAGCCGCATGATTTAATTGAAACGGTAAAGGCAGGAGCTACGATTAATGGTGATTATGTTTTAACGTACGCAAAAGATGTAGCCGATCATATTAAGAAAAAAGCGACGCGATTATTATATGAGCTTTATGCGCAAATCGAACAGAGCAAAATCGAGCAAGATGAAGTAAAGCGTGAAAAAATTTATCAGCACTTGCAGGAATGTGAGGCATTTGAAGAAGCGTATACATCCCTTCAAGAAATGAAAGCAAAATTGGCACGTACAAAAGCTTTGCTTCAATTTTTACAGCACACTGACGACGACCTAACGGCAGAAGATACGAACGAGTTGTCATATATGTTACAAGAAGAATATGAAACGGGCATCATGAAAGCTGAAGAAAAGCAAGAAGCTGTGAGTGAGCAGCAGTTAGTTTCACAGCCTGAGGAAGCTGTGCATGAAACAGGAACAGAAAAGGTTCTTCAAGATGTATCAGCTGTTCTCGAACAGCTCCGTTCATTTGGAAAGTTAGACCGCTTTATTAACAGGCTTCAAGAAAAGCGTAAAAAGCTATCAAATCAAACGTTTACCGTAGCTTTGTTCGGAGCATTTAGTGCCGGTAAGTCATCTTTTGCTAATGCGTTGATTGGAGAAAGATTACTTCCAGTATCTCCGAACCCAACAACAGCAACCATCAATAAAATTATGCCTCCAACAGAAAAACGGCCGCATAAAACAGCTGTTGTGCAAATGAAAACAAACGAGCAGATGATCCAAGATTTAAATGGTGCACTTAAGCTGTTTCATCATGAAGTAGAATCAATTGACGAAGCGCTAACAATTATTCCAACCCTGCAGGCAACAGAAGAGCTGCAGCTGCATTTGTCGTTTTTACAGGCAGTAGAAAAAGGCTACGGCGAAGTCAAGCAGCATATCGGTTCAGAAGTAGTAGTAGATACAGAAGGATTTCATGATTATGTAGCCAAAGAAGAAAAAGCGTGTTTTGTTCAATTTATTAACCTGTATTATGACTGTGAATTTACTCGCTTAGGCATTACGCTCGTTGATACACCCGGAGCTGATTCAATCAATGCGAGGCACACTGGAGTAGCGTTTGAGTATATCAAAAATGCAGATGCCATTTTATTTGTAACGTATTATAATCATGCATTTTCAAAAGCTGACCGCGAATTTCTTATTCAGCTTGGCCGTGTAAAAGATGTATTTGCGCTTGATAAAATGTTTTTCTTAGTAAATGCAGCGGACCTAGCCAGCTCGGATACAGAGCTGCAGTTAGTTCAGACGTACGTAAAAGAGCAGCTTGAACAGTATGGTATACGCTTTCCGCGCTTATACCCGGTATCAAGCTTGCAGGCTTTGCAAAACCACGAGGATAAAATGTTTCTGCCATTCAAAAATGCGTTTTACCGCTTCATAAATTATGAATTACCAGAGCTTGCTATCCAAAGTGTCTATGCAGATTTCGAACAAATTTTAGCAGTTGCCAATGAAATGAAACAGGTGCAAACAAAATCAGAAGTAGATAAAAAGCGATACATTCAATCTCTTCACATAAAGAATGAGCAGGTAGCAGCAAAACTGCATGAAATTCATTTTGAATATGAACAACAGCAGTTTGACCGCGAATTAGAAGAGCTTTTATTTTATGTGAAAAAACGTCTGTTTGTGAGGTATGATGACTTCTTTAAAGAAGCATTCAGTCCGGCAAACCTAAGGGATGATCGAGGTGAAAAGCAAAAGCAGCTGCGCCTGTGTTTGCAGGAGTTGTTAACGTCTATTTCCTTCGACGCAACGCAAGAAGTGCGTGCGACCACTTTGCGAATCGAAAAATACATCGTAAAATTAATCGAAGACTGGCATCGAATGATCATTACAAAGCTACAGCGCTATGAACCGACGTTTACTCCAACGTTGAACTCGTTAGAGCCTCCAAATGGCAGTGAAGTTGTGACAAGTCATCAATTTGATGAGAATGAATCGTATCAAAAAGAGCTTTCACTGTATAAAAACAATAAAAGCTTTTTTGAAAAAAATGAGAAAGTAAAGCTTCACGCTGCTTTACTAGAACGTATTAAGCCCGATGTTAATCACTACATTGCGAAAGAAGAAGCCGCTCTTCATTCACACTATACCCATTTAGTGAATCAGTACGTCTTAGCGCATAAACAGTCTGTATCTGAAGAATGGTATGATTATTACAAACAGCTGCAAGCAGCGGTGTCTGAAGAATTTCCAATTCAAGAATTGGTAAGTACAATGACGGTGCTAGAACATGTATTGGAGGAAAGAAAGGGTCATTAATTTTTATGTCTACACACATAAATAAACGTTTACAGGAAATTGAAAAAGAATATAATGTAGAAATTTTGTTTGCATGTGAATCAGGCAGCCGTGCTTACGGACTCGACACGTCAGCGAGTGATTTTGACGTTCGCTTTATATACAAATATAAAGCATCACGCTATCTTCATCTCAATAGACCTCAGGAGGTCATTAATGTAGCAGAAGGCAATTATGATATGCAAGGGTGGGATTTGTACAAAACCATTTATTTGTTTACAAAATCAAACCCTTCGCTTTATGAGTGGCTATGGTCTCCTCTTGTTTATTATCAGAAGCCATCGTTTGCTGAGCCACTGCGGCAAATGATGGCTCAATCATATTCCTTAAAAGCATTGGGATATCATTATTTTAAAATTTTAACGATAAATAGTAAAAGAAATCTGACATCTTCTGTTACAATAGAGGATATAAAAGTGATGCTTCAACTGATTCGTGCATTTTTATCACTGAAAGTAGTAGTAAAGCAGCGCAGTTTCCCTGTCATTTTATTTGCCGATTTACGTAAGCAGGCAAATCTCGACGATAGGCAGCAATCCATCATTGAGCAATTTGTACAGTGCAAGATAAGCGGGAAAGTTGCTTTTAATGAAAAGATGAAAAACTTTTTGGACAGTATTAAGAAAGAAGCTGCAGCGATAGAAAGAAGCTTAAAAGAATTACCGGAAAAGCAAATCAGTTATGAGGACATTAACTTATTTTTACTAACTCAGCATAATATAATGGAGGAACGAACATGAGTGTACATAAAGAAATTTCAGCCCATTCTAAAAAACAGCACGAACTAGTACGTGCTTTTGCCAGCTTAGAAGCTCGACGCGAGCAAGCTATTGAGGCAGCTGTGCTTCTTTGCAAAGAAGGGAAACCCTTTTCTGTAGACGGCATTAATGCTGCAACAGCAGAAATTAATGAGCTGTCTCAAAAATATACCATCATTCCAGGCCGTAAAGTAGTGACAGAAGAAATGGTTAAAGAGTACGTAGCAAGAATATAAACGTGCTAAGCTCTGGTGTTTTTACCTTAATTTGAACAGGATATGACGTGCCGCTTGATCCATACTAATAGTGTACCAACGAGGTACAAATAGGAGGAGATAGCGATGGGTCGTCAAAAATTAGGTAATAAAAATGCGCAAGCGAATAACAATGCAAAGCATAATTATAACCAAGAGTTCTCTTCTGAGTTTAAAGCAAATCAGGCTCAAAAAGCAAAGCGTGCAAAAAGTGCAAATGACACTTATGCTGGGGAGTTTGCTTCTGAGTTCAACGTGCAACAAAACCAAAACAATTCTGTTAACAAGAAGTTAGAAGCTAATAAAAGTGCAAATAATCAATATGGCCAAGAATTCGGCTCTTATGCTGAAGTTGAATCTGCCAAAATGAATAATGCTGCACAAAAAAAGCGTAAAAAATAACAGAACTGTTTCCAAAAGCGCCGGGATTAGCCTGCTCTGTCAGCAGATTAGCCCGGCGTTTTTTGTTGGGCAATATTTGCTTGGGTACGAGATGTCAATCCATCGCAAACTATAGATGAGGTGAAGCAATATGAATAAAGGAATTGTCATTGCTCTTTCATCAATCGGTTTAGCCCAAGCGTTAAAAATCCCAATTAAAAAGTATCAAACAGGAAAGTGGGATATGCGGATGATTGCTGCGTCGGGTGGAATGCCAAGCTCTCATTCAGCAGGCGTATCTTCTTTGGCTACCTATGTAGCATTAAAAAGAGGTGTTTCTACGATTGACTTTGCGTTAGCATCTGTTTTTGGAATTATTGTGATGTACGATGCACAAGGAATTCGAAGGCAGACTGGCGAAATTACTATTAAAGTGAATACGTTAGATGAAGAAATTGAAAAGCTTGCGGGTCTTCCAGACGGAGGCTTTCACGATTTGACGGAACAGCGCTTGAAAGAAATGCTTGGGCACCAGCCCGAAGAAGTGATTGGCGGAGCCATTTTAGGAGTAGCACTTGGAGCAATTGGCTATTTTTTAGAAGGGAAATCATAGTCAAATAGCCAAAAGTAAGCTAAGATAAAGAAGAACCTTCACAAAAGGATGGGACGAAAAAGTGACAAAAACAGCTCAAACCGTTGAAGAGTATCTTCTTTATCTTGAAGAAAAAGGCTTTCATTTAGCAGAAGATGCACGTGGATTTATTTCATTTGGTCAGCAGTATACGCGTGCAGCTGACGAGATGGTCATATTTACAATTGAATGGACACTAAAAGTACAAAAAGAATTTGACGGCAGTTTTTTTGTATCGCTCCTCGAGAATTTGACATCAAATCGTATTAGCAATCAAAAACAAGCCATTCAATATTTAAAGTCATCAGGTATGATTTAAGCAGGATTACATTCCTGCTTCTTTTTGATTAATGGCTTGTCTGGCCAGCTGATCAGCACCTGCATTTTGAGAGCTAGGGATCCACTTTATAAAAAATAACTCAAATTGACTGGACAATTTGAGGGCTTCTTCCAGTAAAGGAGCGAACGCTTTATTTTTAACGTATTCTTGGTTCATTGCGCGGTCTACTAGCTGAGAGTCCGTTCGAAAAGATACGCTCGTATACTTGTTTTCTAAACAAATTTTTAATGCATGAAGAAGTGCATGGTACTCTGCTTCATGATTCGTCATTGTCCCAAGAGCAATAGCGTAACGATGATGTTCACCATTTCCTTTAATTAAAATACCAGCTCCAGAAGGACCAGGGTTGCCAGCAGTGGCTCCGTCTATATAAACTTCAATCATCATACAGCCTCCTTGTTAAAACAATATAAGCTTAAACCATGTTTTTTCATCAATAGTATTGTATCATAAGTACTTCAGCTATTTTATATTAGCACGTATAAACGCTAAAATCCGCTTATTAGGTAAGAAAACTGTCATGAAAAGACATAATAGAAGATAAAATACAAAAAAGCAGAAAAAGTGTTGAATTCAAAATTGCTGATGAAAGGAATGCTCGTTATGAATTTCCAAATTGAATGGCATTATAAATCCTCGAAACATAAACAGTTAATTTTCACATCCGATTTTACAGATGCGAATGAGGCGCTAATGATTGTGGGTGATTTAGAAAAAACAGGTCGAACGAAGGAAATTTTTCTACTTGATGAGCAGCAGCAAAAATGGACTGTAAAAGAAGCGAAAAAGCTCTTACAGGAAGTACAGACAGAGCCTCACGATATTGTGGCATATTTTGACGGAGGCTATGAGCATGATACGCTCTTAGCGGGGCTTGGGGTTGTGATTTATTTTAAACAGAACAACAACTCTTACCGAATACGACGCAACTCAAGGCTGCAAGAGATTGAATCAAATAATGAGGCAGAGTATGCTGCTTTTTATTATTTAATACAAGAGCTTGAGGAACTTGGTGTTCATCATATACCGGTAACGTTTAGAGGTGACTCTCAGGTTGTATTAAATCAGCTGGCTGGGGAGTGGCCCTGTTTCGAAGAAGAGTTTAATCGGTACTTAGATCGAATAGAAGATAAAATGCAGGAACTTGGTATCCGACCCGTATATGAGCCTATTTCAAGGAAGGAAAATGAAGAGGCTGACCAGCTTGCTACTCAAGCTCTTCAAGGGATACCAATTGCTAGCAGGAAGCAAGTGTAACACACAGAACGAAATGGAGATGAACGAGAGTGGAACGTAAACAATTATTAGAAGAAGTAACGGAGTTATTGGATTACTACTGTAGTGATTGTTTTGTAAAAAAAACGTTTAATAAAGAAAAGGGCAAAACATACGCTCAGACGTTTTGTATTAAAGAGTGTACCGTAGGAGAAAAAATTAAGCAGTATGGAGATTTGCTGACTAAAAAGTAAGCGTGTATAATTTGCCGGCAGCAGCTTCATTCTATCCATATGGAGGTGTTTTTTCAATGGATAAGTTTTCAAATGAAGAAGTAACAACAGGATATAATGATTTAAAACAAGTAGAAGTGTCTATTCAATCTGCTCAAAAGATGATTGGGACGGCTACGATGAGTATGAGTCCTCAGCAGCTTGAAGAGGCAACGAATGCGCTTAATGATGCAAAAGTACAGCTTCAATCTGCCAAAGCTCATGGCACAGGAGTAGACGAGCAATTTCTTCAGCAGTGCATGCAGTCTATTCAAACATGTGAACAGCAGCTTACTGAGGCCAAACGCTAGTATAACAAAAAAGAGACTCGGAAAAGAGTCTCTTTTACTATAAAATAAAAAGATCTATTTATGATAGCTTAGTGACATTAGCGGCTTGCGGGCCTCTATTGCCTTCTACAATTTCAAAAGATACCTCTTGTCCTTCTTCCAAGGATTTATAACCTTCGCTTTGGATGGCAGAAAAATGTACAAATACGTCGCTGCCGCCTTCAACTTCAATAAAGCCATAGCCTTTTTCATTGTTGAACCATTTTACTTTACCATTTTGCATAACTTGAATCCCCCTAGTACTGTGCAGCCTCATGCTGCTGAAACTCGAATTATCATTTCCAATAGAGGTAAATGATTGTTTATATTATATAATAAGAAGAAATAAAATTTCAACATAAAAATTTAACTTTTCTGAAAATTAAATTTTTATTTAACGTAGACTTAGACGTAGCACAATTATAACTAAAAAAATTTCTTATAAGATGAAAAATAACTGAAAATTTAGTTTATAATAAAAGTATAGTCAGCATAATTTTAACGCGGTGATAAGGAGTGGGTCGTGTATGTATCGTACACAAGTAAATGGAAAAGAAATCATTTTGTTATTTTCAACGCTCGAAGCAGCAAAGAGCCGCAGCAACCTAGAGAAAGAGCAAATTTATAAGCGCGTATTGCATTTAAATGAGCAGCTGCTAATGTTTCAAAATGGAACAAGCTTCACCATTGGCGATCCGTTAGGATTAATTGTAGCTCAAGTGAAAAAAAGTGATTTGACAACCATATATATCGAACATATCATTGATAAACAGTTTATGTATGATGGAGATGGTCATCGAGGTGAAGTAGTGTAACAAGATGACACCTATATATGAAGAAGCGTACGTAGATACTCGTACGCTTCTTCATATATAGGATTAAAAATATGTGATTTTACAAGTATTAACAGGGATAAAGAACAAAGTTCAATAAATTAAAGAAGAACAGTGAAACCATGAATAGCAATCACCTTTTTAGCTAAAAAATATAGATACACATCATCTTATGTAATGAGATAGTTAAGCTTTAAAATCAATGAACACGAGAAGTTTTATAAAGCTTAAATTGAAAAACGTGTGATTGTGACGTTAATTAGAAGTAAGGTTTGGAGGACGCTATGGAAAGTAGAAAAAAATTGGATTTACTTGCTCTTGCTTCTGTGCCACTTATCATGACCCTCGGAAATTCAATGTTAATTCCGGTGTTGCCGGTGATTGAAAAACGTCTACAGATAAGCTCGCTGCAGGTATCCATGATTATCACGGTCTACTCAATTTTCGCTATTTTTTTAATCCCGATTGCTGGTTATTTATCAGATCGATTTGGCCGCAAGAAAATTATTATTCCTAGTTTGCTTCTTGCTGCAGTAGGAGGGGCTTTAACAGGCTGGGCTTCATGGCAAATGGCCAATCCATTCTGGGTTATTTTAATTGGCCGTGCGATTCAAGGAATAGGTTCAGCAGGAGCTATGCCTGTTGTGATGCCTTGTGTAGGAGATATGTTCAAAGACGAGCAAGAAATTACAAAAGGACTAGGTTTAATTGAAACAGCTAATACGTTTGGGAAAGTACTAAGCCCAATACTGGGAGCTTTTTTAGCGGCTATGATTTGGTTTCTTCCTTTTTGGTTCATTCCTATTCTTTGCCTTATTTCGATTCTTTTAGTTATCTTTTTAGTAAAAGTTCCGAAAAATGATAGTTCTTCTGAATCTGAACAAAAAAAGAAAAGTATTACGCGATTTTTGAAGGATTTGAAGAAGACGCTCAAAGAGAATATTGGATGGCTTATGGCTATTTTTATTTTAGGCGCCATTATTATGCTTGTATTATTCGGGGTTTTATTTTACCTATCGACCATACTAGAAGAGCGTTATCATATTGTGAATACGAAAAAAGGTTTAGTAATGGCTATTCCCTTGCTCGCTTTATCTATTTCTTCTTTTGTGGCGGGGAAAAAAGTTGGCAACAATAAAATCGTTATGAAGTGGTCTGCTTTTTTTGGCTTTTTATTGTTAACATGTTCTTTCATCATTTTATTTTTTAATACGTCTCTTTTTAGTATTTTACTCACTTTAGTGCTTGGTGGAATTGGAATTGGAGCAGCTCTTCCCAGTCTTGATGCGCTTATTACAGAAGGAATTGAAAAGGAAGAGAGAGGAACCATTACGTCTCTTTATAGTTCGATGCGCTTTGTCGGAGTAGCAGCTGGGCCTCCTCTTTATACATTGCTTATGAAGTGGTCGGACATGGCTGTGTTCCAAACGTCTCTAGGGGTTAGTGCAGTAGGTGCCATTTTAGTTTTAAAAGCTATCAAACCAAAACCTGAAGGCGGCGTAAAACTGAAGAAAGCTGAAGTGTGATTTTATGGAGCTGTCTTATGATAAAAGACAGCTCTTTGCTATTTAAAGACCCGTCAATATGCTTAAATTTATATTGTGTCTAGAAAAAATCCTTGAAATTTCTTATACTTCAATTTATAGACAGCAGATGCAATAGTTCTTATTTTATTGAATAAGGTGGTTTTGAATTGAGTATAAATTATCAGAAATTAAAAAGCATGGTGGATCATTATCAAATATTTGATCTTGTAGCGTATATAACAGAAGAAGTACAAAGCCTTCAACCAAAGAGCCTCGCGGGGATTGTGAAAGAATGGTTAACAAACTTACAAACGGAAGAAGAGCTGTACGAGCTTATACGCTTTTGTGATGAAGCTTTATTAAATCGTTTAAGTCGAATGTTAACGACATATGGCTATCGTCGATTTGGCTCGATTCGAATGGTGACTCTTTATTGTGATGATCTCCTGCGAGAAGGCAAGATACTCGACGCTGATGATAGACTTTCTTTATTAATTTCTCAGCTGGATACGGAATCAGTTAAACAGGAACAGCTTGAGAAAATCTATTTTTTAAAGGTAAGAATTCTTTTAGAAATGAAACAAGTGGATGAAGCTTCTAAGTGGATGAAACAAGTAACGTCATATAATCAAAAGGGTATGGCTGACAGATGGGGCTATTTTTATTTGCAGCTCAACGACAGAATGAAAGCTGAAGCCTGCTTAAAAGAAGGGACAGCATATAAGGAAAATGGAGCTTTTTGCTATGCAATGCTCGCAGACTTATATGCGTATGAAGGGAAGCATGAACAATCGCTTGAAACAATTAACGAGGCTATTGTCCGCTATCCACAGCTTCCGTCTTTATATATGGATAAAGTGATGCGATTAAAAGATTTAAAAGAGTATTCTCTCTTGCTTGAAACGATTGAATTTATCGACTCAAAGTTACCCTATCACGATTATCAAGATTTTTTTACGCTGCTGCGCGCGGACATTTATTTTGAACAGCAGCAGCAATCTCAGCTTACGCATCTGCTCTCGACCAAGCGATGTTTAAAAGATTCACCTTATCAAAAATTAATCGGAAAGCATACAGACGATAAATGCAGTACAATCAAGCTTCCTATTGTACCAATTGTTCAAAAAGATAATTATTGCGTGCCAGCCAGTATGAGTATGATGTTAAGGCTTTTACATACCGAAAAAACACAGGATGAGATTGGAACTCGTATTTACGGAGGGTTAGGCTCCAAATTATCAACAGCGGTGAGCTACTTTGAATCTCTTGGCTTTGCAGCGATGTTTTTTACCGGCACAGTTGAACAGTTTAAAGAACTATTAGACAAAGGGCTGCCTATTTTGGTCAGTCTGGAATTTGAACAAGCTTCCCACGTTCAAGTTGTATTTGGCTATGATGATGAACTTGAACTTTTTCATGTACAAGATGCTAATTTTCTAAGTCCAACTTATGTAGAATATAAAAATTTTGATCAGCATTACGCTAATTCGGGGTTTTTATCAATTGTTGCTTCTAAAACGGCAGCGGATCTCTCTTCACTTTCTAAAGAGCAAGATGTGTTTATTCGTCAGCTGTATGACTTAATCGAACTAGTTGAAGCGGATGAAGAGGCACACATTAACCATCTCGTTTCTTTATTAAAAGCAAACGAGCATGTTCCATTTGCCGCTATTTACAGTATGAAGCATTTGTACAGAAAAGAGCATGAAGCCTATATTCGTACGTGTATTAATCATGTGTTAGAGAAATATAGCAATCATGATTATCTTAAGCTTCACGCCGCATATGCCTTTTTTAAACTTGACGACAGTAAGGGAGCATCTTCCTTGTTACACCACATAGATAACAAAAAGCATAGCTCTTTTTATCACTATCTTAAAGGGAGAATTGCGCTGGATGAAGAGAAATATGATGAGGCTGTTGAAGCACTGCGCAGCTCGCTGCAATTAGACGTAGAGCAGCATTTGAACTGGAGCTATTTAGCACTTGTATATATGTACAAAGGAAACCTCGAAAAGGCTTTTGAATGCTCGACTATTTCCTTAAATATGTATGGCGATGAATCTTATACACAAATCAATCACGGACTTATTTTAATGGAGAAAGAAAGATACGCGGAAGCCAGAAATCTTTTCGACGCGTTATTAAAAGAAAACCCAAAAGATGCGCACAGCTGGTTTGAAAGAGCCCGTTGTGATGAACATTTAAAAAAATTTCGTAAAGCTTACCGGGGATTTCAAGTAGCTAAACAGCTTTTGCCGACTGTTCCTTATCCATACCTTTCGATAGCTGATTTGCTACAATATCAACTAGAAAAAACGGACGAAGCTGAAAGTTATCTTAAAGAAGGCATGAAGCATCTTCCGAGCGACATGACAATTCGAGGAAGACTAGGCGATTTATACGTCGCGAATCAAAGGTACGAAGAAGCTATTGCTCTGTATAAAGAAGGCTTAAAAATAGAAGAAGATGCTCTTATGTATTTGGGCTTATCTTATGCGTATCTAGAAACAGGTGAACATTTAACGGCCGTTGATACGCTCACGCTTATTGCGCAGAAGTTTTCATCGAACAGCGACGTCCTGTTGGATGCAGGCAGCATGCTTTTAGATGCAGCAAAACAACAGGAGCTAGACAACCAAACGATAGAGTTTGGATTTGCTCTTTATGAAGAAGGAATTCATTTTGCTCAAACAGCGTTAGGTGAAGTGTTAGAGGCATATACGAGTTATTTAGAAGACACAGCTTTACTGACTCGTGGAATTAAGTTTTTAACTGCAGAACATCAAGAGCACCCTAATGAGATTTTGTACATGTGCTATTTAGGCATATTATACGAACAAGCCAAGCAGCTAACAAAAAGTGAGAAACTTTATCAACAAGCGCTTCATATCAAGCAAGATGCTTTGCCATATTATCGGTTAGGTGAAATATATCAATCAATGAATCGCACTGCTGAAGCAAAAGAGGCCTTCAAAAAATGCTTAACTCTTGATAAAACATTTGAAGCCGCTTGTATGAAGCTTGCCGAAATGGCTTGTGAAGAACAAAATCGTACGGCTGAAAGAAATTGGCTGCTTCAATGGATACAGCTGAATCCTATGGAAGTAAACATTGAGCACGTAGCTTCACTTTGTGAAACAGAGAAAGAGTATGGAGAGCTGTTAGAGGTATTAAAGAGCGTAGAGGAAGTCGTGCTACCCCAATGGCTCGCTGACAGCCATGCTCATGTGTATCGCCTAAAAGGAGATATTTCACAGGCTGAAACGTATCTAGAGAAGGCCCTTGAACTAGATCCACAGAATTCTGCTATTCGCCATCATCAGGCAAAATGGCTCATCATGGAGCAGAGATATGAAGAAGCTAGAAAAATTCTTACAGAGTTACTAAGTGAGGATCCGGAAGATTACGCTCTATTTCAAACGTTCATGTCTAGCTTTCCAAATGGAAAAAAACTGTCCGGGCTTACGGCAGATTTAAAAAAGATGAAAATGGAAAAACAAAGCAAAAGCTTGTTATTTAAAAACGCAGCCGAGGCTTTAAATGAGTATGCCGATTCGATCGTAGAAGAGCAGCAAGGATCTATCTTCAAACGAAGCTTAGCAAAGTTCAAAGCAAAAGCAAAAACGGTTACGCTGCTTGGCTTAACGATTGAACTGTATGAACTTGCTATAAAAACGGATCGGAATAATAAAGAGGCTGTGCATGCATTTGCGGCTTTTTATGAAGAGAAAGGATTAATTGAAGATAGCATCACCGTGCTGAAAAAATCTCTGCATCAGAGCTGGGATTTTGATGTTGCCTATCATTTAGCCAATATACTCGTTAACATCCATGAAAATGAACAGGCTGCACATGAAGCGCTAAACTTAGTTCAAAAACTTCTTGAACAGCAGCCATATCATATAGATTTGCAGATATACCGAGCATTTATTTTGAGTAGCCTTGAAGAGGTAGAAAAATCGGAGGCAGCTTTTCAAGAATTACTTCAGCAGGAGATTTATCAGCCTGACATATATGCAGGACTAGCAAAACTGTATAATAAAACGGAACGCTATCATAAAACTGTTCAGCTTCTTCAAAAAGCAATTGAACAGCGTCAAGAGTATGAAGGGATGTATACCGATTTAGGTATCGCGTATCATTTAGAAGGTGAAACGGAAGCAGCAGCTTCGCTTATGATAACCAGAGTAGAAAGTGGAGACGAAGATCTTTTTATTCGCTATAACTTGGCATGCTATCTAGCTGTTCTTGGAAAAACTGCTTCTGCTCAGGAAGAGTTGGATTATGTTTTAGCGCACGATGAAACGGGAGAATTTTATGAAATGGCTATGGAAGACGATGAACTAAAAGGATTAACGGTAAGAAGGTAAAAAAAAGAAGCTGAGTTTCAGCTTCTTTTTTTATCCCTCTTTTGCACCTTGTCTTTTCAAAGAAAGTGATTCGGAAATTTCCAGTGCAAGAATGATAATGGTGCCAAGAACTAATCCGTTGCTTAAAAACGTAGTAACTAAAGGTGGCAGTGTTGAAAAAGCTTGAGAAGGCAAAAACATAACCCCTATCCCCGACAGCAACGCAATACCGGCTTTTTTCATTGCTTTTTCGGGCTGTTTGGCATGCTTGAATTCTCCAATTCCAAGAGCCATCATCCCTGTAAAAACAGGAAAGATTGCCGCGTATCCGACTGCAGGAGGAAGAGCGGACATAATGGACGTTAAAGGAGTAAAGATACTCAGAAAAAGCAAAAGACACGATGCTACAATAAAAGGAACTCGGCTATAAAGATTTGTAGCTGAAATAAATCCACCGGAACCGGAAATAGGAACGGCACCGACACCTGAAAACAATCCTCCAAGCAGCTGACTTATACCCGAAACCATCCCGGAACGCTTAATATTGTCTTTTTCAACTTTTTCTCCTTTGTGTTTATAAACAGACTCAACAACACGAATAGAAGCGAGCATGTTTGTAATTAAAATGAGCGTCACAAAAAAAGCAGTAACAACCATATTCCATTCAACGCGAGGAGCTCCAAATACGAACACTTTAGGTATGTAAAATAACTGCGCCTGAAACTCGATAGGTTTAGCTAACCCTAGCATTGCAAATACTCCCCAGCCCACACCAATACTAATAATAATGCTGAGCTTATTTAACGTCCGGTGCGATAATAAATAAAAAGTCAGCAGCAAAATTGCAGCTGAAGCCAGCGCAATTGGAAGTTTAATAGCTGAATTCGTTTCTGTAATACCAAACATTCCTTTTAAAAAGGAACCGCTTAGCTGCGTCACTAATAAAATTAAATATGTACCGGTAACTGTCGGTGTAAAGTATTTTGCTAGTTTATCAATGAGACCAAGCAGGCTCATCAAAATAGCAATTATCCCGCTTATAAGGAGGGTGAACTGCAGCACGCGGAGCGTTTCAGAGTGAGAACCAAACAGAACGGTTCCAAGGCTCGCATACAGAGAAAAGACGCCCCACCAAACGCCAGCTGGTCCTTCCATGATTGGGTATTTATGCCCTATAAATACCTGCAAGAGCCCGGATAAAGCTAAAATAAATAACGTTCGCTGTAAAAATTGAATAGAATCCGCTGCGTTTAAATGAAACTGAGAAGCAATTACAATAGGAACAATCATACTATTAGAAATCATAAATAAAAACCATTGTAGTGAAGCAATGGAAACTCGAAACATTCTTAACACCTCAATTAATGCCGACGAGCGGCTGAATGAACCAACAGGCTACTCTATTATTTTACCATGGGATTTCCAATTTGTAAGCGATATCTTGTTAAAAGGAAGATGAGTAAAGTGTCAAAAAATTCAATATATTGTTGTAAAAAGAAGAAAGGTAATTTATAATTTTCTTACAATTATAAATTATAAACATAAGAATAATTTATAATGAACTGACTAACAGTCAAGGAAGGAGGAGGAATAAGACAAATGAAACTATACCTGTCGGTTGATATGGAAGGAATTACGGGACTCGTCGATCACACAAATGTTCTGCGACAGAAAGAAAATTATGAAAGAAGCCGCAAAATAATGACGGATGAAGCAAATGCAGTAATTTATGCAGGATTTAGAGAAAAGTGCTCAGAAGTTGTGGTAAATGACAGTCATTCGAGTATGAATAATCTCCTTGTTGAACGGCTTCATCCAGAAACTCAGCTTATTTCAGGGAGCGTAAAACCATATTCAATGGTACAGGGATTAGATCAGACTTTTGATGGTGCTATGTTTCTAGGGTATCATGCTAAAGCATCCATGCCTGGTGTCATGTCTCATTCGATGATATTTGGTGCTCGCAATATGTACATAGACGATACGAATATTGGAGAGTTAGGCTTCAACGCATACGTCGCAGGCTATTACGGCGTGCCAGTTTTAATGGTAGCCGGTGATGACCAAACGGCGCTGGAAGCACAGCAGCTTATTCCAAACGTGACGACCGCTATCGTCAAACAAGCCATTTCACGTTCTGCAGCCAAAACATTAACCCCTAAGAAAGCAGAACAATTACTTCAAGAAAAAACAGCCGCAGCTATTCAACACAAACACCTTATTAAACCTTTAATTCCACCTAAACATCCAACCTTACGAATAGAATTTGCAAATTATGGTCAAGCAGAGTGGGCGCATTTAATGCCGGGAACAGAAATTGAGCCTGGAACGACGACCGTTCGGTTTCAAGCAAAAGATATTTTAGAAGCTTATCAGGCCATGCTTGTTATGACTGAATTAGCTACGCGCACAACATTCTGTTAGAAGGTGGGATAAAGGTGAAAAGTTATATTCTGAAACGATTTTTATCCATGCTTGTTACGCTGTGGGTAATTGTGACCTTAACCTTCTTTTTAATGCATTCGATTCCTGGATCTCCATTTAATGAAGAACGAGCGACAAGCGATGCAGTTCAAAAAAACCTGGAATCATTTTATCACTTAGATGAGCCGCTAGCTGTGCAATATATTCTTTATTTAAAATCCATTGTTACCTTTGACTTTGGCCCTTCCATTAAACAGCCGTCTCAAACGGTTAACGACCTTTTAGGAAGAGGGTTTCCCGTATCATTTGAACTTGGAATGGTGACGTTAATTCTTGCGGTGATTTCCGGTATTACACTAGGCATTATCGCTGCTCTTAGAAGGAATGGAATAATTGATTACATGGCGATGAGCATAGCAGTTATCGGATTATCGGTTCCAAATTTTGTTATGGCCACGTTGTTAATTCAACAGCTTTCAGTTAATTTGAAAATTTTACCTGCCGCTACGTGGACGAGCCCTTTACATATGATTCTTCCGACTCTAGCTCTTGCCACAGGTCCTATGGCTATTATTGCACGTTTGACTCGCTCAAGCATGATAGAAGTACTAACTCAAGATTATATTCGAACAGCGCGTGCAAAAGGGCTTTCGCCAGTAAAAATTGTATTTAAGCATGCGCTTAGAAATGCTTTAATGCCTGTTATAACAGTTCTTGGAACGATTGCAGCCAGCGTATTAACCGGCACATTTGTTATTGAACAAATCTTTGCTATTCCTGGCATGGGAAAATATTTTGTGGACAGTATTAATACGAGAGACTACCCGGTAATTATGGGCACGACGGTCTTTTACAGTTCGATTCTCATCATTATGCTTTTTTTAGTAGACATTGCTTACGGAATACTTGATCCACGAATCAAACTGTATAAGAAGGAGGGATAACGTGCTGGAAAAACAGGAGTATAAGCAAATTCCTGATGAGTGGTTTACCCCAAAGAAAAAAAACAAGTCTGAAGCCGAAGCAGTTGTAAGGCCGAGCCTTTCTTATTGGCATGATGCTTGGCGCAGGCTGGTAAAAAACAAGTTAGCCATGCTGGGTCTCTTTTTTTTAATCATCCTAGTTGTGATGGCTATATTCGGCCCTATGTTTTCACCCTACAGTGTAACGAAAGCTTCTTTTACAGAGCAAAACCTTCCTCCTTCAGCTAGTCATTGGTTTGGAACGGATGACTTAGGAAGAGATATGTACACTCGGACATGGTACGGGGCTAGAATCTCTTTATTTGTAGGGCTGATGGCAGCGCTTATTGATTTTATCATCGGTGTCATTTACGGGGGATTCTCAGGCTATAAGGGCGGAAAAACAGATAATGTCATGATGCGCGTAATTGAAATTTTATACGGTCTTCCTTATTTATTAGTGGTGATTTTACTAATGGTAGTCATGGGCCCGGGGCTTTCTACGATTATTGTGGCACTTTCCGTTACAGGTTGGATCGGGATGGCGAGAATTGTACGGGGGCAAGTATTGCAAATAAAAAACTATGAATACGTGCTTGCATCCAAAACGTTTGGAACAAAAACTAGCCGTATCATTAAGCGGAACCTGCTTCCAAATACGATGGGACCGATTATCGTTCAAATGACACTAACCGTGCCAACTGCCATTTTTGCTGAAGCTTTTTTAAGCTTTTTAGGGCTGGGTGTACAGGCTCCTTATGCCAGCTGGGGAGTAATGGCAAACGATGGTTTATCAACGATTCTATCAGGCTATTGGTGGCGTTTGTTTTTTCCCGCTTTTTTTATTTCTCTTACCATGTTTGCTTTTAATGTCCTTGGAGACGGACTGCAAGATGCACTTGATCCGAAATTAAGGAGGTAAGCAAATGGAAAAAATGATCCAAATCAAAAACTTACACGTACAGTTTTCAACTTACGGAGGGCGAGTTCAAGCTGTAAGAGGCGTTAGTTTTGATTTATATAAAGGAGAAACACTAGCGATTGTCGGAGAGTCAGGGTGCGGAAAAAGCGTAACATCTCAAAGTATTATGAGGTTAATTCCGACACCTCCAGGCAGGATCACAAGCGGATCTATTTTATTTAAAGGCCAGGATTTAACGAAGCTATCAGAAAAGAAAATGCGAGACATTCGAGGCGCTGATATTTCGATGATTTTTCAGGATCCTATGACTGCGCTTAATCCAACTCTTCGCGTAGGTGAGCAAATTGCAGAAAATATTATGCAACATGAAAACATTTCAAAAGAAAAAGCCAAACAAAAAGCATTTGAAATGCTGGAGCTAGTCGGAATTCCAAATCCTAAAGAACGCCTAAAACAATATCCTCATGAATTTAGCGGGGGAATGAGACAGCGTATTGTCATTGCAATGGCTCTTGTGTGCAATCCCGAAGTGCTAATTGCTGATGAACCTACCACAGCCCTTGACGTCACGATACAAGCGCAGATTTTAGAGTTGTTTAAGGATATTCAGCAGAAAAAGGATGTCTCCATTGTTTTAATTACCCATGATTTAGGAGTAGTTGCTCAGGTAGCTGACCGTGTTGCCGTAATGTATGCAGGGAAAATTGTAGAAATTGGAACAAGAAGAGACATCTTTTATACGCCGCAGCATCCGTATACAAAAGGATTGCTGCGTTCAGTTCCTCGGTTAGATTTATACGAAAGTGAGCTTGTGCCTATTGCAGGATCACCTCCCGATTTATTTGCACCTCCATCCGGATGTTCGTTCGCGCCTCGCTGTCCTTACGTAATGGAAGTGTGTGATCGGATGTATCCTGCGTCGACGAAGCTGAAAGAAAGTCACCAAGTGCACTGCTGGCTTCAAGATGAGAGAGCCCAAAAATTTGTAACAACTATAAGCTAGATTTATAGATGAATAGAAAACTTATGAAAGAGGGGTAAATGATGAAAAAAATAGGGTCTTTACTAATGATGTGTGTACTTATATTTGCACTTGCTGCCTGTACGGCCACAAAAGACTCCGGCGCGGAGCCGGAAAAGAAGAGCAGTACAGCAAAAGAAGACGGTAAGGTCCTTTATATGAATAATGGCGCAGAACCTACGTCTTTTGATCCACCTATTGGATTTGATTCATATTCATGGAATATGCTTAATAACTTAATGGAGGGGCTGACTCGTTTAGGAAAAAGCGATGAGCCTGAAGGAGCAATGGCCGAGAAATGGGATATCTCTGAGGACAAAAAGGTCTATACGTTTCATTTACGAAAAAATGCTAAATGGTCAAATGGAGATGACGTGAAAGCAAGTGATTTTGTATTTGCTTGGAAGAGGCTGTTAGACCCTAAAACTGGTTCTCCAGCGGCATTTTTAGGTTATTTCATCCAAGGTGGGGAAGAATTTAATACGGGTAAAGGCAGTGCTGATCAAGTAGGGGTAAAAGCGCTAGATGACAAAACCTTTGAAGTTACGCTTAAAAGTCCTCAAGCTTATTTCTTAAGCGTAGTCTCCAATCCAGCGTTTTTCCCAATTAATGAAAAAGTAGCAACAAAAAATCCGAAATGGTTTGCAGAAGCAGATTCGTTTGTTGCAAATGGTCCTTTCAAATTAACTCAATGGAAGCATAACAGTAATCTAGTCATGGAAAGAAACGATCAGTATTGGGATGCTGAAAATGTAAAGCTCGACAAGGTAAAATGGGCAATTGTTGAAAATACAAACACAGAATATCAAATGTATCAAAATGGAGAACTAGATGTTTCTGAGATTCCATCGGATTTAAGTGAAAAGCTGTTGAAAGATGGAGATGTTCATATCGAAGACCAAGCGGGAACTTACTTCTACCGCTTTAACTTAGATAAAGAGCCCTTTCAAAACAAAAATATCCGTAAAGCATTTGCAATGGCTGTAGATCAAGATCAAATTGTTAATTTTGTTACAAAGAATAAAGAAAAACCAGCTCGCGGGTTCGTATCTTACGGATTTAAAGATGCAGATGGAAAGGATTTCCGTAAAACGGGCGGCGACTTATTAAAAACAGACGGCAAAGAAGCAAAAGCACTTCTGAAAAAAGGAATGAAAGAAGAAGGATATAAAAAGCTGCCAGCTATTACGCTAACATACAGTACAGACGATACGCATAAAAAAATAGCAGAAGCACTGCAGCAAATGTTCAAAGAAAATCTAGGCGTAGATGTGAAGCTTGCCAATATGGAATGGAATGTTTTCCAAGAAGAACAAAAAGCGTTAAAGTTTCAGCTGTCACGAAGTTCATTTTTAGCTGATTATGCAGATCCAATTAACTTTTTAGAGAGCTTCCAGACGGGTCATTCAATGAACCGTACAGCTTGGAGCAATAAAGAATATGATGAGTTAATTAAACAAGCTATGAACGAAACGGATAATAAAAAACATTTTGAGCTTATGTATAAAGCAGAAGGTATTTTATTTGATGAGATGCCGATCATTCCTATCCATTTCTACAACTATGTGTTTTTAATCAAAGATAACGTATCTGGAATTGTTCGTCATCCTGTTGGCTATTTAGATTTGAAGTGGGCAGATAAACAGTAAAGTGGAACTTTTCGTCAGAGGGGATTTCAATTCCCTTCTGACCCAAGTTTCACTTTCTTCATTTCTTTACACAAAAGGAGTGTCACAAATGATAAAACCAAAACCATTACAAAAAGGTGATACAGTAGCTGTTATTGCACCTGCTAGTCCGCCTAATCAGCACAATCTAAAAAAAGGAATAGAATATTTAAAGGAAATAGGATTAAACGTAGTAACAGGCGAGCATTTATATAAAAAAAACGGGTACTTGGCAGGGACTGATGAACAGCGAGCAGCCGATATACATTCGATGTTTGCCAATAAGCAAGTAAAGGCAATTATCTGTGCATGCGGCGGGTACGGGACTGCTAGGCTTGCATCGCAATTAAACTACGATTTAATTAAGCGAAACCCAAAGGTTTTTTGGGGGTATAGCGATATTACGTTTTTACATACGGCTATTCATCAGCGCACAGGTTTGGTTACCTTTCACGGGCCAATGCTTTCGTCGGATCTCGGAAAAGAAGATGTTCATATAGAGACGAAGCAAGCTTTTTATCAATTATTTTCTCACCGTTCTTTGTGCTATACGGATCAAATTAGTCCGCTCGACACTATTTGTGAAGGAGAAGCAACTGGTCAGCTGATAGGAGGAAATCTTACTTTACTCGTAAGCACGCTTGGCACACCATTTGAACTAGATACAAAAAATCGAATTTTATTTATTGAAGATATTGATGAAGAGCCGTATGAAATTGACCGCATGATGACACAGCTGTATATGGCCAATAAACTGCAGGATGCAGCGGGAATTATTATTGGAGATTTTCATAACTGCTATCCTAAAAAACGTACGGAGTCGCTTTCATTAGAAATGGCATTAACAAGTTACCTGACTTCTTTAAAAAAGCCTGTTATGAGAGGGTTTCGCATCGGGCATTGCTCTCCTCAAACAGCTGTGGCGATTGGAAGTTATGCCACGATGTCGACTTATGAACGAATGGTAGAATTCGAATCCGGTATTACATTACCAAAAGATAAAGTCGAACGCTGAAGGTTAAACCTGCAGGGAGGATAAATAAGTGGTGGATAAAAAAACGTATTACGTTTGTGTAGCTGTGGCGACTGTTTGGACTTCCTATGACTCTAGCAGAGAAATAGACGACAATGCAATAAGTTTCCCAGTAAAACTGGATAAATGGCTAGAACAATTAACGTATACACGTCGGTTGGAGCTTTGTGAGAAAAATTTAGTTCAAACGCAGCTGTTACTAGGAGAAGAAGTGTATGTAACAGAAATGAAAGGTAAATGGGCAAAAATCGTTATTCCTTCTCAGTTTTCTTCTAAAGATGAAAGAGGATATCCCGGGTGGGTTCCTTTCCACCAACTGATTTCTCAAGCTGAATATTCTCCATTGAATAAACCAACGGCAGTGGTATCAGCAGCGATTGCGACACTGCATCTAGCGGAAGAAGCCTTGCAAATTAGTTATCAAACGCACCTGCCTCTTTTAAAAGAAGATAAAGAATGGCTAGAAGTTCAAACGCCGGTTGGCAGTGGGAGAATAAAACGTCAAGATGCTGTTGTAATAGAGGATAGAAACCGTAAAGTAAAAGGAACTGGGGATATGATTATTGCAGCAGGAGAACAGTTTTTGAATCTTCCATATTTATGGGGTGGCATGAGTGCTTGGGGATATGATTGTTCGGGGTTTGCCTATGCTACTCATAAAGCAAACGGATATCTTATTCCAAGAGACGCCACCGATCAAGCAAGGCAAGGAAAAGAAGTAGGGTTAGACTCTATTCAACCTGGAGATTTGCTGTTTTTCGCTTATGAAAAAGGTGAAGGGTCTATCCACCATGTTGGTATTTATTATGGTAAAGGAAAAATGCTTCATTCACCTAAAACAGGTAAAACCGTTGAACTGATTGAATTAAAAGGAACGCTTTATGAAGAAGAGCTGTGCGCAGCCCGGCGCTATTATTAGGAGGTGGCAGTTATGACAACAAAGCATTTGTTAGAAGTAAAGCAGCTGAGCAAATATTTTCCGATTACGAATAAGCAGGTTTTGAAAGCAGTAGACGGGGTGTCTTTTCATATTTCAAAAGGAGAAACCTTTGGACTTGTTGGTGAATCCGGCTGCGGAAAATCAACTGCCGGGCGAACAATCATTGGGTTGTATAACCGCACATCAGGAGAGGTGCTTTATAAAGGGAAAAACGTGCATGAGCTATCAGAGAAAGAAAAATTCGCTTTTCATCGTAATATGCAAATGATTTTTCAAGATCCATATGCTTCACTAAACCCTCGTTCTACCGTGAAGGAGATTATCTCAGAACCAATGGAGGTTCATGGACTTTATTCGAATAAAAAAGAGATGCTGAACCGCGTGTATGAGTTGCTAGAAGATGTCGGGCTAAACCGTGATCATGCCAATCGCTATCCTCATGAATTCAGCGGCGGGCAGCGCCAGCGTATAGGGATTGCGAGAGCTTTAGCACTAAATCCAGAATGCATTATTGCAGACGAACCTATTTCTGCTTTAGATGTGTCTGTACAGGCTCAAGTAGTTAATTTATTAAAAAAACTCCAAAAAGAAAAAGGGTTAACTTATTTATTTATTGCACATGACTTGTCGATGGTAAAGCATATAAGCAATCGTATTGGAGTTATGTATTTAGGGCATTTAGTAGAATTAACAACAAGTTCGGAGCTGTATCAAAAACCGCTTCACCCTTACACTCAAGCTCTACTGTCAGCTATTCCTATCCCTGATCCTGACGTTGAGGATAATCGGAAGCGGATTGTTCTTAAAGGAGAATTACCGAGTCCAATTAACCCGCCTTCTGGCTGCGTGTTTAATACGCGCTGTCCTCTTGCAGTAGCAGCCTGTAAGACTCAAAAGCCAGAGTGGCAGGAAGTTGAAGACAATCACTTTGTAGCCTGTCACTTATACAATCAAAAGATAATGAGTAACAACTATATGGAAACAGCTGCGACAAAATGATGGAAAGAGCGAGAATGAAAATCGAAGATGCAGTTACTACATGGAAGCGGAGTAATAATGGACTTATACGTATTCATATTGAAGGAAAAGAATCCATACAGATTAATTCTTTTATCCAACAACGAGCAGCAAGTACAATCAAGCTGCTGGTTGCAATAGAAGCGTTTCGTCAAATTGATGCGGGCATCTTGGCTTTAACATCTGTCATTCAAAGAACGGAAAAAAACACGGTTGGCGGAGCAGGCGTACTTAGAGCTCTTCCGCGGTTAACATATATTAAAGTGGAAGAGCTGCTTACCCTTATGATAATTGTTTCTGACAACACAGCTGCAAATGAGCTCATTTCTTTAGTAGGATTTGAAAAAATTAATGAATGTGCTAAAAATCTAGGATTAAAGAAAACCGTTTTAAACCGCTATATGATGGACGAAATCGCTGTTGAAAAAGGGATTGATAATTATACATGTGCCTCTGACGTAGTAAAGTGTCTAAGGGAAATATACGAAGGAAACCTTTTGCAAAAATCTAGCCGCGAAAAAATAATAAGAATGTTAAAAATGCAGCAGTTTCAGCATAAGCTTCCAGCACGTATAGGATCAGTTTTTCAAGCTGTGAATAAGACCGGAGAACTAAAGGGAGCAGAACATGATAGTGCTATTCTCATGCGAGGTAACGAAACGTATTATGCCGTTGTTTTGATAGATGGACTAAGTGACAATGAACAGGGAAGGAGATTAATTGCTGATATTGGATACCTTCTGTCATCTAATATCTAAAAATCTTTTGACCATATACTTCAATAAGCGGAATTGGTTTGGTCCCGTTTATTTAATGTCTTCTATCAAAGAGAAACTCACATTTACTAATAATAAATGCTTGTCTTCTCAGATTTTAGCGAGACCCTTGTTTGCTGTGCTGGATTTGTGCTAGTAATAGATAAACATGTTCTTTTTCATAAAATTTTATGAAAAAATAATGATAAATCATTCATCCTATACCAACTTATTCATATTTTTTATATAATAGAATAATAGTATATATTTTAAACGAATAGTGAATGTCTATGCAAAGCAGCAAGGAGCATGAAATTATTCGATTCATAAATGGTGGTGTATGTATGGCAAACGAACATGTAATGATAGATATTATAAAAGCATTTAAACGTAATTCAACTGAATCCATTGCCATGGATTTAATTAAGGAAGTGCGAGGGACATTTAGTCCATTGCCTAAATATATAGCGGATTTAATTGATGAGCTGAGAAAATTAAATTTAAAAGACGAAGTGATCAGTGTAATCTTGTATCAATCTGTATATGTGGCAGATCATCAATTTAATATTAAAGATACCATTACCAATCGTCAGTTTGTAAAAGATACGATTGAAATGGGCAGAAGATGGGTGCATCAGTACGGCCGAATTGAGACAGTAGAAGAAGCGATTCATATTGCAGAGCAAGTGTCTACAAAAGAGGACTTGCCTCATCATTTGCAAACAGCAACAATTGACGAAAAAATTACGCTTGAGGTGCAGCTTGATCATCAAACGTATGAAATGTTAAAAAATATAGCAGTTTATTATGATCATCATTCCTATGAACAGTCAATGACCGTAGCAATTAATCGTTTATATACGCAGCTGCGCGATGCACAATCAAAAAATAGTTAAATGTCAAATCTCACATGTTCCGTGCACCATGTGAGATTTTTTAAGAGGTGAAAGAGGCGCAGATGAAAATGTCTTGCTCCATCATTCACCAAAAGGAGGGAGAACATGGATGAGGGTATATTTATCTCCTCTTCAAAAAAAAGATGCTTCTAAAGTTTTTGCATATTGGTCGGATGAAGAGGTTACTAGATATATGAATATTGAGCCCTTTACGACGCTTTATCAGGCGGAAAGCATGATTGCACTTCTCCAAAGTTTGACGAAAGAAGGGAAAGCAACACGCTATGCTATTCGATTAAAGACTTCCGATGAGATCATTGGAACCTGCGGTCTAAACCGTATTGATTATGTTAAAAAGCAAGCAGAGATTGGATATGATTTAGGCAGACCTTTTTGGAAAAAAGGCCTCATGACAGAAGCGCTCTGCCTTTTGCTAGAAAAAGCTTTTGAAGAGTTTCATATACAAGAAATTGAAGCAAAAGTTGATCCTAATAATAAAGATTCAATTACTCTTTTAAAAAAATTTTCGTTTCAACTAGAAGAGGGGTATGAGTCAGATGATTGTACTTGTTTATACACCGTCAACAAGGAAAAAGTGAGCGCGATATTGTCAGGACGTTCAAAAGGTAAGAAGTAAATCAAGCATAAGTTCTTTTGAAATAGTAAATATTTTTAGGCCTTAACCGATAACAAAGAAAAGAACGAATTGAAGGAAGGTCATGAATGAATCATCATACACATTTACTAGAAGGGACGTACAATGAGTTACTCGTTACACTCTCTTTCCTTATCGCCATTACTGCGGCGTACGCTTCTTTTGGGTTAGCTAATCGTGTGAAAATTTCCCGGGCAAAATTTATTCAGTTTTGGTTAATCAGCGGGGCATTTACATTGGGAATAGGCATTTGGTCAATGCATTTTATCGCCATGCTTGCTTTTCACTTGCCCGTAGATGTTTCATATAATTTATGGTTTGTTCTTCTCTCAATCTTGGGAGCGATAACGGGATGTTATATAGGCCTCTACCTCATTCACAAACAAAAGAAAAGTATAAAAGCACTTATCATTGCAGGGAGCTTTATGGGAGCTGGAATTGTTTTTATGCACTATTTGGGCATGATGGCTATGGAGCCAATTATGATTTCATATGATCCATTTATCGTTTTTCTCTCTATTCTTATTGCTGTTGCTGCTTCTAATACAGCTTTGTGGCTTGGTTTTTACTCAAAGCTAAATGAAGGGAAGCTTACCGTTTTTGCTAAGGTTATTTGTTCTACTATTATGGGCATTGCTATTGCTGGTATGCACTATACGGGCATGCAGGCAGCTTCTTTTTCAGGAATATCAATGTCTGAACACTCAAACGGTTTTGCCTTAAATCCAATATATTTATCCGTCGTTATTGTTTTTTTTATTGTCTGCCTATTTACGGCTGTGTTTTTAACCATCTTTATGGATCGACGCGTACAAAAACAAGAAGTTTTAAAATGGGCTTTTTTTGAATCCGCCCTGGATGCTATTTTGGTGATCAATGAAAAAAGACATGTTTTATCGCTCAACTATGCAGCGGAAACGCTTTTCTCTCTTAAAGCATCAGATGTAATTGGGAGTAATGTTGTTAAGCTGCTGCCCTTCTATAAATTTTCTTCTCTACAAGATGGACGAACTGAGCACTCCCTTTTGATAAGTAATAGAGAAGTTACGGTTGAAATAACGGTGATGGCGGTAGGAATTGAAGAGACGGTTGAGTATATGCTGTATATCCGCAATATGACGCAAGAGCGCGAAGCGGAAAAAACGTTGATTGAAGCAAAAAATCGCTATGAAAACTTGTTTTACTCCTCTCCATTGGCCATTATGGTTCATCGAGAAGAAGAGGTCGTGTCTGTGAATGATGCTATGATTCAGCTTTTAGGAGTAACGGAAGAGCAGCTCGTTGGTAAATCGTTATATGATTTCTTTTCATCTGAACAAGTTCCTGATATTAAAAAAGGATTGAAGGCAGTAAAGGATAGAAAAGATGAGCCAAGACCTCCATTAGCTCAGTTGAAAATGTTTAATGCGTTAGGTAAGGAACTCTTTTTAGAAGTAAAATCTACGCTCATTCAAATTAATGGAGAAACGCTATTTCAGACAGTAACTAGAGATGTAACGGAACAGAAAAAAGCTCAAGAATCGCTTCAATATATGGCTTTTCACGATATGCTAACAGATTTACCAAATCGAAGTATGTTTTCAAACATTGTAGAGAAATCCATTGATTCGGCAGCAGCTTCAGGAAAAAAGCTTCATTTCTTATTTTTAGACCTAGATCGTTTCAAACAGGTAAATGACACGCTTGGTCATCATGCTGGAGATCAGCTTATGCTTCAGGTTGTCGATCGAATGAAGAGCTGCCTAAGAAACCAAGATGTGCTTTCGCGTTTTGGAGGAGATGAGTTTTTAGTTTTACTGCATGATAGGACGGATGAAGAAGTGAAAAAAATCTGTCAATCATTAAATGACTGCTTATCCACTCCTTTTGTAGTGCTATCGAGAGATGTTTATTTAGGGGTAAGCATCGGAGTTAGTTTATTTCCTAAAGATGGAAATTCGCTTGAAGTGCTAGTTCGCCATGCTGATTTAGCGATGTATGAAGTCAAAAAACAAGGGCGTAATCATTATCTGTTTTATCAAAAAGAAATGCAGGTTCATACTACGCGACGAATGAGAATTGAAGATGGGTTACGCAAGGCTTTTGAGCTGGGCGAAATGGAGCTTCACTATCAGCCGAAAGTCAATATTCAAAGTGGCCATATTGTTGGAGTGGAGGCTTTAATCCGGTGGACTCATGCCGAGATGGGCGTCATTTCTCCCGCAGAATTTATTCCGATTGCTGAAGAAACAGGCGTTATTGTTACACTGACGAAATGGGTATTAAAAAAAGCGTGCCATCAAAATAAGTATTGGCAGCTTCAAGGACTTCCTCCCTTAAAAATGAGTGTGAACATATCAAGCGTGGATTTTGGTACAACTGATTTTGTTGATTATGTGTTAGGTGTCTTGCGTGAAGTAGAGTTAGAATCACGATATTTAGAACTTGAAATTACAGAAAGTGTTACGATGAAGCATGTTGAGCAAACAATCGAAAAGCTACAAATCTTAAAAGATGCAGGAGTATTTATTTCGATTGATGATTTTGGCTCAGGATACTCCTCGTTCAGCTATATTCAGAAGCTGCCTATTCATACGCTGAAAATTGACCGGTCTTTTATTAAAGATTTAGATCCTAATACAACGGAAGTATCGATTGTCAGAGCCATTATTACACTAGCAAAAAGTTTGCAGCTATCCGTCGTAGCAGAAGGTGTAGAAGAAGTTGAACAAGTAGAACTTCTTCATAAAGAAAAATGTGATGAAGTGCAAGGATACTATTTCTCCAAACCGATTTCAGCGGAGGAATTTTATGAGAAATTTCATAAAATCGAAGAGAAAATAGAATTTGTTCATTAAATGTAAAAAGCCGTTCTTATTTAAAAGAACGGCTTTTTACATTTAAGGTCAGAGCTAACAGTCTATACAATACATAGATTCCAAGGTATGCACCGGTTAATAAAAAAGCTGAATTTAAAAAGATTGCATGAATGCTCGTCATAAAAACAGTATGGTTTTTTAAGATACGATAGATAGAAGCAGCAGCTATATTTCCAAATACTAGCGCTGAAAGAAGGGCTAGTGTATTAAAAACTAGCTCTGCTCCTTTCCATTTGAGTGAGAAAAAGAGCATGATAATAGGAACAATAATACTTCCAGAAACCAGTAGGAAAATCAATGGACCATCTCCAATACTTTATCTTATTACAGTTACATAAGATAATGTTTTTGCTTATTTTTAGATAGTCTTCCCTTTTTATAGTCTGTTAAGCTTTTTTCTTCCATTTTTTACTTATATAAAAAAGCGAAAAAATGGATAAAACTACTAAAATGATTTTGCCTTGCATAGATCCTTGTGAAATATGATAAACCGAATAAACTTCAATAAAAAGCGCTGGAATTTTTCCAAGTGCGCTAGCAGAAATGAATACCGCAAAGGAGCCTTTTCCTACAGCGCTGAAGAATGTAACGAGGCCTGACGGAACAAAGGGAAGTAATCGCAAAGAAAGAATCAATATAAAACTCTCTTTCCCTTGTACGCGCAGCAGCTTTAGCCACTTGGATTGAGAAGGTGTTTTTGTATGAACAAGTGTACGGAAACCTTTTCGATACAGCCAAAAAGAGAGAGCTGCACCTAAAACTTCTCCAATAAAAGAAAGTAAAAATCCGTTCCAAAAACCAAATAACTTTACGTTTACGAACGTAAGGGGTGCGCTTGGAAATACGCCCGTAATGCTAATAAGAATGTTCAAGGCAATGCTAATAAGCTCTGCTGCTTCTAAATGTTCAAGCAGAAATGTTTGAAGATAGTCAGTCATGGTTATACTCCCATTTATGTTTTACCTGTAGGGCTATTTTAGTTGTTTTTCTACTATTATATAATTTTTGGCATGAAATAAGTAGGTAAGCAGTTTATAAAAAACGAAACAGGGTAACTACTTACTAATGAAAGATGATTTACTGATTTGAAGGGATGGACAACTCATGTTGAAATTTTTGCTTATTATTGTAGTCGTATTATTAATTATTATGATTTTTAAACGCTTTATCCGAAAATAAAAATGCTAACTAAGCAGCTCGTGAGATCTTTCTCACGAGCTCTTTTGCGGAGCTATTCAGTAGCTCAACAATACACTTTTTACCTGTGATGAATATCACTGCAGCTAGAGAAATGAAGGGGTAAGATAGAAATGGGAGGGAGGTATATGGAATTATTAGTCTATCTCAGCGCTTATTTATCAGGGGGAGCTATCGCACTATGGCTAATTAATGCAGCATTTAATGGATTATTAAAATAACAGAGGGAGAGAAAATGAACGATTCTAAAGGTATATTTAACGATAAAGAAAGAAAGCTTGCTCGCTATTTGGAGATGTACACAACTGAGCAGATTTTAACTGAAGCAGGCATGTCTTCGTCTGCTGCGCTATATGAGTTGAAAAAAATAAGATTACCGCGGGCAGTTGCTAATACGATTGTTTATTACGTACTGGCAACAAATAATCAAAAGCTGGTTATGTACAAACTGCTCATGTTAGCTGGCGTTTGTAAAAAGCTTGGCATTCAAGATGCACAGGCAGCCCTCACTTTTATCAAAAAATATTACGTTTGTCATCAGCATTTACACTAAAAAGTACATCTGTCTGAGGGGGAAAAGAGATGAATATTGTCCCGTTTAAGCAGCGTTCGTCTGCAAAAAATGATCAAGGCAGAGAACAGCCGTTTCAATGTTTCATTGAGGGAGATCGATTTCAGTTAGATTTGTATATGACATATTTATTTCATCGCTGCCATTCTAGCAGGTATAGATATAGCCGTGCTAACAGAAAGGGTAGGATGTAATGATAAGATACCAGTGGTAAGCGGCTTCATTTTTCCTGATGGAATAATGAAGCCGTTTGTTGTGTTAGAAAGAATGATTTACTATGATGTAGTTAATGATAAAAGAAAAAGGAAGGGAAGGAATGTAATGAATTTACATAAGTGGGAATATTGGATTTCAAAGCTCGAGCTTCAGCCTCATCCAGAAGGAGGGTTTTATAAACAAACCTATCGCTCCAATGATGAAATTTCTGATAAAGAAGTGTCATCGCAGTTTGATGATAAACGATTTCTATACACGAGTATTTACTTTTTATTAAGGTCTCAAGATGTATCGCATTTCCACCGGCTGCAATCAGATGAACTATGGTACTATCATGGGGGAAGCCCTTTAACCATTCATATTATTTACCGCGATGGAACCTATCAAGAAGTAAAACTAGGTACAAACTTAGAAAATGGAGAAGTTCCTCAATTTTTAGTTCCAAGAGATACGATTTTTGGTTCCTCTGTGGCAAATGAGAATACGTTTTCTCTCGTTGGATGCATGGTCGCACCAGGTTTTGATTTCCGTGACTTTGAATTATTCACAAAACAGCAGCTGCTTGATGAATTCCCCGAGCATGTTGTGATCATCGACAAATTAGGGTACGATAAATTGCCAAATGATTAAAAAGCATGCATCTCGGTTTGATGCATGCTTTTTTCATTTGAACCAGCCTTTTTCCTTAAAGCGAGTAATGGCTTCAATGCGGTTCTTTACTTCGAGTTTGTCCAGAATGGTAGAAATATAATTGCGCACCGTTCCAGTCTTAATAGATAGTTCGTCAGCAATTTCTTTTGTGTTTTTTCCATCAGCTACTAGAGCTAATACTTCTTTCTCTCTAGCTGTAAGAGGACTGGTAGATCCACTATATAAGTCATCCACTAATTCTGGAGCATAGAGGCGTCTGCCTGCCATCACGCTTCGAATGGAATTTGCGAGTTCTTCACTTGGGCTATCTTTTAGCAAGTATCCGCTTACGCCTGCTTTCAAAGCTCTTTGAAAATAGCCAGAGCGAGCGAACGTTGTCAAAATGATGACTTTGCAGTTTAAATCTTTCAGCTCCTCTGCAGCTTCAAGCCCAGTTTTAAGAGGCATCTCGATATCCATTACGCATATATCTGGCTGGTGCTGCTTAGCAAGTGATACCGCTTGTTCCCCATTTGAAGCTTTTCCGACAACTTCCATGTCATCTTCTAAATTTAACAAAGAGCCCAAAGCCCCTAACATCATTTGCTGATCTTCGGCAATGACAATTCGAATCATAATTGTTCCTCCTTAATATGTTTGACGATGTTTGGAACTGTAATATGAATAATCGTCCCCCCTTGACTGGAGATATCAAGATGGCCGTTTACAAACTCCAGCCGTTCTTTCATTCCTAAAAGACCGTTTCCTTTCCAGCAGGTTTTCTTCGTATTAATACCAACTCCATTGTCTTCTACCGTTATGCCAACTTCTTTTGCAGACTGATGTAAAGTAATCGTGCAAACGGTGGCTTGACTATGTTTGACCACATTGGTTACTGCTTCTTTTAAGCACATGCTAAGAATATTTTCAATGAGCAACGATACATTCTCTAATGAAATGGCCTCTTCTCCTACAAACTTAATTTCGGCAACTTCTAAAAGCTCTTGAACGCGTTTTAGTTCTTCACTAAGGCGAATTCCACGCATTTGAGAAACCATGTTTCTCACTTCATTAAGAGCCGTGCGCGCTGTTTGCTGGACATCTTTTAATTCTGATTTTGCTTTTTCAGGATCTTTTGTAATAAGTTTTCTTGCTAAATCACTTTTTAGACCGATAAGAGACAGCTTTTGTCCTAACGTATCGTGCAGATCGCGAGCTATCCGCTGGCGTTCTTCCTGTTTTACAAGCTCAGAAATACGTTTATTTGCATCTTCAAGCTGTTCTTCCAGCCGGTCTCGCTTCTTCCGATTATAAATGCTAAATGGCAGTACAATCACACTGATGGAAATTACAAAAATGAAAGGCAGCTGTTTTAAAAAGATCTCTTCTTGCATAACAACGTTAAAGTTTACCGAAATAACGGTGCTAATTAAATGAACAGCATACAAAGTGAAGAAAGCGAGCCGTTTTTGGATATTTCCAATAAAATAAGCGATAAAAAAAGCAAAGTAAAAGGCAAAGTAAATATAATTAAAAATAGTTGTGAGGGCTAAGGAAATAACGATTAACAAAGCCGTCCATACGTAAACGGACTTGTCTGTTGAAACAAATGCAAAACGATAGAAAATAAAAAATAAGATGGTGAGTAACGAACCAACAATAATGTGATTCATGGATGAAGACTGTAAAATAAAATAAAATGGTAAAATGGCGAATACCGTCCATATGTAAGGAGATAGCCCAGTGATTTTTTGGAAAAACGTATATTTTTTCATAAAGAACCTCGTTTATTTGTTAAAATACACTATTAGTTTACCACAAAGTAGAATGAAATAAATTTAGAGAGATAGATAAAACAGTCAAGCTTTTGAAAGCTTGACTGTTTTGTTTTATTAAAGTTCTGCTTTTGTTTGAGATGAAATTCTGCTTGCTTTTGGTGCAGCTGAGCGTGTTTTTATTTCTTTAAAGCTCACAAACATTTTGTTTTCTTCATCCCATAGACGGAATCGAAGAGAGCGAAGGCTTGTTGCGAGCGTAATGGTTGGTACATTTTGAAGAGGCTGTGTGTGTTGATGAACAGCTTCAAGCTTATAGTTGGGCACTCTTGGACTTAAATGATGTACATGGTGAAACCCAATGTTGCCTGTCAGCCATTGCAATAGTTTTGGAAGCTTGTAAAATGAACTTCCTTCAACGGCTGCTTTTACATAATCCCAGTGCTCATCTTCTTCAAAATAAGAGTCTTCAAACTGGTGCTGTACATAAAATAGCCAAATTCCAATTGAACCTGAAATGAAGAAAATCGGTCCTTGAATTAATAGAAACGCCTGCCAACCTACCAACCAGCAGGTCGCTGCCGCTAATGCAACGATCAATACATTTGTAAGGTACGTATTCATTCTTTCATTTTTCTTCGCATTTTTTTGATTGAATCGGTTTGTAATCAAAAATACATATATAGGTCCCACGCCGAACATAATGAACGGGTTGCGGTAAATTCGGTAAGCGATTTTTTTCCAAATAGAAGCTTCTTTATATTCTGTTACGGTTAACACCCAAATGTCACCCGTACCTCTTTTATCTAAGTTGCTGCTTGTTGCATGATGAATTGCATGGCTATGTCCCCATTGACTATAAGGAAACATCGTTAAGACACCGGTAATTGTTCCGAGAATTTTATTGTGTTGTCTACTCTTAAAGAAAGAGTAGTGACAACAGTCATGAAAAATAATGAATATCCTTACTAAAAACCCTGCTGCGATAACAGTTAGCGGAAATGCTAAAAAATAAGAAATTGAAAGGCTCTCATAAGCGAGAAACCACAGTGTGAAAAAAGGTAAAAAAGTATTGATCAATTGTCTTATGCTGTCTTTCATTACTGCTTTTTCAAAAGGTGCAACTTGTTTTCGTAAATTCTTTTGTTTTTGTATAGTCATATGAAATTCCTTTCATCACCGTATATTATCCTCAGTATAAAGGGATTTTTCTGACTATTTAAGACATACGTGTCATATAGAAACTATGACAGTTGTCATATATGCGTAGGGGGAAGTTGTAAAAAATGAAAAAAAGCGGTATTTAACAGTCTGCGGTTCTGATAAAATTATATAGTGAAGGCTTATTGTTACGAAGGATTTAAGAAGAAAAAAGGAGTTTGAAATGAATAAAAGAAATAGATGGGTATATCTGCTTCTAGCTATTGTTATCATGGGAGCAGGCCTTTTATCAAGAAAACTTACCGCGTATCTTCCTCACATCGTAAATATATATGCAGGAGATTCGTTATGGGCCTTAATGATTTTTGTCAGTGCGGGTTTTTTGTTTCCTGCATGGAAGACAAAAATGATTGGTATGTTTGCTATAGTGTTTTGTTACTTCATTGAATTTACACAACTGTATCACGCTCCGTGGATTGATAACATAAGAAAAACTGCGCTAGGAGGGCTCATTCTCGGGTATGGCTTCTTATGGAGCGATATACTAGCCTATTCGATTGGAGTCGGGGCAGGAATGAGCTGTGAGTATTATAGATATCGATTTAAAAGATCCGCCTAGCAAATAAGGTTCAATGAATCTTAGAACTCAGCTGAGGATGGAATAAGCCGTAGGGTTATGAAGCAGGATGTATGTACATAAAAATAAACTTGTGCATAAAAAATTTTCATTTAAAACCTATTGTCTATTTGTTGAACGAGAGGAAGAGAGGGGATTACTTGAATTTAATAGCCTGGATGATTATTGCATGTGAAATCGTTTTTTGGATAGTCATCATTTTAGGATTAGCAACAAGGTATATGTTTAAAAAACAAAAGCTAAGTTTTTTTATTTTAGCTCTAACACCTGTTGTTGATTTTGTTCTTCTGATTGTGACGAGCGTAGACCTTTACCAAGGTGCTACAGCGACCTATGCTCACGCTATTGCAGCCGTGTATATTGGAATTTCCATCGCTTTTGGAAAAAGTATGATTCAATGGGCAGACGAACGCTTTCAATATTATGTGATGAAAAACGGAGAGAAACCTCGTAGGCGCTATGGAAAAGAATATGCAAAGCATTATTTTAAGTCATGGATACAGCATCTCGTTGCTTACGCTATTGGGGCAGCTCTTTTAGCGGCGATGATGTATATAGTACCAAATGGAAAAACTAACGTGCTGCAAAATGTAGTGGAATTTTGGACAGTTATTGTAGGAATTGATTTCTTATTATCTCTTTCTAATTTCGTTTGGCCTAAAAAAGAAAAAGAGTCTGGTTATACCAACTCATAAAAAGGCATCGATGCTTGAAAAGCCAGTGAAAAAACCTCCCTGTAAGGAGGTTTTTTGTTTTACCATCCAGGGTATAGGTATATGAATGATGCTTGTCTGAGGTAGTTCAGTTTAGTTGCTTAAGCGGCTAAACTGCTTTTTGTGCAAATATATGTACATTTTATGTGGCATGCATGATAAGAATTCTGTGTATTCCATATACTACCTCATATGAAAGATAGGCAAGTGATACAATACAGTTTGTTTTTAGGAGAGCTTTTATGAAAAAACGCCGGTTGGACTTTATTTTTTTATTTATTATTTTACTTTCAATTTATGCTTTCTTTTTTACCTCTATTGATATTCATTGGAAGTATGCCTTAGTTGGATTATATGGTGTCATCATTTTCATTTGTATGTATTCACTTATGCTTGAAAATCGAACGCCTGAAAGTACGTTGGTTTGGATGTATGTCCTCTTTTTCTTCCCTGTTGCAGGCTTTTTCTTTTATTTGTATTCAGGACAGCTCTATTTAAAGGGGCATATGTTCAAAAAAAAGCGTATGCATAACCGAGAGATGCTTAGAAAGATGGCAGATAAAGAAACGACGCCTGATCTATCGACGCTTCAATCTCATCAGCGTTACTTTGCTCAGTATCTTCAATGTGTATCTTTGACAAAGATGAATGTTCATACAAAAACCTACGTCCTTAAGAACGGGCAAGAAACGTTTAATGAAATCAAAAAGCATTTGCAATCAGCCAAACATTTTATTCATATGGAATACTATATGTTTCACTCAGATTCTCTAGGAAAAGAAATCATTGATATTTTAATTAAAAAAGCAAGCGAAGGTGTAGAAGTACGCTTTACGTTTGATACAATGGGAAGCTTTACATTATCGGGTTCAGATATTAAGCGAATGAAGAAAGCGAATGTTAAAGTGCATCCTTTCTTACCTATTAAGTATGGATTTTTTAATCAAAAATTCAACTTTCGAAACCACCGTAAAATAGTTGTAATTGACGGGGAAGTAGGTTTTGTAGGAGGACTAAATGTAGGCGATGAGTATTTAGGGAAAAATAAAAAAATCGGTTTTTGGCGAGATACCCACCTGATGTTAAGAGGTGAATCTGTTCAAACGCTGCACTCAATTTTTATGTTTGACTGGGAATACGTTTCTGGAGAATGCTTAATTAATAATGAAGCGTATACAAAACCTCATCGTGTTGAAGGGGAAGGGTTCGTTCAGGTAGTGGCGACGGGGCCAGATACGCAGGAAAATATGAGCGACTATTACTATACAATGATTACAAGCGCGACGAAGTCAATTTGGATTTCTACCCCATATTTTGTTCCAAACGAAGCTATAAGAACTGCTCTTCGTATTGCGGCTAGAAAAGGTGTAGAAGTACGAATTATGGTGCCGGAAATTAATGATGGCTTTCTGACTCAATATGGAACGAGATCATATTTTGCTGAACTTCTTCGATGTGGAATTGAAGTATATTCGTATCGAAAAGGGTTTTTGCATCAAAAAATTGTGATTATCGACGGAGATATGGCTTCGGTCGGTACTGCAAATATGGATATGAGAAGTTTTCATCTGAACTTTGAAGTGAATGCATTTTTAATTGAGGGAGAGACGATTCAAACGCTCATGAAAAATTACGAAGAAGATATGGAAGACAGTCATTTGATCAAGCCGGTAGCATTTTACAAGCGAAGCTTAGTAGAACGTTCGAAAGAGTCATTTGCTCGCTTATTTTCAGGTGTTTTATAAAATAAAGTTTGTTTTCAAAAAGCAGGAGGAAACGTATGGGTGAATCTCCATTTGTTAAAAAAGATACGTTTTGTCGAAAGTTACATCGCTTAAAAGAACGTACTAAACCATTTGTCGTGCGTTTTTCACGGTTTGGTCATGTAGCTCAAGGTGTGGTCTATTTTGTCATCGGTATATTAGCGATTCAGACGGCTTTCGGATTAAAAGGCGATTTAGTTACTTCTCAAGGAGCCCTACACACAATTGCAAAGCAGCCGTTTGGATTTTTAATTTTAATCGTTTTGGCAGTAGGTTTAAGTGGATATGCGTTTTGGCAAATCATTTCTGCTATTTTTGATCCTCACCACGTTGGGCATGGTGTAAAAGGCATTTTTACTCGTTTAGGCTATTTAGTTGTAGCTACGTTTTATATTAGCCTTTGTGTGAGTTCGGTAAAAATTTTGCTTCATGCTCATGTTCATACGTCAGGTAAGCATTATCAAACAGTATCAGCCAAGCTGTTATCTTATCCCTTTGGGCAAACCATCATTGCGCTTACAGGTATCGGCGTTATTATCTTTGGGATTGGACAAGTATATTGGGCTCTTTCAGGACGCTTCCTAAAAAAACTAAAGAAAAACGAAATGTCAAAAGAAGAGTGGCGATGGAGCGGGCATATTGGAAAAGCGGGTATTATTGCTCGAAGTATCGTCTTTGGCATTATTGGCTTCTTTCTTATTCGCACGGCTCTTCAAGCGGATCCAGACGAAACGAAAGGGTTAGATGGAGCCCTTGCTGAAGTAGCGCAGCGTCCTTTTGGGTCTGTACTGCTGGCTATCGTATCAATCGGACTTATGGCATACGGAGTATATATGTTTGCAGAATCAAGGTATAAACGAATTGATCCTTAATAAAATTAAAAAGATGAAAAAGCTACTTTTTGGCCTTCTGCTCATATCCTATAGCAGATAGATAGTGAACAGGAGGAGAGGCAGATGCCATCGGTAGTAGGAGCCGTAAATATCTCGAATGTATTGGTTTCATCTTCAGTGGAGTTTGGTGATTGTCTGGCTATTAAGCCAAAAAGCACAGCTTTTACAACAGTCGGTTCTGGTAGCGGGAACACGGGGAATTTTATGAATATTACAAGCAGTGCTAGTACGGCTAATACAATTGATATGGATATTAAGGATCAAAATGTAGTGGGAAATGCATAAGAAACGAAAGCTTATCGTCATCGGACGGTAAGCTTTTTTATTTGAGTTTGACGTATACCCAGACGTTTCTTTACCACAATGTACCTCTAGGATTCTATCTTATAGGAGTAGTAAACTAGACAGGTGATGTCAAAAAGTGGGGAGTCGAGATTATAAAATGAAGAAAATATGTATGAGCCTACTTATTCTCTGTCTTTTCAGTGGAGGATTGGCCCCAATAAGTAAAGGAGACGCTGCTTCTTCAGTAGGCACTGTCAAAGGTGATAATGTAAACGTGTATCGTTCTCCATCTTTACATTCTTCGGTTGTTCAGACAGTGAAAAAAGGAGAAGAATTTCCTGCTATTTCATCTGACGCGGGAGATGCAGCTCAAGTTATCACCCATAAAGTAGTGCCAGGAAATACACTATGGTTACTAGCTAAACAATATGGTGTAACAGTCAGCGAGCTAATAAAACAAAATCAGCTAAAAACAACGGAGCTAACTCCGGGGCAAACGCTGAAAATACCACCAAAAGGCTTGTTACATAAAGTAGTCTCAGGAGATACGCTTTGGAAAATCTCTGTAAAGTACGGTGTAAAAGCGACTGAATTAACAAAGTTAAATCAGCTATCATCAACAAATATTAAGCCTGGACAAATGCTTATTATTCCTGATTACTATGTACAAGTACAGCTTTTGGAAGGGAAAAAGGGCTGGATCAAAAAATCTGATTTAGCACAAAAGAAGCATCAGCCCGTAGTTATGGGCTGGAGCTTTAATGAAAAAACAGCAGGCTATGCAGAATCGATGAAACAAAAGAACTTAGACGTTGTTTCACCACGCTGGTTTACGCTAACGCGGAGTGACAAAGTTGTTTCATCTTCTATAAATCCATCGTATGTTCAAACGGCTCACAAAAACGGCAAAAAAGTCTGGCCGCTCATCGGTAACAATTTCGATGATGTGCTGACAAGTGACGTCCTAGGCAATAAAGCAAAGCGGCAAAAGCTTGTATCGTCAGTCGAAAGTTCGCTTGTGAAAACAAACAGTGACGGTATTAACGTTGACTTTGAAAATATTAATATCAAAAACAAACAAGATTTTGTTTTATTTATTAAAGAATTAAAAGCAGCGTTAAAGCCTCATGGTATGACCGTTTCAGTAGACGTAACACGAGAGAATAATGATCCGTTTTGGTCAGGAAGCTTTGATCGAAAACAGATTGGTCAAGTGGCAGATTACGTCATTATGATGGGTTATGAAGAACACTGGGGAGGAAGTCAGGTTCCAGGGTCTGTGGCTTCGCTGCCTTGGGTGAAAGAAGGAACAGAACTTCTTATGAAAGATGTACCTGCACATAAAATCCTGCTGGGAGTTCCTTTTTATACGCGAGAATGGAAAACGAATCTATCGACCAAAAAAGTTGTCACAAAAGACTTAACGATGAAAGAAGCTGAATCTGTTATCTCTTCTAAAAAGCTGACCAAGAAATGGGATAGCCAAGCCTCTCAGTACTATGTAGAATACACCGAAAATGGTACGAAGCATCAAATATGGCTCGAAGACAAAGCATCTATGCAGCGCCGAGTTAATTTGATTAAGGACTATCATTTAGGCGGAGCGGCAGCTTGGTATATTGGTTCAGAAACATCAGATATATGGGAGTTATACAACTTCTAAATAAAAAACACACCTCATGCTTAATGTAGCTGGGTGTGTTTTTTTGTTCGAATCATGTGTAAAGCGTATACATCTATTTACAAACAAGATAAATTTTACAATATTTGTTTTTCTTGAGTTAATTTATAACTATATTCCAAAATGAGCCTATTTAACCTTTTTTTAGTTGAAAACGCTTAATGACTTTACGGTAAAGATAATTTATAGTAAATTCAGTTTCTATACAATAAATTTACTAAATGAATAATTAAGTCATTTAATAATTAACTAAGTGAAAGGAATGAATGTTATGGGAAATGTATTAGTAATAGGCTTTCCAGGTGAAGGGCATGTGAACCCTTCTTTAGGAATTGTAAAGGAATTAATTGCTCAAGGGGAAAAGGTCGTCTATTACGGCATTGAAGACTACGCTGAAAAAATTCAAAAATCAGGCGCGGAATTTCGTGAATACGAAGATTTTCGTCCAAGTCTTGATATGAGCAATCGAATGACCAAAGAAGAGTCTTATGATGGCTATGAAGTAATGAATTTGTTTTTAAATGAATCGGAGAATATTATTACTAAAATCATGAGTGAAACAAAGCATGAAACATATGATTATGTACTTTACGATTATCACCTTTTAGCAGGTTCCGCTGTGGCCGACCTTCTTCAGCTTCCGAAGGTTTCTCTTTGTACGACGTTTGCGTTAGATAAGGAGTTAGCAACTTGTATGATGCCAAGTGGTCAAACAGAGCCTGACCAATCTTCCTTTTATCCTCAATTCGAAAAATCATTAAATAAGTTCAACAACCAATATAATACTGAGTTAAAAGATTCCATGGACATTATGTCGAATCCAGGGGATATCACGTTAGTATTTACGTCAGAATTCTTTCAGCCACACGTATCTGAATTTACGAGTGAGTACAAGTTTATTGGTCCTTCAATTGTTAAAAGATTAGACATTGAAGATCCTTCTTACTTACAAAATGAAAATGAAAAGATTATTTTTGTTTCTATGGGAACTATTTTTAATCAGCAGCTAGAAATCTATAACTTATGTGTAGAAGCATTAAAAGATTTTGAGGGTAAAGTTATTTTATCTATTGGTAAAAATACAAAACCTGAAGAATTAGCACACATTCCAGAAAACTTCGTTGTGAAACAATATGTGCCGCAGCTGGAAATTTTAAAACGTGCGGATTTATTTATTACTCACGGCGGAATGAACAGCAGCAGTGAAGGTTTATACTACGATACGCCGCTTGTCGTTATTCCAATGGCAGTGGATCAATTTATGGTAGGCGATCGCGTACAGGAGTTAGGAGCAGGCGTGAAATTAGATAAAAATAATGTATCTGCTGAGCTCATCAAAAATACAGTTAACGACGTTTTAACTACTCACACATATAAAAAGCATGCACAACAAATCGGAGAATCACTTCGCTCAGCGGGGGGATACAAGCAAGGTGTGAAAGAAATTTTCAAGATGGTGCCTGTTAAAGCGTAATAGATGTAAGACAGCTAGATAACTAAAAGAGAGGAGTAAATCATATGCAGACTATAAAAAAAGCAGTTATACCAGCAGCAGGGTTAGGTACTCGTTTTTTACCTGTTACAAAATCTATCCCAAAAGAAATGCTTCCAATTGTAAATAAGCCCGTCATTCAATTTATTGTAGAAGAAGCCTTAAAATCAGGAATCGAAGATATTTTAATTGTTACAGGAAACGGGAAACAAGCAATTGAAAATCATTTTGATCATAATATTCAACTAGAACACTTGCTTCATCAAAAAGGAAAAACTGAACTATTAGAAGAAATGGAGCATATCTCTGAACTAGCGAATATTCATTACGTGCGTCAAAAAGAAATGAAGGGCCTTGGCCACGCGATTAACTGCGCTCGACAGTTTATTGGAAACGAACCGTTTGCAGTTTTACTTGGAGATGACTTAACAGACCCAGACCAGCCTTGTTTAAAACAGCTGATTGACCAGTATAACCAAACGGGATCGTCGGTTATCGGCGTACAGCGCGTAGAGGAAGAATCCGTTCATCGTTACGGGATTATAGATCCAAAAGTAAATAAAAACCGATTATACGAAGTGAATGGTTTTGTAGAAAAACCATCAGTCGAAGAAGCTCCGTCTAATTTAGGAATTATTGGACGCTATGTATTTACACCTGACATTTTTGATTATCTTGAAACGCAGGAAGCTGGAAAAGGCGGGGAAATTCAGCTAACGGATGCTATTCAGCGTATGAATATAGACCGTTCTATTTATGCTTACGAATTCGAGGGCGAACGTTATGATGCAGGGGAAAAATTAGATTTTATTTTTACGACCCTTGCTTTTGCATTAAAAGATGAAAAATTAAAAGCACCTCTTTTGAGCAAATTCAAAGAACTTATCAGCAAAGAAGAACAAAAAGAAAAAATCGCTGTGCAAATTGGAAAATAAGCTTTATTTACACACCTTTCTTCTACTTTTTCTTGAAGAAAGGTGCATTTTTTTGCGAAAATGGAACGTTTGACAGCTGGATAGAAAGGGTTGAAATGAGTTTATGTCGAAAGCAGAAAATTCGTTTGTATCAGGCATAAAGATTGTATTTACAGACCGGGATTTTCGAACGATTTTTATTTCATTATTTATTATTGGGTTGTCTGTTGGGAGCTTTATGCCTTATTTAACGGTTTGGGCAACAAATACATTGCACGCCACTTCGTTTCAAGCAGGATTTTTATTTGTCCCAATGAGCATTCTTGGTTTAATCGTCTCGTTTTATTTGGCTTCTTTATCAGACAAATGGGGAAAACGAAAGCCATTTATTATTTGGGCCTTACTGATTGGAACCATTTCAAGAGTTCCCTTAGCGTTTACGCATTCTTATACAATAGCACTCATTTTACTTGCTATAGGAGGGTTTAATGCGTTTTCTTTTTTCTTTGCTCTGCTGAATGATTTTATTGTTAAAAAGGAAGAAAGTAAATCGCAGGCAGGTACGATTACCGGTACTGTGCGAATGGCATTTTCACAAGGCTATATTTTTGGACCGATGCTCGGAGCTTTAATCATTGACCACGGAGGGTATACTCTTTTATTTTTACTATCAGGATTGTTATCTCTGGCAACTTTAGTGTGGGTTCTTTTTGCGCTTAAAGAAGACAGTATGCCTCAACCTTCAGCACATGCATCTTCAAAAGCGCCAGCTGGTATACCTTCTGTATTAATAGCTGTATTCGTAGCAGCTCTTTTCATTTTTGCGGGTGATTCCGGGCGTTCTATGTATTTGCCGCTCTACATAACGGATACGTTAAAACAATCCGTTTCGATTGTAGGGGTTCTCTTTACCGTTACATCTGTCTTTGAGCTAGTATTTATGCCGTTAGGGGGCTATTTTTCTGATAAGATCGGAGTTAAACGATTCTTTATCATTGGAATTGCTTGCCAAGTGCTTTATTTTGTTTTAACGAGCCTTCATTTACCGCTTAGTGGATTAATTGCGCTTCAGGTATTTTATGCCTTTATTCTATCCGCTACGATGGGAGTTGGAATGGTGTATGCTCAGTCACTGGCCCCACGTCAAATTGGACTAGCCACAACGGCATATATGACTGCTATACAAACTTCAGCAGTTGTCAGCAGCTTAGCTATGGGGTCACTAGTCAGCGTGATTCCGTTGCCTTCTACTTTTTACATTTTAGCTGTTTTTGCAGTTATTTCAGGTGTGATGTTTCTATTTATGAAGCAAAAATCAGCTGAGGAAATGAGTTGAAAAGTTAAGAAGAGGGTGAAAAAAAGTAGTTTCATTAAATAAAAACACGAACTATCTATCAAAAATGGATAAATAGTTCGTGTTTTTTTATAATCATGATGAACGCAGGTGCTTTTAGCTGTTGGTTGGAGGGCAAGGCGAAGACTCCTGCGGAAACAGCGGAACAGATGAGACCCCGCAGGAGCGCGAGCGACGAGGAGGCTCATCGGCCGCCCGCGGAAAGCGAAGCCTTGCACGGAAATCAACGGAGGTCGAGCAAGCAGTCCAGATCATGTATCCAGATTGTTCGTCTTTTGGTTGGATTTATTTCGGTATGTCCCAGCCTCTTTTTTATGAGGCTGTTTCTTGAATTTGTTCGCTGGGCTTTTTATTTAAAATTTTGCGGTAGCGGTAATTAACAAAAGCCGCCGCCGCCATACCTACTACTGAAAGCATCGCATCAAAGATAAAGATAATTGAAATATGTCCCGTTTTAGACATGAGCCCTGTTGCTAAAGGCAATAAAATTGCAGCTAATCCAGCAGCGGTCGCTACAATTCCCGTAACCGTTCCCTTTTTGTTCCAGAAAAGCTCGGTCATAACGGTAATCGCTAATTGAAAGACCCCAGCTGTAGAAAATCCCATGAAGAAAGCAGCTGCAATTGCGATAGCAGGTACTTTAACAAATAGAAGCGTAAGTACAGCGATAAGGGTAATCATCGGGTAAACGAGAATAACCGTTACAGGACGAAGCACTTTGCTTAATAATACGGCTAATACTAAAACAGAGATTAACGCTCCGATGCTGTAGTAGCTTAAAAGGCGAACCGAGCTGCTTTCAGCCATACCTAATACTTGTTGACCATAAGTAGGAAGCCAAATTTGAGCCACTGTAAACAGAGCTGTAGAAGTAAATCCAATCACAACAAGAGCGATCCCTTCTTGTTTCATGTTAGGGGGAGAGATAAATTTATTCTCTTCTGTACTTTGCTGTTGAACTGTATTCTGTTCGCGTTTATGATTGGGAAAAGGCAGTTTGAACATAAAAATCATATTTAGTAAATAAATAAGAGCGGGAAGGAAAAAAGCATACCCATAAAACAAATCACGATTCGCAAAAAAGGCAATCATAAACGGCAGAAGTGCTGCTCCAGCTGATATAAATGCTTTTACAAGAACACTGGCTGAACCTGAAGATTTAGGAAAAACTTCAATCAAAGCAGGGTATGTTCCAGCGTCCATAGCAGAGTTTGCAATACCAGCAATAATGGCAAAGATAAAGGCTGTTTGATAATTTGGCGATAATGGAATGCCAATTAAGAAAATAGCCATTGTCAGAGACGAAACAATAATCAAAGGTTTTCGTCCGACTTTATCAGACAAGATGCCTGATAGAGAATACGAAAGTAATTTTCCAATTCCGATAGCAGAAATGATATAGCTGATTCCAGCACCGTCGGTATTTAATTGTTTTGTCAAAAATGACATATTTGATGCAAGCATGATATTGACCATGCCAAGTAGAAAATAGTTAATATACATACCTGAAGCTGACAGCATGTACTTATTTTTCATCGTTTACACATCCTTACGTAAAAAAGCTTATATGAAAGGGATAAAAGTAATCACCCAGCCCTCCTTTTTTCAGCGTTATTTATAAACCTACTTCCATGATAAGTTTATGAAGACATTACCTTTACCTTTTATCATTGGATTTATTCAGTTCTTTTTAGTATGCGACTAAATGCGTGCATCTAGTGCTTCAAATCAATATGAAATCTATTCTAACATGTTTTTAGCGCTTTAAACCAAAAAAGTGATATTTTATAAAAAAATCCTGTCTTCTTTCGCGGCTTCACAAAAGAACCCCCACAAAAAATGTTCGCTTTAAAGCCAGGCTGCACAAGAAGTGCCTCCCAATGGTGGTTATTAAAAATGAGAAAAGGGTATTTAAAACTAAGGAAAAAGAAATAAGGGAAGAAAGGTGGAAACAATGAAGCACAAAGTATTTTTTGATGCGGAATGTCCTTTATGTTACAACGTAAAAAAAATAATTAAAGCGCTGGACTGGACGAACCAAATCCAGTGGATTCCAGTTCAATACATTGAACGAACGGAGTATAGCTACTTAAAAGAAGAAGGAAGAGACTTATATGATCAAATTCATATGGTCACCAAAAAAGGGGAAGTTCTAGCAGGATTTGAAACGGTCAGACGGCTTTTAACTGTTTTGCCTCTTACATGTCCAATCGGTGTGCTTCTGCATTTACCATTAATGAAAAAAGCGTTTAGTCCGCTATATAAATGGATCTCCACAAACAGGTACGACTGGTTTGGACGCTACGATTCACCGCGGACCACATGAACATACAAAAGGGACAAGCTTTGAAAAAGCTTGTCCCTTTTGTTTTGAAGACATTATAATTTATACATACTTTAATTTTTAAAAAACGTATGTGACTGAGACGCGTAAATTCTAGAAAAAAAGCTATAGCTGAAAGGGAGAACTTTATATGACACCAAAATGGACAGCTGAACAAATGTCCGATATGACGGGAAAAACAGCCCTTATAACGGGAGGAAACAGCGGTATTGGCTTTGAAGCTGCAAAGGCTCTAGCAGCTCGCGGAGCAGAAATCATTCTTGCTGTGCGTAATGAGGAAAAAGGGAAAGAAGCTGAGAAAAGAATTAAAGCGGATAACGGAAATGCTAAAGTGACTATTATGTCATTAAATCTTAGTGACTTGAGCTCTATTCGGCATTTTACCAATCAATTTCTTCAACAATACTCGTCTTTGGATCTTCTCATTAATAATGCAGGCGTGATGGTTCCGCCTCACAGCAAAACGAAAGACGGATTTGAACTGCAGTTTGGCTGTAATCATTTAGGGCATTTTGCACTTACCGGTTTGCTGCTTCCTTTACTAATGGCCACTCCACATTCAAGAGTCGTAACGGTAAGCAGTATAGCTGCTAATTCTGGAGAAATCTATTTTGATAATCTAGACGGGGAAAAAGGCTACAGTCCAATGAAGTTCTATAGGCAAAGTAAACTCGCCAACCTATTGTTTGCTAAAGAACTGCAAAACCGCTTAGAAGCAGCCGGATCAACGACAATTAGTGCCGCTGTACATCCGGGTATTTCAAATACAAACCTATTATCACGCGGTTCAGGTAAAGAGCCAAACGGCTTGCTGAAATTTTTAGTCAAGCTATTTAGTCAATCTGCAGAAATGGGCGCGCTGCCTACTCTTTATGCAGCCACTGAATCAATAGAAGGGGGTACATATATTGGGCCAGACGGAAAAAATGCTAAAAAAGGATATCCTGTAAAAGATAGGATGGGAGATGTTTTATTTAAACCGGACGTAGCGGAAAAACTATGGAGCGTATCTGAGAAATTGACAGGTGTTATGTATTCGTTCCGTGCGTAAGGTAACAAAGAGGTTGAGACATAACGAAATAAATCCAATTGAAAGACGAACAAATAGAATACATAAGCTGAACCGCTTGTGACACCGCCGTTGATTTCTGTGCAAGACTTCGCTTTCCGCGGGCGGGCGCTGAGCCTCCTCGTCGCATACGCTCCTGCGGGGTCTCACCTGTTCCGCTTTTCCCGCAGGAGCCTTCGTCTTTCCCTCCAATCAACTGCTAGAAAGACTTACACATATTAAACCTACGTTTACCATAACCAACAAAACGAACCACGAATCAAACATCTTGATTAATGGTTCGTTTTTTATTTCGTCTAAAATTCTTTTGTCCTAGCCTCTTTTTTGTTGTCCAAAAGCTGTTTGTCAAAGTCTTAAATAAAAAAAAGAATGTTGGATAGCATAATGATAGGTAAATGTACAATGAGTATGCTCTCTTTTCAAAGAAGCAGACGTACTCAACAAAGCTGAAGAAGTGGAGGGAAGTAACAGTGCCTGACAAACCTAGTATTACCTCAAGCGAAATTGGGACGCTGTGGATGACATATCAGCAGAAAACGTTAATTATTTGCTTGTTAGATTATATGATTGAACATGCGGATGATGAAGATGCTAAAACAATTATGACGGACTTGCGTGAGCAGCTTATTATATACATACGAAAAATAAAGACAATATTTGAAAAAGAAGGAGCGGTAGTGCCAACGGGGCTTTCATCTCAAGACGTAAATGTACAGGCTCCAAAACTATTTACTAACGGATTTGATATTATGTTTCTTCGTGTCATCAAAGAAATTAGTATGGGGATGTATACATTAAGTTTAGGCAAGGCCTACAGAGAAGATGTGGTGAAATTTTATCAAGATTTAACAAAAATTACGCAAGAGTGCTACGATTCCTGTACGCAGTACTTATTGAGAAAAGGAATTTTATCACGCCCACCCTATATTCCAATGCCAACTACCGTTGAGTTTGTTTCGGATAGAAAATATCTGAGCGGCTTAAATGTATTTGCGGACAAAAGAGTACTAAATACGATGGAGCTAGCGCAGATTTATCATGGAGTCGAAACAAACATTGTCGGGATGAAGTTAATGAAGGCTTTTTCTCAAACGGCCAAAGATACCGAAGTGAAAAAGCATTTTTTGAAAGGAAAAGAGATCAGTAAAAAAATTATTACGCGACTTGAAGAAATAATTATACAAGACGATATTTCACCTTCTGTTGCCTCAACAGGAAGCATAACGACTTGTGAAACGCCTGCTTTTTCGGATCGTTTGATGCTGACATGCGATATTTTACTAAGTAACTTCAGTATCGGAAGTCAGGCATTCGGAGCAGCATTTAGTTTTCGAAGAGATATTGTGGCTAAAATGATGCTGATAGGAGAAGATGCGTTTCAATATGCAAGCGAAGCAACAGAAATTATGATCAAAAAAGGGTGGCTTGAAGTTCCGCCAAGTATTAATTAGCTAAGAGGAAAGCCTCTTTCATGCATTGTAAATGGAAGTTTATATATCTTTACACACCTTTAACCTTTTATTTAAGTTGATTTAACAGACTGCGTGTACAGTTAAGTTATGTCAATAATAAACAGTAAAGGGTGTAAAAAATGAAAAAACGTGCAATTGGAGCGGCAGTATTATCAGCGGTAACTGTAGCAGCGCTGGCATTTGGAACAAATTCACCAACAGATGCTAAAGCAGCTAAAGGCGTAAATAACCAAAAAGCTAAAAATGTTATTCTTTTTGTTGGAGACGGTATGGGTACTGATCACCGTGACGCGATTCGATTAGCATCTGTAGGAGCAAACGGGAAATTAGCAATGGATGATATGCCGGCAGTAGGGAGAGTCCATACATCTTCAGGAAATTCATTTGTTACGGATTCCGCTGCAGCGGCTACAGCTATGGCTTCAGGAGTTAAAAGCTATAACGGTGCGATCAGCGTAAATATGAAAGGAAAGCCTGTCCAAACAGTTTTAGAAAAAGCAAAATTAGCAGGGAAGACGACGGGGCTTGTGACAACAAGTCAAGTAACAGACGCAACTCCAGCTGCTTTTGGCGCACATGTTAAAGATCGAAGTGCTCAAAGTGACATCGCGAAGCAGTATCTTGAAAATAGTAAAGTAGATGTGATTCTAGGTGGCGGAGAAGATTATTGGTACCCAAAAGGAAACAAAGGTGCACACTCAGATGCCCCGCCAGAAGATAAAACTGAAGGAAGCAAAGGAACCCAAGGGAACTTAGTAAACAAAGCACAAAAACTTGGGTATACGTACGTTAATAACGAAAATGAATTAAAATATGCTAAAGGGACAAAATTGCTTGGTCTGTTTGCTAATGAAGAAATGTTTCAACAAGCTCCTGAAGGCCAAGGTGATGTGTACAACCCTCGAGTATCTCTAAAAAACATGACAAAAAAAGCAATCGATACGCTATCACAAAATAAAAAAGGGTTCTTTCTTGTAGTAGAAGAGGAAGGCATTGATGAAATGGCTCATAATAATAATGCTGAACTTATGATTAAAGCGGGTAAGCAGCTTGATGGTACAGTGAAGATGGCAAAAGCGTATGCTAAAACACACCCAGACACTCTCGTATTAGTAACAGCTGACCATGCAACCGGAGGTTTAGCACTTGAAAAAGTAGACAATAAAGATAACGGTGGAGATGAAGCATCAAAAGAAGACGGGCCATTTGCAATCGCTCATTCAAAAGAGCAGTTCGTTGCGGATTGGACAACTGAAGAGCATACGTCATCAGACGTTCCTTTAAATGCAATGGGTGCCGGCTCAGAAAGATTTACCGGAGTATATGAAAATACGTATTTACATGATGCTCTTCTAAAAGCAATGAATTTAAAATAAGTGAGATAAAAACACGGTGTTGATTTAATGCACTTAGTATGTATATCAACACCGTGTTTTTGCTTTGTTTGAGCAAGTTATGATGGAAATTCTTCAAAGGTATGCTACGATAAGAATTATCTTGAATTGAAGAGGTGTCACGATGAAAATAGAAGTTTGGTCAGATTTTGTCTGTCCTTTTTGTTATATTGGAAAGCGTCGATTAGAGCAAGCGCTTCAGCAATTTGCACACAAAGATGATGTGCAGGTTGAATTTAAAAGCTTCGAGCTAGATCCGAATGCCCCAGTTAATACTGGTAAAACGATTAATGAAGCTCTTGCTGCTAAATATGGAATGACCATTGAACAAGCAAAACAAGCAAATGAAGGTATCGGACAGCAGGCAGCTAGTGTGGGCTTATCCTTTAATTTTGACGATATGAAGCCAACTAATACATTTGATGCTCACCGCTTAGCTAAATTTGCAAAAGCTCAAGGAAAAGAAGCAGCCATTACAGAAAAACTCTTATATGCATACTTTACTGAATCAAAACATTTAGGTGAAGAAGAGACGCTGGTTGCTGTTGCAGAAGATGCAGGTCTTGACCGAGAAGAAGCACGTCAAATTCTCGCGGATAAAAACGCATATGCAAATGAAGTGCGCAGTGATGAAGCAACGGCTCAGCAATATGGCATTAGCGGTGTTCCATATTTTGTTGTTAATCAAAAATATGCGATTTCAGGTGCACAGCCAGTCGAGACATTTGTAGGGGCTCTCCAACAAGTATGGGAAGAAGAAAATCCGACTCCCGCTTTGAAGAGTCTTTCTCCAGAAGGCGCAGATGATGCCTTTTGTGCAGATGGTCAATGTGCCGTTCCTGATTCCTCTAAAAACCAACAATAAATAAAAAGCAGAGGCGGAAATTTCGCTTCTGCTTTTTGTTTATTTGCAAAAAAAATTTACAAAAACACAAACATGTGTTCTGTTTTTATGTTATAATAATTTTAGAAGCAACAAACCTCGATGAGTAAGCTCCAAAAATAAGCGATTAAAAGTGATCCCACCATGAACTAGCTTCCATTTAATCCTGCAGGAGGAATCTGAATGAAGAGCAAAGTGCGCATTATTCCATTTCAAGTAGTTGAACAATTGAATCAATTTAATGAAGTCCCAGAAGGAGTCGCTCTAATTGGAGCAGAGCAAGCATGGAAGCAAACAAAGGGACGGGGAATAACCATAGCGGTTTTGGATACTGGCTGTGATGTTACACATCCAGATTTGCAGGAGCGAATTATTGGAGGAAGAAATTTCACGCACGATGATCAACAAAATCCTGATGTTTATCAAGACTATAATGGTCATGGTACTCACGTAGCAGGCACAATTGCAGCAGCTCATAATGGAACGGGTGTTGTAGGAGTGGCGCCGGAGGTAAATTTACTTATCCTGAAAGTACTTGATGGTAATGGTTCAGGTCAATATGAGTGGATTATTCAAGGTATTACCTACGCCATTCAGCAAAAAGTAGATATTATTTCAATGTCACTTGGAGGTCCGGCAGACGTGCCTGAGCTACATGAAGCGATTCAGGATGCTGTTGATCAGAATATTTTAGTTGTCTGCGCAGCGGGAAATGAAGGAGATGGAGAAAGCTCCACAGATGAGTTTGCGTACCCAGGCTCATATAATGAAGTGATTAGCGTAGGAGCGGTTGATTTAGAGAAACGTTCTTCGATATTTTCCAACTCGAACAACGAAGTAGACGTAGTGGCTCCGGGAGAGAGGATCGTATCAACTTACTTGAATGGAAAGTATGCCGCACTGAGCGGAACCTCTATGGCAACGCCTCACGTAGCGGGAGCTTTGGCATTGATAAAAGTTCTTTCAAATGAAATGTTTGGAAGAGAACTTACGGAACCAGAGCTTTACGCACAGTTAATCAGAAGAACACTTCCATTAAATGAATCACCAAGAGAAGTAGGAAACGGGTTTGTGCACTTGACCATTGTTGAAAAGCTATTGCGTGAAGTTCAACGTCAAAGGACTTCAGAGGTGATGGGATGAGAAGCAGTTTAGATATATTAATGGTGGAAAAACAGCAGGCAAAAGCCCTTTATCAGCAATACGTAAACAACCGAAGCTATTATGATGAAAAGACGGATGAAGAGAGTAAAAATCTTTATTATCGAGGTACTCCCTTTGAAAGAGAAGCCATGCAAGCTTTGTTAACGGAAACGCATCAGCATTTGCTGAGTTATTCGCCGCATAAATATGTATATCCATGGGTGGATCTACAGGAGAATGGAGAGCTGAAGAGTCTGTATTCAGGGAAAGGTATGGATCCGTTAGAAACGATACAACAAGATATTGATGCACTTCAGTCGCTTAGTAACTTATCTGTTTCAAGCAATGATATACTGCTAAACTGTGAGCACGTTGTCCCGCAATCTTGGTTTGGAAAACAAGAGCCTATGAGAGGTGACCTGCATCATTTATTTGCGTGTGAACCTTCTTGCAACAGTCGACGAGGTAATTCTTCTTATATTGACTTCCCGGATTATACACCGGAAGTTAAGCAATCAGATGTGAAAGAAGGGTGCGGCAAATCAGAAAAAGGTAAGTTTGAACCCGAATATGGAAAAGGAATTGTCGCTCGAGCTACGCTTTATTTTTTAATTCGCTATCATAATAAAATTGACTCTTCACGAGTAGATCTTCCTCTTTTACTAAAATGGCATGAAGAATTTACCGTTTCACTTTATGAAAAACATCGCAATGCAGCAATTTTTGAATTGCAAGGCAACCGAAATCCTTTTATCGATTTTCCTAACAAAGCAGCTACATTAATGAATTCGGCTTTCTAAAATAAAAAAGAGCTCCGTTTCCATTCGAAACGGAGCTCCTTTAGGTATCCTAATATGAAAATCCATATTTATCGCTCAAAAGGGCATCCATTTTATTTAATAAGCGAAAATATTCTTCTTGTTCTTCTACAGTTAGAGCTGCTAGCATATCTTTTAAAAATACATTTCGCTTCTCTGTAATCATTGAAACAAGTTTCTTTGATTCATCGGTCAATGAAACCCACACGACTCTCCGGTCTTTTTCGTCTCGCACGCGCTGAATGAGAGATTCTTCTTCCAATTGATTTAATAAGCTAGTTGTAGCGCCCGAGGTTAAGTGAAGTTTATTTGAAATATCTGCTACCATATACTTTGTGCCGCTGGCAATGTAGTTTAATATATAAAACTTAGTGGGTGTTAAGTGATAAGGCTGTGTTTTTAATGTTTCTTCGACTAAATGTCGCATATATTGAAAAAAAGATGTGTTAATTTGGTAAAGGTGCTCAATTTTTGACTCTAAATTGTTATCCATGCTAGCTTCCATCTCCTTGTACACTACGGACATATATAAACTAACTCTAAAATAAAATGAAACAATTGTAAAGGATGGCAATGATTATCTTTAACCATCGTTATTATTTTTAAATTAATATCTTTACGAAAAAATATCTTTATGATAAAGTTGTTTAGGTGGTTAACCAAATAGATGATTATAAAGAAACATATCTCCTAATAGATGGAGATAATATCTTTATGAAAAAGCTATATAAAAAAGTAATTTTATTAGTGAAGTATTAAGGAGGAGTAATGAATGTCTAGAAGTCGCTTAATGGTAACAAATTTTATTGGAATTATCGTTATTTTAGCTTTATTAATTGGAGGAGGATATTATTACGTTCAAAAATCGAACTATATTACAACGGATAACGCTAAAGTATCTGGAGATGTATACAATGTAGTTGCACCTGCAGCAGGTAAAGTAGCAAGCTGGACAGTAGAAGAAGGAAATGATGTATCAAAAGATGCTGAAATTGCTAAGATTCAAGCTGAAAAAGGCTCTGTAGCTGCTACAGTACCAGCAGATGGCAAGCTTATTCAAACAAATGTAAAAGAAAATCAAATGGTTCAAGCTGGACAGCAAATTGCAACCGAAGTAGATATGAAAGACCTATTTATCGTAGCAAATATTAAAGAAGATCAGCTTAAGGATATTAAAGAAGGCGACGATGTAGATGTAACGGTAGACGGAGATAGCAGTGCAAAAATCGACGGCAAAGTCGAAGAAATTGGATATGCAACCAATTCACTTTCATCTTTAACATCGAACTCAAGCTCAGATGGAAACTACACAAAAGTGTCTCAAACGGTTCCTGTAAAAATTTCTATTTCTAATTATTCAGAGCATGTACTGCCAGGTATGAACGCCGAAGTGAAAATTTCGAAAGACTAATTCTTACTACAACAGTTCAAGAAAGGAGGAAATATGATGACAGCCAGTATAGAAAACACAAGTGATGGATCCATCAAAAAGCATATTCCGCTATTGATTGTGTTAATGCTTGGTTTGTTTCTTGCGATATTAAACCAAACGTTACTGAACGTAGCCATCCCGCATTTGATTACTGAGTTTGGCGTAACGGCAAATACAGCTCAGTGGTTGTTAACAGGATATATGCTTGTGAACGGGGCGTTAATTCCGCTTTCAGCTTTTTTAATTGAACGATTTGGTGTGCGTCGCTTGTTCTTATTTGCAATGTTTTGTTTTACAGTAGGGTCATTGATTTGCGGAATTGCACCTACATTTTCGATTATGCTTACAGGCCGTTTAATTCAAGCTATTGGCGGAGGTGTCTTATCACCTCTTGTTATGACCATTATTGTGTTTATTTTCCCTCCCCACATGCGAGGGAAAGGGATGGGGATTTTTGGTTTAGCGATGATGTTCGCACCGGCTATCGGACCAACGTTATCTGGATGGGTTATTCAAAACTACGACTGGCACATCCTTTTTAACGGCATGGTACCATTAGGTGCCATTGTATTAATTATTGCTTTCTTTCAATTAAAAGACATTCAGCCTCCAAAGGATGTAAAAGTTCACATGCCTTCTGTTGTGACATCACTTGCAGGTATGGGATTATTGCTTTACGGATTCAGTGAAGCTGGAAATGACGGCTGGACGGATTCAGTTGTTCTTTCTACAATCATTGGCGGGGCAGTTCTTTTAATTATATTTGTTCTTCAACAAATTAAATCTGAAAAGCCGCTATTGGATATGCGTGTGTTTAAATATAATATTTTTTCACTATCAAATATAATTAGTATTGCGATTACAATCAGTATGTACGCAGGTATGTTCTTGCTTCCAATTTACTTGCAAAATATCCGCGGATATTCTGCTTTTGATTCAGGACTGCTGTTGCTTCCTGGCGCACTTGTTATGCTGGTTATGTCGCCGATTTCAGGTACATTGTTTGATAAAGTGGGACCTCGTCCGCTAGCAATCGTTGGTATGCTCATTACATCTATTTCAACGTTTGAATTTACGAAGCTGACGATGGATACACCATTTAATCATATTTTAGCGATTTATATTATCCGTTCGTTCGGTATGTCACTGTTAATGATGCCAATTATGACAGCGGGTTTAAATCAGCTTCCGCAGCGACTAAGCAGTCACGGAACGTCAATGTCTAATACGCTTCGTCAAGTAAGTGGTTCAATTGGTATTAGTTTAATGACGACCATTTTTACGAACCGTACAACGTATCACGTAAATGAAATCAGCAGTTCCATGAATACGTCTGATCCATTCTTTATGAATAGCTTTCATTTATTTGTACAAAAAGTAGCTGCTACTTTGCATTTATCACAAGATCAGGCTCAGCAGCAAGCGCTGACAATTTTATCTGGAAAAATGACGCAGCAAGGTACGATTCAAGGTATTAACGATGCCTTTTACTGGGCAACAGCGATTTCTGTTATCGGTTTAATTTTAAGTTTCTTCCTTCGTGATGTACGTAAAGATAAAGTAGTCGAAGAAAAGAAATCAGAAGCTCAAGAGGAAGATATTCGTATGCTTCCAGCTCCGAAAAGTATAAATTCATAAGGAGCTATAGAAATCTAAAGTTCATCATAAAACATGTTGGAGAGAAAGGGGGCAGTGAGGTGGATGGATTCATTGACATTTGGTGAAGAGATTCAAAGAATTTCAGTATCTTTAAACAAAAAAGTAATGACAAATGTAAAAAGCCTTTTACAGCATTACGGAATTACCCCTTTTCAATATCATATTTTACTGATTGTTGAACGTGCAGATACAATGCCTGTCACCAAAGTGGCAGACGAGATAAAGGCGAGCCCAAGTGTTATTACAGCATCGATTACACGTTTGTATGAACTGAATCTTGTGGAGCGCTACCATTCAAAAAGAGATCGGCGTAAAGTTATGGTCGAGCTTACAAACAAAGGGAAACAAGTGATTCAAGCTGCTGAAAAAGACATGCAGCAAGGGGTTGAAAAACTGTTTGCTTGCTATAAAGAAGAAGAACAGCAGCAATTTCTCACGCTCTGTCGGCAGCTAGATGAACATGTGACTTGAACTTGAGTAGAAAAAAGTATATTGAGTTAAGCGGAGTGAGTGTAAATGAATAAAGAAACGGTAAAAAACATTCGGAAAAACTACAATATGAATCAGCGAAACTTCGCTCAAGCAGTGAACTGCAGTTTTTCTTTAATTGCACTGGTTGAAGTGGGTAAGCGAAGAGTAACAAAAAACTTGGAAGACAAAATTAAGCAAGCATTTCAATTGAACGATCATGATTTAAAAACACTGCAAGGGTAATATAAAAAGTAGGTGTGAAACGAGCGCACCTACTTTTTTTCGTCTTGTTTTTTTGTAAGTGGATCTACCGTATGTTTGTAATCATAAGCTTTCGAAGTGGTAACCACGCACAGCAGTAAAATAACAAATACAATGATAATAGAGAGCGTAATAATGATGATCATATAAAACGTCCTTTCTTTTTCTTATTACGTATGCCTTCGGTCTTATTGGTAAAATTCCTTCTTTCTCCACATAGTGCAGAAACGACAAACGCATACTATTAACAGTCTAGAATAAAGGAGTGTTCATAATGAATGAAAAAGAGTTGAAAAAACAATTAAAAAAGGTAGCGGATTATCCTGCGTCTAAAGCAGATGGAGTAGATGAAGAGTTTTCTCGTGAATTAGCAGACCAAGACGATTTAGAAGCACAGGCTAGAGCGAACGCTGCAGATGAAAGACAAAAAAAATAATAACTAGACGCGCTTCTTCTAAGAAGCGCGTCTGTTTATTATTTTTTAAAAAGCAAATAAACAAAGTAAGGAGCACCGATTACGGCGGCAATAATTCCTGCCGGTATACCGTTGGGATCGGCAATGTTATGTCCTATTGTATCTGCAATCAGCAAGAGCCAGCCGCCAAGTAAAATGGCAACGGGAATAAAAAGCTGGTTTCTCGGTCCGACTAAGCCTTTGGCAATATGAGGAGCAAGAAGCCCAATAAAGGCAACGCCGCCTGTAACTGAAACTGCGGCTGCCGCTAATGCAACCGCGGCTAGAAGCAATGTGATACGCTCTTTCTCCATAGCGATGCCGACTCCAATAGCTGCAGCTTCATTTAAGTTAAAAATGTTTAATGAATTTGCTTTGTACAATATAAAAGGAATCAAGACAAGAAGCCAAGGTAGAAGTGCCCATATAAAAGGCCAGTCTGTCCCCCAAATGTTTCCTGCAATCCATTTAGCAATAAAATCAACTTTAGCATGATCAGCTGATGACATCATCACCACCATCATTCCAGAAAGAGCCATCAAAAAACCTACGCCTGTTAAAATAAGCTTTACAGGCTGCAGCCCTTGGCTTTTACTATATGCACAAAGATAGATAAGGCCAGCTGTAAACAAGGCGCCGATGAACCCTACTAACGGAAGAGCATACACGAAAGAGCCAGCTTCAATTGGAAAAAATAAAAAGAATACAGCAATTGCGACGCCTGCTCCTGAATTAATCCCTATAATTCCAGGTTCTGCTAAATCATTGCGCGTAACACCTTGTAAGATAGCGCCTGATAAAGCTAGAGCCATTCCTGCTAAAAGAGTAATGATAATTCGCGGAAGTCGAATTGAAAAAAGAACAAACTCATCCGCAAAATTCCCTTTGCCAAAAAGAGTAGGAAACACTTTATTATAAGGAAGGGAAGCATCACCAAGCCCCACTCCTATCACAATCGTTCCAAGAATCAAAACAGTGAGCAGCATCATAATTATTCGTTGTTTTCTGATAAGCGCTGGGTGGATCATGAGAATGCTTTTCCTCCTTTACGAACAATGACTAAAAAGAAAGGTAAACCAATCATGGATACAACTGCTGCTATCGGTGTTTCATAAGGCGCACTTACGGTTCGGCCCAACGTATCAGCGAGCAGCATAAACGCTGCCCCAGTGATAGCGGACATAGGGATAATATAACGATAGTCGGTTCCTACAATTCCTCGTACAATATGAGGAATCATCAAGCCGATAAACACCATGTTTCCGACTAGGGCAACAGAAGCACCTGCAAGAAGAACCATGACAACAAATAAAATGGTTTTGACCTTTGTTGTTTGCTGACCTAACCCCACAGCGACTTCTTCATTTAAGCTTAAAATAGTAAGCTGCCGAGAAAGCAAAAGGGCAATGAATATACCGCCGAGGATAAAAGGAACAATGATTTGAAGCTGTTCCCAAGAAGTGCCTACCATTCCGCCAGCAGTCCACATCGATACATCTTTTGAAATTTTAAAATAAATACCGACGCCTTCTCCAATCGCATAAAGAAACGCTGAAATGGCAGCCCCGGCTAGTACAATTCGAAGCGGAGAAAAACCACCTCTTTTTAGAGCAGCAATTCCAAACACCAAAATTGCGCCAACCGCAGCGCCGATAAAGCAAGCAATCGTAATACCTAAATAATTTACAGAAGGGATAAAGGCAATGGTTACAGCTAAAGCTGCATTTGCGCCAGAAGTTAAGCCTAAAAGTCCTGGATCTGCAAGAGGATTTCTTGTCATACCTTGCATAATCGCCCCTGAGACTGATAAAGCAGCGCCAACAAAAACAGCGGCGATTTCACGAGGTAAACGAATATCTCGGATAATCGAAATCTGTTCGTTTACACTGCTTGATGAAAGTGCTAGCCACACATCTTTTATCGATATGTCAGCAGCGCCAAAAACCATGGAAGAACCAAACATTACGATGAATACGAGCAGCATACCTATTAATTTATATAAAAAAGGAATGAAACGCTGATTGTCTATTTTCATAAAACACCCATCTTTTCATGTAAGAATAAATGTAGTAACACAAAGCAAGAGGAATTCTAAAAAGAATTCCTCTTGAATGAATTACTTGCCAAGAAATTTTTGAGTAAAGAAATTCAGTTGATAATCTAATGTGATTGGGTCATTAAAATAAAATTCTTTTGCATTTGCTTCAAATACGTGATGGTTCTTTACAGCAGGAATATTTTTGTACGTATCTGTTTTCTCAAATGATGTATCTCCATCTTGGTTTTTGCTAAAGATTAAATAATCTCCGGCATATTCAGGAAGAACTTCTGGTGAAATTGCATAGTAACCATCTTTCAAAGCCATGTCTTTTACTTTCTCCGGCATTTTTAATTTCATTTCTTGATAAAGAATTTCCGTTCCGCGCCCCCAGTTATCGCCAAACACATACAACTGCTTATCAAAGTTCTCAATAACTGAAACCGTGGTATCTTCGCCAATTTTAGCTTTGATGTCAGAACCAGCTTTTGCTGCACGCTTTTTAAAATCGTTTACCCATGACTGTGCTTCTTTTTCTTTATTTAATAGTTTGCCGATTTCTACATGCTGAGTAAGGTAATCTACTTTATCGTATGTATACGTAACGGTAGGAGCAATTTTTTTCAATTTATCAACGTTTTTTGTAGTAGATAAGCCAATAATTAGGTCAGGCTTTAATTTAATGATTTTTTCTAAATTTTCATCTGATACTTCTTCAACGCCTTTTAATTTCTTTTCAAAGCGGGGATTCATTTTAGACCATGAATCCACTCCGACAATATTGACACCTAATGACATGACGTTACCTGCGTAGGAGCCTAACACTACAACACGTTTCGGGTTAGCCGGAACTTTTACAGGACCGTCTTCCGATTGATATGTGATTGTCTCGGATCCGCTGTTTCCTTTATTAGAAGCGTTTTTGCTTTCAGTTGAACCGCTGCTGCAGGCACTAATAAGTAGTACGAATATGAGCATGAATGGAAGCAGTAATTTTTTCATTTAGTTATCTCCTCTTAATAAGTTATACGTGATGCACATTGGTTTATTGGTTCTCGGGTCTCGTCCGATTTCAGCGTCGATATGAAACACTTTTTTTAGAACGTCATGCGTAATGACTTCGTCACACGTTCCGGCTTTAACAATTTCTCCATCTTTTAAAGCGATAATATAATCTGCAAAGCGAGCGGCTTGATTTAAATCGTGAAGCACCATTACGACGGTACGTTCTTGCTCTTTGTTTAGCTTTTGAAGCAGCTCAAGCACTTCTAACTGATGAGCCATATCTAAGTAGGTAGTCGGCTCATCGAGGAATATAATATCGGTTTCTTGAGCTAAAGCCATTGCAATCCACACTCGCTGGCGCTGACCGCCTGAAAGAGAATCTACAGGACGAAACGTATAATCTTTTGTTCCGGTTACTTCAAGCGCCCAGTCAATCGTTTGATAATCTTCTTTTGATAGACGCCCAAACCCCTTTTGATAGGGAAATCGCCCATAAGATACAAGTTCTCCCACCGTTAAGCCTTTAGCACTTTCAGGGGTTTGAGGGAGAATAGCCATTTTTTTAGCGAGTGCTTTTGTATGTTCTGTTGAAATGTTTTCACCATCTAAAATAACGGAACCGGATTGATGAGAAATAATGCGGGTAATGGCTTTTAAAAGCGTTGATTTGCCGCATCCGTTTGAACCAATAATTGTGGTAATCTTTTGGTCTGGAATGTTAACGCTTAAATTCTTTACTATTAGACGTTCACCATAACTAATATGTAATTTCTCTGTATATAGGCGAACCATATCTGACCCTCCGTTTACATTTAATACAACAAATACTTGATAATGATTATCAGTATCGTTTACTTTACATACTATAATTCGAACGTTTCCGGATGTCAATAGTTATTTTTATTGTCAAAACGTTGAAGAAGATGTATATTTAAATGAGAATGATAATCAATAACAATTGATTACGAGGAGTGAACGTGCATGATACACAATGAACTTTTTGATGTGACAATTATAGGCGGGGGACCGGCTGGCCTTTATTCTGCCTTTTATAGCGGCCTAAGGGAAATGAAAACAAAGCTGATTGAATATCAGCCAAAACTAGGCGGAAAACTTCACGTTTATCCTGAAAAAATGATTTGGGATGTAGGGGGCCAAACGCCTATTTCCGGTGCGAAGCTTATTGAACAGCTTGTGGAACAAGGGCTGACGTTTGATCCAACTGTTGTTTTAAATGAGAAGATTGAATCCATTTCTCGCTTGAAAGATGGTATTTTCCAGCTGACGGGTTCTTCAGGTGAACATCATTACTCTAAAACCATTATCCTTGCTGTTGGAGGAGGTATTTTAAATCCGCAAAAGCTCAAAATTGAAGGGGCAGAACGATTTGAAATATCAAATTTAAACTATACGGTTAAATCTTTGCAGCATTTTAAAAATAAAACGGTGATTGTTTCCGGGGGAGGCAATTCAGCCATTGATTGGGCAAATGAGCTAGAGTCTGTTGCTAAAAAAGTATATATTACGTATCGAAACAGTGAACTAAACGGTCATGAAGCACAAGTGAGACAATTAATAAATAGTTCAGCTCGGTGTCTGCTTAACACATCTATTACAAAATTAGTGGCTGATGCGACGCATGAATTTATTGAAAAAGTTGAGCTGACTAATCATCAAACCGGTGAAATTTCTTATTTACCGATTGACGAAGTCATTATTAATCACGGTTATGAAAGAGATACAGAGCTGTTAAAAAACAGTGAATTACATATTAAAACCATTGATGACTGCTATATTGCAGGTAACGCAGCAAGCGAAACGTCTGTAGAAGGCGTGTATGCAGCGGGAGATATTCTCATGCACGAAGGAAAAGTCCATTTAATTACAGGTGCTTTTCAAGACGCTGCTAATGCCGTAAACAAAGCAAAACAATTTGTTCAGCCCTCGGCGGCTAAGACAGCTATGGTTTCTTCTCATAATGAAGTATTCAAAAAGCGCAATTCAGCACTAATTAAACAAATGATGACGTAAAGCGAGGTGCAGTGTGCATGTCGCTTCTTTTTCTAGGATGGAATTATCTAAGCAGGGAGGCAGGGAACGAAAAAAGAAAAGAGAAATATAATAAAAGAAAACGCTTACATTTTTAAAAAAATGACATAGTGCTTGTGTGCATAAGGGGGAAGCCGTATGAACGAAAAAGAGAAATATCAGTTTGAAACAAAAGCCATTCACGCAGGGTATGAATCAAAACATCATTTTGATAGCTTAGCTCCGCCTATTTATCAAACGTCTACATTTACATTCTCATCTCTAGAACAAGGTGCAAGCCGTTTTAGCGGAGCAGAAGATGGTTATGTATATTCCCGGTTATCGAATCCAACGGTCACCATTTTAGAAGAGCGTATGGCACAGCTTGAAGAAGGAGAAGCAGCTTTGGCATTTGGATCGGGAATGGCTGCAGTATCGGCTGTATTGATTGGACTTACAAAAGCAGGCGATCATATTTTGTGTTCTAAAGGAGTGTATGGATGCACGTTTGGTCTCTTAGAAATGCTTGAGGAAAAATATCAAATCCATCATTCTTTCTCCAACTTGGAAACTGAAGAAGAAATTCTTGCTGCTATCAGAAAAGATACAGCATGTATTTATATTGAAACACCGATTAATCCGACTATGACTTTAGTAGATTTAGAGTTAGTTGCTTCTATCGCCAAACAAAAAGGAATTCCTGTGGTAGTAGACAATACCTTTTCAACTCCTTATTTGCAGCAGCCGCTGAAGCTTGGATGCGACTTAGTCATTCATAGCGCAACAAAATTTATTGGTGGACACGGAGATGTTGTTGCAGGAATTGTAGTAGGGAACAAAGAGGTTATTTCCGTACTGCGCAAAACGACGCAAAAAGATATCGGAGGCATTCTTTCCCCGTTTGATGCGTGGCTGTTACTTCGCGGGTTAAAAACACTGGCCGTTCGGATGGATCGTCACTGTGAAAATGCTGAACACATCGCAAAACAATTAAGTCTTCACCCCAAGGTGAAAGCCGTTTATTATCCGGGTGATAAAAAGAGCACTGCTTATTCTCTCATGCAAAAGCAAATGAAAAAAGGAGGGGGGCTTCTCTCTTTTGAAGTGGAAGGCGGTTATGAAGAAACCGTAAAAGTGGTTAATCAGCTTAAGCTCATTTCCATTGCGGTGAGCCTTGGAGATGCTGAAACACTTATTCAGCATCCTGCCTCGATGACGCACGCAGTCGTGCCGGAAGAAGCTCGAAAAGAAATGGGAATCTCAAATGAACTCCTTCGCTTATCAGTTGGACTGGAAGCATGGGAAGATATTATGAGAGATTTACAGCAGGCATTAGATAGTATATAACAAACGCTCAAACAACGCTTGAAGTATCTTAAGGATATTTCAAGCGTTGTTTTTTGAATATCAACTGCATGTCATCACTCATAGATCTTTTTTTGCGAGTGGAACTTTACCTACATCTTTAGACAAATGTCCTAGACAGAAGAGATGCCTTTCAATAGACTAAAGGTTATCTGTAAAAATACAATATTTAGGTAAGGAAGGTGCTCTGCTATTATGCTTCATAATCCAACTGGAAAAAAACGTCTAGGATTGGCGTTTCTCCTCAGCACGCTTGCGATATTAGGTCCGCTTAATATCGATATGTATTTGCCAAGTTTCCCTGCTATTGCTGATCATTTAGATGCGCGAGCTTCACTTGTACAGCTTAGTTTAACATCATGTTTACTAGGCCTTGCCATTGGTCAAATCGTGATTGGTCCAATCAGTGATGCGAAGGGACGAAAACGACCTTTACTCATTTCCATCTCTTTATTTATGATATCGTCATTGCTCTGTGCTTTGGCTCCTACTATTACAGCTTTAGTCATCGCACGCTTTTTACAAGGGTTTACCGCTTCGGCAGGAGTTGTTCTTTCTCGCGCGATTGTCAGAGACGTTTTTAGTGGAAGAGAGCTTACGAAGTTTTTTGCTCTGTTAATGGTTATTAATGCCTTTGCACCAATGATAGCACCAATGGCCGGAGGTGCTATTTTGCTTCTTCCTTTTGCAAGCTGGCATACTATTTTCTTGTTTTTAAGTTTAATAGGCCTTTTAATTGTTTTAACAATTTCAATGCGTTTAAAAGAAACTTTGCCAATTGAAAATAGAACGCCAAGTTCAATTGGTCATTCCATTCGCACAATGGGCAGTTTATTACAAGACCGTTCTTTTATTGGGTATGCCTTAATTGTCGGACTGGTCCACGGAGGAAGCTTTGCTTATGTATCAGGCACTCCATTTGTCTATCAAGGGATCTACCATGTTTCTCCGCAAGTTTTTAGCATTTTGTTTGGCATTAACGGCTTGGCCATTGTGACTGGAAGCTTTATTATTGGGCGCTTTAGCGGAATTCTTCATGAAAGAAGCCTGCTTCGCATTGCCGTGATTACGGCTGTAAGTGCTACTAGCGTACTTCTTATCATGACCATGCTTAAAGGGCCGCTGGCTACGATTGTTATTCCCATTTTTATTTACATGATCTCTATAGGAATGACGATCACAGGCTCGGTGACATTGGCAATGAAAAATCAAGGACATAGAGCAGGAAGTGCGAGTGCCGTGTTAGGCATGCTTCCACTAACTTTAGGATCCATTGTTTCTCCTTTAGTGGGTATTAACGAAACCACAGCGATTCCGATGGCTGCTATTTTATTTAGTACGGCGCTTTTAGGTTTTGTAGCTTTCTTTACGTTAACTAAAAACAAGAAAGAAACAGAAAAGTGCGAAGTTAACGAGTTTAAAACGGAGGTCTCTCCGTAATCACTTTTTTGAATGTTTGAAAGCATCACTCCTTTGTAAAAATGAGTGATGCAAATTTATTCAAGTATTGGATAATATATGCTAACCTTAGGGCGTGATCGAAAGGAGTGGATAATAATGAGTAAAGTAATTCCTGAAATAACCCTTAATGACGGGGTAACCTTGCCTGCTATAGGTTTTGGTACATACAAGCTTAACGGAAATGAAGGAGTCAACGCTATAACGAGTGCGATTGATGATGAATAGCCCACAATTTAAAGGGAATATCCTCATATCGCCAATAAGCCACTCCTGTTGGGCTATTCTTAGCCTCATGGTCTAAGCTTACCTTCGCCAGTAAGAGATTAGGGCCTATGCCTGCCGTAGCTGTCAGGCGTGTCTTATGATAAATTTCGTCGATAATATTGTGGGCTAATTCTTCTGGTGTACGAGCGAATAGATGCAACGAAGCTGTTGCATCAATAAACAACTCATCAATACTATAGGCATGAAAATCCTCAGGAGCCACATACTGTAACACCAAGCTCGAAATATAGGTCGAAGCCTTGATATACCTCTCAATGGATGGATTCACCACATGGATATCTTTCCTTTTAGGAATGTCGAAAAGATGACTTCCTGTTTTGACCCCTTCTTTCTTTAATAAGGGTGTGGCAGCTAATACAACGGATCCCGACCGTTTGATATCTCCGACTACCGCAAGCTTTGTTTTCAACGGGTTTAATCCTCTTATGACAGAAGAAACTGAAGCATAGAACGCCTTCATGTCGATACATATAATGATTCTGTTTGGTAACTGTTCATCCTCCATTGAAAATACTCCTAAGATAAAAACTCTACATTTTCCCAATCATTGCTATCACTTGCATAGGATTTATTGTTACATTAACAGAAGTAACTACTACATAACGTAATGGTAAGAGTTCAAAAAGACTAAACCCTAAAGGGGGATAAATGTTGAAAAAAGAATATTTTGTGCAATATTCAGACCAAAGTATAATTGATAGTTTTGACTTTCCAGAAGATAAATTTGTATCTATTACTGTAGGGATTAGGGACATTAATCATGATCTGATCATCTCTTTAGTTCGAAAAATGTTTGGTTTACCTGTTTTTTTTGTTTTAGACTCAATGCTCTCTGGACATGAAAAAGAAACATTGATTAAAAATAAAACTCCTTTTTATGAGCATTCATCAGATGGTGCTATTATTAAAGTTGATTCTGAAAAAAAATTGAGCCATGTTAGTGGATTAGCAGAAGAATTAGTTAAGAATGGGCTCAGTATATTCATTTTCTACGGAGAAGGTATTGTAGAGCAGGATTTAATTCCTTCGAGACAATGGAATAAACCTATAGAATTTAAAAATGTCGATATAGATAAAGTCGATACATTTGTGGATGTGGAAGAGGTTGGATTTACGATATTCAGTAAGAGTGATCTATTTAACTCACCTGGAAAAGTCAAAAATTATATACCTCGTAGCTACTCACTTGATATTAATAGCAGCAATATTTAACATTTCTAAATTAAAAGGAGGAGGGTTTGTAGTCAATGAAGTATAAAAATAATAAGAGTATACTAAAAATGTTAGCTATCATCCTTCTTTCTATAGATCTATTCTTTTATCTTTTAGCACTAAAGAGCCTATACGTTTTCTCTTCAAAGGTTTCGATATATTTTCTGATATTTGTTCTACACTTTATCTATTTATACATAGTCCTTATAACCGTTAGCAAAACAAAAGAGTCTAAAGTTTTTTGGGGAGTAATTGGGCCGTTTTTTATTGTACCTATAGCAATCGTTGGGTGGTTCACGTTCTTTTATACTAATAAAGTTGACTATTATGATCTAAGTTCCCCTAAGAATACCCAAAAAATTATTATTGGTTATTCCAATTGGAGTCTTGGAGAAACTAACCATTACTATGATTTTTATAAACAAACGGAATTCCCTTTGGTGAAAAAACGAATAAATCAAGAACCTCTTCATGTCATGACACGAAATACGGATATGAGCGATTTAAATGTTTTAGGAGCTCATGATGCACAATGGGGAAATGAACAAACAGTAACTTTTACATCTCCATATCTAAATAAGGAAGTAACCTTTAATTTAAAGTAAGTACTTTTTTCTACTTAAACAACAGAGTTGAGAAAAAGCCTGTATCTAAGGAGATCCAGGCTTTTTATTTTCTAGTTTAGTTACGTCGGGTAGGCAGGCACTCTCACGAGCGCCCGCCCCCCTAAGAACCGTACGTGACAGATTTCCCGTCATACGGCTCAAGCCTTCTTTTTATCAAAACAACTTCTTTATTTAATACATGGTACATGTA
>NZ_JAKWFL010000005.1:0-421655 GCF_029522095.1 Priestia sp. Y58
CTTTATATGAATATTGCTTATTGATGTAGAAATCTACAGCTTTTAACTTTGTTTCAAGTGTGTGTTTTGACATGAAAAACTGCACCTCCAATTATTAGTTTTTGTCTAACAATTGGGGTGCAGTTCATTTGCAAGTAGTTTTTTTACTCCTTCCCTCCCTATATTCGAATAAGAATATTTATCTATTTCCACAAAACTACGCATACTTCTTTTCCAGTTTCGTATATCTAATAATAGCTTCGTTCTCCTGAACTTTTGAATTTTTTGTACATAAAACCCATATAAAGTATTTTTATACTATTTTATGTCTTTTTATGGTATAAAAAATACAACTATGTTACAATATGATTACAAAACAATCTGTATAACGCTTTCATTTCTTTACACAAAAATGAAGAACTGGAAAGGGTGTGATGCCTACGTAAATATGAATCCGCTAGATTAGTAAACTTATATTCCTAAAGTTGTACAAAGCAGCAAGAAAAGCTTAGTTATTCTTATTATTATAAATTCCCGCTAGTAAAGTCTTTCTACTTAATGATTTCCTTATTAAGCGCATACATACAGGTATAAGAAAATGCAGCTATTCGTCTTTTATTTTATTAGTGAAGAATTTATAGCACTGCCGCACCATATGTTTTTCATTAATGCAGCCTAAGGAGGCGCAGCACATGGCAAATAGAATATCAAGAACAACAATCGTACTCATAGCAGCTATTTTAGCTCTAGCCTGCTTGTTTGTAGGAGTTCCAAAAACAGAAGCTGCTTCAACACCATCTCATTTAATTATCATTAACAAAGCGACGAATAAACTCGCTTATTACCAAAATGGTTCACTTGTCCGAACGTTTTCAGTAGCAACAGGACGTACACAGTCTCTTACACCAGAAGGCCATTTCAAAGTAGTAAATAAAATCGTCAATCGCCCTTATTACAAAGGGAACATTCCTGGTGGAGATCCTAGAAACCCCCTTGGCAATCGCTGGCTAGGCCTAAATGCTAGAGGTACATACGGCACGACGTATGCTATTCACGGAAATAATAATCCTGCTTCCATCGGCAAATATGTAAGCAGCGGATGCGTTCGTATGTACGATGAAGAAGTAGAATGGTTATTTAGTAAAGTGACCGTCGGTACACCAGTGGTGATTACAACTTCTTCTAAATCATTTAACGACATTGCAGCAGCAAACGGATACAACGTTTCTGGAAACTCAGGTTCTACTCCAGCTCCTTCTACAGGAACTGTTTTAAAGAAAGGCAGCAAAGGAAATGCAGTTAAAGAACTTCAGCAGAAACTAACTTCACTTGGCTATAATACACAGGGTACGGACGGTGTGTTCGGTGCCAATACAGATTCAGCTGTTCGTAAGTTCCAAAAAGACCACGGCTTAACGGCTGACGGCATTGTTGGTCCATCAACATATAAAGCTTTAGGAAGTTCAGGAACGAAACCGAAACCGAACCCGACGACACCAACAAACCCAACAAATCCAAAGCCAACAAATCCACCAGCAGACTCAACAATTAATACAAAACAAACGCTTAAAAAAGGAAGCAAAGGCAGCAATGTTCAAGCCCTTCAAAAGAAATTAACAGCGCTTGGCTATGATACAAAAGGCACGGACGGTATCTTCGGCGCCAATACAGAAGCTGCTGTGCGTAAGTTTCAAAAAGACAATAAGCTAGCAGTTGACGGCGTTGCCGGACCTAATACTTTAACTGCTATTTCCAAACGCTAATAGAGCCTGAAATCAGGCTCTGTTTTTTTATTGATAAACCTCTTTTTACATTGACTCCTTAATGAACCATTACGCCGTCTTTCTTTTCTATCACATACTTAATCAGCTGATAAACCGTTCTCATAAGAATTTGCTGCTGATAGATATCATTTTTGGCAGGAATTACGTTTTCTATTAGTCTGCTATATTTATACGGTTGATCGTCTTCTTTTTCTTTATAAAGAGCGAGCCAGTCCTTACGGGCATTTTCAAGTAGCTGCTCGTTGAAATAGGAATAAACAACGCTTGCGAATTCTCCTGCTAATTCTTGAATAACCTGCTGTCGGTCGGTGACCGAATGATAGGTACTTGACCATCCAGACGGCTGGCTTAGAAAATGCTCGTAGACAGATGAAATAAAAGCGGACGCAATGACTGGCACCGGCCCTTCATGCTCTCCTAAGGAAATGTTCAAACACGTTTCTCTATCCATATAAGGAATGTTCAGCGACTCCATCGCCTCATAAAAAGCCTGGGAAACAGTTAAGTTTAAATAAATAGGATGCAGCTCTTGCTGCTTTTTTCTCGTTTCTGATACTAAAGCTGCCTTTATGTCTTTATACAGAAGCTGGCTCTCTTTGAATTCCTCGTGTACACATTCTAAAATAGACGTATTCCCTACTGTTAAATAGTAGTGAAGCTGCTTTTTCATAAGAGGTGAAACGCTTGTAAGCGCATAATCTATTATTTTAGCCATGGCATGTTTTTTAGCATAATCCGTACGGCAGCTTGGAGAGGTAAGCAAATCTCCGTGTGTAACACAAACGTTTACCTTAGCACCGTGACCATGTACGATGAGCTGTTGAAGAAATTGAATATTTAATTCTTTAAGCCCATGATGTACGTATAAAATAGAAGCTGCTTGTTTAAAAGAATCGTGGATGGTGCTTGTATATTCAAAACACGGATGCTCGCAAATCGCTACTCCTTTTTTAAAAGAAAAAGGGCCGCAAACTTCAATTCTACGAAACAATGGATAAATAAGACATCCGTTATTTTCTTCTTCTTCATTTGTTAGCGGGCCAAAGGAAGACAGCTCTTTTGCTGTGAGACGGCAGGATATTGGCCAGTCGTCTTCTCCTATTTCCCATATTCCTTCCTTGTATTCTTTCAACCGGGATTCAATTGCCAGAAGCATTTGCTCGGTGATTTTCCTACATTCAAGCCGCTTATGCCATACCTCTGCAAAATCTCTTCCTTCTTGATCAACAGCGTCTTTTACTATTTCACTTTCTCGTTTAATTGCATCTACAAATTGTTTGAATGAACTATTTTCGTCGCTCATTCTTAAAGGAACATCATTATTAAAATAACGGGCTTTGTATGGAATATCTCCCAAAAGAGCGCGCAGATTAAAAGAAGAATCTCCGTATAACAACTCAAAGACCAAGTCATAATCCGTTCCTCCTTCAGCATACACTTCAGCGCTTCTTAGTAGGATATTCTCCAATTTCCTTTGCACTTCACTTCGCGTAAAAAAAGAGACAGCAGCTTCATAGTGTTGGGAATCCTTCACCTTATACGTAGCAGAATAAGCGCCTTTACTGCCTATTCCTAGAAAGCCACATTCCTTTTTTATACCAAGAAGCTGGCGGATTAAGGCTGTTTTGCCGCTTCCTTGTTCTCCGATTACATGAATGTACTCATACTCGCTGTCAATTTGTTCACTCGTTCTTTTTTCAATATCGTTATAAAAAGCATTCACTACTCGTTCATCATATCTTGCTTTTGCTCTTCCTTTTGCAGTACTTGTCCAAAAATCCTGCACTCTCAGCAGTTCATTCATCTCTTCAACCAGGATGTCAATTTCATCGTGTTGCTCTGTATACATAAACCGTTTAACAAACGGGTGCGATCTTCCTCTTTCATCTTTTTTAAACGGATGCTGAAACATAATTGACCAGCCTTTTCGCATAGGAGATTGACAGGCTTTTGCACGAAAAACTTTCATTCATTTCCCCTTCTTTCCCTAACATTGTCCTATTTGAAATGTATGGCTTTTAAAGGGGGGATATGTCTATGATTTTCCTCTTTTTAGAAGGATTTTCCCTTCATTTATCGAAGTAATTAATTGAGGTGATGGGAGAATGTTGACAAAAATTGTGAAATGCAGCATACCGACTGATAAAAAAGCATCTTTTTCATATACGCAACAGCATTGGGCTGCTCTTGCACACGTGAATGGTTTCATTGGCCAATTAGGGGGTTGGAACGTGGAAGATGAAACAGATGCTTGTATTTTAGCTCTGTGGGAAGATGGAACAACTTATCAAGAATTCATGAAGCATACTCATGATTCTATTTTTTATAAAAGCAAGCAGGATCAAACATATACGAATTTGGACGTTTCCACATCAGATCCGTCCTACTTCATAGGAGCACGCTACAATTATTACCGAAGCAGCGCCATTGAAAGCCGTTATTTAGTAAAGACGGAAATTGAAGTCGATTTTTACGACAAAGAAGATATCCATGAGATGGTAAAAAGCTTGATAAATCCTTCTTATCGCTGTTTATCTCACGTCGTATCACCAATCGAGCATAGCAAGCTTGTCATTTTTTCATTATACGGATCTGCTTGTCCGCAAAAAACAATTGATACCTTCGTTCATCCAAATGTACTGAACGCGTCTCAATACATATATCAATTAGAGAAAAATTGGAACGTTCTTTCCAATTAAAAAATAGAAGCCTAGGCCCGACGCCAAAGCTTCTATTTTTTTATGATATGAACATCTTGATTTTGTACGGTAATAACTTCCTCCGTCATTCCTACAAACAAACCGCTTTCTACTACGCCTGGGATCTTTATCAGCTGTTTTTCCAACTCAGCAGGATTTTCAATTTCTGAAAAATGGCAGTCTAGAATATAATTTCCGTTATCGGTGATAAACGGCGTATGATCATCTAAAAGCCTAAGCTGCGGTACACAACCTGCACTGCGAATATGCTTCGCCGTCATTTCCCAGCCAAAACGTATAACTTCAACAGGAAGAGGAAAAGCTCCTAGCGTCTTCACTATTTTTTTAGAATCCGCAATCACGATAAACCGCTTCGCTGCGTACGCAATCATTTTTTCTCGAAGCAGCGCGCCTCCTCCTCCTTTAATTAAAGAAAGTTCGCTATCCACTTCATCTGCTCCGTCAATTGCTATATCAATATATTCAACATCTGCTAAGGTAACAATGGGAATACCTAGTTTCCTTGCCAGCTCTTCTGTTTTTTGAGAAGTAGGAACCGCTTTGATGTTTAATCCATTTTTTACTCGTTCACCTAGTTTTACAATTGTATAATAAGCTGTTGAACCTGTTCCTAGCCCTACAATCATTCCATCTTCAACAAATTGTGCTGCTTTTTCACCAACTGCTTGTTTTTCAATCATACGAAGGCCTCCTTACTCATATTGTACCCGTTTACATAAAAAAGCAAAAGCATTATGAACCCTTACGAAAAAACTCAGCTGACTATTCAGCTGAGTTTTTTTGAAACTGTGTATTTAGAAGAATTTTCTCTACCCAATACTGCTGTTTTGTACTGTTTGTCTGTTCATTGCTTTTTAGTTCAAACGTATAGTAAATATACTTGTCTGAATAATCATCATTCACATAAGCATGATAAATGCTATGCTTTCCATCTCTTGTTTGTTTTTTCACATAAATCGTTGCATTTTTACCTTTTAACATGTAATCAGGCTGAAACGCATCCATTTTATTTTGAGCTGCTTTGCTTTTTTTCTTAGAAAATAAAGCCGTTATTTTTCCAGCATTGTATGAATCATTTTCCTTCGTTGATGCTGTCCATACTTCACTTTCATCTTCACTGCTTTTATAAGAAGATTTATGAATAACATACTGAAGCGGAAACCACATCCTATATTGATTGGTATCCGAAGTAAATAATTCAAATCCATTGTCTGTTTGTTCATGATCGACCAAAAATGTACTCGTAAACTTATCTGCCTGCGCTTCACTTTTAAATTTCCCGCTTTGAAACAGCCAAATTCCTACGGCAATGACCAATGCTCCAGCTACTGATGCGGCTTTTTTCCGATCCATTGTTTCCACACACCTTTTAATACCCCTTTAACTTTTGATAATACCACATTGACGTTTATATCGTCATAAGGAGAAATAACCAAAGGGTTATAAGAGCGCACATGCTAATTTAACTAGAGAAAATAAACTTTTTTACAATAGTAAATTTGATAACAGACGCTGAGCTAACAGGCGGTTAGCCTCACTGGGCTCTATCGTATACGTTAGTAGTTCTTGCTTTTCAGCTTTCGCTTTTATCAAACATTCACCCTTTGGAGAAAGAAGAGAAGTCGTGCTTTTTTGGTTCTCTAAGGCGTAATTCACGCTTGCAAAGTAAATACCATTCCCCGTACTTCTTGCAATCATTGCATAATCATAAAACTTCGGATCTGGTACTTCACCAGTAAACTGTGGATGAAACACAATGCTCGCTCCTCTTATAGCAGCCCATCGGACAGTTTCAGGATAGCGCCATCCCTCATGGCAAATAACAATACCGAATTTCACGCCGTTTATTTCAAACAACTGGCGGCCATTTCCAGGCTTATAACCAAATTGATCTTCTGCTGGATCAATTTGATTTTTAGTTTGATACCCTAATTCTTTTCCATTTTCATCAATTACGAAAGCAGCTAAATGCATACCAAGTTCGTCGCGCCACTCCAGTGGTAAAATTACGTTGAGCTTTAACTGTTTGGCAAGCAACTTAACTCTATAAAGCGTATTTTGTTGAATTTCGTGATTGTATGTCTCAACTTCAAAACCCACTCCTCTAAGTCCCGGCACAATTGATTCTGGAAAACATACAAGGTTACAATCTTCTTCTGCTGCTTGTTTCATACAATTTTCTACCGTTTCTACACCTTCTGCGGCTGACTTTGGAAACCTCACTTGCGCTAACCCAATTTTCATTCATTGCTCCTCCACTTCCAATATCATAAAAAAACTCATGCTACTAGCGTAACATGAGTTTTTTATCTTTACGTAAATAATTTAATTTGCTGGCGGCTTAATCTTTAGTCTGCTGTTCCATTGCTTCTCCAATGGCTTTTTTTAAATGTCCGTCATGTTTATCAAGTAGCCGGTGCACCTCATCACCTTCTGTAGAAGTAAGAAGCGCAAGAATGGCAGCTTTTGGCGTTTTGTATGTTTGTAAACTTTCCGCTGCCTCTTCTGATGAGACGCCTGTTAGTTCTGCAATAATATTTTTAGCACGCTGTACGAGTTTATCATTAGTCGGCTGTACGTCTACCATTAGATTGCTGTAGACTTTACCAATTTGAATCATAGACGCGGTCGTCAGCATATTAAGAACAAGCTTTTGAGCAGTTCCGGCTTTCATTCTTGTAGAACCTGTTACAACTTCCGGCCCTGATTCTGCTACTATTGCATAGTTTGCTTCTTGTTCCATAGCTGATTGAGGAGAATTTACAACGCAGCCTGTTACTGCCCCCAGGCTGTTTGCATACGCAAGCGCTGAGAGTGTATAAGGCGTTCTTCCACTTGCAGCTATCCCTACAAGAATATCTTTATTTGATAAATTAATCGCTTTCAAATCCTCTATCGCTTGTTTTTTATTATCTTCTGCTCCTTCTAACGCATGCCGGAGCGCCTTGTCTCCCCCGGCTATGATCCCAATTACTTGTTCGGCAGGTGTACCGAATGTTGGTACACATTCAGATGCATCTAACACGCCTAGCCGCCCGCTTGTACCTGCTCCGATATAAATCAGACGTCCTCCTTGTTTAAAAGCACTGACAATTTCATCTACTAACAGAGCAATAACAGGCAGCACCTTATTGATTGCCTGAGGCACTTGGTGATCTTCTTCATTAATTTTTTTTACAATTTCCAGGCTTGATAATTCATCAATGTTTAAAGTTTGCGGATTGCGTTTTTCTGTTAAGATATGATTTAAGTTCACTGTGATCCCCTGCCTTTTCCACCATCATTTTTTCTCTATTTATAATCATTCATGAACAGCTGATAAGCTCCTTTAGCAGATGATACTCGCTGTGTTGCCCACTGGATATGCTTTATTTCTTTTTCACATGCTTTTTTATAAACATCAAACACTTCCGGAATTTCCGTTAAAATGCTGCCTTTGCATGCCAGCAAGCAGCTCCCTTCAAACCGCTGTTTCGTATACAAATGAAGAGTCATATCTGCAAGGTGTTTTCCCGCTTGGTGAAGGATGTCACTTGCTTCTTGTTTATGATTTCTTGCTTGCTGTACAACAAGCGGAGTGAGTGAAGCAACTTCTGATTTAGGAGATGAATAGACAAACTTTTTTATGTCGTGTATGGTGTCTGCTTTTACATGTTGCAAGATTGTCTGACTAAGGCTGCTGTAAGGACGGCTTTGATCATGCTCTTTCGTCAGCAATATCAGTGCTTGAAGACCAATCCAATATCCGCTTCCTTCATCTCCAAGAAGGTGTCCCCACCCTCCTCCGTATTCGTATACCCCTTCTTTTTTTCCAATGCTGACGGCTCCAGTTCCTGCAATGGTTAAAATTCCGTCTTTTCCATGCAGTAGTGCTTCATGTGCAATCATGGCATCATCATATAAACCTACTTCTACCTGATAACGATCATAAAAATATCTTTTTATTTCTTCTTTGGATAATGCTTTACTTCCAGCAAGCCCTAGTGAAATGCCTTTACATGTATGACCAGCAAGCGCATTTTTGCACGCCATAATACATTCATCAATATGAGTAACAGCCGTATTGTAATTAATGAGTAAATTGCCGTAACCGCTTTTTGAAGCAGCGAGCTTTTGACCGTCTAAGCTGTACGCAACGGCTTCTGTTTTTGTTCCCCCGCCGTCAATACCTATAATATAGTCCATTTCATCACCGCTCACAAAAAGCAAATTTGTCCCATGGCTGCAGTTCATTTAATAAGAAAATTTCCTCTTCTGCAATGCGCCCTACTACGTTAGTTTTCCCGGAGTTTTCCATGTCTAACAGCGCAATTTGCAGCTCTCCTTTGTACTGACCATAAAGTTCATTTTCTATTAAAATATCGCCTCTTCGAATGGAAGGAGTATGCGTAGGCTTGAATTCTTCTTTTTTATATTTTACTCGGCTTTGCGTAGAGCGAATTAAATAATCGGATACGTCTCCGCGGTAAAAATGAAACTCTTCCAGCACAATTTTCTTTTCAAGTTCAGTAATCGTATCATACAGGGTCACATTAAAGGTAAAGCGCTCTTGCTGAACAACATCACGCAGCGCCTTCATTTCTTCTTCTGATGCATAAGCATTCGCAATGATTGCACAATCAATTAATCCCGTTTTAAAAAGATGCTTAGCCTGCACGTCGATCGGAAGCGTGCGATGCATTTCAAGCGTACAAAGTCCTTCAGTAACAGGCCACGGTCCAAAAGTAGCGCTTGGTGAATTAATAAAAGCAGCTGTTTCAAGGTTATGTTCTTTAAACAATGCTGAACACTTCATAAAGTGATCATACGACAATCCCGCATATCGATGAGGATAGAAGTTGTGCGACCCGAGCAGCTGCTTACGGTTCGGTCGGTAACTTAAAATATTATCGACATACTTTGTTGCATTACTCATATTAATTTCAATTTTTAAGCCGTATGGATTAAAGGTCATAATGGACTCTTCATTTCCCGTATACCCTAGATCAAGACGAATAGCATAAGCCCCTAGTTCGTGAAAAAAAGATAGATCATCATAAGAAATGCCGAGCGCTCCAAATACGCGAGGAGCGATGTCTACTACTACTTCCATCTCTAGCTCATTGGCAAACTCAATAATTTCTTTAAAATTTGCCATTACTTTTTTCTGATCGCCTTCAACAGAAAGCAAGCACGTAAAAATACGTGTAAATCCGTATTGATGCGCAAGTGCTATATACGCTTTATCTTTTTCCACGGTCGAATGTTCCGGGTAAATCGCAATACCTAGCTTTTTCATTGATTTTCGCCTTCTTTTTTAAATTTTTTAATAAGCTTAATCATATGTTCAATTAATTTTTGCTCTGAAATAGCCGTCATTAAATGATCCTGCGCGTGAATTAAAAGCAGCGACTTTTCAATTATTTTTCCGTTCAATTCACGTTGAATAAGCGCAGTTTGCGTTTTATGAGCATGACTAAGCTCTTCTTGAGACTGCTTTAACAGTTCGTCGGCTTTATTAAAATCATAGTCTTCAGCTGCTTCTAACGCTTCATATGCCAGTGATCTAGCATTTCCTCCGTATGCAATAAGTTCAAAAATTTCATTTTCCATATTTGCTGCTTCTGTCATTTCTTCCATCCCCTTTTTTATAGTGGTGCAGGCGTAATGTTTCCTAATATTACAGGAGACAAGGCGCCGGTTGCACTTGGTACATTGCTTGGATAACCTGAAAGTGTTTCATTTGCGAGCACCGCAAAAGCTACGGCTTCTTTTGCTTCTGAAGACATTCCTATTTCTTCTTGTGTATACACGCTGCAGCGCTTCCCAAGCTGCGTTTTAATCATATTCATCAGCGTATTGTTATAACTTCCGCCTCCTCCAATAATCACTTCGTCAATAGAATAGGCAGGAAAAATAAATGTTTCATAGTGATGTACAATGGATGATGCCGTGAACATAGTAATCGTAGCTAGCAGATCTTCTTTTTTATGTTTGCTATATTTCTCTAGCAGTCTCCTTGTGTACTGTGTACCGAACAGCTCTCTTCCCGTCGATTTAGGAGGAGAAAGCTCCATATAATCATGATTCATACAGTCTTCTAAAAGCTCCGAAATAATCTTTCCTTCAGCTGCTAAACGCCCATTTTCATCAAATGAAACATTAAAAAGCTGCTGACACGCTTCATCAATCATCATGTTTCCCGGCCCCGTATCAAAAGCTACTACCGGTATAGGAGAGTGTTTTGGCGGAATCAACGTTACATTCCCAATACCTCCAATGTTTTGAAGCAGCCTTGTACGGTCATCGTGGCTGTACAAAATCCGTTCCGTGTGAGGAACTAGCGGAGCACCTTGCCCGCCCGCTGCCATGTCCATCACTCTGAAGTTTGCCACTACCTTCGTTTTGGTTTCATAGGCAATAACAGCGGGCTCTCCAATTTGGAGTGTAGACATCGCTATATTTTCTGAAGCATAGGGCTGATGGTAAATGGTTTGCCCATGTGATCCGATGACATCTACTTGTTCAAGAGAAAACCCGGCTTCTTGGCACACTCTTTTCACTGCATCTGCAAACGCATAGCCAAGTTTAAAATTCAAGCTGCAGATCAGCTGTACATTTGAATGTTCGAGAGAAAGCGCCTGTTCAATTTCCTTTTTTAACGGAGGTGAAAACGGCATGGTAATGAACTGAAGAAGTTTGACTTTACTTTCATAGCCGCTTCCTTCAATCTCCACAAGAGCTGCATCAATTCCGTCCAGTGACGTTCCTGACATAAGTCCAACAGCATACATACTACGCGTTCACTTCCTTAAAAAAAGCGGGTAAATACTTGCGATGAGCTTGAAGCAGTTCGTCTAAGACCGACTTAGCCAATGCGTCACTTGGAACAAGCGGATTAATAGTAAGTGCAACCAGTGCTTTTTCGTAAGATCCTGTAACCGCAGCTTCTGCTCCTACTCGTTCAAACGATTTAATTTGCTGTACCAGTCCATTCACTTCTACAGGAAGTTCACCGACAGCGAGTGGGACTGGTCCTTGCTTTGTTACCACGCAGTTTACTTCAACCGCAGATTCGTTCGGGAGTGAGGAAATAGCGCCATTGTTTCTTACATTTAATGTTTGAATATCACCTTTATCGTTATAAATGGATAAAATTAAATTACATGCGGCATCGCTGTAGTAAGCGCCTCCTCGTTTTTCTAGCTGCGGAGGCTTACTTTCTAGATTTGGATTTTTGTAGAGTTCAAAGAGCTCGGCTTCTAATGCTTTGACCACTTCAGCGCGCGTAGTACCTGACTGAAAGGCCACAAGCTCTTCTTCTAATATTTCTTTTGTTTTATAGTAGTAGCGGTGATAAGGACATAAAATCACGCCAAGAGCTTCCAAAAAGTCCGGTTGCCATGGAATAGGAGCTATGTTTTTCATTGTTACTTGGGACTTTGGATCACTTAAACGCTGAATTACTTCTTGCGTTACTTCCTTTCCTTTTGCATACACGTGCAGCCCATATACCAAGTGATTTAACCCTGCAAATTCAATGTGAACATCTTCTTTTTCGATTTGAAGCAAGCTGGCGATTGAGTTTGTCATATGTACAGGCAGGTTACAGACTCCTACTACTTTAGAATGCTTTCCGTAGCGAAGCAGCGCCTCCGTTACCATGCCAGCAGGATTTGTAAAATTAATAAGCCAGGCGTTTGGACAAATTTCGTGTATTTCCTCGGCAATTTTCAACAAAACCGGGATCGTTCGCAAGCCCTTAAATAACCCTCCTGCCCCGTTTGTCTCTTGACCAATCATTCCGTACTTAAGAGGGATGCGTTCATCTTGAATGCGTGCATCAAGCTGACCTACTCTAAGCTGTGTCGTTACAAAATCAGCATTTATCAACGCTTTTTGTCGATCAAGCGTTAAATGAATTTCCATATCAACACCTGCTTTTTTGACCATTCTTCTCGCAAGTGCTCCTACAATTTCAAGTTTCTCTTTTCCTTCTTCAACATCTACAAGCCATAGCTCTCGAATTGGAAGCTCATTATATCGTTTAATAAACCCTTCGACCAATTCCGGTGTATAGCTTGATCCTCCCCCTATTGTCACTACTTTCATTTTTTGCCCCTCCTTGTTAAAAAACGGCTAAATATGTAACGGCTGTGCACCCTGCCCCGAGCAAAACAAAGCGTATACAAACGGCGGTTTTAGATAAAGCTGCGGTTGAAAGCCGAATGGAAATAAATGTTGTCAGCAGCGCTGCTGACAGACTTGTAATGGCAAATAAACTATGCTGTGCTGACAGACCAGCATACTGCAGCAGAGGTGTAAAAATAACGTTACAAAGAACCATGGTTAGCAGAAATAAAAACACTGTTTTATAACGAAACCGAACAAACATTGATCCTCACTCCTATTAAAGAGATAGAAGCCAAACAAGTTGGCTTCTCTTTCTTTACATTTGAACTGAACTATCGGATGGTGTAACCGTTGCTTCATCGCTTTTTTCCATTTCAACCATTTTTCGGTCGTACATTTTAAAGAACGGAAGATAAATGACAACAGAAATAGCAATATTGATAACGACTAGCACAACCGCCCGCCAGTCTCCTCCGGTTGATAGATAAGCCCCGATTGGCGCAGGTAGCGTCCAAGGAACCATTACGTAGGTTGGAGTAATAAGACCTGTCGCCGTTGCTGCGTATGAAATGATCGTTGTAATAATCGGGATAATGATAAAAGGAATAATTAAAATAGGATTTAAGACAATTGGCAAACCGAAAATAATTGGTTCGTTAATATTAAAAACCGCTGGAATAAAAGATGTCCTAGAAAGCGCTTTCGAATATTTAGATTTTGAGAAAAACAGCATCGCTAAAACAAGGCCCAGCGTTGCTCCAGATCCTCCAATCCAAACAAACCACTGAAAGAACGTTTCAGGTGCAATATACGGAAGTGTGGAAGCTCCGTCTGCTACCGCTTCAGCATTTTTGGCTAAATACACTTCCCATACAGGGCGTGCCACTGTCCCAACAACAGAGACGCCGTGAATTCCAAATGACCAGAAAAACGTAATTAAGAAAACCGGTATTAATACTCCTGCTAAACTATCTCCTGCCTCTACAAGCGGAGCAACTAGTTTATCAACTAAATGGTGAAGATCGATACCTAAAACAATCGTAATAATCGTCATAAGTACAACAACAATCGCAACCGGTATTAGTGCTTCAAAAGACCTCGATACCGAAGGCGGCACTTGTTCCGGCATTTTTATGGTGACATTTTTTGCTTTACAAAACCTGAGAATTTCGACCGATAAAATCGACACAATCATCGTCACAAATAAACCGTGACCTCCAAGGTTGGTCATTGGAAGCATAAACCCTTCTTCTTCAATCAGCTTTGGAGTCAGCGTAAGAAGTAGTGCAGCAACTGCAATTTGCGCTCCTGACAGCGGATCGAGATTATAGCTTTTGGACAAGTTATACCCTATCCCAAAGGCTATATATAAAGACATAATAAACATCGTTACTCGATACGGTATTAAAATATTGGCGCTGTTATCAGCGGCCCATTTCGCAATTGTGCTATCTTGCGGCACAGGCGGAAACGCTAGAATCAAGAAAAAACTTCCGATAATGATAAACGGCAAAGCGGAAATAACACCATCACGAATGGCTTGAAGATGCCGCTGTTCTGATAATCTGGCCATGGGTCCCGATAAATTGTTCTCTAAAAACGACACAAATTTGCTCATATACCCTTTCCCCCTCTATATTCTCCCCTTGTGTAATAAACCCCTTATTTATTTAAAAAGCAGGAATACGCCTGCTTTCCTCAGCTAACGAGCTGTTGAACCGTTTTAAAAAGCGTCGGACCTCCAAGCGGCGTATAAGCCTGCGGCGGAATGGGCCCGCATGGAACAGAAGCTTTATCCGCTTCCGCTTTCACTGCGTTAAACCGGTGACGAATCTGCGGTGCAACCATTACAACGTCCCAGCCTTTTTGAATTTCCTCTGCCACTTCATTTGTCCCAATTGCCAGCACTTCCATATCCGTTCCGTGCTTTTGTGCTTCCGTCTTTAATGCTTTTACCACAATTGAACTTGACATTCCTCCAGAACATACAAACAATACCTTCATTTTCTCGTTTCCCCCTACCTCTTTATTTTTTGAATTACATTATGTGTATCGATTATGCGTTCAAACACTTGATTGCCTTTTTGAATACATAACCGTATAAACATCGCATCTACAATGGCTAACTGAGCAATACGAGCGCTCATCGTTCCAATTCGAATATGCTGCTCTTCTACTGAAATAGTCAGCAGAATATCAGCTAATCTAGAAGCTGGAGATGATCCGTGCTGCGTTAGCAAAATAACGGCTGCTCCTTTATCTTTGGCTATTTGCATCAGCTCCACCACTTCTTTTGTTTGACCTGAAGTGGATACCACAAACAGCACATCATCTTTTGTCATATTCGTAGCCATCACCATTTGAACATGACTATCTAATGAAAACAGAGCCGAAATATCAATTCGAAGCAGTTTATACTGAGCATCTAGCGCAACTACAGATGACCCTCCTGCTCCGTATAAAAACACTCGTTTCGCTCCATGAATAGCTTCCGCAGCTGCATCAATTGCAGAAGAGCTCACTAGCCGGCTTGTGTTCATAAGTGCGCTCATACTTTTGCTCATGACTTTTTCAAGCACGGCTTCGGTCTCGTCTTCGAAATTAACAGGAAGATTCGGCAGCTGCTCGGTATTCACCTTATGGGCATCTTTTGCTAATTCAATTTTTAACTCTTTAAAACTATTGATCCCTACACGCTGACAAAAGCGAATAATCGTAGCTTCGCTGCACTGACACTGCTTCGCTAGCTGTTTGGTGGTTAGGTTCAACGTGGTCGTAGGATTTTCTAACACGTAATCAGCTACTCTTCCTTCAGCAGGACTATAATGATTCATTTGTGCATCGATTAAAGTAAGTACGGAAAATTGGCGCATGAATTCCTCCATCGTTAAGTAACGTATTTCTAAAATATTCTTTAAATTACCATTATTATATTTTTTCTGAAGTTTAATTTCAATGTTTTTCTGATATTTTTAAAACTTTATTTTATTTTTCAGAATATTTTATTAAAATCTATTGTGAATATAACGACCGCATGCTATATTATGAAAGAAATTTTATCTCAACCAAAAAAGAAGGAGGAACGAACATGCATATTAAAAAATGGGTTGGAGGCATCTTGTTTTTACTGCTGTTCTGTTCGAGCACATTACCTGCTAAAGCAGACGTACCTACTACGTATCAAAAACGGGAGCTTCGAGCGGCTTGGATTGCAAGCGTATACAATATTGACTGGCCTTCTCAGCCTGGTCTTCCCGTTGAGCAGCAGAAAAAAGAGTTTACTTATTTGCTAGATGAAGTACAAAAGATGGGGATGAATGCTGTGGTCGTTCAGATTAAACCTACCGCTGATTCCTTTTATCCCTCGAAATATGGCCCGTGGTCAGAATATTTAACCGGTACACAAGGAAAAAATCCTGGCTACGATCCCCTGGCTTTTATGGTGGAGGAAGCACACAAGCGCAACTTAGAATTCCACGCATGGTTTAATCCTTACCGCATTACAATGAATCATACTGATTTAAACAAACTTGCCGATAATCATCCTGCCAAACAACATCCTGATTGGGTCGTCTCCTACGGAAAACAACTCTACTACAACCCAGGTATTCCAGAAGTGAAAAATTTTATTATTGAAGAAGTGCTCGAAGTCGTAAGAAACTATGATATTGATGCTGTTCATATGGACGACTATTTTTATCCTTACAAAATTGCAGGTCAAACGTTTCCAGATCAAAAAACATATGAAACCTACGGTGCTCAAACGTTTTCCAATATTGAAGACTGGCGACGTGACAATGTTAATCAGCTTGTTCGAGATTTAAATACGTCTATTAAAAAAACAAAATCATACGTGAAGTTTGGCATCAGTCCGTTCGGCGTATGGCGAAACATCGCTAATGATCCAACCGGCTCTGAGACGACTGCTGGACAAACAAACTACGATGATTTGTATGCAGATACGCGTACATGGATTCAAAATGGATACATTGATTACATCACTCCGCAAATTTATTGGAATATCGGATTTGAACCCGCTGCTTACGATACGCTGCTCAACTGGTGGAGAGATGAAGTTCGCGGAAAGCCAGTCCACCTCTATATTGGACAAGCTGCTTACAAAATTAATAACAACGCGGTGGAAGCTTGGTCTGATCCCGATGAGTATCCAAGGCAAATTGCTCTAAATCACCAGTTTCCAGAAGTACAGGGGAGCATGCATTTTAGCCTGAAAGATTTGAACCGAAACCCGCTAGGAATAAAGGACAAGCTGCAAAACGATATTTATAAACATCCTGCTCTTATTCCTTCAATGCCTTGGCTTGATAATGTAGCCCCAAAAGCACCAAAATTAAAAAATGCGGGCCCTCATACAAAAGAACCAGCATTTGAAATTCGAGATCACCAGCAAAATGATTCCGCTTATTATGCCATTTATCGCTTCCAAGGCAATAAAAAAGGCGATATTAACAACGCAGAAAACTTGCTGACAACCGTTCGAAAAACAGGAGAAAAACAATTGTTTGTAGATCAAAACGCACTCAAAAATCAAACATACACATATGTTGTAACCTCTGTTGACCGTTTGCATAACGAAAGTGCTGTTTCCCGCACGCTTACTGTAAAAGCATCTCATTAAAAAAGGTTCTATAGCAAAATGTATGGTAGGATAAAGAAATCAAATGATGCTTTATCAAGCCATTCTGTTATAGAAAGTAGTGAAAAAAGATGGAAGCAAACTATGATCGCGCTTTTGGCGTATATGGAATTTGTATGCGAGATAACAAGCTGCTTGTTATTCGAAAAAATAGGGGCCCGTATATTCATCGCTTTGATTTGCCAGGCGGACAGCTAGAGCACGGTGAAACATTAATAGATGCAATGAAAAGAGAATTTAGTGAAGAAACAGGCTTTGAAATTACTATTATTTCTCAAGCGGGCACAACGGATTTTCAGTATCCCTGTAAGTGGAAAGAATTTACCCATGTACATCACATTGCCGTTTTTTATCACGTAGATATTGCCGGCGGTGAGCTTCTTTCCAACCCCGTCCAGTTTGAAGGACAGGATTCTTTAGAAGCATTGTGGATCCCACCGCAAGATCTTAACATCGATAATGCTTCGCCTCTTGTTCTAAAAGCAGTGGAATCTTTAAGCTTATTATCATGGCCTTATGAATCTCAGATTTATGATGAATGGGAACTTAAAACCTCCGAATGATGATAGTGACTAAACATTACTTTTGAATATCGCAGGCTTAGCTTCTGTTTAGGCCAAAATCAGAAAATATGTTTAATTCCTTTCTAATGGTGGAATAGACAAGTAACACTACTTAATCACTAATAGAAAGGAAGATTAAAATGAGTAAAGGTTTAGGAGATAAAATTAAAGGAAATGTATCAAAAGCTAAAGGTGAAGTAAAAGATCAAGTGGGAAATGCAACAAATAACCGCGACCTTCAGCGTGAAGGAAAAGCTGAGAAAACAAAAGGAAATGCTCAAAAAGCAGTAGGTGAAACAAAAGATACATTTAGCAATAAATAAAAAAGGACGAGCTTAATGCTCGTTCTTTTTTTATTTAATAAGCTGATTTAAGCTTTTAATGATTACGTTTGGCTGCAACTCTTTATGCTCAGCTACATTTCCTTTTCGGTTAACCCAAGCCGCTGCGAACCCGTAGTTTTTAGCACCGGCAATATCCCATGTATTCGATGACAGAAACAATACTTCTTCTCTTTTTGCATTCATTTTATTTTTTGCATAATGATAGCTTGCCATTGTAGGCTTGTACTGTTTGATTTCGTCTACGGAAATAACGTCTTCAAATAAATGATTCATATTGTGATAAGAAACAAGCGGATCAATCATGTGCTTAGGACCATTCGTAAAAATAGCCAGACGATATCCTTTTTCTTTTAAATAGGCGAGCACCTCTTTGACCTCATCGTAGACATTCAGCTTCATGTAAGCACTCATCAGCATTTTTTCTTCATGTTCCGTTAAATCAATATCATTTGCTTCTGCTGCATATTTCAGGGATTGATTTGTTAATGTATAAAAGTCAATGTATCGTCCCATCAGCTGATATTGCATGGCGTATTCAATTTGCTTCAAACGCCATAAATGGCTAATACTTTCTCCCCGCTCCGGATACAGCTTATCACACGTTTCAATAACGGTATGTACATCAAACAGTGTTCCATATGCATCAAATAAAATCGTTTTAAATTTCATCTGTGTTCGCCTCCTTCTTTCATTTTACCCACTCGTAAAAAAACATAACGTTTTTTCTGTTAAAAAAGAGGCATATTACCAGCTGAGGTATGCTCATTTCTTATGAAGAGAAAAAACAGCAGGCTCTCCTACTGTTTATAATCCCACACGACTTTCCATTCTCCTTTTTCACGAACAGCATACACTTTCTGCACCAAATCAAAGTTTCCATATTTCCCTTTATACGTTTGGATAACGGTCATTTCGTAAACAACAGGAAACGCTTTACGATCATTTTCCATCTTCCAGCTCTTTCTTTTTTCAACACCTTCAATGGAATACGTAAAAGTGTCTACTCCGAAATGATTGAGAAATACGTGTGCTCGATCTTGTATGTATGCACCTTTTGTCCACTTCTTTTTCATGGACGAATGAAAAAGGTTCCATGATTCCGAAAAGTTCCCTTCCTGTTCTAGCGTATAAAATTCTTTTACAGCAGATTTGGCTTGATGACTCGGAGAAAAGAATGTAAATTGAAATATCCAAACTCCCAGCGCAATCACAGCAAGAAACACAGCTACTCCTAAACTTCGCTTCAAAAGCAGTGTTTTTTTTCGATACAAGTAAAAAGCCCCTTTATCAAAAATGCAGTATACAACAGCTTATTCGATATCGGGGCTTTTTAGTATTGCCGGACTAAACTTATCAGGCATATCTTTAAAAAAGAGATTGAGACATAACTACATACATGAAATCTACGTTCACCCTAACCATAAAAGATCCGAACGATTCATCGTTCGGATCTTCCTTCAACTAAACTACGTTTGTCACAGTCTCTTTCTGCGCTATACAATGTGAAAAGCCATTTGCATGGCTGCTAAAAAGCCGACGAACACAAGGCCCGTCACGAGACCCTCTTTCCAATCTGGCCGATCCCCTCGAACAAATTTAGCAATATCATACGATAGCATGGCTGCTAAAAAAATCGTTAAAACAATATACAGCGGCTCCATCTTCTATCACCCACTATTTCTTTTCTTCAGTGTAACAACTTTTTCATAAGTATGCATGTAAGAAAAGCAGCTTAAAATTCTTGACGAATGTGTGAAATTTCTCTTTTTTATGCATAAACTACTTAAAAGCGTGAAAGGAAGATGCCCTTTGTCTGCTTTTAATCCTCAGCAATTTAGCGTCACATACCGGCAAGGAAGCACGCCCACCTTTCCTTTTATTGGGCGACGCTATACCCTCACACATTCTGAACAAACAGACGATTTATTTCTTTGGATCGACGAAAAGTTTGCTGTTGATCAATTAAATGAGCAGCGAAATGAGCTTTTTGCCGAATGGCTCCACAAAGACGGTGTTGATACACTGTATGTATACGTATTTATTGGAAATGAACAAACGGAAAAATCCGTTCAAGCCATACGATATGCTATTTTCAAACAAGAAATGCCTTACTTGCTAAAAGCATTGCGCTACGGTGATGCCACGTTTTTCAACGCTCACCCTGCTTTAGATCGTTCCCCCATTTACGTACATTTTCATTCCAGTGACAAAGAATTTCGTTCCATTCGATATTTTCAAACGCCTTCTCACTATGCCTAAGCATATGAGAAGGGATCTTTACTTCGTTAATCTCCTGTTTTCCAAACTCCATTTCTTCTAGGGTCTCCCGCTCCTTCCATTTGTTTATCTTGAAAATTAATGGTTAACGCTTGGATACCTCCATAAAAGACGTCGCTTTCCTTTGTTTCTATTCGAAACGCAGAAGGAATATTTTTTGTATTTAAATCAGGCTCTACATAAATAGTCGAATCGTCAAAAATAAATCTCGGTTCATTTACAGCTTTTTGAAGCGGTTCATTTCCTTCAAGATTTTTAGAAAGTACCTGAGTTAAAATTTGAGGAATCCGTGTTCCGCCTGGAGAACCTATTCCCATCGCCCACTCGCCTTTTTCTCTTATAATAGTTGGAGCCGTAAAGGTTCTTGCTCTTTTTCCCGGCTCACGATTATTCGGTTCTTTGCTTCCAAACGTATCAGCATTGTTATTAAGAAAAAAGCCGTCAACTTGTTCCCCTGTACCAAAGAAGTTACTTAACGTATTGGTTGTAGATACGACGGTTCCTTCTGAATCAATAACTACAAAATGTGTTGTACTTTCGTGTTCTTCATCGCCTTCACCTGAAGAACGTGTCGGGTGATTGACCAGGTTTGTTATATAATCATCACTAACTAACTCACTTGAGTTTTGATTATGAAAGTCAGGATCGCCGATTTGTTTTAAGCGGTCGGAGTAAGCTGCTTTTTTAATTCTGTTCATCGTTTCGTAATAGTCTTTATCAGGCTTGGTTTCAAGATTTTCTTTCTCTGCCATTTTTAACATTTGAATAAGTGTAATTCCGGAAAAAGGCGGAGGCGCTGAAATCACTTCCGTTCCATTGTAAGCAGAAACGACAGGCTTGGTTTCTGTCACTTGATAGGAAGATAGGTCTTTTTTAGAAATAGGCGTTGCATCAGCAAGATCTTGTGCCATATCTCCTTTATAAAATGCAGATGCACCTTCTCGCTGAATCTTAATTAACGTTTTAGCCAACACTGGCTGCGACAGCGTTTCTCCTTCTTCGATTGCTTCTCCCTTTGGATAAAAAGCGGATAGATCGGCTACATCCATCCTTCCTCTAGAGTAATACAATCGAGAAGATAAAAGAGAGTCTACTTCAAACCCTTTTTCAGCGTATTCAACAGCCGGCTGAATCAAATCACTCATTGATTTTGTACCATACTTCTGCTGAATATATTCCATACCAGCGACAAATCCCGGCACGCCGTTTTTACCACTCATAGAAGTTGGAGCGGTTTCCCGGTAATCGATAAAGGTAGCAGGCTGATCTTTTTTGGCAATCAGCATACCTCCACCTCCGCCAATTCCAGATCCAAAAGGTTCGACTACATTGAGGGCATACGAAATAGCAATGGCCGCATCTACTGCATTCCCGCCTTCTTTTAATACGTCCATCCCTACATTTGCTGCCAGAGAATTAGAAGAACTCACACCATAAGAATGATCATTATTTTTTTTAAGCAGCTTTTCAGGACTAAGGTCTGTACTCGATTGAGTCATAAAAAAAGCGACTATAACGCAAATTAATAATAAAAAAGCCATAATATTAAACAACAGTAATTTTTTATTCACATCTTACCCTCCATTTTTACTCATCTGTATATTTTGTGAAGCGCTTTCATTTTTATCCATACATTACATTGCACACAAAAAAGACATCGTCTAGGACGATGCCTTTTTGTCACTACCTAAGATTTATTTTCCAGAAGCTGCCGCAGCATCATTTACTGCATCTGTAGCAGCAGATTTTGTTTGTTCAATCATTTTTACGTTATTTTCAATTTTTTGCTGTTCATCTGTTGAAAGAGTAGCCGGATGTTTTAAAGCTCCAAGTCCTGCTACTACTCCTGCTACAATAGCAATTGGTCCTACAATCCCTACGATTCGTTTTGCGATCATTTTCTATTCCTCCAATTAAGTTAGTCTGTACTTTTTTCCCATAAACCGTGGCGGCGCGGATCAGCGTCACCTTGAATTTTGTTTTTCTTTAAGTCTTTCACAAGTGCTTGAACGCCTCCGTAAAACATCGCGTTATCATTGTTTTTTAAGTCATAGCCGTACGTTTTTAAACCATCTTTAGTTGACTGTTTAAGCTTAGCTTCTGAATAAAACTTATGAGAATCAAAAATGACACGCTTGTTTTCTACTGCGTTTTTAATGGAATCTTTGTCTTCAAAATAATCCCCAATTACTTGCGTTAATACTTGAGGAATGCGATTTCCTCCCGGTGTGCCAATGGACATTACCCATTCATCACCTTCACGAATAATGGTAGGGGCTGTAAATGTTCTTGGACGCTTACCAGGTTGACGCTTATTAATTCCTTCTCCAAACGTATTGAGTGTATTATTTAAAAAGAATCCATCTACATACTCACCGCTGCCGAAGAAATTACTCAGCGTATTTGTTGTTGATACAACGGTTCCTTCACCGTCCATGACAACAAAATGAGTGGTACTTTCATGTTCTTCGACGTCGCTTACTTTTGTATGATCTGTTTCAGTATTATTTAATTTATTACGAAGTAAATGCACGTAATGATCGTCGATCCAATCATTTGGCGTTTCTTTTATAAAAGCCGGATCGGCAATTTTTTTCAAGCGGTCTTGATAAGCTACTTTTGAAATTTGACCAAGAAAATGATAATAAAGACTAGGATGCGATTTCTTCAGCTTCCAAATATCTTCTTGATCCGTCATTTTTAACATTTGAATGAGCGTAGCACCAGCAAAAGGCGGAGGTGCTGAAATAATTTGATGACCTTTATAATTCGTTGATAGAGGTTTCCGCTCAACAGGCGCATACTTTCGCAAGTCTTTGTGACTTACTTTTGTTTCTTCTGTAATATCGTCTGCAATTTTCCCTCTATAAAAAGCATTTGGCCCTTCTTCCTTAATCTTTTGCAGCGTGTTCGCTAATTCATGCTGTTTGACAATTTCACCTGTGTTAATGGCGTCCTTATCTGGATAAAAGCTAGGAATTTCATCTTCATTCACATTACCTTTGTATGAAACCAGCCTATCGTGCAAATCTTTGTCCACTTTGTACCCATTCTCGGCATAGTTAATGGCCGGGTCGATTAGTTTGCTCATCGACAGAGATCCGTAGTGGTGCTGAATATAATCCATACCAGCGACGAACCCTGGTACGCCAATCTCATCTTCTTTATCATTCTTAGGTGCAATTTCTCGGTAGTCAATAAATGTTGGAGAGGCATCTGCTGGATCAATCAGCATTCCGCCGCCTCCCCCAAGTCCTGATCCGTACGGTTCCACAACACCAAGCGTGTAGGAAATGGCAATAGCTGCATCAACTGCTGTACCGCCTTGTTTAAGAATTTCCATACCTACTTTTGTGGCGCGAGGATCTGAAGTACTTACTGCATATTCTTGTTTTGGAAACATAAATTGATAAACACATACACCTACTATGAGTGAAAAGATGACAATGGAAACAATAATCGTATTACGTTTATTTATCATCTTTTACCTCCTCTGTGTATGACGGGCTATTAGTTAGCTTGCGCTTCTTTCTTTTTGCGCTCCTCTGCATGTTTTATAATGCGAGAATGATCTAAGTTTAATTCAAACTTGTTTCGTTCTTTTTCTAACAGTTCAGGGTTTGAAGAAAACTTGTTTAAATCGTTATAAATACGCTTCATGCGCCAAGGGTTATCTGTTGGAGTTGGTGTACCTGCTTTAATAACCATTGGAATAACATCAATTTTAGCTTGGCCCTGCTTGTTTAAATGATACTGAACCATCGCTGTATTTTTCGTACTTGACCACCCTTGGTCAAAAATAAAGTTTCCTAAGCTATAGAAAATAACCGAACCTTTATATACGTCATATGACTGTAGAACGTGCGGATGGTGACCGATGATAATGTCCGCACCAGCGTCTACCATCGCTTTTGCTAGTCCTTCTTGACGAGGACTTGGCTGTGCATCGTATTCTTCACCCCAGTGGGCATTTACTACAACTAAATCAGCATTTGCTTTCGCTTGCTGAATCGTGCTGAAAATAAGATCCGGGTCTGCTTTTAAAATACCTGGGTTGTTTTTTCCAGCCGACATTCCGTCTGAATGTACATCCGTAAAACCTACGGTTGCAATGCGGATGCCGTCAGCATCTTTATATGAAATATGCTTTGCTTCTTCAGAGTTACGGCCAGCACCAACAAAATCTAATTTGTTTGCTTCAAAAGTAGAGATCGTATCTTCTAACCCTTTTGCACTGTAGTCCATTGAATGGTTATTCGCTAAGTTTAATACGTCGAAACCTGCATTTTTAACGGTCGCTAGATCAGCAGGCTTACTATATAAATGAATACCTTTTTCCATTGCTTTATATGAATCTACGTCATTTGTTAAAATCGGCGTTTCGTAGTTCCCGCTTACGTAATCCGAATTTTTAAAGAACGGCTCCACGTTGCGGAATACAAAATCTTCTCCGTAGCGTTCAGTTACTTCTCTTACATGGCGACCCATCATAATGTCTCCGACCATAGTCATCGTTAAATCATTATTGGCCTCTGGATTAGCCGTCTCAGGGTTTTCAAGAGCATCCGAACGCTCCATCCATCCTGAAAGAGCTAAAATTACGATTAAAATTGGCGTTAAGATAAGAGCTTGCTTGCCTGTTGTAGGCTTTGTTTTCTTTATAAACATCAATACTTTTTCTTGAAAGTTTAATTTTTTCTCTTTCAACGCTTTCACCTTCCTTTACCAGCTGCGGTTTGTTTGTGTATTAAAATAAATAATAAACTTGCATAATTCCAAATGTTACACCACTTAATAAAACCGTTGTTCCAACTGTTAAAGGAAGACCTTGCTTTTGCATTGTATTTGCAATTAAGCCCGGTACAATGATACCAATTCCGCGTAATTCAAACACTTCAAACGGCAAGATCGGGAAGAAATAATCAAATGCAACTTTAATCACAATACCCGTAATTAACATCGCTGTAAATTTGCGACGTCCATATAAAATAACTACTTTTGAGATTCCGTACACGACGATAACATACGTTAAAATACTAATTAAGAAAATCATTAAAATGGTAATTGGCTGATCAAATACAAGAGCTAAATACCCCGGTACGATAAGACCGGCTGGCAATACGCCCGTTTTTTCTGTGAAAATTAAGCTTAGTGTAACCCCTAACACAAGGGCAATATATAAATCTGATCCGAACATGAAATGGCCTCCTAGATTAAACTGCTTTTCTCATCTTTTTCATTTCAATAATAGCTTCAACAAGCGGCTCGGCTGAACCGTGGATATTTCCGACACCGTATACAATACGATCTTTTAAATAAGGCTTCATGCGCTCTAAAATTTCTTCTGTAGAAGCGCCTTCCATATCCCAGAATTCTTTTGTTGGCAATTCGCCTCTCTGGTGTGCAGCAGCGATTGGTGAGGTCGTCTGACCAATTGCAATCATTACGTCCGCTTCAATGTATGGCATTACATCTTCAGCAAATTGCTCCGTGCGATCTACACGGTCCGGACGGCAGTTCATAATGACAATAGGAAGCTTTTCACTATAGTTCATTGAATCTACACGTTCCCAAATACGAAGCGTGGAAGAAGCGTCGTTGGCAGCAAATCCATTTACTAAAAATGCTGGATTTTTTTCATCGCCGAACGTTGTAATTCTCATAGCTCCTGGGTCAGGCTGGGCATTTAGCATTCCTCTCATCGCTGTTTCAGCATCGATACCAAGTGCTTCTGCTACTGCTAAACCGATGGAAGCATTATCAGGGAAAACCATATAATCAAATTCACGTAAATACGCTTCAGATACTTTATCATTGTCAGCTACAATAACCTTTGTGTTGCGCTCTGCAGCTATTTTTTTATAGTATTCCAAATATGGGCCTTCAATCGTAACAAGGTGGCCATCATAAGGAATAGTAGCAGTGAACGCTTGAGCAACTTCATCTAGAGTTGGACCCATTACATCCATGTGATCTTCTAGTACGTTTACAATAACGCCTACCTTGGCTTGAATCAGCTGATTTTGGAATGTGATTTGATAATCAGGCTGTACCGCCATACATTCACAAATAAGAGCTTCCGCGCCAATATCGGCAACTTCATTTACCACTCGTCGCTGTTCTCCAATGTTCGGACCTTCTTTACGACGAATAATTGGTTCTTCTTCACTTGTATGCCAGTAGATCATACGCGCTTGTGTTCCTGTCGTTTTCCCTACTGTTTTATAACCTGCTTCTTTTACAATACCTGTAATCAATCGTGTAACGGTGGATTTTCCGCGAATACCATTAACATTCACTCGTACAGGAATTGAATGCAGCTTGCGTAAATGTCTGCGATACTCCCAAACGCCATACCCTACTAAAAATAGGCAGCATAGGATAATTAAGATCATGTTTCATTCTTCTCCTTCCAAACTTCTCCTGTTGGATACGTTATGAATGCTTTTGATTCATAATGATAGATATACGATTTCATAGTTTCACTCCCTATATATATGTATGGGAGCTAATCAATTAACAGCGCTAGCATGCTGCTAAAACACCTGCTTTGAAAAATGGACTCGAGTACCAATTTCAACAGCTCTAAAACTATCATCTGCGCTCATTAGTGGTCAATAGCTCAAATGTTATATATTCTTACAATTCCGATTGTCTATTCACAGAATTAAAAACTCATCGTTTTATTTAAAATTTACAGAATAGGTCTAAAGTTTATTTACCTAGAAAAATCCCATACGTACCTTTTTTTACCATAACAACAGGAATATTTTATACATCACTCTTACAGTTAACACACGGAAATATTACGTAATTAAAAATTTCTTAACTTTAGAAAACGTTTTGTAATATAAAGATGGGATAAAATATATTTTATTACATTAATTACTTTTTATGGATATACCAATTGAATTTGTCTAACAACCGTACTTGTAAGGATGATAGATAGATATAAAAGTAAAAAAAATACATTTTCTTATCATTTTCCGCTTACATTTAACTTACTTAGATAGAAAGGACATTAAATATTTTTTTCTAATTATATAAGCATTTAGACTCCATATGTTCCTAGTTCTTTTGTTGTTGTTTTATAGATTCCCTTTATTTAATAATCAATTCAGTAAATCTAAATCTCTTGACTATGGCCTCTTTTCCTATTTTTATTTCAATATTTTCTGAATCTTTCTACCGATAAAGGTAGCTTTTGTCCGATAAGATTGCCTAGAAAAATGCATGATTTCTCACTTTTTTGGCATATGATGTTATCATAAAAAGAAGAAGTATCACCAAAAGGAGGAAAACAATGGTTGATACAATCCTTTATTTTCTATTTTCTTTTTGCTATATCGTCCTGTTTTTCTTTAGCATATATGTAGTACGAAAAAACACTTCGCCGTTTTACATGCTTTTTCTTCCTTTAGTAATAGCTGGACTAATTTACGATAATATAATGATTGGGATTGGTTCATTTATCGGTGAAGGCGATACTTTACGTTCACTCAGCATGCTTCGCTTTTGGTTTCACGCTTTATTTACCCCTACTTTGGTGCTCTTTGCTTATGGCGTAGCGAAATACTCGACGATTACATGGGCTAAAAAACCTGTGGCCGGCATTCTTTTTTTGCTAACTACGTTTGCCTTAATCGGCTATGAAATAATCGAGACGATTAGTCAGCGCATGGAAGTTGTACGTGAATATGGCATTGTTCGCTATACGTTAGTGGGATCATCCGGTCCCCCTCTTATGGTTCTCATTGTGGCGATTATTTTGCTTTTCGTTGGAATTTCCTTATTTCGCAAGACCAGGTGGAGCAGTATGATGATTGGAGTAGCCGTGATGATTATAGGAAGTGCCGTGTCAATTCCTATACCAAGCACAGCCGTAACAAATACGTTTGAGCTTATTTTTATCTTCTCTTTATTTCTAACTCAGCGTCATTTAGTGAAAATACATTAAAAAGAAGCGATTCCCTTGCTTCTTTTTTTTATATTTGATATCTTTTACCTAACGACCGTTAGTTAGATTGAGGAGGAGCTTTTCTTGAGTGAATTATCAACTGTAGAAAAAATTAGAGCTGCAGCAATGGAGCTCTTTGGAGAAAAAGGCTATACAGAAACATCGCTTGCTGATATCTCATCAAAAGTAGGCATAAAAAAACCTTCCCTGTACGCTCATTTTAAGAACAAAGACGACTTATTTTTACTAACCGTGCATGATTTAATGAATTTACTTTTAACAAAGTTATCTATTATATACGAACAGCATAAAACAAAGTCTGCTAAAGAACAGCTTCACTGCTTTGTTGTAGATTTCTGCACGATGATTGAAAAAGATTCTTTTGGCCAGATGTACCGTCGTCTTATTTTGTTTCCACCTGAACATTTGCAGTCGGAAGTAAAAGCTATTTTCTTAAGAAGCGAACGATTGTCTGATCAAATTCTGCATGCTATTTTTACACAGGGAATGGCTGAAGGCGAAATAATTGAACGTCCCATTGATTTGTATATCAATAGCTTTTATTGTTTAACCGACGGACTGTTCATTCAGCGCTTTTATTATGAACCAGAGTATTATGACCAAAAAATCCACGATGCTTGGACAATATTTTGGGAAGGCATACGTGCTAAATAGGCCCTGTAAAAAGGGCTTATTATTATGTAAGGAGGAATTAAAATGGCTTGGATTTACCTTATTATCGCTGGTTTGCTCGAGATTGTATGGGCAATCGGCTTAAAATATTCACACGGATTTACTGAATTAACTCCAACAATCATTACGATCGTCACAATTGTCATCAGCTTTTATTTCTTTTCAAATGCCTTAAAAAAAATTGCTGTGGGAACAGCTTATGCAGTGTTCACTGGTATAGGAGCTGCTGGCACAGCGATACTTGGAATGACCGTTTTAGACGAAGGCGCAAATATTGGAAAGATTTTATTTTTAGGATTAATGATCTTTGGAATCATCGGTTTAAAGTTAATTTCTACTGAAGAAACAGAAAGAGAGGAATCTTAACATGGCTTGGATTGCATTAATAGCTGCCGGTTTTTGCGAAGTGGGATTTGTGATTTTCTTAAAACTTTCAAATGGATTTAAGCGATTGTTTCCTTCGATTGGATTTATCCTTTTCGGTGCAGGAAGTTTTTATTTTCTCTCCTTAGCGTTAAAGGAAATACCTCTTGGAACAGCTTACGGTATATGGACGGGCGTAGGAGCTGCCGGAAGCGTACTTCTTGGCATGCTTTGCTTTCGCGAAGCAAAAGATATGCGTCGAATTTTATTTATTTTTTGTATTGTAGCAGGTGTAATCGGCCTTAAAATCACTGGATAAGGGTGTACTACTTCCCCTCTTTTCATGCTATACTAAACTTGTAAACACTTTCAAAAAATAGGAGACGATGACAATGAACCTTGGGTTTGGAGAAATTGCCTTAATTGTATTTGTCGCTCTATTGCTTTTTGGTCCAAAGAAACTGCCGGAATTAGGCAAAGCTGCTGGAAAAACGTTAAAAGAGTTTAAAAATGCTACAAAAGGAATTATGGAAGAAGACGAAAAAGAAAAAGCCCCTCCTAAATAAGATGCTTATATCTCTTTTAAAAGCTGACTCAAACGTTTGAGTCAGCTTCTTTGTGGTGAGAATATACTGAAATTCGATTTCGACCCGTACGCTTTGCTTCATATAAAGCCTGATCTGCTCCATGGATAATTGAAATCGGCGGTATGTTTTCGGATGGAACGACCGTCGTTATTCCAACGCTGATTGTGATACACTTAAACACTTCAGAAGCCTGGTGGACAATTCCACGCTGCTCCACTTGCTGTCTAATAGCTTCTGCCATTTTTATCGCTTCATATTGATTAGCTCGAGGAAGCAATATACCAAACTCTTCTCCTCCGTATCTTGCGACAAAAGCCGATTCGTCAAAGACAACGCTTTTAGCGATATTCGCTACTTCTTTTAAGCATTCGTCTCCTTGAATATGGCCATAGGTATCGTTATATGCTTTAAAATAATCAATATCAAATAAGAGAAAAGAAAGCGGCTCTTTTTCTTTCTGTGCGTATTCCCACTCCATTTCCAGCTGTTTATCAAGAGATCGGCGGTTGTTCAGACCCGTTAAGCCATCTTTCATGGACAGCATTTCAAGCTTTTTATTGGCTTTGCGAAGATCACACTCAGCCTTCTTTTTCTCCGTAATATCTCGATATTCCCAATAGTGGCCAATATACACATGACCTTCATAGATTGGAATGTAGTCACGCGCATAAATTTTACCGTTAATAAACGTAATTTCTTCATCTACTATTGACTCTTTTGAATAAACAGTGCTTTCTACCGTTTTTAAAAACCTAGCAGGATCTTTCAACATAGGAGCGTGAGATAAAAACAGCTGATTACTTTTCAATCCAATGTATTGATTAGGAGGTCCGGGTATATCAAACATGTCACAAAAAGTTTGATTAATAACGGCTACTTCGCGCTCTGGCGTTTCAATCATGGTACCAGTCTTTGCGTTTTGAACCATAACCGAAAACATTTTAGACAGCTTTTTATGCTGACTTGTCGTTACTCGGGATACATATATATATCTGCCTACCAGATACACTAAACCCCCACCTATAAAAGAAGCAGGCAGTAAATAGATGATAGTTGTAGCAGCGTGCTTGATATCTTTAAAAAGAAAGGACAATGAGAAAAATACGCAAAGCAAGCTGATCGAATTCATTAATTGAAAACGAATAAATGGACGATAAGGTAAGCGAACCGTCCACCCAGACAGTAAAGCCATTACAATAATTGTAGCTGCCCCTATTATTCCGCTTTCCGTAATTCCAAACAAAAGCAAACGCATTACCCCTATAATACAAGCCGCAATAACAGCGGGTACCATTCCTGCATAAAGACAAACAATTGTCACCGCTAAAAAGCGAAGGTCAAGAATAATAGTAGAATCTATTTTAATTGTATATATCATTAAAATGCTGCCTAATAGTCCGTAAGAACATCCGTAATAAATTAAGCGATACATTTTGTACCGTTTTATTCCTTCTACTCTATAAATAATTTGCTCTCGAACTATACTCGCAGCAAACAAAAAAGAAATAATTAGCGTAATATTAAAGAGAAGCTGACTCACTTTATTCTTCACCTCTTTCCAAAAGCTAAAACAAAAAACAATAGGCTTCTTAGCTTACGTTTTGTTTACTGCTGCTTTTTTATAAATAGTGCTGTTTGATTTATCGAACAGCACTATTTTTTTCTTCATTAAATAAAACGCTTCTATACTATATTCGTTGCAGACAATCCTCTATACGAAAGAAACGACTTCCCTCTTTTCACATAAGAAATTCTACTTGTTAGTATACTACTAAACTCTATGTGTACACATCACCTTTTACCTTTTTTAAAATATTTATCCATTTTCTGTTTTTTGAATGTTCCACTGAAATGTAAGTAGTCGAAATGCGACAAAAATAAAAAAAGAGCGTCGATAAAACGAGCGCTCTTTTTTATTTTTGATGTAAAAATTCCCAAAGACCTGGCGTTTGAGAAAAATCGAAGGTCTTAACAGCGGAAAGAATTTTAACCTTTAAATCTTGCTTTACGTCGTCTCTATCATGCAGTGAAAAGCTTTGAACAGCTTTATTTATTTTGGGTTCCAGTTTTTTTAATAAACGCCTTGATGCTTCTTCATCTCCAGCTTTCACTTTATTTACAAGTTCGTATAGAGTTTCCATTTCTTCACTTCTTTCTTAGGTCAGTTGTTAATTCTTCCACTTTTTCTTCAAGTCGCTTTATATTATTTTCTACACGCAGTAATAAATAAAAAGAAAGGACAGCGGGAAATCCTACGTTTCCAACAAGTTGAAGCCACTGAGGATCAAACATATCTATCACTCACCTTCATAATTTTTTTTAACTTGCTTAGCGCACGTTGATAATGATTAGAAACCGCTTGCTGAGAAATAGAAAAATAAGCAGCGATTTCTTTATGAGTCCAGCGTTCGACAATAATCAAGTGCAGCATACACTGCTGCTTGGCCGTTAATTGGCGAAATGCATGATGAAGCATACGATTTTCAAGTTGATTTCCTAAAAATTCATGCTCCCATACAGCTCCGTCCTGTACTCCTAGCATATCTTCAACTGTTCGATTTCCATCTAGAAGAGCCGGCTGCTGCAGGCGAAGAGGAATATAAGAACGCTCTTTTTCTTTTACACGCATAACATCTCTGGAATAATGTCTGCAAAGCTTGTTAATATAATGAAGCAATCTAACTTCGCTATAAAACTGATGAAATTCTTTGTTTAGAAGTCTTTGTTCTTTTGTATCATTTTTAACAACCGCTTTTTGTAATCGCTCATAGCGTTCTGGTGTCAAAAATGTATTCATTATATGAGTCTGAAGAGTTGCGCTGTGGTTTGTAAGAAATGTATGAAAAGTACATTCTTTGTCGTGCTGCTTTTCTTGCTGCGAATAGAGCTGAGTCATTGTGCAAATCTCCTCCTTTTTTTCTTATACTTATTAAAAAGGGAGAAAAGAGTAAAATAACAACACTAAAACGAACATTTGTTCTTATATAAATTTAACTATATTAGGTTTTTTATGTCAATATGATGAAAGGCTTATTAATGATTGAAATGACTCAGTAAAAAATAAAAAAAGAGATTGAGAGATAACGAAATGAATCTAATTTAAAGACGCACAAATAGGATACATGAGCTGATCCGCTTGTGACACGGCCGTTGATTTCCGTGCAAGACTTCGCTTTGCCCTCCAATCAACTGCTATAGGAACGAAACAGATGAAATCTACGTTCAGCATAGCAAAAAAAAACGAACCGCTAATCAAACATGTTGATCAGTGGTTCGTTTTTAACTTCGTCTAAAATATTTTTATCCCGGCCCTTTTTATTTCTTCTTCATGTAGAGATTATTCTTCGCCTAAGACGCGGTTGATACGTTTGCGAAGCATTGGCATTCCATTTCCACCCGCTTGGAAATGACGAAGCTGACCTTCTTTATCAAATACATAATATGCTGGTACATATTTATTTTCAAAAGCGTCTGTTAACTTATGCTCACTGTCTACATAAATTGGCTGAGTAATATCGTGTCCCATTGCCATTGCCTCAATAACACCCATATCTAAGTCATCTTCCGAACGAGGCATATGAACAGCTACAACATTCAATTGATCATCATACTCATCACGAAGATCATTAACTTCAGGCATTGCTTCTTTACATAAATGGCAGCTTACTGACCAAAAGTGGATAAGCGTTGCTTTATCACCTACTAAATCTTCCTTTGTTACTTCGTCGTTAATCCAAGATGTTGCTCCAGTTAATTCAGGCATTTGTTCACGTAATTTCATGTTAAAATCCTCCTCTATATTAATAAGACTGAATATTCAGTCTTTTATAATTAGAAAACTATCTTTTCTATTTTAATGGCAGCAGTAGAGGAATTTCCCCTCTACTCCACCGCTATTTATTAAAGTGTTTTTTGACCTGGTTTCCAGTTAGCTGGGCAAAGTCCGCCAGTTTGAAGTGCTTGAAGTACACGTAACGTTTCTTCTACGCTGCGACCGATGTTGTTATGGTTTACAACTGCGTATTGTAATTCACCTTCTGGATTAATAATAAACAATCCGCGAAGCGCTACACCTTCTTCTTCAATTAATACGCCGTAATCACGCGCTACTGCATGCGTTGGATCTGCAGCTAATGGATAATTCAAATCTCCAAGTCCATTATCTTTACGATCAGTGTTAATCCAAGCTAAGTGAGTATGAATTGTATCTGTAGAAACACCTACAACTTCAGCGTCTAGATCTTCAAACTCTTCGTAGTGATCTGATAGAGCTGTAATTTCTGTTGGACATACGAATGTAAAGTCCATTGGATAGAAGAATAATACTGTCCATTTACCATTTTTCATATTTTCTTCTAAACTTACTTTTCCAAACTCCTTATTTGCAAGTACCGCTTCCATCTCAAAGCGTGGTGCTTGTTTTCCTACCATACGTTCTGCCATGTCAAAACCTCTCCTTGTGCAATATATTTCACAAGCTTATGCTTGTATGTATTATTTTTAATGCAATCAGCGCTATTTACTATTTGATAACGATTATTAGTATCATTATAAACTAGGAATAACTATTGATTACACTCTTTATTATACACGAGCTATTATTATAGTCAATACTTTTTTATAATCATTTTAATCTAGGATTGATTATCGAATATTTTCCACTCTTTTTATTCTTTCCCTTGATCAATCCTATGTATGCAGGGATGAATGAACATAGAAGATACTAAAAAACTTCCCCTATTTCAACATATTTGCTTTTAAAGTGTGCTGCAGCAAGATTTCGAATCTCAATTATGCTCTTTATAACCACAATAAAAGAGAATGAGACATAACGATTTGAATCCAAGTTAGAGACAAACAAATGGTATAAATCATCTAATAAGCATCACTACTTGTTACTTGAAACCTGCTTTTACCCCACCCACGAAAAAATCCGATCGAGTTTGATTCTACATCAAGAATCAAACTCGGTCGGATTATCCTTCAACTAAACTATTTTTGTTCCAGCCTCTGTTATTTACTTCTTATCATTTGGATATACAAGACCAATTTGCTCTCGTACTTTATCCATTACGCGCATTGTTAGATACGAATTTTCATACGAATTTGTGTCCGATTCCGTCTTTCCTTGCTTTAACAGCTCTACGAACTCATTTATTTCATAGTACATAGCAGGATAAGGCTGATCGACCGTTAACTCTTCTACACGTCCGTTATTGTATCGAATTTCTACCTTTTCAGCGGTATGTATTTTGTCAATAATCATACTGCCTTTTTCTCCTTGAATTTCACTTGGTAAATGCGAATTTGTAATCTTAGAATACATGATGACCGCTTCGCGATCTTCGTACTCTAAAGCAACTGACCCTTCTCCATCTACTCCAGATTCTAGCATAAACGCCGTTGCCTTTATTTTATGAGGCCCTCCAAACAATGTAATCAGAGGATAAAGACAATATACGCCTAAATCCATTAGTGCACCGTTGGCAAGCTCTGGCTTAAAGGCATTAAGCACGATACCTTCTTTATATTTATCATAACGAGAAGAATACTGACAGTAAGATGCAACGTATTTCCGAATTGGACCAATTTTATGTAAGTTCTCTTGAATCACTTGGAAGTTGGGAAGAAGGGTTGATTTCATCGCTTCCATTAGTAACACCTTGTGATTTTTGGCTGTTTGAATCATGCGAGTTACTTCTGCTGCATTAGCTGCGAGCGGTTTTTCACACAGTACATGCTTGTTATTTTTCAAAAATAAGATAGCTTGTTCCGCATGATAAGCATTTGGAGTAGCAATATACACTGCATCAATTTCCGCACTCGCTGCCATTTCCTCTAAATCAGTAAATATATGAGGAATATCATATTTACCTGCAAATTCTTCTGCTTTTTCAATAGTTCGAGAATAAACAGCTGCAAGCTGAAAGTTGTCTACATACTGAGCTGATTCTAACAATCGATCTGTTATCCAGTTTGTTCCTATTACGCCAAAACGAATCATCTTTTCATCTCCTTTTTATCATCTATGTTGTATTGTATCGTTTTTAAAAAGAAAAACGAAGAAATAATAAAAAATCTATACCGTTTTCCATTGCTTTATATCTATTTTGTTCTATATAAAAAACAGCTCACAACAAATGTAAGCTGTTTCTCAATATGATTCAAACGTCAGCTTATGCTTTCTCACCCACTACAGCAAAACGTTCATTCACATGTTTTTTATTCTCTAACTCATCTATTAAAGCAATCGCGTAATCAGCATAGCTAATATAGCTTTCATTTTGACTATTTGTGATCACATGATCTTTTCCTAATTGATAGGCTCCCGTGCGAGCACCTTCTGCATCAAAAAAGGCTGATGGGCTTAAATAAGTCCAATTTATAGTCGACTTTTCAAGTTCTTTTAAACCTTTTCCCATGTTTGAAGCCGTTGGATAATAAGCTGCTGGAAAACCTTCTGTGCTCATTAAAGGCGTTGTTTTTTCTGCATCTACAAATAAACTTCCCGCTCCGCCCACTACTGCGAGTCGCGTTTGAACACCTTGAAATACTTTAATAAGTGATTGTATAGACTCAACGTGGAGCTGTTCGCTTCCAGGAGGTGCATTAAATGCATCTACCACAGCATCGAACTGTTCAATGTCTTTTGAAGTAATGGCAAAAATATCTTTTTCCATTACGTTTGTTTGATTTTTTAGTTTAGAAGCATTTCGAACAATGGCTGTTACTTCATGTCCTCTCTGTTTTGCTTCTTCCATAATTAATTGACCTGCTTTTCCTGTTGCTCCAATAACACCAATTTTCATTTTTATTCTCTCCTTTTATTTTAGTTGTAACCATTATAGTTACATATGACACAAAAAAATTTGAGCTTTTTATAGCACTGCTAATTCTTATCAGCTTGTTGTAACCATTATAGTTACAATCTATTCAATTTGTCAACCTCGCTATTCATTTTTTTTACGAGATAAAAGATTTTAGGGATTGCTAAAAATCCACAAAACAATAGCTTGTTTACTATTTCAAAATATATCCATATTTTCAACTTATTTTTATCTCAGAGTACTTTTTTATGAAAAAAGGTTTCTTTTTTATAAAAAAGTGTTATACTAGGTATATTATTTCTTGTTCGGTGTTAACAAATAGAAAGACTTTCTTTAAAGTGATTCTTATTGAAATTGAGCAGAGATAGTAATATATTCGTGGATTTTCCACACAGGAGGTACTACAATGGTACAAGGTAAAGTAAAATGGTTTAATGCAGAAAAAGGTTTTGGATTCATCGAAGTAGAAGGACAAGACGACGTATTCGTACACTTCTCAGCTATCCAAGGCGAAGGTTTCAAATCACTTGAAGAAGGTCAAGAAGTTACATTTGAAATCGAAGATGGAGCTCGTGGACCACAAGCTGCTAACGTTCAAAAGTAATTGATTAAGAAGCTGTCACTAATGTGACAGCTTCTTTTTATGCTCTTTTTTGGATTTTTTATTACATTTTATGAAACTTTATCCTTTTTCAATCGTATATGATAGTAGAAAAACAAATGAGGAGGATAAAGATGCACTCTATTTCACTATCAAATGTATCTAAAAGTTACGGTTCGTACAAAGCGGTAAAAAACATTAATTTAACCGTAGAAACTGGCGAACTATTCGGCTTTTTAGGCCCTAACGGTGCAGGAAAAACAACGACTATTAAAATGATGACAGGACTATTAGAACCTTCTTCCGGCTCTATTAATGTGTGCGGAATTAATGTGTGGGAGTCCCCTGTTGAAGCAAAACAAAAAATCGCCTACGTTCCTGATCAACCTACACTTTACTTAAAACTCACTGGTATGGAATACTTACAGTTTATTGCCTCTATTTTTAAATTATCTGCTGATGAATTCGAGAAACGCTCCAATAAATGGCTAAGCCTTTTTCAGCTAGAAGAACGAGCACATGAACTCATTGAAGGCTACTCACACGGCATGAAACAAAAAATAGCCTTATGCGGAGCGCTTTTACATAACCCTGAAATTATTTTTTTGGACGAGCCAACTGTAGGACTTGACCCCAAAAGCGCAAGAACGCTGAAGAATCTATTACGTACACTTTGCGATAATGGCGTAACGGTCTTTATCACTACTCATATTTTAGAAATTGCTGAACAGCTTTGTGATCGAATTGGCATTATTTTAGATGGAGAAGTTATTGCTTTAGGTTCCATGAAAGAGCTTAGAGAGCAAGCGAACAATGATCAGTCTACCCTCGAAGACATTTTCCTCAATTTAACAGGCAATGAAGAGCAGCAAAACATCATAGAAGAACTTGCAAAAGCCGGTGAAATTCAATGATGAAACTCTTGCTTCAAACAGAAGGAAAACTACTTCTTAATCATTTTAGATCTTCTAAAAAACAGGCATACGCCACGGTTGGGTTTTCTACTTTATTCATTGCTCTTATTGTGTATTTTTTATCAAAAGGCGTATGGAGAATCGCACCCTCTCTCTCTTTTGAGCTGATGGGCAGCTTATTTTCTTATAGCTGTTTATTATTAATAGGGATGCTGGTCTTAACGGGGATCCCACAGGTATTTAAAAACTTGTATTCTTCTTTGGACCTATCTTTTTTATTTACACTGCCCATTCCGACAAAACAGCTTTTTTGGGTAAAATATATTAAGAGTTTTCTTTCTACACCGTTGATAATGTTTTTTCTATTTTATATACCATTTATCGTATACGGTATTCGAGTTCATACTAACTTTTTATTTTACATTATTTCATTTGCAGTTTTATTAAGTACAGTGGTAACTGGACTTTCTCTTTGTTATTTACTTAACCTTATATTGGTTCAACTCATTCCTGCACAGAGAGCAAACGAACTTATGACAGCCATGAGTGCTTTATCAGGTGTCATTGTGTATGTATTATTTCAACTTCCTAATTTTAGTTCTAATGGAGCACCTTTTGAAAAAGCAATAGCAGGCCTTCCCTTATTTCCTACATGGACACCTTTTCACTGGGCAAGCATAGCGATAACTTCAAGTGCTAAAGGATCTGTTCATGCTTTTGTACCGGCGTTAAGTATTATGGTGTTAGCTTTTTTAAGTATTCTCTTATCTTCTTCTTTAGTGGAGAAAGGTTTTAGAACTGGATGGGTTCGTTTAAGTGAAGGAAAAGCAAAAAAGAGAGCTAAAATTTCATCAAGCAAAAAGTATAAAGTTCATCATCCGATTATGGTTATTGGTTTGACAGACTGGAAAAACATAAAAAGAGATTTGCGAGAATGGCTCGTTTTTATGCCTTTTGTATTCTTTCTTATCTTTCCTGCCGTTGGTTTTTTAAAAAGTGGAGCTACTTTAGAGAATTTAATTTCTTATAAAGATAACGTATGGCTCGGCGTACAAGTTTTTTTCCTCTTCTTTTACGCTCTCTTTAACGGATCAATGTCTGCCTCTTCCATCGCACGTGAAGCAGAAACAGCTTCACTTATAAAAAGTCTGCCGATTTCAAGTTGGCAACTCGCACTAGGTAAGCTGTGGATCAGCTGGCTGCTTCCTTTCATCCTGCTATCAACTATTGAAATTGTTCTGGGCTTGTTCATTCATTGGTCTGCTTTACAAATAATTGGTGGTATTTTGCTAAAAGGAATTTTAACCGTTGGAATTAGCAGTATCGGGATTTGGTTAGGTACCATTGGTGCTAAACACAACCCTAACAACCCTCAGAACCGTCTTACATTTGGTGTGTCGATTCTCTTAGCAATTTTAGCCTATGTGTATTTATTTATTGCCCTTATTCCATTTGCTTTACTAAACCTCCCTTCTTCATTTAAAGTATTTGCAGACGAACTTGCAGGAAGTGGATTCATTGGTTTCATAGCTGGTCTAGTTTCTAATTTGCTTTCATTTAAAATGGCACATCCTGCTATAACTTATCTAATAGGCATTGCTCTTATAATTATCTTTTCAGTAGGCATTGCTTTTCTGATGTTAAAACTTAGTACAATACGCTTAAAGAAAGGCATTCGAGTGGCAAAAGTACAATCACGTTCTACTTTAGGACGCCAGAGCTAAACAAAACATTTATAGAGATGAGGCACAGAGAAGAGTATATTCGTTGAAGGAAGGTCCGAACGAAGTGGATTTTTGATGGAGAATCCAACTCGTTCGGATCTTTTCATTAGGCTGGTGCACGTAGGATTCATGTATATAATTGCTTCTAGCTGTTGATTGGAGGGCAAGACGCAGACTCCTGCGGGAAAAGCGGAATAGGTGAGACCCCGCAGGAGCGCAAGCGACGAGGAGGCTCACCGGCCGCCCGCGGAAAGCGAAGTCTTGCACGGAAATCAACAGCGGTGTAACAAGTAGTGATATCTATTAGATGATTTATACTATTTGTTCGTCTTTAGATTAAATTGATATAGTTATGTCTCAACCTCATTTTTAACCAATTAAAATTTGGTTTTCCTGCCAAAGGTTAGTCAAGTTCGTATCCGCGAGCCGCTGATGCGTCTCTTTTACGCTAAGCCAGCGATGTTTGTTGAAAACAAAGCGAGTTTCAGGAAGTTCAGTCCATATTTCCTGTATAGACTGCACATTTAATAGAACAAAGTTTGCTTCGTTTCCTTCTTCGACTCCATACTTTTCTTTTCCAATCAGCCGAGCTGGTATACTTGTAATCATGCGGAGCAACTGCCGCTGATCATCCGGACTTCCCATATGTGCAGCATAGGCAGTTAGTAACCCTACTTGCAGCAAGTCTGCTTTTCCAAACGGATGAAAGGGGTCGTTCACGTTATCAGATGCAGTAGCAATCGGAATCGCTGCTTTTTGTATGTCACGAATACGCGTTACGCCTCGTCTTACAATTCCTTTATCTTCTCTTCCCTGTAAATATAAATTAGAAGCAGGTAATGTGACAACTCCAATTTTCGCCTGCTTCAAAAGGTTTAAGATTTCTTTCACTTTTGCATCAGTCATTCCTACAAGCGAGCAAAGATGCGCCACTACCACTTTTCCTTCCATATTTAATTCAATTGTTCTATGAGCAATATTAATTATTGTATCAACAGATGGATCATCGCTTTCATCCACATGTAAGTCAAGAGGTTTATTATAGGCTTGAGCCAGCGAAAACAGAGCATCAATCTCTTTTTCTGGATTTCTAGCTAAATGAGGACAGCCTCCAATCGCATCGATTTCAAGGTCGAATACTCGCTCGATTTTATTCATTTTACTCATATCATCAATGTCTAAGTTAGAGAATAGCGGAACAACCTGCACGTCCATATACGGGCTTAATTCATCTCTCACTTCGACAGCCGCTTGTAAACTTCGAAATAAACTATCTTCTTCCATGCTGCAGTCAAAATCAATATGCGTTCGAATCGTAGTCGTACCGTTACCTAATGCTTGCAAAGCAGTTTTTAACATTCGCTGCTTAATTTCTTCTTCTGGAAATGCCGGCAGGCTGCTGCTGTAATTTTTAATAGCTTCTTGAAGAGTTCCAGATATATTTGGCACTTGAGGAAGCGAATGAGCTTTGTCTAAATGCATATGCATATCTACAAATCCTGGTAATAGCACACGGCCCTGTGCATCAAGTGAAGTTTCTTTTCCTAACACGGCTGCGTGCAGCGGAAAAAACTCGTCACCTTCAAGGTAACCGTTTTGTAAAACGATAGAAGTATACATTCCATTTGAAATTTTCACTTCAAAAAGAGCGTGATCGTGCATAATTGGCAAACGAACATTAATTAAGTGAAGCAACATAATTCCCTCCTCAATTTTTCAACTTCTTCATTTTTCATAGACCGCTTTATCTTCTCTATCATTTATTGTTTAAAGCATTAATTCGCCAAATTTCGCAAATCACCTTCTCTTTAGAGACCTTTATTTACAGAGAAAAAAGCAAGAACAAAAAAAAGAGCAGCGTCCCCACGCTGCTCATCAAAGAAAAAATGCTAGAAAATAGATAGAATGTACTTCCCATGGTTAAATGAGGGCTTACAGATAAAGCTTCAGTGAGTGATTTCATGCTTTGCATCGCTATTCTCCCCAGAAAGCAATGCAGATACAAACAAGAAATTTCCATCACTCGCTCATACTGTAAATAGACACATAAGAAAAAGCCCAAACAAAGGCAGGTCTCTCAAATACAATGAGCAAAAACCTACCCGCCTGGGCTTTTATCCCTTCGGTGTCATATCCACTTCTTTTCAAAAGTGAATATGTGAATCGCTTGGACCAAACTTTCTACTAACGTAAAAATGGGAACCTAGATTCACTTTTTACTCATAGTCCTATCATTTACGGTGATAAGGTAGAAACGTCTGAGCCATATTCTCAAACATATATGAGTGAACCGTATTTAGCTTTTTCTTGTCTACAAATATACTATAGGTCTCTCTACAAGTCAACTATAAACGAATAATCTTTTTAATTAAATTATATATAGTTCGCCTTTTACAAAAGTTTACTTTTTTAAAAGTTTGTTAAACTATCTAACATCAGTTAGACTTAAAAGGGTATACAAGCACCTATCGTGTAGAATGAAAACGCAGCTGATCTTGATGAGAAACATACTTCTTGCGCGGATGTTTATCTAAGTATCGTTTAGCAGTTTGTAAACATTGACGCGCAAACTCTTCATACCCTAATTCGTTGGCACGTTTTACATTTGGCAACTCTATGGAATAAGGAACCTGCGGGATACGATTAATAATACTTGCAACATCAATACCTTCTTCATTTAAATACAATCGTTCTTCTCTAAGAACTCGAGTCATCTCCTCCTTTGAACTTGGAATTTCCGCAGAAGCATTGCAAAGATGAAGATAGCGAAACCACTCACGAGGCACGTCGTCCAAATCTTCCACCTTATCTCCTGATCGATGAAAATGGTGGATATCAATCATAAGACCTGCATTTTCACGATTAGCCGTATAAAGAACATCCATTGCGCCTTTAAGGTTGTATACGCTCGCAATAGGAACAAATTCTAATTCAATGGTTAACCCAAAAGGCTTAGCTAGATCACAGAGTTCAGCAAAGCATTCGATACCAAAATTGCGATCGTCCGTCCAAATGCTACTAAGGACGTGACGTCCTCCAAGTTCAGCAGCTGCTTCCATTGCAGGTAAGTAACGTTTTGGATCAACTCCTTCATAGATACGTGCTAACTCTATATCAAGGAGCTTCACTCCTGTCTCTGACATGGCAGATTTTGTTTCTCGCATCAGCTGCTTATTTTCAGCTAACGCATAATTAGGCTCTCCAGGCAACCCCATGTAAATAGGCCTTAAACTAACAAAATCATACCCTGCCTTTGCAGCCATATACGTCATTTTAGGTGGTGAACATCCAAGAACAGTAAGATATGCAAGGGAAAATTGATTAGGCATTTTATAAATTCCTCCTTTATTCAAACGAATTAGATCGATCTAATAAAAATGACGATATATACTTATAAACGTCCCGCATATTGATCTGATTTTAATTCTCTGTAGGCAGTCTTAATACAATCATCTTCGTTTCAGTCATTTCTTCAACGGCGTAACGTGGGCCTTCTCTGCCAATACCGCTGTTTTTCACTCCGCCATATGGCCAATGATCTAATCTAAAGTTAGATGTTCCATTAATAACTACACCGCCCATTTCAAGAGAATGAGCCACTTTATAAGCCAAATCCATTTTGTTCGTAAAAATCCCTGCTTGAAGACCAAAAGCAGAATCATTTGTCTCTTCAATAGCTTCTTCAATCGTACCGTACGGGACAATACTAATAATAGGACCAAATACTTCTTCACAAATAACTTTGCTTTCTTTAGAAGGGTTTAGTAGAACGGTAGGTTCCACCGTAGCTCCGCGGCGCTTTCCTCCGCATATCACTTGTGCTCCCGATTGTACGGCCTCATCAATCCAGCTCGTCACTCGCTCAGCTGCATGGACATCTACTACACACCCTACATCCGTATCAGGCAATAAAGGATCTCCGATTTTAAGTTTCAGCACCTCGTCTTTTAAAAGATTGGTAAACTCAGAGACCACAGATTGATGTACATAAATTCTCTGAACAGAGATACAGCTCTGGCCAGAATTGCTAAATCCGGTTTTCGCACACATAGCCGCAGCACGATTTAAATCTGCGTCGTTATGGACGATCGTTGCAGCATTTCCTCCTAGCTCGAGCAATACTTTTTTCATTCCAGCTAGCTCACAGATGTTTTTACTAGCTACTGTTCCACCTGTAAATGAAATAATATTCACACGATCATCTTTTACAATTTGCTGTGCAACCTGTCTTCGACCAAGCACCATATTTACAGCATTTCTAGGGAAGCCTGCCCGCAGCAGCAGCTTTAAGAGCTCTGTTGCAATTAAAGTTGTTTGCGAAGATGGCTTTAAAATAACGCTATTCCCAGCAGCAAAAGCCGGCCCAATTTTATGGCATACAAGATTTAAAGGAGCGTTAAACGGTGTGATAGCCGCTACAACACCAACGGGCACTCGGAAAGTAGATGCAATAGCTTGTGCACCTCGTTCTGAAACGTCGCCAGGCAATGTTTCACCAATCAATCTTTTTGCTTCTTCCCCTGACAGTTCCAATGTTTCGATTGAACGGGCCACTTCGTCCAGCGTATTTTTCAAAGGCTTTCCTAATTCTAAAGAAATAAGTCGAGCAAATTTTTCCTTCTCTTGTTCTAGTAATAGAGCCGCTTTCTTTAAAATTTTAGAACGCTGGTAAGAAGAAAGGGCGACAACATGTTTTTTTGCTTCATATGCTGATGCTAATGCTTTTTCAACATCTTCTTCATTCGCTAATAGCTGCTCACCTATGATTTCTCCAGAATAGGGGTTTTTTATTAATGCTACTTCTCGATCTTCAATAATCCATTCACCGTTAATATAAGGCTGTGATTTCTTTTCAATAGTTTCTATCATGTTTAGCACCAACTTTTCATTTTTATTAAACAAACTTTTATATAAAACAAGGCCTGAACGTTTTTACATGAGAGGAAAATAGATCGATCTAATTTATTTTAATTTAAACGCTTCCATCACCTCCTAAAAGGCTATCATGTTCACGGCTTAGTTATACTAATTTCTCTTGAACCTTTGGCTTGGCATGAAGTTCTGAACAAGGACCTGCTTGTAGCATATAGCTTCCACCGTCATGACCAATTACGTGCTTTACCTCTTTTGCTGCTTGAATAAGCTTGTTAAGATCAATGCCCGTATGAATTCCCATTTCACTTAATCCATGAACCAGGTCTTCTGTAGCTATATTTCCAGTGGCGCCTGGAGCGTAGGGACACCCTCCTAAACCGATAATAGAACTATCAAAATGAATAACACCCTGCTGCAAAGCAGCTACTACATTAGAAAATGCCATTCCTCTCGTATTGTGCAAATGCATGGAGAAAATAATGCCGGGATAATTTTGTTTAAGAAACCCTAGTATACGATACACTTGCTGAGGATTTGCCATCCCCGTTGTATCCGCTAAAGAAATTTCTTCGACACCCATCATTCTGTATCGTTCTACAATAGAAGAAATGCGTTCTATAGCAACCTTACCTTCATAAGGACATCCAAACGCTACCGAAATTGAACCTCCCACTTTAACGTTATGCTTTTCTGCTAATTCGATAATAGGGTAAAAACCTTTTTGGGCTTCTTCTACAGAACAATTTGCGTTAGATAAGCTGTGAGAATCTGTAGCTGAAAGCATAAGCTTTAACTTTTTCACTCCGGCGTCAATGGCTCTCTGTGCACCTTTTACATTCGGCACTAACGCGCGAAATTTGATATTTGTTAAATCTTGAACACTTTCTACGACCTGCTCGGCATCCTTTAACTGAGGAATCGCTCTCGGATGTACAAAAGACGTAATTTCCATTGATTGAATGCCTGTCTTGGCTAGCTGACGAATAATAGATATTTTTTCTTCTGTAGGAATCCACTCATGTTCAGCTTGAAACCCATCTCTTGGAGCTACTTCACAGATTATGACTTTTTCCGGTAATTCTATTTTTTGAATAGTATTCATTAAATAACCCCCTTTTCTTTTAACACCGCTAAGTCTTCACTTGATAACCCCAGTTTCCCGCCTAGAATTTCTTCATTATGTTCTCCCAATTCAGGGGCACGATGACGAATTGCTCCCGGTGTATGTGAAAACTTTGGCACTACTCCCGGAACCTTAATTTTTCCTAGGCGGGGGTGCTCTACTTCTACAATGTTTTCTCGTTCTCTGTACTGAGGATCATTAAATATATCTTCAATGCTGTAGATAGGACTAACTGGCACACCAAATGAATCTAACTTTGCCTGCAGCTCGTCTTGAGTGAAGGACTTAATCCAATTTGACACAATTTCCTGAACTTCATGATCATGCTTTAGACGCTCTACGTTTGTATAGTATCGCGGATCCTTTAACATATCTTTTCTTTCCATTGCCTCTGCAAGACGATCAAAGGTAGAGTCTGTACTACATACTAATACAACAAACTTTCCGTCTTTTGTTTCATATGTGCCTGCAGGGCTTGAGTGACCTGCAAGTCCAGGGCTTCTCTCTCTTACTTTTCCGTTTTGATCATATTCAGCGATTAAAAACTCCATCATTCGAAAAATAGATTCATATAATCCCATTTCTACTACTTGACCTTCCGGCTGTTTGTGTACATCTCTATGATAGATAGCGCTTACACAAGCGAACGCGGTATATATGCCCGTTACATAATCTAGTAAAGAGTAAGAAGGACTGACGGGCGGACGATCTGAATATCCTTGTAAATAAGTATGTCCGCTAAATGCTGTACCAGGTGTACCGAATCCAGCTTTTTCTCGATAAGGACCTGTTTGTCCATAACCTGATACGCGCACCATTACTAGCTTAGGGTTAACTTTTTTAAGCTCTTCATATCCTAAGTTCCATTTTTCCAGTGTACCGGGGCGAAAATTTTCAATTAAAATGTCTACTCCACTAATTAGCTTTTTGAAAATTTCTGCTCCTTCTTCTGATCGAATGTCCAGCGTAACAGACTTTTTATTGCGGGCAAGTCCGGGCCACCTTAAGGGTTCAGTCCCTTTCCAAGGCCCTACAGTCCGAAGCGTATCTCCTTTTCCCGGAAGTTCAATTTTGGTTACTTCCGCCCCCAAGTCCGCTAGTAAAGTAGCTCCAAAAGGAGCAGCAATCATAGTAGAAATATCTAGTATTTGAACTCCTGTTAAAGGTCCATAATTTTTGGTTAACACGTTGAATCCCCTCCGGTAATAACTGTTTGTATGCTTAATTAAGATAATTAATTAGTAGATTTCCTTTGATATGTTAAAAACGGATATCATTAGTCAAAATATTAAGATTATTTATTTTTCTAAAGTTAACTCTTTTTCTTCTAATAGGATAGACTCTTTGCTTTCAATCGGGTCTAAATCTGTTAATAAGAACGTATAGCTTAAAATTCCAATCACTAAAAAAGCAGCTGCTAAAAGGAAAGCATACATAAATGAACCCGTGGCCTGAACAATAAACCCAGTCGTAATAGGTGCAACAATAGCCATTGAGTTATTCCCGAATGTTAAAAGTCCCGTTAATGTTCCTACCGTTCCTTTTGGTGCAATAAATGTAGGAATGCTGTAGGCAACAGCAGATGTGACAACAAGACCTCCAAGTGCTGTTGAAATCCAAAATACAGCTACGTTCGCACTGTGAGTAAACGCTGCCCCAATAATTGACAAACCAAATACCATACCTATTACTAGAAAAAACTTGCTGACACGCGTCCGGTTATACCCTTTGTTAATAAGACGATCAACAAGCCAGCCCCCGATTACTATTTCAGTAATGGTACCTACAATCCAAGGTATAGCCGAGTACCAGCCTGATTTTAAAATAGACATGTTCATTTCTGTCGCTAAATATCCAGGAAGCCAAGTCAAGAACAAAAACCATGAATAGCCGTATGCCGCAAACCCAATGAATACTGCCCAGACTTTTCTTTTAGTTAGCAAATATCGAATGTTCTCCATTGCACTGCCTTTAACTTCTTCTGAACTTTGAGAACCGCCTTGAACAATGTAGTCATATTCTTCTTTCGTTAAACGCTCATCTTCATGAGGTTCACGATACCAGATCCAATAAACAATAGCATATATGAAACTAAGAATAGCAGTTGCTAAGAAACCGCCTCGCCAGCCCCACTCTGTTACAATTAGTGCTAATATAGGCGCCCCGATGGCGTTGGAAAGTTTGGATTGAGAATCATAAGCTGCTATAGCTTTTCCGCGTTCCTGACGCGGAACCCAATGGCTAACTGCTTTGGCAGCAGATGGAAAGAATGGTGCTTCTCCAACTCCTAACAGCACTCGAGATAAAATAATTAACCCCCATCCATTTGCTACTGCAGTTAAAAGACAAGCTACTGTCCATATCACAGTCGCTACACGCGTTACCCATTTTACGCCTATTTTATCTAGCAAAGGCCCTATAGGAAGTTGAAGTAAAGCGTAAGACCATGCAAATGCTGATAGGAAAATCCCCATCTGACCTGCTGTCAAGTTAAATTCTTTTTGTAACAATGGCATAGCAATGGACATATTAATTCGATCAAAATAGTTTACAACTACACCAACCGCAATCAAGAATACAATCGACCAACGATGTTTTTTCATTATCTTCCCTCACTCATAAGATTTTAAGTATGCGCTTTCATTTTTATGAAATATTTCTTTGCTCAGATCCCATTTACAATTGCTTACTTACATAAAGTCTGCCTGAACTAAAGTTGAAAGATGGCAATGCTGAAAACCTAATCCTCTAGCTATTTACTTGTTCTCTTATCCTTTCCGTAAAACTTTTATTAGTGGAATTAAAAAGATTAATAGAAAGTTCTAATTAGAACGATCTAATAAATTTTTATTAGAACGATCTAATTTCAGCGGGAATCTCTTCACATATTGCGGAACGATGCCGTATATTTTATGATCTACTCAAATATCCGAACATGATGTGATTAATGTCTGCTTTTTTAATTTCTCATTGTAACACCTTCCTTTTTTTACCAAGCGTCGTCTTTTGACACAGCCTAATGTAAAATTAATTCAAACTTGAGTTTTAGTATACTGAATTACATTTCTCTGCGCAATATATATTTTTAATTTTTAGAAAATTTAAATATATACTTTTTTAATATAACAAAATCTTTTATATATTAATCGTCTAGAATCATTTTTTTATTGTGCTAGAGGAAAAGAAGATATAGTCCCTTCATTTATACAAATTTCTAGCAAAGTTAAAAAATACGCGTTTTTAATACTGTAAGCTCGGTTCAAACATTTGTTGCTTAATATACTCCACAGGCATCTCTTTTCCTGTCCACAATTCAAACGCCATGGCCCCTTGCCAGATCATCATTCCTATTCCATTAACAGTGTGACATCCAATTGATTCAGCTTGTTCTAACAGTTTTGATTTCATAGGCATATACACGACATCTGTTACAATTAAATCAGGACGCAGCATTGATATATCTTCAATAATGCTGAATTCTTCTAACGGTTTCATTCCTACTCCTGTTCCATTTGTCAAAATATCGCTCGTTCTAATTTCTTCTCTTAACCTGTCTGTATCCTCAAGAGAATACAGCTTCGCTTTACATGAAACATGTTTCATCTCTTCATTAATAATTTTTACGTTTTCTACAGCTTTTGAATAAAATTCATCATGACGAGCAAAAATTGTTAATTCTTCAAGTCCTTCTAAAGCCGCTTGAATAGCAATAGGCGTCGCTGCTCCACCCGAACCGACCAACGTCATTTTTTTCCCTGTGATCTCCACGCCGTTCTCTTTTAAATTTCGAATGTAGCCCATACCGTCTGTGCTATGCCCAACTAGTACGCCATTATCGTTTACGACGGTATTGACAGCTCCTGAAAATTTGGCGCTGTCTGCTAATTCATCAAGAAACGGGAGAATTTTTGTCTTATTGGGCATAGATACATTAAAACCTTTAATATTTAACGCTCTCAGCCCTTTAATCGCATCTTCTAACGAGTCATTTCCTACCTCAAAAGCTAAATAAGCATAATTTAATCCCAGTTTCTTAAAGGCCATATTATGCATAGATGGTGATAATGAATGTCCAATTGGAGTTGCTAAAAGGCCAATGAGCTGAGTTTTGCCGTTGATACGCCCTACACTTTTCATGATTCTACCTCCTGTTTTATTAAAATTTCAGAAATACTTGTGGTGCCTAACCTGTACTTTTTAAGCTTATTTTCATTTACGATCAAACACATTTCACATTCATATAGTACGGATAATTAGATCGATCTAATTTTAAACTATACTCATTATTTAACCAATCTGTAACAAGCCGCATTCAAAACCAAAGCTGCTCTACTCACATGTAAAAAGAAAGAAATCGCTTACAAATTTATGGTTTTAATAACACACGTTTGACACGTACTGTACGTCTGACCTCCCTTCACAAGGCAGCATTTCTCAACATTGCTAGAAACAAAGCTTTTACCTATACCTGGCTTCTTTTATTAAATAACTGCAGTAAACACCGGATGAACCAAGACAATTCTTAGCGACCTTATGTATCATAGTATCACATTTTTTTAAAAGGAAAAATGTTTTTTTATTATTTTTCAGAAAAATCTTTTTATTTAAAGAATTTCTTTATATTAAAATAAAGCTATAACCATCATTATAGCTTTATTCTTGAGCGTGGCTTTCTCTTCTCTTTTTCATCCACCAGCCTGCACCAACTATCACTCCGATTATAAGAATAACAAATATTAAACGATCTACATCATGCAAATATTTTTGGATTTTTTCAATATCTCCAAGTCCTCCTACATAGAGCAAAAAAACAAACCACGGAAAAATTCCTAAGGTGCTGTATAAAACAAAGTCCTTAGATTTGATTTTACTCAGGCCTGCCAAATAGGTTATATAGTTTGCGATACTGATGGGACGAGAAATCGTAATACTCCATTTTCCATATTTATGAAACCATTTTTGGGCACGCTTTATATTTTTTTCACCAAACCAGCGCTTGGTAATAGATTCAAACCTGTATCCCATAACGAACGGAATATAGTTGAATGCGATATAAATAACGGTATTGACAGCTGAAACAATAAGGATTTTCCATATTGAAAGCTGCAGCACCGAGCCAATGAGCAAAATCGATAACGTACACGGAAAAGGAATTGCCGCAGCTTCGATTGCTGTAGCAATAAAGATGCCCACTATGCCTAAATTTTGTACAAAATCAATAAACCCTTGCACCTTTTTTCTCCTTTCAATCATACAAATTTCACGTTCTTTCATCATAACTCAAACTATTCAAAATTTCACGATTTCAAAGCAATTTTACTAGTAAAAAAAGCTCATACGCACCCGTTTGCCATATTTGATTATCTTCTATCATATGCAGTTCATAAGTGAAGTAACGCAAAAAAAGAAAATAGCAGAAAAAAACTCTTTTATTAGTTGTAATAAAAGAGTCTTTTCTGTCTTGCTATTATTTAATTTTAGCAATGATTTTCCCTTTCACATGGCGTTTTGAAAGCTCTTCTAATGCACTTGGCACTTCTTTTAACGAGATGATGCGCTCAATCATCGGAGCTACTTTCTTCTCTGCTATCAATGCTAAAAGCTCATCGCCCATTTTTGCTAAATCCGCTTGCGCAATCATGTCATCAACGTGGTGTGCAGCATTTAAAGCTACTTCATGATAAGAAATCACCTTTGTAAAAGGCTTTACTTTTGTATAATCAGGTGCACCAGCAATATGTGCTAAATGCCCTCTATAGGCAATCATATCTAAAGAGTCTGTTGCGTTCTTTGCGCTCACCGTGTCAAGCACAGCATCTACGCCGCGGCCATTTGTCAGCTCCAATACTTTTTCTGCGACGTTTTCCTCGCGATAATCAATTACATAATCGGCTCCTAACGACTTTACATACTCATGATTATGTGCTGAAGCTGTTGAGAAAACGGTCTTTCCAGCGTTTTTAGCAAGCTGCACGCCAAAGCCCCCTACGCCTCCAGCTCCTCCATGAATTAAGATGGTTTGAATATGGTTCATTGGAAGTTTACGAAATAGTGCTTCATACGCCGTGTAACCTGCAGTAGGCAAAGCAGCAGCTTCTTCAAATGTAACAGCATCAGGAATGCGCGAAATTGAATGAGCAGTTGTAACCGCATATTCAGCATATCCGCCTTTTTTCATAAAGTCCCCGTGATAGACGACGCGGTCTCCTTTTTTCCAATCAACTACTCCTTCTCCAACTTCATCAATTGTCCCAGCTACATCTAAACCTAGAATGTGAGGATATGTCCAATGAGGGTTTCCGTTAGTAGCTGTTTTATAATCTACGGGATTAAGTCCCACTGCGTGAACTTCAACTACTACTTCCCCTTTATTCGGAAGAGGTTTTTCTATTTCTTCTACTTTCATTTCTGTCCATTTATTTTTATCTTGCAATAATAATGCTTTCACAGTCTAACTCTCCTTTTTAAATCATTTGCCTAGCGTTGCTATTATTATTTTATCTAAAAATGATTTGCTTACTATTTTTATTTTAAAGAGAGCTTGTCTATAATACAAATTAGAAAATAAATAGATAACCATAAATAAATTTATAAGAAAGGATGACATAAATGATTGATTTTGAATGGTATCGCAGCTTTATAAGCATTTACAAATATCGATCCGTTTCTGAAGCAGCCAGAGCGAGGATCTTAACGCAGCCGGCCATGAGTCAGCACTTAGCTGCTTTAGAAGCTGAAATAGGCGAAGGTTTATTTATCCGTGCACCGAGAAAGATGATTCCAACAGAAAAAGGTAAAGAACTGTACACGCGTATTGTCCCGTTAATTGAAAGTCTAGAAGCTGCTTCAATTGAATTAAAAATGACCGCTTCATCTCCCAACGCGCTGCCGGTCGTAAAAATTGGTTCTCCCGTAGAATATTTTACCGAACAAGCTTTAGAGAGAATAAAAGATGCAGGTATCCGATGCTACAGCCAGTTTGGTATTGCTTCTGTTTTACTTGAAAAGATTCAAAACGACGAAATTGATATTGCGATTACAACCCAAAGATTGCAAATACCTGGAATTGAATATACGGTCATTGAAGAAGAAGAGTTTGTCTTAACTGTTCCTCCTTCTTTTGAAATGACAGCTAGTAAAGACGTAGAAGATTTTTTATACAACCAGCGGTGGATTAGCTATGGTCTTGAACTTCCTATTATTAGACGTTTTTGGCGACAGCATTTTAAAAAACGACCTGAAATTCAGCCTCATCACGTCATTCCAAATCTTCAAACGGTGTTAAAAGCCATTCAGCATCACATGGGAATCAGCCTGCTTCCCCGCTATTTAATTCAAGAAGCGCTTCGAGAAAGCAAAGTAAAAATCGAACTTGAACATTTAGCGGTAAAAAATCAGATCTTTCTTGCTTATAAACTTAAGCATCGCGATCATCCTACTATTCAAAAAACGATACGCTGCTTAAGAAAAGAAACCTCTGCAGACTAGTCTACGGAGGTTTCTTTTTTTGACAGCTGCTGTGCTGAATCTACTCCTACTAGATCTAAAAAGAAAATAAAGATAGGAATACCAAGAATCAGCCCCCACACGCCCAAGAAGTGTTCACCAAACACTAAAATGATAAACGTAATGAACGTTGGCAAGTTTGTTTTAGATGACATGAGCTTTGGATTTAATACATAGCTTTCAAGTGCGTGAAGTACTACCACCATAATTAACACAGATAGTACTTTTACACCGCCTCCTAAACTGTAAGCGATTGTACAAAGTGGAATGAGTGAAACAAATACCCCAAGAACCGGCACTAGCCCTAGTAGAAAGACCATAACGCCAAGTGCAAGCAAATTAGGAAACCCTAACACCCACAGCGCAATAACGGACAAAATGCTGTTCACAAAAGCGATAATAAACTGAACTTCTATTACCTTGCCGAAGGAATTAACAAATTTTCTCCCCAAATAGCCAGCTTCTTTGAAAAACCAGCCCAGCCTAGATTGTTCCAGTTGGACAAATAATCGGTGAATCCGCGACTTTTCAAGTAAAAAGAATAGGCTTAACAAGAGTGCTAAGAAAACTTGTGCACTTACTTTTCCAATATTAGATAAATAGCTGTATACTAAATCAATATTCTGCTGAATATTTTCTGGTGATTTGAATCTCTTTAGATTATCGATAATATAGGTGACGAATGTATTATCAGGGGGGTGTTTGTAAAAATACATCAGCTTCTGTACAAGCTCAGTAACTTGCGTCATAATAACCGGGATATATACATATCCTACAATACCGAGGGCCCCAATCAGTGCGATATAGATGACGATGAGTATAAGCGTTGAATTAAGCGGAAGCTTTCTTCTTAACGTTTGTTGAAGACGACCAATTAAAAAGGTAAAAATAAACGTAAATAACAGCAGCTGAAGCATACTTCTAATGCTGACAAGTAAAACTGTAATGATAATAAGCGTAATGATGCGAACAGTAAGTTTGTTGTGAAGCCAACTTCTTGCAATATTCATGAAACCTTCAATTCTCCTATCTCTCTTTTTCCCAAGTCATTTGTATACATATAAATAAAACGGATACGCTAGACGCTCATATCCGCTTTCGCTATATATAGTGTATCATTTAATATTCAAATTTTACTATATTTCGGCGCTTTTTAGTATGTCTTTATTTTCTCTTCGCTATTCTTTTTCATTTTCCCATACATTATGATAAATTAGCTTGTCTAAATCCCTTCTTTTTTCCCAGTTTGCTTGTTCTAAGATTGGTTTCTCAGGATATTTATCTGTATAGCCAATTGACATGAGCGCTACAGGATCAATATGAGGAGGAATATGTAAAATGTCACGTACATCATTTTTCTTATAAAAACTTACCCACCCCATTGCCAGTCCTTCTGCATATGAAGCAAGCCACATATTTTGAATCGCACACGCAGTTGACATCATATCGGTTTCTGGAATTGAGTTTCTTCCGAGAACATGAGAGCCCCCTCTTGTTGGATCACACGTTACGCAAATAGTTAACGGCGCTTCTTTTAATCCTTGAATCTTTAGCTCTAAAAAATCTTCTTTCTTTTCACCTTCATAATGAATAGCCAGTGCTCTTCTCTCTTTATCTGCTGCCCAGGCAAGTTTATTTTTCACTTCTGTATCAGATACTAATATAAAATTCCAAGGCTGCATAAACCCGACGGAAGGTCCGCTGTGAGCAGCCTGTAGAATGTTATAAACCGTTTCATTCGGAATCTCATCAGACAAAAATGTTCGTACATCTCTTCTTCCATAAATCGCTTTGTATACTGCTTGCTTTTCGTCGTTTGTAAACGAATTCATCTCCTTCAACCTCCATTAAACTCTTTTTTTAACTATTTTTCTAAAAAAACATTAAAAAAATGTGATCCAAACTTTATGTTTTCTCGTATTACTATGTAAATCTATCATAAAGGAGGTTGCAAACATGTTCAACGACGTTTTAATGAACTTATTTAACGCGGTAAGCAGCATCATCAACACAATTGGATAAAAAAAGCACAAAGAAAAGGGTAACTGCCATTACCACCGTCTTTATGCTTTACTAGTTCAAAATCATATATTTTACAATAAAAAGAACTCTTTGATTAGGAGTTCTTTTTATTTATCCTAACATGTTCCCTTTTATTTGTATATATGCCTTGCCAGTTCAACAGATTCACTTATATGTTGCAAGCATATACATAGGTCTGCAGCTCGTAGTGCAGTTCTTTTAAGTCTTCAGCTGCTTGAGTCAATAACTTCTTTCGCTGAGCTGTATACACATCTAGAATAGCTCTTTCTACTTTTACTTTTTCTTCATATAAAATATCTAACTTATCTTCATTTCCTTCCAGAGAAATAGGCTTTAACATAGCAAATTGATAAATGGGTTGTCCATAATCCAATTTTGTTAAAATAGAACCTACTAATATATCCTGCGAGCATTCATATACGAAGTTTAACAGCGTACTTAATTCTTCTAGACGAGAAATATCCAGCTCTGCATTTTCGTTGATCACAGCCCCTATATATTGAAAGCACTCTTCTTCTAACTCATTATAAATAGTTGTGATGCGGTGCAACACTTCATTCAACTTCATAAAGTTCCCCCTTCACACACGCTTCTTGATACAACCATATGACAAAACTTGGTGTTTTATACTAACGAAAAAGCGAGGAATATAAACCTCGCTTCTTCTTTTTACCGATACATACTGGCAATGTCTTCAATAAACATAAGCGGTTCTTCTTCTGTTAGTTGTTTAATTGGAGAATAATCCTCTCCACCAAAACTTTGATCTATGTCTTCAATAAACGAAGAAACTTCTTCTGACTCTTCACGGTTAGCCGGCACTTCGTATTTCTGTAATTCTGTACGGTGCACGACGGATAAAATATGGCGAGGGAATTGCTGCTTCGTTTTTCCAAAACAGTATACCGGCTTGTGTTTCAAAAAGCGTTCTACTTCCTCTTGCCGGTTATAAATGCTTCCATGATCACCCCAAGCTACCACAACCAGTTCAGCATCTTCCACTGCTTTTTGAATATACTCACCTGTTCTTGTTCCAACAGCTTCTTCTTTTGAAAGCATGCGTAAAAACGAAACATGATCGGTTTGATAGCTGAATAAATAAACGATTTCTAAGACTCCAAATCCCCACTTTTGCGCCAGTTCTATACATTTGGATATAGCTGTATCGTCGCTGTATTCATACGTATTTTCTGGAAATGACAAGACAAACGTAAGTTTACGTTCGTTTACTTCACTCCATTTGCATAATAGAGAGTATTTGTATGTGCCTGTTTCATCAAAAATAACTTCTTTTTTCACTGCTTCCATCCCCCTGCCTTCTTACAATCTTGTTACTTATCTATTGCAAATGAGCTAAGCAGTAATCGTAACCTTGACTGTTAAAAGTTTTATTTTATATGTATTTCAAAATCATGCCTTCATGACAACTTTTCTGCCATTTTTTCAAAAAGCATTTTTTTCTTCTATACATGCTTTTTACAGCTAGTGAACATTCACATATACATCTTTCCTCTTTTCGAACCTCCAGTCAAAATAGATAAAATCAAAAGAATGGTCTATAATAAAGAAATAATCAATGAACTTTCCACTCATGTTTTTGACAGTTACGGATTTTTTCTCAGCAGGTATGTTCAAACCTGAACCTCTGAGAAAATAGAAGATAAATTTGTGTAAAGAAAGGATTTTGTAAATGGCTACTACACACACATTTACAAGAGGAGAAGAAATTGCAAATGCGATTACACACGGCGTTGGAGCCATACTCAGCATTGTTGGATTAACGCTTTTAATCGTACTTTCTTCGTTAGAAGGAACGCCTTGGCATGTTATCAGTTTTACTATTTACGGAGTAACCATGCTGCTTCTCTATGTCTCCTCTACGCTTGTCCATAGTTTTCCGGAAGGTAAGGTAAAAGATCTTTTTGAGATATTTGACCACTCTTCTATTTATTTGTTTATTGCCGGTACGTACACTCCATTTTTATTTATCGCAGTAAAAGGAACCACCGGCTGGACACTTTTTGGAATTGTGTGGGGCATCGCTCTTGCAGGAATTGTATTCAAAGCTTTTTTTGTGAAGAAATTCCTTTTTATTTCCACCATTCTTTACGTATTTATGGGATGGATGATTGTGTTTGCTTGGGATTCGTTAACTCAAAACATTGCCCATCAAGGAATTGTCCTTCTCGTAGTTGGAGGCGTGTTGTATACAATCGGGGCCGTTTTTTACGTATGGCGAGGATTTCGTTTTCATCATATGATTTGGCATATGTTTGTTCTTGGCGGAACCGTACTCCACTTTTTAGCAATCATTTTATATGTATTGCCTATAACCAATTAAAAAAGGGCCAGAAGGCCCTTTTTTAATTGGTTATAGAATTCCTTACCACAGTTTTGCCATTTGAGTCACAAGCGTATAGACTCCTAGTACAGCCATAATAACGACCACAAAACCGCCAAAAACGGTAAGCCAAGTCGGATGCTTGTAATCGCCTACTATCTTCTTTTTATACGCCGCTATAAGCATTGTTCCAAGTGTAATAGGTAAGATTAACCCATTTAATGCTCCAGCTAAAATAAGCAGAGTGACCGGCTGGCCAATCGTCAAGAAAACCAGGGTTGAAATCGTAATAAATGCAATGATAATCCAGTTTTCATATTTCTCAATCCTTTTGCTGAAGGATTTAATAAAGGAAACCGATGTATATGCTGAACCAATAACTGAAGTGATAGCCGCTGCTGCCATGACGACACCGAATAATTTATAGCCAATATCCCCTGCGGCTAACTGAAAAACAGAGGCTGGTGGATTATCAGGATTCAGTTTTAACCTTTGACTCAACACACCTAATGTCGCTAAAAATAGAAAAATTCGAATGATGGAAGCAATCGTAATACCGGATACTGCTCCCCTTGTTACTTCAGGAATCGCAGCTTTTCCTTTAATTCCTGCATCTAATAAACGATGACCTCCTGCAAATGTAATATATCCTCCTACCGTTCCTCCTACAAGAGTCACAATTGCCATTACGTCAATGTGATCCGGCCAAAATGTTTTAGATACCGCTTCTCCTACTGGGGGAGCGGACGAAATAGCCACATACACCATTAAAATAATTAATATTCCGCCCATTAATTGAGCAAATCGATCCATTAATTTTCCGGCTTCTTTGACTAAAAAGATTGCGATAGAAATGATGGCTGTAATGACTGCACCCGCTTTAGGAGAAATACCAAATAGCGCATTAAAGCCAAGACCCGCTCCTCCTACGTTTCCAATATTAAATGCTAAGCCTCCAATTACAATTAAAATAGCAATAAATAAGCCGAGACCTGGCAAAACACTGTTAGCGATATCCTGTGCTCTTTTTTCTGAAACGGCAATAATACGCCATACGTTTAGCTGAACGCCAATGTCTAATAAAATCGACAGTAAAATGACAAAACCGAAACTTGCGGCGAGAGCTTGTGTAAAGACCGTTGTTTGAGTTAAAAAACCTGGACCCACTGCTGAAGTAGCCATTAAAAATGCTGCGCCGAGCAGCACGCTCCAGTTGCGTTCTTTTTTCATGATGTCACCTCATTGTGGTTGAATAATGATTTGTTCTTCTTTTAGCTTGTCACAAATAGCTTTGGCAAATTCAACAGCATGTGCACCGTCTCCATGAATACAAACGGTATCTGCTTGAATGGAAATCTCTTCGTTTTGCACAGTGAATACTTTCTTTTCTTTGACCATTTTAATTACTTGAGCAATAGCCGCTTCTTCATCTTGAATCACGGCGTTTTCAACGTTTCTCGGCGTCAGCATGCCGTTCTGTTGATAGGTTCGATCTGCAAATACTTCCTGAGACGTACGCAAGCCCATTTCGTTTCCAGCTTTAATCAATTCACTTCCAGCCAAACCATATAGAATAGCTTCCTGACTAACATTATAAACAGCTTCAGCAATAGCTTTAGCTATGTCTCGATCCCCTGCAGCCATATTATATAAAGCGCCATGAGGTTTCACATGATGAAGGGTCCCTCCTTCTGCACGTATAAAAGCTGAAAGAGCCCCCATTTGATACACCATTAAATCATAAGCTTCTCGAGGCGTAATTTTCATATATCTACGTCCAAATCCAGCTAAATCTTGCAATCCGGGGTGCGCGCCAATCGCCACATTTTCACTCAAAGCCAGCTTTACTGTTTCTCTCATAACCGAAGGATCTCCGGCATGAAAGCCACAAGCAATGTTTGCTGACGTTACATAGCGTAAAATTTCTTTATCATTTCCTAATTTATAGTTCCCAAAGCTCTCCCCTAAGTCACAGTTCAAATCAACGGTAGCCATCTTCTTCTCTCCTTATATTTTCATTCGAAGTGCTCTTTTAATATGATTTATTTTCTTTTCCTGCTCCATATATAAATGCTGCGCTTCATCCAGTGAAATTACTTGAAAAGAAACCTTTTTCCCTGGAGAAATTTGCGCCAGCGCTGAAAAATCTGCAGTTGCTACCTGTCCGATTCTAGGATATCCCCCTGTTGTTTGATGATCTGCTAATAAAACAATAGGGTGTCCTTCTTTTGGTACTTGAATTGTACCGAACGTCACAGCGCTAGAAAGCAGCTCTTTTTCTTGACCAAGGACTAGTTTCTTCCCTTTTAGCCTATAGCCCATTCGGTCAGATTGCGGCGTAACGTCAAATTCTTGATTAAAGAAATGTTGTTGACTTTCTTTCGTAAACCAATCAAATTCCGCACCTTTCATCGTGCGGATAATAGGCGTTTCGTATGAAGGAAGAAGTTTAGGATGAATCGTCCAAAAAGCCTGCTGAAAAGAGCGGTCCGTTTGCTTTTTCACCAGTTTCTTTATAATTGCTTCCCCTATTTCTGTAGGAGGATGGCTTAATACTTCGTCTCCTGACTGTAATGCTTTACCGTGCAGCCCGCCTATCCGAGCGCGAAGTGAAGTAGATGTACTTCCCATAACTGCAGGAACATTAAAAGCACCGGAAACCGATAAATAAGAACGGCACCCTAAAGTCGGAACACCAAACTGCAGCACGCTCCCTTTTTTCACATATAAAGGCCGCCACATCTTTACGGCTTCATCATTAACAGTTGGCGATAAATCCCCTCCTGTCAGGGCAATCAAAGCATCTTGCTGAAATTCAATTTTGGGTCCCATTAACGTAATTTCAATAACCGGCTGGTTTTCTTGATTTCCTACTAATAAGTTGGCAATCCTTAAAGCAACTTTGTCCATTGCCCCGCTGACAATCATGCCGTCCTTTTGATATCCATGTCTGCCGATATCTTGAATCGTTGTTAATAAACCAGGACGTATCACTTTAATACTCATCTTCATCCACCTCCTTTTGTGCTTCATATTCCGTTTCAGAAATGGAAACAAATCGGATACGATCACCTGCTTGAAGTAAGCTTGGCGAGTCTTTTTCTGGGTTAAATAGTGTAAGAGGAGTACGCCCGATTAACTGCCATCCTCCAGGTGTTTCAATTGGGTACACGCCGGTTTGCATTCCTGCGATGCCAACTGACCCTTTTGGGATGCTGTTTCTCGGTGATTCTTTTCTTGGAGTCGCAATTTCTTCGCTCATCCCTCCCAAGTAAGGAAAACCAGGAGCAAAGCCTATCATATACACCAAATATTCTCCATTTGTATGAATAGAGATAACTTCATCAGGCGTTAATGAATGAAAAGCGGCTACTCTCTCTAAGTCCGGGCCGTACTTTCCTCCGTAACACACCGGAATTTCAATTTGTCTAGCGACCGCTTCAGGTTTTTCTTCCTGGCGGAAAAGCAGTTCTTCAATATATGTAGATATTGCTGTGTAAGGATTTCTTCTTCCTTTTTCACTCATTATCCAAGGATCATAATAGATTGTAACTGTTGCAAAAGCCGGCACATATTCAATCATTCCCTTACATAATGATTGCTCTAGCACCTCAGTAAATTGCTGAATACGTTTATGTATACCGAAATTAATTTCGTCTCCAAATGAAACGACAATGCCGCTGTCACCAAGAGGATAAAGTCGATAATCGTGACTCATTCCGTCTCCTCCTTTTTACTTAGTATTGTTTGAGCAGCTCCCTTTAATGCTGTAGTTAGATACATCCATTAGAATTACTAATGGAATTGTTGTTTTTAAATAACATTTTCTTATACATCTAATAAAAAAAGAACAATAAATCCCTATCCTGTATGGATAACATTATACAAATATAAAATAATCTTATGTTCTACTAAAACAAACTCCAAAGAAAAATTCAACTTTTTTAAAATTTTATCGTCAAAATGATCACGTTTTTCCATTTTTCCCATAAAAAAACTGCTTTGTTTTTTATACCAAAGCAGTTTTTTGTGAACATGTACAAAAAGGAAAAACTCATGGGCAGTGAACCATTATATACCTCTGCGAGCAAAATCCACAAAACGAAACTTATCAAGACGATGACGTGATTCCGTATATTGAAAAAGGCTTGCATCTTCTAAATACACATAGTTTCTTACTACCACAATATGTTCATAGTCTTTTAAATCTAAGTAACACTTATCTTCGTCCGTCAGCTCGTCAACGGAAATTTCTTTTTTGGCAAAGCTTATTTTCAGCCCAAGATCTTTTTCTAAGTATTCATAAATAGAGCCTTTGCATATGTCTTTTGTGAGGTGAGGAACATACTTTTTATGAAAAAAATCTTTATCTAAAATAATTTTTTCTCCATCGATTTCACGCGCTCGAACTACTTTCCATATGAGATCTTTTTTCGTCGCCCCAAGCTGTGTGCACAGATCTTGATCGGCCTTAATTAATTCAAACTCTTTTACAATAGTAGTCGATGTATGTCCTAGCTTTTCCGCTACTTCTTTGAAGCTAACAAGTCCTGATACTGGAAAATCAAAGCGTGATACGTCCAATACAAATGAGCCTTTTCCTTTCATTTTTTGAATGTACCCATTTTGTGAAAGTAAATTTAACGCTTTCCGTATCGTTTCACGAGACGTTTGATACTGTTCAACAAGCTCATTTTCAGAAGGAAGTTTTGTATTAGGACGCCAGTCACCACGTTTAATTTTATCGACTAGCTGTTCGTAAATGCTGATAAATTTATTTTCTTTCAATTGCCATCACCTATTTTACTTTCTATATATACCCAATTGTATAAAAAGAACGATAGATTGTCACCCATCGTTCTTTTTACTTTTTTCTCTATTTTTTTAAATGATACACGATCGATTCATACGGCCGAAGTAAGACTCGCTTGAATTCCTTTGATGAATCTTCGTAGTTAGACAGCAATATTTCACTATGATATGCTTCAAAATTCAGATTTTCTGGCAGTTCAAAAGTCGTTTCGCTGCCGTAGAAATTGTTTATAACCAACAGCTTTTCATCTGCTCCATTTCGGATATAAGCAAAAATCTGCTCGTCTTCTTCAAGAATCAATTCATAGTTTCCATAGGTGATAATCTCGTACTGCTTTCGCAGTGCAATAAGCTTTTGATAAAAATAAAAAATTGAATCTTCATCATCTAACGCTTTTTCTACATTAATTTCACGGTAGTTATCGGCCGGATTAATCCATGGCTTTCCTTTTGTAAAACCTGCATTTGGCTCATCGCTCCATTGCACCGGTGTACGGGAATTATCTCTTGATTTATGTTTTAAAATCTCCAAAATTTCAGTTTCGTTCGTTCCTTGTGCACGTTTTATCTCATACACATTTAATGACTCCACATCTCTATATTCATCAATAGAAGAAAACTTCGGGTTTGTCATACCTATTTCTTCCCCTTGATAAATATAAGGTGTTCCCTGCATCAGATGAATCGTTGCAGCGAGCATTTTGGCAGATTTATTATGATAGAGTTCATCGTTTCCATAGCGGGAAACAACGCGAGGCTGATCATGGTTGCACCAAAATAGTGCATTCCATCCCCCTCCTTTATTCATCTCCGTTTGCCAAGTTGATAGAATCTCTTTTAATTTAATAAAATCAAAATCTGCTAACGCCCACTTTTCTCCGTTTGGGTAATCGACTTTCAAATGATGAAAATTAAACGTCATGCTAAGCTCGCCCCGGTCCGGATGAGAATATTGAATACAGTGGTCAACAGTTGTCGACGACATTTCCCCAACGGTCATGCTGTCGTATTTTGAAAAAACTTCTTGATTCATTTCTCGCATATATTCGTGAACGCGAGGACCGTCGGTATAAAATTTCCGTCCATCTCCTGGCGCGATAGAACCATCATCATCTAAAAAGCGCTGATCTTTTGAAATTAAGTTAATCACGTCCAGACGAAATCCATCTACTCCTTTTTCAAACCAAAACGTCATCATATCATACACGCTGCGGCGCACACGCTCATTTTCCCAGTTCAAATCCGCTTGCGTAACATCAAACAAATGCAGATACGATTGTTCTGTGAGTTTATCATGCTCCCACGCGGATCCTCCGAATTTTGAAACCCAGTTCGTCGGAGCACTTCCATCTTCTTTTTGATCTTTCCAAATATAAAAATCTCTGTACGGGTTATCTTTCGATTTTTTAGCTTCTTGAAACCATTCATGTTCAGTTGACGTATGATTAACGACAATATCCATGATGATTTTAAGATCCCGCTTATGCGCTTCTGCTACTAAACGATCGAAGTCCTCCATTGTTCCGTATTCTTCTTGAATAACAAAATAATCACTTATATCATATCCATTATCCCGCTGCGGCGATTTATAAATTGGCGTTAGCCACACAACGTCTACCCCGAGCTTTTTCAAATAATCTAGCTTTTCAATAATGCCAGCTATATCACCCACGCCGTTGCCAGTCGTATCGTAAAAGCTTTTAGGATAAATTTGATAGACAACCGATTTTTTCCACCAAGGTTCTTGCATTTTTAACACCACCATTTAATTCTTTGGATTATGTTGAAACGATTCTGTAGCCGCGACAGTTGATGTAACGGTTGATTTTTTCTGAAGCTTTCCGAGCGTTAACGTTAAAAGAAACGGCACAACGATTACGATTACCATTCCAATAATAAAAGGCGGCCAGCTCTGTGGAACAATTGATAACGGAGCTGGTATACCCCCAATTCCCACCGACGCTGCTTTCACTCCGGCTACAGATATGACAACACCCGCAATAGCTGAACCAATCACTGCAGAAATAAAAGCAAATCTAAAACGCAAATTCACACCAAACATTGCAGGTTCCGTAATGCCAAGCCACGCTGAAACCCCTGACGTTAAAGATAATCCTTTTAATTTCTCATCATCTTTTGAAAGAACCATTATCGCGAAAGCCGCAGAGCCCTGTGCAATATTCGATAATGCTACCATTGGCCATAAGAACGTACTCCCTACGCTTCCAATCAGCTGTAAATCTACGGCCAAAAATGTATGGTGCATGCCTGTAATAACAAGAGGAGCGTATAAGCCTCCGTATACGAGCCCTCCAATAAATGGAGCCGTTTTAAACAGCCATACAACTGCACCTGTAATAACATTTCCTACTGCAAATGTAATCGGACCAATCACAATAAAAGCAAGAAACCCTGTTACTAAAAGAGCTACAGGCGCTACAATTAAAAGCTGAAAACCATCCGGTATTCGTTTTCTTAAGAATAATTCGATTTTTGCTAGTACAAACGAAGCAGCTAACACAGGTAAAACCTGTCCTTGATAGCCGACTTTCTCAACATGCAGGCCAAATAAATTCCACGTATCGATACTTCCTTTTTTTAATGCTTCTCCATAAGACCAAGCATTTAGCAAATCAGGGTGGACAAGCATGAGCCCAAGGACAATTCCAAATAAAGGGCTTCCTCCAAAACGCGTAACAGCTGACCACCCAATAAGAGCTGGCAAAAAGGCAAAAGCCGTATTGGCAATTAAATTAATCATGCTTGCGAAGTCTTTCCACTGTGTATGAACATCTACAATTGATTTATCATCGTAAAAAATTCCGGCTCCTGTTAGTACATTATTGATTCCCATCAATAAACCCGCGGTTACGATGGCCGGTAAAATGGGAATAAAAATGTCAGCTAATGTTTTTATTGCGCGCTGCAGCGGATTTAAGTTTTTAGCCGCTTCGTTTTTCACTTCCTCTTTTGACAGTTCACCTATCCCTGTAAGCGCCACCATTTCTTTATATACTTTATCAACTGTGCCTTGACCAATAACAACTTGAAACTGGCCGTTTGTAGAAAAAGATCCTTTTACCAATTCGTGCTCATCTAGCATACGTTGATTGACTTTACCTTCATCTTTTAAAACAAGTCGAAGACGCGTTACACAATGCGTTGCAGCAGAGATATTTTCTTTTCCGCCAACGGCTTCTACAATACGCTCCACAGATTCTCGATTCATGTCTTTTCCCCCTTGTTTCCGTTTTCATTTTATTCCTGTATTTCCTATCCCCCATATAAATCTCACCACAAACCTGTATATACAAGTTTTATGTTTTTATTCTAACCTGTATATACAGGTTCGTCAACAAAAATAAAATTACTTCTTTTTCATTTCATGATATAGTCAAAAAGCAAAGTGTATGGAAGGAGACATTACAATGCTGCAAGTAAGATTAATGGGAACACAAGAAGAAATTAATGAAGCAATCAAACAGTTTGAACAGAACTACCATATAGAACATCAGTCAAAAGAATATACGCGAAGCGCTAATCCAAAGTACGACCGCAAAAAAGATACTCGGGTGTATCTTTCCATGCATTTAAAGGATAAATAAAAAGCACAAGAGCATAGCATGCTCTTGTGCTTTTTATTTTACATCGAAACGATTTGATGGGAATGATAGTTCTCAGGATCCGTAACTTTTTTTGTTAACTGAATTATTTTTCGTAATTCATCAATTGGAACTTGCCCAGGAGCTGAGCTGCTTTTCCCTACAGCGAAAGTAACAGAAGATCCGTACATCCACCCGACAATCCGGCTAATAGCTCCTAGTCCTCCCATCGACATGGTAATGAGAGGAATGGTGAGCTCTTTTTCAGCCTCTCTTGTAGCTTCCAATAAAGTTAAAACATCTTGATTGTTCTGAGGCATGACAGCTGCTTTTGCTGCATCTGCTCCGTAAAATTCAGCTAAAAATAAGCTTTTAAAAATTTCCGCTTTAGGAGGCGTAAAAGAAAAACTATGATAAGAAAGCACAAGTTTCTTATTATTTTCCTTGGAAACTTCACGTAAATAGCGGATATGATCCGGCTGATTTGATACTTCAAAATCAATAATTGCTACATATGGATGCTTACATACCTCTGCAAGTATGGCTACTACTTCCTTTTCTGATAAGGAAATAGGCTGCCCCCCTTCTTTTTGAGAACGTACAGTAAGCAAAATAGGCGTGCGCTCACTATTTTCATATATATCTTTAGCTGCAGAAAGGACGCTGTTTATATCTTGAATTTCTTCGTAAAAATCTAAGCGCCATTCAATTATATCCGGTTTTTTTAATAAAATTTCCGCTAGCTCTGTTAAAAGCTCTTTGCGATCTTTGCCTACTAAAGGGGTACAAATAGCTGGAGAATGAGCTCCTTCTCCTCGTTCTAACATAGGAACAGCTCCTTTTTATCAAAGTTAAATGTTTCCGTTTTCAATTCAGCATTTGTTCGATACTTGTTAAACAGATACATGGTGTACTTTCTTATCCGGTGAGTAAATATCCATGATGTTCCAATGTCCTGATGTTGGTACAGGATTGTTTAACATCGCTACATCAATTACAACTGGTTTATTAGAAGCAACAGCTCTTTGAAGCGCCGGTTTAAACTCTTCAGCTGATTGAATTTTTATGCCTTCTACTCCATAAGCTTTAGCGATACTTGCAAAGTCAGGAGAATATACCTCTCCATCTTTTTCAAATACCGTGCCTAGAGTGGTTCCAAAGTGTGCTTTTTGCAGTCCCGCGATCGTACCAAACGCAAAGTTGTTCATAATGATCCAAACCACAGGAATATTCTCTTCGGCTGCCGTAGCAAGCACAGCTGGATTCTGGCCGAACCCCCCGTCTCCTACTAGAGAAACAACTATTTTATCAGGCTGAGCTACCTTTGCGCCTAAAGCTGCCGGCGCTCCAAAGCCCATTGTGGCAAAGCCTCCTGGAGTTAATATACTTCCAGCTTCATAGATTGGAAACTGCTGTCCTACCCCATTCTTATTCCAGCCTACATCAGTAGTAATATAGGCATCTTTTGGCAGGACTTCACGAACTTCATTTAAAATTCGCTGCGGCTGCATTGGGAATGAATTATCGTGAATATACTCTTCATTGCTAGCTTTAAACTCTTCACGATAAGAAGCAATCTCTTTGATTAATGCTTCATTTTTTACTCCTTCCGGAATAAGCTGTTTAGCTACGCGATTTAAGACTTTAAGAGCTTGTTTTAAATCAGCTACTGCACCAATTTCGGCAGGATAATTACGCCCTATCTCGCTAGGATCAATATCAATATGAATCAATTTTGTTTTTGAAAAATCAAACGTATATTCCGGCTCCCAGGAGCTAGAATCTGCTTCTGCAAATCTTGTTCCTAATGCTAAAATATAATCGGCAGTCCGACACTTTTCATTAATAAACTTCGTGCCCCAAAAACCAGTCATTCCTAGAGTCAAGTCATGATCATCTGGAAGTGCTCCTTTGCCCATCAAGGAGTGGGCTACCGGAATGTTCAAGTGATCCACAAGCTCTTTTAATTCATTTGCTGCATCTGCTAATAGGATACCTCCGCCTACATATAACACTGGATTTTTGGCATTAATTAATTTTTGTACGATACTCTTTGCCGTTTCATCATCGATAGAAGGTTTTTGCAAAGATTTCGTTTGGCGATGCAATCGATCAAATAAAGAAACATCGATCTTTTTTGAAAAGATATCCATAGGTACAGATACTAATACGGGGCCAGGATTTCCACTTTCCGCTAGTAAAAATGCTTTCTCTAATATTTCTGGAAATAAATCTGGACGGTCAACTCTCCATGCACGCTTAACGAATGGACGATAAATTTCATATTGCGAAGCATCAGCATGTAAATTTACCTCTTGATGCGGATGCTTTCCATAATAATGAGTAGGAACATCACCAGCGATGACAACCATTGGAATTGAATCTAACGCTGCATTAGCTACACCTGTAGCAGCATTTGTTAAGCCAGGACCTAAGTGACTTAATACTACTGCTGCTTTTTTCGTCACACGCGCATAGCCATCAGCTGCATGCGCTGCAATTTGTTCGTGTCGAACGTTGATAAATTTAATTTTGCTTTCTTCTAAGGCTGTTAGTACCGCTATGTTTGTATGACCACACAAACCAAAAATATGCTCGATGCCTCGTTCCTCAAGATAATTTACTAATTGATGTGATATTAATTTTTCCATTGTATATCCTCCTTTAAATTCACTATATATTTTTTCAGGTAATAAACTCAGCTACGATAGCTGCAGGACAATCATTTTTGTCTCTGTCATATCTTCAATCGCAAATCGAGGTCCTTCTCTACCAACGCCGCTGTCTTTTATTCCACCGTACGGCCAATGGTCGAGTCGAAAATTAGAGGTTCCATTAATCACAACTCCTCCTACTTCTAGAGATTCAGCAACACGGTAAGCTAAATCCATTTGATTTGTAAACAGCCCTGCTTGCAAACCGAATGATGAATCATTTGTTTCCCGAATAGCTTCTTCAATATTTTGATAAGGAATGATGCTGACCACAGGTCCAAACACTTCTTGACACACTACTTTGCTTTGTTTAGGAGGATTTAATAGAACAGTAGGTTCTATAGAAGCCCCTGTCTTTTTGCCGCCGCATATCAGTTTTGCACCTAGATCGACTGCTTCTTCAATCCAAGCCAAAACTCGGTTTGCTGCTTTTTCATCTACTAAACATCCAACATCCGTCTGCGGCAGCAGAGGATCACCAACTTTTAAAGACGTTACCTCATTCTTCAGAAGCTCTGTAAATTCAGAAACAACTGAGTCATGTACATAAATACGCTGAACTGAAATACAGCTTTGACCGGAGTTGCTAAACCCTGTTCTCCCACACATTTCAGCAGCTTTTTTAATATCAGCATCTTCATGAACAATTGTTGAAGCATTTCCTCCTAACTCTAGAAGGACTTTTTTCATTCCAGCCAGTTCACATATATTTCTGCTTGCCACTGTTCCACCAGTAAAAGAAATTATATTTACACGGTCATCTTTTACGATTTGCTGCCCTGTTTCTACTCCCCCTAAAACCATGTTAATAGCGCATTCAGGCATTCCAGCTTCTAATAATAGAGCTATAAACTCTGAAGCAACTAAAGTTGTTTGCGGAGCTGGTTTTAAAATAACACTGTTGCCAGCAGCAAAAGCTGGTCCAATTTTGTGGCATACTAAATTCAAAGGTGCATTAAAAGGAGTAATAGCGGCAACAACTCCGACAGGCACACGGAATGTGGAAGCTATCGCTTTTCCTCCTCGTTCGGAAGCATCTCCGGGGATCGTTTCACCGATAAGTCTTTTTGCTTCTTCCGCAGATTGCTCTAATGTTTCTACAGATCGAGATACTTCGTCCAACGTATTCTTCAGCGGTTTTCCTAACTCATTTGAGATGAGAGAAGCAAATTTTTCTTTTTGCTTTTCCAAAAGCCGTGCTGCTTCTTTTAAAATTTTGGCCCTTTCATAAGAAGACAGACTCGCAATTGTTTTTTTTGCTTCATAGGCGGCTGATAGCGCTCTTTCCACATCTTCTGGCGTTGCTATAATTTGCTCACCAATTACTTCCTGCGAATACGGACTTTGAATACTTACTGCTGATCGATTACCTTCAAGCCATTCTTTATTTACATAAGGCCTTGCTCGTCTAAAGCTCATTGAGATCTCTCCTTTTAACAATTGACCTGACTGCCTCTTTAGATCGATCTAATTTTATATTTAGATCGATCTAAAATTTGACACAGTGTTCTATAAATTCTATTGATTTAAAGTAATAACTCGTTTTGTAAACGTTATCATAATCCTACAACAGAAATTTTAATCTAGCAATAGAAAATTAAAGAATTTTCTAAAAATATTTATTGATTATGATTATAGTCTCTTAAGCAGCGTCACATTCACTTCCCTTTTTTTCTAACATACACTGTAGAAATATCAAAGATAGCAGTATTATCAATATAATAAAGGTTTATGATCATGATCGAGCTGAACTATTGCTTTTTTGTTTTACTCACAGCTGATCCCATCTGTTGACTAACAGAAATTTTATAAATGTAAGCTGATACTTGTTTCTTAGGACATAATATCCTTTCACGGTTTTTACAAACAGTAACATTTGTATTATAATTCTAATAACTCAAATACAAAATAATAAGTTTTTTATTGTTAAAAACAGAAAGAGGCTTTGAAAAATGACTTACAGCGAGATGTCTCTTAGAGAAAAAAGCATTGTATTTATTGGCTTTATGGGCGTAGGTAAAACAACAATCGGCGAACTAGTCGCTAAGAAATTATACAGAGATTTTGTCGATATAGACCAAGAAATCGAAAAAATGTTTCAAATGCCTACCTCACAAATCTTTAAAGAGTTTGGTGAAGAGTTTTTCCGAAATAAAGAAAAAGAAGTAATTAGCCAGTTATCTCAGCAGCGTTTAAAAATTATATCCGTTGGCGGAGGCGCATTTCTTCAAGAAGAAATTCAAAAAATATGCTTATCAAATTGTATTGTATTCTTTTTAGACCTTTCATGGGATTCATGGAAAGAGCGCATCAGCCTCATTATTGACAGTCGCCCTGTTTTACAAGGGAGAAGTCTAGAGGATATTGAAGAATTATTTTATACGCGACAAGCAATTTATTCCAACCACCACTCCAAAGTAGAAACTGACAATTTGGATATTGAAGAAGTAGCAAATTATATCGTTGATTCCTTGAAAATGGCTTGGGATATTTACGAACCGTCTAAATAATTCACAAGGAAAAGAAGCAGTTCATTAACTGCTTCTTTTTTTTGATGACGATTCTCGAACAACTAACTGAGGTGTTAAAATAATGCGATGATGATGTTCTTTTTTATCAACAATTTGGTTATGAAGACACCGTGCAGCATCTTTTCCTATTTGTCTTGCAAAAGAAGAGACGGTTGTTAGAGTAGGGTGACATACGGATGATTCCATGACATTATCAAATCCCACTACCGCTATATCTTCTCCGGGAACAATCCCTTTCTCTTTTAAGCCTTGCATAACACCAAATGCAACTAAGTCGCTAAAACAAAAAACTGCTGTTGGAGGCTCAGAAATGTTCAGTACTTGATGTGCAGCTTCTACACCGCCGCTTCTTGTCGGACCGCTCGGAATAACAAGCTCTTCATCAATAGAAATTCCTGCGTTCTTTAGTGCCGAGCGGTAACCTTCCATTCTTTCTTTCCACGTTGTAGAACCGGTTGTTCCTCCTAAAAAGGCAATTCTTTTGTGTCCCTGTTCAAGTAAGTGTTGAACCGCTTTTTGAACGCCTAAGCTATAATCTACCCCTACATAATCTGACTCCACCTCAGGCAATTCCCTTACTGCTAGTACTGAAGGAACATCTAAATGCTGAATTTTTCTTATCGTATCTTCCGATGTCCCCGCAACAGGACATAAAATAATGCCTCCTACCCGGTGCTCCAGCATTGTAGAAAGCAGCTGATCCTGTCGATTATCCGAATCAAACGTCGTACCTAAAAACACCGTATATCCGTCTTTCTCGAGCTCCTCGTGTACTCCAATTAACAATTCTGTAAAAAACGTATTAGATATATCCGTAATAATAACTCCGATTGTTGATGAAGTTTGAGATCTTAAATTTGCCGCAATTCGATCATACACGTATCCTAACTCTTTCATCGAAGCTAGAACTTTTTCCCTTGTTTTTTCAGAAACACTTGGACTATTTCGCACAATAAGCGAAGCAGTAGCTCGAGATACTCCCGCGTGTTCTGCCACTTGTTGTAAGGTTACACGTTTGCGTTTACTTTGTTTCAATTTATTCCACCAACCCTTTATAACGCACCTTTTATAATTATTTTACAATTATCTAAAATAAAAGAAAAGCTTCATTCTTTCACGATGTTCTCTGACAAGGACTCAGTAACAAAAAAAGACGCAGCTTGAGGCTACGTCTTTTCTTCCTAATGGGAACTCATATAAAAATTGATAAAAAAGGCAATGGTGATTACATACATCATCCAATGAATTTCGCGATGGCGTCCTGTAAACAGTTTAATCGCTGTGTATGAAATGAAGCCGAATGCTAACCCTTCTGCAATGCTGTAGGTTAACGGCATCATGACAATTGTTAAGAAAGCGGGAACAACTTCAGTGAAATCGTCGAAGTTAACGTTTCGAATGTCACTTAGCATAAGCGAACCAATAATAATGAGTGCTGGAGCAGTAGCAACGCTTGGGATAAATTGAATAAGCGGTGCAAAAAACAAGGTAAATATAAATAAGATGGCAACCGTTAATGCCTTTAAGCCGGTACGCCCTCCTTCTGCAATACCTGTTGCATTTTCAATATACGTATTTAACGCAGTGCTTCCAAAAATAGCACTCGCCATTGTACCAATTGAATCTGCTGCAAGCGCGCGATTTAAACCTGGAATTTTACCGTTTTTATCTACTAAGTTTGCTTTTTTAGATAGTCCAATCAATGTCGCTAGCGTATCAAATAATTCTACGATGGTGAAAGAAAATACAACTGAAAAAATGCCGTAGGCAACTGCACCCTTTAAATCCATTTGAAAGAATGTTTCTCCAACGCTTGGCGGCGTAGCTGAAAAGACGTCTTTCAGAGAATGAGGAACTGCTTGTACTCCTACAATCATTGCTAATATTGTCGTAGCAAAAATACTTATAATAAGAGCGCCTTTTACATTTTTAGCCATCAGTACAGCTGCTAATATCAGCCCAAAAATAGCAAGTAACGGGCCTTTATCCATGACATTTCCAAGCCCTACAAAAGTAGACTCGTTTGCCACAACTAATCCAGCGTTTTTCAAACCGATAAACGCAACAAAAAGACCAATTCCAACTGCTATTGAAGACTTTAGTACGTTCGGAATGGCATCAATAATCTTTCCGCGTATTCCTGTTACCGTTAAAACAAAAAACAACACGCCGGATATAAAAACTGCTCCAAGTGCCGTTTGCCATGACAAGCCTTGCCCTAATACGACTGAATACGTAAAAAACGCATTTAAACCCATCCCTGGACCGGTTACAATCGGGAAATTTGCCCATAGGGCCATCAGTAACGTACTAAATACAATGGCGTAAATGGTAGCTGCAAGAGCCGCTTCTCGGGGGATACCCGCGTCAGACATAATAATGGGGTTGACAATTACCATATAACTGACCGTCATAAAAGTTGTAAGTCCTGCTAGTATTTCTTGTTTTGGTGTTGTGTTGCGCTCTGATAGTTTAAACAAGCGCTCTAATATTCCGTTACGCTCCAACACGCGCGCCTCCCTACTTCTAAAAAAAATAAAAAATCCTACCTATTCAAATGTCCTAAAAAGGACACGACTTAGGAGGATTTTACGTTGCAAAGTAAAATCTTTTGTCCTATTATAGTCTTAATTTGTAGATATGCAAAGGCAGAAAACGCTATCATTATAAAAATTTTTATCTTCCGTTAGTTTGGAATTTTGAAAATTTATTTCTCTTATCTTTTTAGTCTGTTGCAAGAGTACTCTTTTTACTCATTTATACAAAAAAGAGATTGAGACATAACTAAATAAATCCATTCTAAAGACAAATAAATGGAATAACCGCAGGAGTCTACGTCTTGTCCTCCAATCAACAGCTAGAAGCAACTAAACAGATGAAGCCTACGTTCACCTTGACAACAAAAAACTCGAATTATTAATCAATAATTCGAGTTTTACTTCAACTAAAATACTTTTATCCCAGCCTCTTCTTTGTTTTACATCTTATGATTATGAAATTAAAAGCGGGATTCTTTTTAAAAGACGATCAATCGAATGATTTGCTTCTTTCAATACAATTCCCTGGTCAATTGTTTTCAGTACGCGATTTTCCATCACAATTTCTCCATCAACCATCGTTAGTTCTACATCTCCTCGCGTTGCTGAATACACAACTCTGGAAATAGGGTCTACGCCGTAAGACGGAAAGGTATGAAGCTGATTTAAATTTAAAATAGCAAGATCTGCTTTTTTTCCCACCTCTAAACTTCCAATTTCTTTTTCGAGCCCAACTGCTTTCGCTCCGCCGATTGTAGCCATTTCTAGCACGTGCTTTGCATTCATGGCCGTTGGTCCGTACGAGGGTTTATGAATCGTAGCGGCCAGCCTCATTTCATTGAACATATCCAAATTATTATTACAAGGAGCACCGTCAGCGCCAAGACTTAAAAATACACCTTGCTCTAATAAACCGGGCACATCTGCGATTCCCGATGCAAGTTTTAAGTTTGAGCCTGGGCAATGACTAACTTTTACTCCTTGATTCTTAATAATTTGCTTTTCTTGATCATTTAGCCACACACAGTGCGCTAAAATAAGGCGCTCATTGGCTAATCCTAAATGATCTAAGTACATGATATTTCTCATACCCGTTTCAGCTTCTACAATGCGAATTTCTTCTTGATTCTCAGAAGCATGAGTATGTACATGGACATTATATGCAGCTGATAAATGGCTCACTTCACGCAGCAAATCTTCCGTACACGACAGCACAAATCTTGGGGAGAATGCGTATCGAATACGACCGTTATTTGAATTATGCCATTTTTCAAGCAGCTCTACACTTTCTCTGATCGAGTCAGCTGTTGTCTCCTGCAGAGCTTTTGGCAGATCATCGCCTTTTTTATCCATCATTACTTTTCCTGCAAGAGCTCGAATCCCGCTTTGAGATATAGCTTGAAAAGCAGAGTCCGTATGATGAACAGTTTCCATATCTACAATTGTTGTAGTCCCGCTTTGAATGAGTTCGCCGATCCCTAACAGTGCTGAATAATAGATAGATTCTTCATCATGCGAAGCTTCAAGCGGCCATATTTTCTTTTTAAGCCAGTCTAGCAGCTCTAAATCATCTGCTTGCCCTCTAAAAAGCGTTTGACATAAATGAATATGAGTATGTATAAAGCCGGGCACAATCGTTTTATTTGCTGCGTCAATGACTTTATCTACCTTTTCCGGATGCAGGTTTTTCCCGATGGCTGCAATGCGATTTCCCACAATATAAAGGTCACCGTAAATAATATCATTCTTCTCATTCATCGTAATAATCTCTGCATTTTTAATTAATGTGTGCGTCATACCTTCTTTCCCCTCTTTCGTAACATCTATCTATTTCTAGCTCAAGCCGAACACTAAATCTTCAAGCAATCTTTCTTACACTGGTCTTAAATATATATGGTGCATGCTCTGAGTTGAATAAGTGTAGATAACCTCATACGCGATAGAGAGTTTGGGTAAAAAAAATTCCTAGCTGATTATACAGCTAGGAGGTTGGATTTATGATAAAATCCCAAGTCCCTTTTTCAAGAGGTTATACGAAATCGCAGGAGAATAATGTGATCTTGTATTTATAATATGGTGTTTTCAGTCTATATACCAGCTTTTTGTCAGAAGTTCTAACATTGTTTTTTTATTCTTTTTCATTATGTAACTTTTCTTAACACCCTTATTTTTCATGTTATGCAATTTATTTTCGTTTCTTCTATGTAATATTGCCTAAAAATAAAGAATCTATCTTCTGTTTCTATACAAAACAAAAAAGTTATTTTATGATTTGTATGATTAAAAAACTACAAATCTATACTTTAGAGGTGATTCGTTTGGAAAAAACAAATGTGGGCTGTCGGTTTACACTTTCCGTGATGAGTGATAATTTCATCGATATTATTTTAAGCGCCCTAAACGACGTGGACATGTCTAACGTTCAGCGAAAAACGGACCGTGTTAGCACGTTTATTGAAGGAACTGCCAAAGACGTATTTGAAGTTGTGGAAGCCGTTTATAAAAGTGCTGGAAAATCAGAAAAGCATATTGTTCTGAATGCCACGTTTTCAACAGGGCGCCACGAAGAATATTTTGAAGAAAGAAAAATAAAATCAAAAGAAAACATGTCTTCAAACCAACAGCTTTGTGCTTCGTTCCCTGTATCCACTCAATTTTCTTTGTATCCATTAGATACGCCGCATTATGTAGACATCATCAAAAGCGGAATTGGCGCAGTTAAACAACAGGGAGTATTTGCCGAAACCGTGCCTTTTGCAACAGCTTTAGAAGGAGATGTGGACAAAGTGTTCGCTTCTCTATACGAATGTTTTATGAAATCTGTACAGCAAGCTCGTGTCGTGATGACAGTTAATATGTCAGCACACAGCCCTTCTTCAAAACGATAAATTACTTCTTATCTATTTATAAAGATAGAATACTGGAAAGGATTTATATAAATATGGCTACAAAAAGAACATTTTTTTCTTTTTTCCTGATAAGCGCGTTTTTATGTCTATTGGTCGTGCCAAACTCTGTTATGGCTAGTGAAAAACCTGCACATTTAACGGTTGCTTCTTACACGCAGTTCTTGAAAGCGCAAAGTGATAAAAGCTCACTGTATGAATTTTCAAAACTGTCGCGTCAGCAAAAACAAAAAGTTGTACAATTACTAAAGGATCCATCTCTGTTAAAAATGGATATTGAAGAGACCAGCGGCACGGTCGAAGCTGCAAGTACAGCAGCATACGGAGCAAGAACGGCTTCACCTTTATTCAAAACAGCAGCTTATACAGCTTCTTATAAAGCGGCTGGATTTACAACAACAAAACTAACGGTGTATGTAGACTATTACACGAAAAACTCATCGGTGACTTCAGTCAAAAGTGTACGAGGCGTCGTCACGAAAAATGTAAATCCCCTTGTGTCTATTTCAAAAAAGAGTTCAAAATCTTGGGTGCAAAGTAATCGAGCCTACGGGCGAATTGACTGGCAGTGGAAAATTGCAGCTAAAAATGCCGGAATTAAAAGACAAACTGCTTACGGTACGGCTTCCGGCGCTTCAGGCGGATCAACAGCTATAGTTAATTGATAAAGAGGAATAAATAATGAAAAAAATGATGTGGTGGATTGTTGGTATTACAATTGGAGTACTTTTACTAGGAATTCTTGTAGGTTATTTATCATTTTACAGCATATAAAAACAGCAGGTAATTTCACCTGCTGTTTTTTATCTAAATGTCATCTTCTTGTCATAAAATTAAAACCTCCACTTACAGTGTCTAAGTGCCTGTAAGAAGAGGTTGGGATCACAATTGTTAGTAAGCCTGGTCTCTTCTTATCTTTCAAGCACTGCTTGTGGGAGTTAGCACGGTTCTATAAAGTCCGTTGCCGAGGTTTCAAAGGGCCTATCCCTCCACCTCTCTTGATAAGAAGTTTGTCGAATTTTGTTGATAATTGTTGATAAGATAAATATTATGTTACATGCTGCACAAACAGATGTCAACTACTTTTCAGAAAATTGTTTTCCCTCTAAAACTATGATATCGTTACCATTACTATGACAACTAGGTTACAAATATATAAATTTTTATATTTTTTTATCACGCTTTTACAGCTGACTTTTTCTCAAAAGAAGTAATAGCCTCATCTAGCATACGAATGCCGGCATCTATCTGTTCTTTTGTTACAGTAAGCGGAGGTACCATGCGAATAACTTCACTTGCATTTCCGCAAAAATAAAATAACACGCCTTTTTCTAAAGCTAAGTCCAGAATCTCAAATAAGGCGTCTCCATCGCCTTCTCCCGTATCCGGATTAACAATTTCAATTCCAATCATAAGTCCTAAACCGCGGATATCCCCAATAACTGAATGTTTGTCCTTTAAAAGATGCAGCTTTTCTAACGCATAAGCGCCCATTTTTCTTGTGTTATCCAGCAGTTGTTCTTCTTTCATCACTTCAAGAGTTGCAAGGGCTGCTGAACATCCAATAGGATTTCCTCCAAATGTTGTACTATGTGTGCCAAGGGGCCACTGCTTCATTAATTCTTGAGAAGCTACCGTTGCACTAAGCGGAATTCCAGAAGCAATTCCTTTTGCTATAGCCATAATATCTGGTACGACATCAAACGTTTGTCCAGCAAACCATTCGCCAGTACGGCCAAACCCTGTTTGCACTTCATCGAAAATAAGTAATATTCCGTGACGATCACAAACCTCTCTCAACTTCTTCATCCAACTTTTCGGAGGAATAATATAACCGCCTTCTCCTAATACTGGTTCCAAAATAACGGCCGCCACTTCTTCAGGGGTTACTTGGTGCTTAAAGAGTATTTCAAAATCTTTTTCAAGCTTTTCAGTAAAGTACACATCGCTGTCTAGCTCCGCAGGACACTCTTTTAGATTGGCATATGGAATTTGATACGTCAGTCCCGAAGGCTGCTGAAATTGTCTATATTTGCTTTTCGATGTTGTAACACTTAAAGCTCCCATCGAGCGGCCATGAAAACACCCTAAAAAAGAAATAACGTACGGACGCTTTGTAACATGCCTCGCTAATTTCAAGGCTCCTTCAATTGCTTCGGTGCCACTATTTCCAAAGAAAAAGCAGTCTAAATTGCCAGGCGTTACTTTTCCTAACTCATCGGCTAATTTTAATATCGATTCGTACATAATCACACCTGAAGGACCATGCAATAATTGATCTGCTCCGTCTTTAATTGCTTTTACTACTTTCGGATGTCTGTGTCCTACATTTGTCGTAGCGATTCCAGAAGTAAAATCGAGATATTCTTTACCATCCACTCCATAATAATAACATCCTTCTTCTTTCACAACGGGCAGATTCGGATGGTCTTTAGCCATCGTCGGTGCTAGCAATTCAGGCATTCTTTCAAATAAGTGACTCCAATCTTTTGACATACTGCATCCTCCTTGAAATTATCCAAATCAATTAATCTTATTCCGAAATATAGTTGCTTATTAAACAATATTAGGAAATCCAGTTATACTAAACGCTTTAATAGAATAGTAATAAAACTTATTTTACTATGCATTTTTATTAAAATCAATTGTATAAATATTTATATATGAAATTACTATATTGTCTTTTCATCTCTCCTACTTTTTGTTTAGTTATCATAAAACAGAGTTTGAGACATGACTAAATCAATGCACTTTAAAGATAAGCAATATGGATCACTTTTTACACCGCCGTTGATTTCCATGCAAGACTTCGCTTTCCGCGGGCCGTCGCCGTTGAGCCTCTGTTCCTGCAGGAGTCTTCATCTTGCCCTCTAACCAACATCTAGAAGCACTTACATATGTGAAACCTACGTTCACGTTCACCTTAACCTTAACCATAAAAAAAACCGAACGAGTTTGATTCTTGATTAAGAATCAAACTCGTTCGGATCTTCGTTCAGCTAAAATGCTACTGCCACAGCCTCTTTAAGTATATTTATTCAAGATGCTTGGCATCGTTGATCGTTTCAAGAAGCCATTTTCCACTTTCATAAGCAAAAGTTGTAATTGATGTATTTTGTAAAATAGTAGTCCCTGTTCCTTGTTCTCCGCTTGTTACATGATGAATGAATGTATTAATTGCCGCCCCGTGACTAACAACTGCTACTTTCTTTCCGATAGACTTCTTCATAATTTCCGTTAACCGCCGAACCATCCGTTCTTGAGCGGCTTCGAGTGTTTCGATATTATATAAAGGCTCTTCTCCCCAATTTGTCGCATAGTTTGGCACAAGCTCATGCAGAACTTCTACATTCTTTGATTCTAGTTCTCCAAAAGAGCGCTCGCGCAGCTGCTCACAAACTTCAATTTTTTCTACTTTAGCAGCTGCTGCAATTTCCCTAGCCGTCTCCTGCGCACGAAGCAGATCGCTTGTATAGATTACATCAATATGGATATCTCGAAAACGTTCCGCTACGCGTTTAGCTTGTTGCTTTCCCGCTTCGTTGAGCGGAATATCAGCATGCCCTTGAATAAGTTTGTTTTTATTCCAATCTGTTTGGCCGTGTCTAATTAAGTAAAGCATCGTAATCCTCCTTTAATCCCGTTTTAGAAATTGATAGACAGCTTTATCAACCTCTGAGCTTTCATGTAAATCTGAATGTGCTTCATGAAACGTTTGGAGATGAATGTGTTCGGTAAACTCTTGCAGTCCGTAAGCACTTTCTACTGTTACCACTCCATCTGTCTTATCTCCCACGTCTCCTGCTCCTGAAAAAACGTCGATTTCTTTTGAGAAATCTTGACGACTTTCGTACAGCTTGTTTAACGCTATAGAGTGGAAAGCTAAATCACGAGCACCCATAGATTCAATATGATTGCGTGCATGAGGGTACATCTCCATTAATTCCTGATAATCTAATCCTTGAATTGGCGATCCTAACGTAACTAACTTTTGAATATATTGAGGGTTAGACAAACTAACAGCTGCTGCTGTTACTCCTCCCATACTATGTCCAACTAAATCAACAGAAGATGCTTTATATGTATCACGTACATCTTGCATAATAGCTTCAATCCATTTTTGCTGCTGTGCAATACTGGCATCTGGCTTTTTAAAGACGATATGAATAAGCGGAAGTTTTCCCTCTTTTGCTTTCATAATATGCTTCCACTGAATAGCTCCATCTTTTTGAACAACGCAGTAACCTACTTTAGTTCCCCATCCGTTTTGTTCAAATCGTTTAATCATTTTCCCTAAGCTTTTTTGACTGCCTAAATAGCCATGAATAAATAAAACCGGCACATTTTTCGATTGGGCACCTCGTTTTATTTGCGGGGCAAAAATATAAAAACAAAGCGAAATAAATAGTATGATACTGATCAATAAAATTAACAGCCGCAAATTCTCACCCTCCGATCGTCTCGTCCATTACACTCATTAATAAAAAAATTTGGAGTAAATTTTATTCTGATACGTCCTGTAAGCTGCAGAACTTGTCATCTTTTTCTTGCCAACGAGCTGCTCAAAGCGCAAACGCTTTTCCGTAAGCATCTCCGTTAGCCTTTGTTCTTCATTAGCATCCGTGCATATAGAAATCAATTCTTCTATTGTAGTCATATCTCGTTTCAGCTCTTGTTCATCACTTATCATATTTGCATTTTTTAATATCCTATACGCTTGGCGCAGTTCTTCAGGTATATGTGACAAATCTTCTAACTTTAATGGTTTTCCTTCCCCAGGCAGCTTATCAAAGTCACCGTCTTTTATTGCTTGTCTAATTCTTTCTTCAGCAATTATATACGCAATATCCAAGGAAAGACCTCCTTTAAGCAAATATAAAATTCAATCTTACCTTCTATATAAAAGATGTATAACAAACACAGCTTTTATAACCGTATTTTTTATTATACTATGATTATAAAAATTGAACTACCTTCACTTCTAAGATAGACTATCCTCCCTTTGTGAAATGATCTCCAGAGCTTCACTCCTTTCACTATCAAACTTTCTTGAGCAGTTTCTTAACTAGCTGAAATTCAATAAACGATTCTGCATCAGGTTTTGTTATCTTATCTTACTATATTTATACAAAAAAGCCTCCTTACGCATGTAAGGAGGTGGAAAAAGGTAATTCTAAGGTCATCATGTTATGCCTACTTACTATAAAACCATAAATTGATAGCGTTTTCAACGTTTTTTTGTTACTTTACTAATTTTCTTTTCGTTTAATGAGGCTCCGTAAATATAGCGAAGCCTCACCAATTCTCTACTCTTCCTTATCTGATGGAATCATAATTTCTCCTTCATGCTCTTGCCTTTTCAAAAGCAGCTGGAGAATCGTTTTGGATAATTTACTAGGCTGATAAGGTTTAATCAGAAACTCACACACTCCAAGCTCTAACCCTTTGCTTCTTTCGTCTAAAGCAGATGAGATTAAGATAGGAATTTTTTCTGTCTCTGTATTTTCTTTGAGGTGTCTTAAAACATCCCACCCGTCTAACTTATTTTCTCCTAACATAATATCTAGAACAACCACTTCAGGCTTTTGCTGATGAATAGAGTTTAATGCGTCTTCTCCGTTGTTAAAATACCGAACGTGAAAACCGCTCTCTTTTAATTCTACCTGTAAAAGTGTCGCTAAGCTTTTATCATCTTCTACAATCACTACGCTTTTGCGGTTATCATCCGTATTTATCATCATTTCTTCATCGTACTGAACTTCATGAAGAAGCGGCAGAACGACTGTGAATGTGGTTCCTTTTTTCCATTCTGATTGTACAGTAACGTCTCCACCATGGGCCTTTACAATTTCTTTTACAATCGCTAACCCAAGACCCGTTCCGCCAATTTTGCGCATATCAGAATTATCTACTCTGTAGAATTTGGTAAACAATTGACCTAGCGCTTCACTTGGTATACCAATTCCTTCATCTTGAATATCAATATAAACAGCATGTTCCTTTTGATACAACTTAACAGTGACGTTCCCTCCATCAGGCGAATATTTAACTGCATTGCTAATTACATTATTAAACAATTGCAGCAGCTTATCTTTATCTCCCATTACTGTAAAATGCTCTTGATCAGAAATCATATCAAATTCATGCTTATTTGTTTGTATTTTCTGGACTTCAATCACCTGCTTAATAAGCGGCAGAATGTCTTGATACTTTTTATCGTAGGTTTGTTTCCCCGCTTCCATTCTTTGGACGTCCAGAAAATCGTTGATTAAAGACGTTAACCGCTGTGCTTCCTGATAAATAGTAGTTAAATACTTCTTCTGTCGTTCTTCTTTTAATGTTTTGTTTAGCATAAGCTCAGTGAACCCTAATACGCTTGCTAAAGGTGTGCGCAGCTCGTGACTGACGGTGCTTACAAATTCTGACTTCATCTGATCAACTTCAAACTCTTTCGTAATATCACGATGAACGAACAATACGCCAAACATCTGACGGTTTCGATATACGTATTCACTGTAAACTTTTATAACTTTTCGCTTACCTTCCGTGTGCAGGTAATAAACAAAAGACTTTTCTACTTGATCTCCCTTACAAATGCCTTCAACGTATTGCCTTAGCTGCTGTATATTTTCTACTTTTTCAGAAATAGCATCTAACCATTGATTACGAGAGAGCTGAAGAAGCCCACTTTGATGCTCATATTGAAACAATTCGCTAATTTTCGTATTTACTTGTAGAATCGTACCGCTTGTATCTACAAGCTGCATTCCTTCTTGAATCGAATTTAAAATATCTTGAGATAACAATCGGTCATGCTCAGACTCTTCGTAAATATAAATTTTTTCAAGAGCAATCGTAATTTGTTTGGCCAGTATTTCAAACGTCTGTAATTCATGTTCTGTGTATTCATCCGCGTAGCGGCTGTAAAACATATAGGCTAGCATATCTCCCTGTGAAGATATCACCGGGACGATAATGTCATACAAATAAAACGTTTGCTGATGATATAGGCGCTCATGTTCTATACACTCTCTTTTTACTACCATACATTTTTTCGTCTGTTGCACATGATTAACATAATTATTATGAAGATTTGCCACCATCTGTTGAACACTTGATGAAGATAGACCAAATGAAGCATATGTCTTTTCATCGGTTAGCATAATAAAGCCGTGATCAGCTTTCATCACCCGGCTCATGTTTGTGACAGCGCTCGTAAGAACTTCTTGCTTGTGAAGAGAATTTGTTAGTCCATGCACAAATAAATTGCGCAATTCTAACTCTCCTTCTCGTTCCTTTGTTAATTCTAATGCGTGCTGAAGTTCATCTTGCTGACTGTGCAATTCATCTTGCTGTGCAATCAGCTCCTCATTTTGAGCCGTTAACTCCTGTTCATTATTTTGCAAAGTCGATACCATTTTATAAAAAGCTTGAGATAGCATACCGATTTCATCTCTTCTATGTTCATCAAATGTCATAGGCATTTCTTTTCCGGCAGCAATTTCGCTTGCCGTATATGCTAGCTGACTCAGCGGCTTTACAAACTTATTTAGCAATACCCGTGTAAGCAATAATAAAATGACCACTGTAAACGCTAAAAATAAAATAAAGAACGTTTGACTTTTCTGCATGTCACTCGACGTGTCATCGTACTGTGTATTTAAGTCTTTAGTTAATTCATTTTGGTAGTCATCAAGTTCTTTTTGCATTTGTTCTATTGATTTAGAAGCAGCCTTCCGCTCAGGACTAGAGCGGACCCCTTCAATACCTTTTTTGTCGTAAATATCTTTAAAATAAGGAAGCGTTTGATTAAAATACGTGTTTAGCATCACCGTCGCTTCATTTACAAACGTACGTTCACGTCTATCTGCGGCTAGACCTGAAAGTCGATCAAGATTTTCTTCAATAATTTTTTGCTGACTTGCAGCCTCGTTATACATATCCTCTGAATCAAACGCAATAAACCCACGAGCCTGCAAAAAAGCCTTGTTCATTGATTTATCAATTGTAGATAGCAGCTGTGCCTTTTCCCGTACTTGTGCCCTGTACCGGGCATAATCAGCTGTAATTTCTTTTTGCCGTACAACAAGTACAGTTGAACCCGCCGCAAAAGCAAGTAAAAGGATACTTGCTAAGAGAATGAACTGAGTTGAAATACTTTTTCGTTTTAATTTATTGTTCATGTAGAATTTCCTCAACACGTTCGGCCAGTAAAAGCGGACTAAACGGCTTAGACATAAAATACGTAGCCCCCGCTTCTAACACTCTACTTTGATCAGCAGCTTGATTCTTAGCTGAAAGCATCAATACTTTTGTATGGCGCTTATCTTTCATTTCTTTCAGCTGCTGAATGACTTCAAGCCCGGTGAACACGGGCATCATATAATCCAAAATAATTAAGTCAAAATCACTTTCCTTAATGAATTTCAAAGCTTCTTCGCCATTTTCTGCTTCCGTCACATCATGTCCTTCATCTTCAAGCGTATCTACCACTAACATACGAAGCACTTCTTCATCTTCCGCTAATAAAATTTTTGCCATTGTTATTCCTCCGCTTGTAGTCGTCCATACGTTTTTTGCAATATGAAGTAGGACGGCTTTATTCGTTCGTGAAAAGTTGGATACTCCCAATTTTTCCACTTGTATAAGTAAAAATCTTTTAATAAAAGTTCGCCTTTTTTCTGAGTCGGAAACGTATCTTCTACGTCATTGCTCTTCTTATTAACAGCTACGACTCCCACTTGAATTCCTTTTATTTTCTCGCTGGATTCTAATCCTTTTTTGGACCAAATATCTCCCATTATTTCTTTTTGACTCGGGTCTTTTACATTTAAAAGCGCCCAAGGAATGCGAAGTTCAGCAATTCCATTTGATTCATTCACTTTAAAATCTGCTAGCGAATCAAATGAAGAAGAGTTAGGATCACTATTTCCTTCTTGGAGCTTCCCAGTTTCATAGGCGTCAAAAGGAATGGTTCTCTTGTTTTTCCCCTCTCCAATCGCTAACTCTTTGTTAAGGGCGAGCCTGATTGGATTAAACATGCCGTTGTCTTTCGTATCGGTTCCTTTTACGGCCGGAATCATTTTAAGCTGATGAGCATATGAAAAATAATACGTATCGTAATAGCTGTCTATCCATAAATGACTGTCTTCTTTCCCGTTTAATTCTGCTACAAAATCAATTCCTTTTGTTTTTAAGGAAGGAATTTGAGGAATCTTTGACTGTCCCTGATTGTTAATGGTATTAAACAAGAAATAAAGCTTTTGATCTTCCAGTTCTTTTGCACTCACGTGTAGATATAGATAACCTTCATCACTTGTAATGTTCAATGCTTTTAACTTCTTAGACGGCTTATATACCGACTTGCTGTTCAGCTTTTTCCAATCATCTGATTTACCGTCTACTTTCACTTTCAGCTTCGTTCCTGGATCAAAACTCAGCAGTCCAAAATGCTGCTCTCCCGTTTGCAAATTCGTCCAAAATGGCCTGCGATTCGGATTGTCGTACTCCATCGTATTCCACGTTCGCTTAAACCATTCATCTTGCCATGTAAAGACCATACCGCCAGCCATTTTTTCTTCGACAATGTCTTCATATAAGCGTGACAGAATCTTTCCTTGTTCTTGTTCCGTGTGAAAGCCTTGATCCCATCCGTATACGTTTCTATGGGTGAGTCCTCGCGAAGCCGGAATGCCAAATTCAGCAACAAGAACGGGCATATGATGAGCTTCTTTCATATTTTGCAAATAACCTGCATAGTTATTTTTCTCTCCTCGATGATCTCGATAAGCGAGATAACGAGGTTCATAGTTTAAAAAGTCAGGATAGTACGGATAAATATGATAAGAGGCAAATAAGCCAGGCTCAAATTTTTTAGTTGTGTGAATTAAATTAGGATTAACAGACACTTTATCTTCGTCTTCAGAAGGCTCATATGGATGAGTGAGCAAATCCGTCGTCACCCAGTTCGTAAAGCTCATGGGCCGCTGCCAATCATATTTATCCTGCTCATAGGAAATCGTTTTTTCCATAAGCTGAGCAAGCCAAATTTCAAAGGGATTGCCTTTTTCGGTATAGATGTACTGCCCTTTAAAATCTTTCATTCCTTTATGTTTTTCATTTGTCGAAAGAGCTACCGTGGGATCCCATTCAACTCCTATAATCCACCCCAACACATAAGGAGACACGTCTGCTGTATACGTTCCGCTTGCATGTCCTGTCCGTTTTGGCAGTGTTGCCTTTCCGTGAATAACGTTTACAATCCTTTTCATTTCGGCTTCAAATTCTTTTGTATTTTCCTTTGCAAAAGCATCTTGTGAATCATAGAAAACTTCTTCATTCACCCATACTCCATGAAAAAGATAAATGGGTTTCTTAGCTTTTTGGTTATACTCAGCAAGCGCTTCATAAAAGGCGGGAGGATGAATGGTGTATACGCGGATTGAGTTGGCATTCATCTTTCCAATTTCTTCAAACCAGCGCAAATATTCTTCTTTCGAAATAGCAGTCTCACCAGGGAAATGGCCTGGCTTACTAATGCCCATATTCACTCCTTTAATCAGCAAATCTTGCCACTTGCCGTTTTGATAAATTTGCAAATAATCTTTTCCTACTTTCCCTGCTACTTTAAGGTCAGCATCTTCATAGATTTCCATATTTTTATTAAAAGTAACAGAAGCAGGCTGTGATTCATTTTGCTGTTGATCTATGATCTTATTCATAAGAGGCAGGTAAACAGTCCAGTAAAAAGAAGACTCATCTTCTTTTCCGATTTTCTCTGTCCATTTCTTCCACACCGGGTAAAAAGAGGTTTGATAAATGGAAGGTACTTCTCCTTGATCTGCAAAATCTCCTGCAAAGTAATAGGTATCATATCGCTCTTTATTATGATGAACGACTGCTGGTATGGACAAAGGAATACCATTTTCCTTTAGCTTGTTTTTCCCTTCAGAATCTAAGTGAAAGACAAACTGAGCCTGCACATCACTTTTTTGCTGCGGTGTAATGACGTCAAACCAATATTGATAAGCAGATTCATCCTGTAAATTCAATGTTTTGTTTCCTTGTTTTGTGTATTGAAACCATACTGGATTTTCTTTTAATTCTTTTTCCGTTATAATAACGAGCTTATTGGATTCATTAACGAATAATAAGCCTTTTCCTGTAAGGCTCCACTCTTTGTTGTACTGCTTTTTGTAAGCACTTTTCACCCAAGCAGGAACTTCTTCACTGCCGAATTCCTCAAAATAGCGTCCAATCCAGCCGGACCACGTAACATTGTACAATTCATACAGTTCTTTGCGAACGTCTAAAGAAGTAGGGCTCCCAAATGTATTAAACTCTCCAATCAGCGTTTTTGTACGTCCATTCAACGCTTTCTTAACGTAGCTCACGTCTTCAGAAGTCATGCCGCCATACACCAATTGAGAGCGATCTCCTCTTTTAGCTTTTACGCCTAAATCTTCTTTGTATACGCCATACGTGTCCGTGATATAAATCATATCTGCAGACTTTGTTTTTGGCAGAGATTTAATGCTGTATGTTTTATCTCCATTCGGGTAAAACCCTGCATAATCTTTTGAGATTTTATAAGGCTTCCCTTCTTTTTGTACTTTCGCTTGATTCAGCATCCACATTAAACCTTGATGCTCTCGAAACGTTTGATCCGGCACTGTTTTATCAATGACAAGCATATCCAAATCAGTTGGTTTCTTTAGCTGCCAAAGAAGAAATGGAGAAGCCGTTACTGCCATAACCAAAATAATGCCTCCAATTAATAACCATTTTTTCATTGTGAAACTCCTTTTCGCTGCATGTCTCCCCAGCCTTTTTTATTGCGAATAACATCCAACAATCCATGACAGCGCCATATAACAGTTAGAGGTCGATACCAAAAGGATTCAGTCAGGGAAAAGACAAACAGTTTAGCAATATCGGATACTCTTGGATATTTGCGAAGGCTCCACTCTTCTAGCAAAACGGCCGCCATCGAATAAAGAGAACCATATACAACCATCAAGAGAAAAAGCAAATAAGCAAATTCTACATAAATCCCGCCTACAACTAGAGAAATAATAATAAACAAATAGCCTAACATTTCCATGACCGGCCCGATTAGTTCAATAAACACAAAATAAGGCATAGAAATCATTCCGATACTTCCGTATCTTGGATTAAACAGCATCTCTTTATGCTTCCAAAGACTATCAAATAAACCACGGTGCCAGCGGTTCCGCTGTCTTCGCAAATATTTGATTTCATCGGGTGCCTCTGTCCAGCATACGGGATCTGGAATATAAACAATTTGATTGTTGGTTTTTTTCTGTTTAATCAGTCGGTGCAGGCGAACAACGAGCTCCATGTCTTCGCCGACTGTATGAGAATAACCCCCAGCTTCAATCACCCAGCGTTTAGAAAATACGCCAAATGCTCCTGACACAATAAGTAATAAATTATGGCGACTGAGACCAATGCGCCCCATAAGAAAGGCACGTAAATATTCAATAATCTGCATCACAACAAGCGGCTGCGTATCAAGTCCAATCGATACGACCGCACCGTTTTCGATTTTACATCCGTTTGCAATTCGAATACTTCCCCCTGAAGCAATTACTTCTCCGTCTGAATCAATAATTGGCTTCATAACTTTTAAAAAAGCATCTCTTTCTAACACTGAATCGCCATCGATCGAACAAAAATAAGGATAGTTGGATAAATTAATTCCTGCATTTAACGCATCTGACTTTCCCCCATTTTGTTTATCGACTACATATAAATAATCGTATAATTTAGAACGATATACAGCTTTTACTTCTTTCGTCTCTACTTGCTTTCTCACAACTCGATTCATTTTCACAAGAGAAAACTCTTCGATAAGCTTTTCTAACGTATCATCTGAAGATCCATCATTTACCACGATTACTTCATATTCCGGATATTCAATTCCTAGCAGCGAACGTACGCTTCCAATAATCCCGACAGATTCGTTATAAGCGGGAACTAATATAGATAACGGCGTTGTATAGCTAACCGCAAGCAAATCTTCATAAGGTTCTTCATCATTTAATTGATATTGCTTTCGCAGTTGAAAAGCAGAGATGATAAACATCATAAAATAAAAACAAAGCACAAAAATCATATAAGCAAATACAGCCCATCCGCAAATAGACAATAAAAGATGCCAAACACTATTCCACAACCGTAACTCCTCCTTTTTCAAGCCATTCTGCTGCCATATCTTTCGAAAACTTGTCATCAGTCGTTTTGTATACATGAACTAAATATTCTTTACCCGTTGGGATTTTCATCATTGACTGAGCAGCATTCGAACGCACAAGAAAATGAGAATCTTTTAGCGACTGCTCGAGAAGTGACAATCCCTTCTCATCTCTCGTTTTGCCTATTAGTTTTGTAGCCATCATTCTTTCTTGCCACATATCTGATTGAAGATGTTTCGTGAGCTCCTCTATTCTTAATGGAAAAGATAAAGCATTAAGTGATTTCAACGAACGAATTCGCAGTTCTTCTGATGAACTTTTCATGTGCATTTTTAAGAAATCTATATACTCTAACTTATGATTGATACCTATCATATCGATAAGAGGCAGCTGAATTTCTTCTTGCAGGTCTTCAAATTTATTAATAAATTGCTGAAACTGTTCACTGTTCATAGTTCCAAACAAAGAGCGGTACATAAATTCAGACAGCGGTCTAGAAGCGTTCGTCATGTACACAACAAACTCAGGGCGATTCAGCTTAACTAAAATTTTTAAAATTTGATTTTTTTCAGCCGCTGTACTATTTTTTTTCTCATACATTTCTACTAATTGGTCTGTTAGCGTAGTTAGACCAAAGTCTTCAATAGCATAAAGGGCATTCATTCTGACACTCCACCTAGAATGATGCAGCTCTTTTTTATATTTGGGTGTAAAAACCTTCTCCGCATAGAGCGTGATGTTATTTAGAATTTCATCGCCTTGCACAGCTGCAGAAAAACCGCTCAATAGTTCCTCTACACCCGCCAGCTCTATTTTATTTTTAGGCTCTACCCGATGCTCTTCATCTTTTCTGTATAAATAAATAAAAAGAGATTCTTTCATACTATCTTTATAGGATTCTACTTTTGCTCGAAAAGCGTTTAAACGCGCTTTTTGAATAAGTAAATAACTCAGAAAACAGACTAAAAGCAATAGCAATCCGCCAAATAAGACATATACCACTTGAATGGACATCGCCATTTATTTCACCTTCTTCATTAAATGACGCACGCGCGCTTCAAGCTCCATTAACTTAAATGGCTTTGTCATGTAATCGTCTGCCCCGAGCTCTAATGCTCTTTGAATATCTTGTTCGCTGTTTCTTGATGTAAGCATAATAACCGTGTACTGATCGTGACGTTTATGCTGTCTTAATTTTTGTAGCACTTCCAAGCCATCCATCTTAGGCATCATTCCATCTAAAATAACAAAGTACTGATCGCTAGAGTGAATCCATTGGGACTCAAAAAATTCGATGCCGTCTTTAAACACTTCTATTTTCACTTCATAGCGATCTCCTACATCAATCTTGCTTAAAAGCTCTTTTAGCATCGTTCGAATGATAGAATCATCATCAATAATAGCCATACGAAGCGTTCGCTTTTTAACCAGCTTGCTTTGAGAAGAAGCTACAATTTTTTGACGTCCTGACTCCTTCGCTGTATATAATGCTTCATCAGCTTGATGAAGAGCTTTTTCTAACGTCCACTCATTATTATGAACTTCTACAACTCCGCCGGAAAAGCTGCAATAAAACGAATTGCTTTGATGTGTGAACATTTTTTTCACAAAGGAATCCAACAGTCTATTTAATACTGTTTCTGCCTCTTTTATATTGGTTTTTGGCAGTAAAAGAATAAATTCTTCGCCTCCATATCTAAAAATGTGATCTGTTGGACGAATTTCATGCTTCATATACTCTACAAATTCTTGCAGCACGCGGTCTCCCATAAGATGTCCATATTGATCATTTATTTTCTTAAAGAAATCTAAATCTAAAATCGCCAAACAAAAAGGATCTTTTAAGCGGTCGAAGCTCGACAGCTGCTGACTGTAGATTTCTTTTAAATACGTTCGGTTATAGGCTCCTGTTAATTCATCAAACATTAAATAGGAGTTAAACATCTGCTTTCGTTCAATATGGTGACCAATTCGAAGCAGACTTTCTTCCATATTAAGAGGTTTAACAAAAAAATCATCGGCTCCTAATTTAAAAGCCTTCAAACGCGTCTCTCTTTGATTATCAACGCTCATCATGACAATCGGGACGAACAGTTGCTTTGTTTTATCACGCAAAAATGAAAGAATGTCAAATCCCGTACCGTCTTTCATATGTACATCTACAACAAAACAATCCGGCTTTAATTCGTAAAAAGCCGTAATGGCTTTTTCTTTAGAGGCAGTTGCTAATACGTACCAGCCTTGTTTTTCAAACTGTTCTTTTAAATACATCAGCATTGAAAGATCATCATCCACAAGTAAAACATTAGCTGTTTGTTCACTAATTTCTATCGGTTTATTTATATCTTCTACCGATTGAATTTCATCTTGATAACAAATTTTAATAATATCTAATAAAAATGCATTTAACTCCGCGTAATTCCAGGTTTTTTTCTGATTTTTTTCAACAGCTTCCATTAACTCGCGGGAGCGGTCTCCTAAATAATGCAGTCCAATGGTTGCAGACGTTCCAGAAATTGAATGCAAAAAGCGGTACACCTCTTCATGAGGTATTTCTTCATTTTGATCAGTCCACTCTTGCAGCTGTTTGCGGACATTAGCTAATAATGCAATTTGATATTTATCCATCTTATACACCCTTTGTTCGATATAGTTAACACTTACCCCATATTACTCCATCCATTTTTCTATAATATTTTGTAAGTAAATGAAATATTTTCTTACTTTTATTTTAAGTATGTTTTTTCCAAATGAAAAGTAATTACTCTTTAACCATACTTTTCCTCCAATGATTTTACTTTAAAATGATTCTTTTTTCACTCATTATTTTTCCTTCCCAATAAGCAAAACGTCCTGTTACCTTCTTTATAAATAGACCTTCAAACTTATTGACAAAATTAATGAGTCTTTGTTACCCTTATACACGTTGTGAAAAATTTAAAAGTGAATGTTAAGGAAAGCAGCCGTTTTGATGAACGATCAATCAAATCAGGTTCTTTCCTTTTTATATTTTTACTAAGGTAGATACTTTATAAAGTTTCGCTTTATACACCGTGTTCTCTTTGTCATAGGCGCGTTTAGACCGAAAACAGACGGAAAGGAGTATAAAATGTTTACTCAGCTTACAGAAAAAAAACAAAATGCAGACGAACTAAAAGAAACACTTGATGATTTAGAGTTTCAGCTGTTTCGCATGCAGGATAATTTAAAAGAAATTGCTAAAAAGTATGAAGTTATTGGTGTCGATCAGCCTGAAGATAATCAGTTAGTTATTGTATCGGCACAAAATGACGGAAACGCATGTAAAATTATGCTAAACGAATGCACAAAAGCTTATAGAGGGTCTTGGGATTTTGCTATCGACGGCGTATATGAAGATAATCACACGATTTTTATCGGTGACATTAAAGGGCCTGCTAATAAAGGATATGGCTCTGTATGTATGAATTATTTAAAAGAAGTAGCGGTTGATCAAAATGTTCATGTCATTAAAGGCGATATCGCTGAGCGTGACTGGGATCATCTCGAAAGATTAATTCATTTTTATGAAAAACATAACTTTGAGGTAAATATTGATTATATGAATAAGTGCGGAGAGATTGAATGGACTCCAGCTTATCAATAAAGAAACGAACAGACGCTGTCTGTTCGTTTTTTATTTGATATATGCTAAGCTTTTTTTTATGCTGCTAAGAGGATTTTCTTTGCACTGATCTTGTTCAACAATCCACCATTTTACTCCTGCTCTATGTCCTTCTTGCATTACAGCCTTTACATCTACTCCTCCGGTACCAAGAGGAGCAAAAAATTGCTCGCCGTCTGTTGTCATATCTTTTAAATGGATAAAAGGCGTACGATTTCGATAGTGCTTCATCCACTCCACTGGATCTTCGCCTGCTTTAGTGAGCCAATAAATATCCAGCTCGACGTTTACCTCAGTTTCTTCTAAGATAGTGTGGAGAGCTGACTTTCCAGTTGACAATTTCTTCAGCTCAAAATCATGATGATGATAGCTAAATGACATGCCTTCTTTTTTACAATACGTATCAATATCATTTAAAGAATCAATAAGTTCGTAATACCCTTTTTCCGTTTGACGTTCAGGCATTAAATAAGGACAAACAATATGTGAATTTCCAACTTGCTGTTCAAAGTGAAGCACTTGCGCTAAATTAGATTCTAATTGTTCAAGCGGCACATGACTAGAAGCTGGATTTAGCTGTAAATCCGTTAACCAAGCTTTTACTTCTTGCGCTGTATGTCCTTCGTACCCTGCAAATTCTACCCCTTGATATCCTAAAGCAGCTACTTTTTGAAGCGTTCCTTTAAAATCTTTTTTCGTTTCTTCACGCAGCGTATAAAGCTGAACTCCTACAGGTATTTCTCCCATCTTCTCTCCCCCTGTTCATTAAGAAAGTGATTGAAATATAGCTAAATCAATCCAATCCAAAGACGAACAAGGTGAATAATTGAACTAGTATGAATTACTTGTTACACAGCTGTTGATTTCCGTTCAAGACTTCGCTTTCCGCGGGCGGCCGGTGAGCCTCCTCGTCGCTTCCGCGCCTGCGGGGTCTCACCTGTTCCGCTTTTCCCGCAGGAGTCTTCGTCCTGCCCTCCAATCAACAGCTAGAAGCAATTAACTACAATTAAACCTACGTTCATCCTAAGAATGAAAAATCCGAACGAATTTGATTCTCGATCAACAATTAAATTCGTTCGGACCCTCCTTTAAATAATATACTTTTATCTCAGCCTCTGCTGATTTTTATTTTACTGCACTTCCAAGCATTCCTGAAATAAAATGACGCTGAAGTGCCAGGAAGAATACAATGATTGGAATGGTTGCAATCGTTACTCCCATCATTACTTGACCGTAATCAATAATCGATAAGCCAATTAAGCTTGAAAGAGCAACTGGCAATGTAGCCATTTCGTTAGATGTAGTCGCAACTAGAGGCCACATAAAGTTATTCCACTGTGTCATAAATAAGAAAATAGCTGCTGCAGCCATAGCAGGCTTCATAGAAGGAAGCACAATAGTTAAAAAGATTCTCATCTCTCCAGCTCCGTCTAAACGAGCTGCTTCAATAAGTTCCGTTGGAAAAGCTAAAAAGTTCTGACGTAATAAAAAGATAGCAAACGGAAAGCACAGCTGCGGAACAATAAGAGCAAAATACGTATCAAGCAAATTAAAATTCGACATCAGCTGAAAAAGCGGAATGAGCGTTGCTTGATATGGAATCATCATAGACAATAAAAGCGTAGTGAAAATTGCGTTTCGGCCTTTGAATTCAAATTTAGATAGCGCATATGCAGCTGTGGAGCAGACCATTAAAGCTACAATCACATACACGACTGAAACAAATACTGAGTTAAAAAAGACGCGCCCTAAATCAATTGAAGCATTTAAATTTTGTAGATTTGTCATAAATTGATCGCCAGGCTTCAGCGTTGGAGGGTTTGTAAACATTTTTCCTGATTCATTCGTAGCGCCGATAATCATCCAGTAAAAAGGAAAAATAGAAATAATCGTGAACAGCCCAAGCATGCTGTATAATCCTATTTTGCGCATGATGTTACTTTTCTTTTTAACCTTAGGCACGGTAGCTACTGCGGTTGCTTCTACTCTCTCTAATACACTCATGATTTATCACCCGTAAATTTAAATTGGAAGAACGTTAAAATACCGACTAATAATACAACAACGTACGCAATGGCTGAAGCATATCCAAAATCAAAATATTTAAAGCCATTTTGATAAATATATAAGCCTAGCGTCATCGTGGAATCAGCAGGGCCGCCTTTTGTTAAGTTAAAAGGTTCGTCAAACAATTGAAGCGTGCCAATTGTTGATAAAATAGTAGCAAATAAGATAACGGGTTTTAATTGTGGAACCGTTACGTGGAAAAACTTTTGAATTCGGTTTGCCCCGTCTAAGTCAGCTGCTTCGTAAACTTCATGAGATAAACTTTGAAGAGCTGCTAGAAAAATAACCATGTTATAACCTGTCCATCTCCAAGTCATCGCAACGATGATTGAGACTTTAGCCCAGAATGGATCTCCCAGCCACTGAATGGCATCGATGCCAAAAAAACCTAAAATAGTATTCATTATTCCTTCATCTTGAAGAATGATTGAAAACAAAATAGAATAGGCAACTAGTGACGTTACTGCCGGCAAGAAAAATGAAACTCGGAAAAAACCTTTTAGTCTTAAAAGCTGACTGTTTAACGCGTTAGCTAGTACAAGTGCTAATAAAATCATTACGGGCACTTGAACGATTAAAATAATGCCGGTATTTCCAAGCGCTTTCCAGAAAATATCATCTCCAAGCAATCGTGTATAGTTTGATAGCCCGGTAAATACATACTTTCCGCCTTCCATGCTCTGAAAGCTTAGAATAAAAGATGAAAAAATAGGGTAGATGGTAAACAGCGCAAACAGCAAAAGTGCTGGAGCAATAAATAAGTAAGGCAATGATTTATTTGTCTTCATGATGACCTCCTAGTACCGCAAGAAGAAGAGATAGAAGGCAATTTTCTAAAAATCACCTTCTATGCTTCTTGATTATTTTTGAATTCGGTTTTCTAAGCGTTTTTGAGCTGCTTCAAGCGAGTCTTTAACGCCCTTACCATTTGTTACTTCTGACACAGCTTTGACTGCTTCACTGTTTGCAACTGAGTAATTGCCCGTAAAGTTAACTGGCTTAATATCTTTCATTTCATCTGCAAATGTTTTCCAAATCGTTTGATTGTTAAAGTACTCATCTTGTGCAGTGAATAATTTTGAAGAATATACGGTATTTAATGATGGGAATAATCCGCCCTTCATCGCTTCTTCTTGAACTTTATCCGTTGTTGAGAAATACTCCATAAATTTGTACGCTTCATCTGCTTTTTGACTAGTTGCTGAAATCACATAGTTGCTTCCGCCTAAGTTAGAAGCACGGTTGCCTCCTTCTTCAAACGACGGTAATAAAAACACTCCCCATTTTCCTTTTAAATCTGGAGCTTGTTGCGTAATAGAACCGGATAGCCAAGCACCAGATGGTGAACTTGCTACTTTACCTTCTGCTAAAGCACTGATTGAAGCATCCCATCCCACTGTATTTTTAACAATGCCTGCTTCTTTTAACTTCTTATTTAATTCCATTGCTTTTTTCGCTTCTTTAGAAGTTAAATTTAATTTTCCTTTGTCATTAAAATAGAACGTACCTTGCTGCGTAAGCGCCATTCGGAATAAGCCATCGTCATTATTAAAATCTAATCCTAATAAATCAACGCCAACTTTTTCTTTAATTTTTTTACCAGCCGCAATGTAATCATCCCATGTTTTGATGCTATTTGGATCTACGCCTGCTTTTTCAAAGTAATCTGTGCGATAGAAAACCCCTGTTGGACCTGCATCAAACGGGAAGCCGTACATGTCTCCATCCTTTGATAAAAGAGCTCTCTTAAACTCTGGAAACTTATCTTCTTGTTTATCGAACCCTTTTTTAGATAGGTTTAAAAATGCTTTTGGAAATGCATCCAAGTATCCTTGGAAACGATCGTCTTCTACTAATACGATGTCAGGAAGACCTTTTCCGCCAGCTTGCAATCCTGTTGTTAATTTTGAATAAACGTCTTCACGTCCCATATCCACTACTTTTAATTTAAATCCTGGATTCTCTTTTTGGTATTCTGCTGCTGCTTTCTTTAATACCGGTACGTTAATATTCCAAGCCCATGCAACAACTTCTTTTCCACCGCTACCACTTGTTTCATTAGCGGACTTTCCTCCGCATCCTGCAAGTACTAGGGTTAAAATGAGTGCAAAACTGATTAAACTAAACCAACGTTTCAATGAATACCCCTCCTATAATCTCGTCTCCTAGCGTGGCAAGTTTTTTTGTAAACGCTCATGACTCTTTCTCGAGAGAATTATTGAAAAATAATTCTGTATATTGAAAGCGTATACAATTTACTTAATCTAAATTATATGAATGAATACCCTTTTCCTCAATGGTAAATATAAAAGGCAAAAACCTTACATTTTTGCCTTTTTCTAAATTGATTTTGTTATTATGGTTTCTATTAACTTTTTCGTTCATGAAAAAAAGCGAATGTACTGTCGTTGTTGAAACAGAACACAATCGCTTATTTAAAAAAATCCAATGTATACTATTTTTTTGCTACATAAGTAACACTTTCTTGCTTATTTGGGACGTTCTAAGGAAAATAATTGCCCCAATTTACTATAGTTAGAACCCGCAAGTCGGCTGACCGGCTTCACACGTTCTGCAGAAACGCGATCGTTTTCTATCACTTTTTCACTAATATGAAACATCACAACTTCACCGATAAACAAATCCGAGCTGTATGCCTCATCCGTTCCTAATGGAACAATTTGGTGAAGCTTACATTCCATCCGAATGCTGGCTTCTTGAATTCCGGGAACCTGCACTTTTTTGCTCGGTGCTAGTGTTAACCCTGTTTCTTCGACTTCACTCACGGAAGAAGGATAAGAAGATGCCGCTTGATTCACTTGTTCCACTAAGTTTTCGTCTACAAGATGAACTACAAATTCTTTAGATGCACTAATATTTTTGGCCGTATCTTTCGTCATTTGACCTTCACTTCTCGAAACCGAAACGGCAATCAGCGGAGGCTCTGCCGCAACTACATTAAAGAAACTAAACGGTGCGGCATTCACTACACCGTCATCATTTTGACTTGTAACAAACGCAATCGGCCGGGGAATGACCACCCCTGTTAACAAATGATAATTGTCTTTTGCACTTTGTATCGCTGGATCGACTATCTTCATTTTACCCACTCCTTTTCTTCCATTTACTTTATTGTATGGTAACGAAAAGAGTATAGATTAGCTAGCAACTTGCTCACCAAACATGCAAAAAAGAGATTGAGACATACCTCCATCCACCTAATCCGAAGACGAACAACTGGGAGTAATGAGCTGGTATAGATCACTTGTGACACCACTGTTGATTTCCATGCAAGGCTTCGCTTTCCACGGGTGGCCGATAAGCCTCCTCGTCGCTTACGCGCCTGCGGGGTCTCATCACTTCTGCTTTTCCCGCAGGAGTCTTCGCCTTGCCCTTCAATCAACAGCTAGAAGCAACTAACTAGATGAAACTACGTTCACTACAACAATAAAAAAATCCGAACGATTCATCGTTCGGATTTTCCTGCAACTAAAATATTTTCAGCCTATTTCTTTAATTTAGCACCGTTACTTTCACTGTACGACGTCCGAATGCTTTTGCAGCTGACTCAGAAGGTACTAATACGTCAATTCGATATCCTTTAATCGCACCGCCCGTATCACCTGCTGTTGCCACTCCGTATCCTTCTACATATACTTTTGAACCTAATGGAATAACGGATGGATCTACCGCAATAATTTTATGAGTGCCTGAACTTACATTTTGTCCAGTGGCTGTTACGCCGCTACATCCTGCACAATTAGCTGTATAAGCTGTTGCTTCTACATACATTTCTTTTCCAGAATGCTTTTGTGTGCTTTCTTCTTTTTTCGTTTCTTTTGCCTCTGAAGAAACGGCTGCTTTCTTCTCTGTAGCCGCAGCTGTTTTTACTTCTTGTTTTGGCTCTGTTTTTACTTCTTTTTTAACCGTTGCTAGTTCAGCTTGACGCTTTGTTTCTGCATCAGCCTCAGCCTTTTCAGCTGCCTGCTGTTTTGCCACTTGCTCAGCTTGCTTTTGAGCTGCTTCTTTTTCTTTTGCAATCTTATCTTGAATGCCTGTTAATTCAGACTGAAGGCTTGCTTTTTCTGAAGAAGCTGCATCAATTTCATTTACGACCGTGCTGTACTTTTCTTGCATAGTTGTTAACGTTGCTGTTTGTTTGGCAACGTTTTTATCTAATTCAGCTTGTTTAGCCGCTAAGCTACCTTTTGCTGCTTCTAATACTTTTTCTTGCTTATCAATTTCTTTTTTATCTTTTTCAATTTGATCTAAATCATTTTGATGCTGCTTTAAAATATCATTATCTGCTGACAATAAAGTTGTGACAGCACCCATACGTGCAACAAAATCTCCAAAGTTATCAGCATTCATTAATGTATCAATAACAACGCTTGTTTTATCGTCTTGCTGCAAAGCAACTAATCGATTTTCAATAATATCTTTACGACTTAACACTTTTTCCTGAAGCAAAACAATTTCTTTTTTCTTTTTCTCAATCATTTTGTTCGCTTCTGAAATCTGCTTTTCAGTCGATGCTAACTCTTTTTTATTGCTAGAGATTACTGTATGTAATGAATTTAATTGTGATTGAATGTTTTGAACATCTGAATTGATAGACTGTTTCTCTTTCTCTTTTTGTTGAACAGCCTTTTCTGTTTCTTTAATTTTATTTTCAGTACTCTGGAGCGCTTCTTCATTCGATTGGGCGTGAGTCTCTGTGATGCCGGTCATGAAGAAAATTCCTGTGACTGCTGCAAGAGTCATACGCTTAAAAATTTTCATAAAGTAATAGTCCCCTTTCCTCATAGACATAGTTATACCATAAAAAGCTATCTGTTTATGTTACAATACAGTTAAAAGTTTCCCATAATCTGTATAACCAAGAATCTCTTTCTGGGAATTCATCACCAAAATCCCTTGATAGAGAGGTTTACTGTTTATTAAAAAAGATATATTTTTGTCATAAACAGGGCAAAATTGCTCTTTAAAAATAGAAATAAACGCTTATTATTACAGGTATATTACAAATTTTTCACAGAAAATTATGTGTTTTACCGTCTTTTTTCGGTGTTTTTTACTTTTTATTACATAAATTCCACCTACATAATTACTACACTATTTATAAAGTTGTGACTTTTTCACTTCTTTTTTACACTTTATATACATAAAAAGACGCCCATAAATCAAATGAGCGTCTTTTTTCTAAACACATATAAAACCATTATTTGTCAGAGGTTACTAGTTTTAAAGGCACTGGAATTTGCTTATCTACCTTTTTGCCTTGAAGAACATTTTTAGCAGACTTTACGGCAAGTTTACCAATTAAAACAGGCTGCTGGGCTACAGTTGCTCCTAGCTTCCCTTCTTTTACCGCTTTAATTGCATCGTCGTTTCCATCAAACCCTACTACTAGCACATCTTTTCCTGAGCTGTTAATCGCTTGAATAGCTCCTAATGCCATTTCATCATTATGAGCAAATACGGCTTTGATACCAGGATTTCCTTGAAGAACATTCTCCATAACGTTTAAGCCTTTTGTACGGTCAAAATCAGCCGACTGTTTAGCCGTAATATCTAGCTTTTGATCTGCAACGTTGTGGAACCCTTTTCCTCTTTCACGAGTTGCTGAAGCTCCCGGCACGCCTTCAAGTTCTGCTACTTGAGCTTTCTCCCCTACTTTTTTTACAATGTAATCAGCAGCCATTTGACCACCTTTTACATTATCTGAAGCTACCAGTGTTTCTACTTTTCCTTTTTCTGCTGAACGATCTAGCGTAATAACTGGAATGCCTACATTATTAGCCGATTGTACAGCTGTTGAAATAGCAGCTGAATCCGTTGGGTTAATAAGCAGAATGTTAACACCTTGCTGCATTAAATCTTCTACATCGTTAATTTGTTTTGCTGAATCATTTTGAGCATCTACTACAACTACTTCCATGCCCAGTTTTTTTGCTTCTTTTTGTACCCCTTCTTTTAGCGAAACAAAGAACGGATTGTTTAATGTAGAAACGGATAAACCAATTTTAATATCTTTTAAATTTTTACTTTCAGATGGTTTCGCCCACTCAGGAGGCTGAAGTGAACAAGCCCCTAACAGTAATAATGAAAATGATAATAGCACGAGCCAAATTTTCTTCATGTTTTTCCCTCCTAAGCTGACTTTTTGCGATCAATTAATACCGCGATTAAAATAACAATTCCTTTTACGACCATTTGGTAAAACGACGAAACGCCGAGTAAGTTCAAACCGTTGTTTAACGTTCCGATAATCAGCGCACCAATTAATGTTCCAACAATGCGTCCACGTCCTCCAGAAAGGCTTGTTCCACCTAGCACTACTGCAGCGATAGCATCTAACTCGTAAGACGTACCTGCCGTTGGCTGAGCAGAGTTCAAACGAGAAGTCAAAATCGCTCCTGATAGCGCTGCCAATAATCCTGCTAGTGAGTAGATCATAACCTTAACTTTTGGTACTTTAATTCCTGAAATAAATGCTGCTTTTTCATTTCCTCCGATTGCATATGTTCTGCGGCCAAACGGCGTTTTATGCAAAATCACCCATAGGACAGCAAACGCTAGTACCATCGTAATTGCCGGAACAGGAATACCTAGAAAATAGCCGCGGCCAAATAACTGGAAGTAATAGTTTTCACCTAAGCCCGTAATCGGATTTCCATCTGTATAAACAAGCGTTAACCCTCTAAAAATTGTCATCGTCGCTAGCGTTGCAATAAACGGCGCCATTTTTCCTTTTGTAATAAGCAAGCCGTTAATCATACCCATTACAGCTCCTAACACACATCCTATTAAAATAGCTAAAATAGGATCTACACCTGACACAATCATACCTGCCATTAACGCACTTGATAAAGCAAGTATAGAGCCAACCGATAAATCAATTCCGCCCGTTAAAATGACAAATGTCATACCGAATGCAATCAAGGCATTAATGGCTACTTGACGCAGCAAGTTTAAAATATTTAAAGGTTCTAAAAAGCTTGGATTTAAAATTGATACAATGACAATAAGAATAAATAGACCTAGTAACGGACCTAGCTTTTGCATCACGTTATCAACGCGATTTTCTTTTATCGCTGTGTTTGCTTTCATTTTACTGACCTCCTGTTGCAAATGTCATAATTTTTTCTTGAGTTGCTTCTTCACTTGTCAGTTCACCTGTTATTTTTCCTTCATGCACAACCAAAATGCGATCGCTCATGCCGAGTACTTCCGGAAGCTCTGAAGACACCATGATAATAGCCACGCCTCTGTCTGTCAGTTCATTCATAAGCTGATAAATTTCACGCTTTGCCCCGACGTCAACTCCTCGCGTTGGTTCATCTAAAATCAGCACTTTTGGTCCAATGCCAATCCATTTGGCAATAACTACTTTTTGCTGATTGCCTCCCGATAAGTTACCAGCACTCGTCTCAGACGACTCGGTTTTGATCGTTAAACGTTTAATAAGCAAATCTACAAATTGCTGCTCGCTTTTTTGTTCAATAAAACCTTTTGGCGAAAAGCTAAATAGACTTGGAAGCGCAATATTTTCTCGAATAGAAAAATTCAGGACGAGCCCTTCTGTTTTACGATCTTCTGTAATGAACCCGAGACCTAATTTAATGGCTTGGTCGGGCTTTGTGATACTGACCCGTTTGCCATTTAAGATAATTTCGCCTTTTTCTAATGGATCAAGCCCGAAGATAGCGCGCATAATTTCAGTTCTGCCAGCTCCCATTAGCCCCGCAACACCGACAATTTCTCCTGATCGCACCGAAAAATGAACGTCATGAAATACACCTTTTCTCTCCAAGCCCTTTGCTTCAAATACAACGTCTCCCTTAGGAGATGTCCTAGCAGGAAATCGATCCGTTAGCTCTCTTCCTACCATTTTTCGAACAACGTCATCGAAGCTGGTTTCTGGAATCGGCTTTTTGTCTACCGTCTGTCCGTCACGCATGACCGTAATGGAATCACAAATAGCGAAAATCTCTTCCATACGATGTGAAATATAGACAATCGATACACCTTGTTTTCGCAGCGCATTAATTACGTCAAATAACTTTTGAATTTCTCTTTCAGTAAGCGCTGCGGTTGGCTCGTCCATGATAATAACTTTTGCATTCGTCATCAGCGCTTTGGCTATTTCAATCATTTGCTGCTGTCCGACAGAACAAAGTCCCGCTTCTTGATCAAGAGGAATGGTCACAGCTAATTTTTCAAACTGCTTCTTTGCTAACGCTTTCATTTCTTTTGTTTTTAAAAAACCTAAAGGCGTTTTTAATTCTTTGCCGATAAATAAGTTCTCAAGCACCGTCATTTCAGGCCAAACGTTCAGCTCTTGATGAATAAATGTAATTCCGTTTTGTTCTGCTTCTTTTGGATTTTGAAAATACGTCTCTTTGCCATCAATCAGAATCTGTCCTTCATCTTTTTTATGAAGGCCGGTTAAAATATTCATCAGCGTAGATTTCCCCGCTCCATTTTCACCCATTAGTGCGTGAACTTCACCTTCATGTAATTCAAAATCCACGCCTCTTAGTACACGGTTGGCTCCAAAGGCTTTATGAATCCCTCTCATTGCAATATGCATGCTGTTCACCTCTTTTAAAAAATAACTCCCGCTTGTAAAATGCAGTTTGCATAAGGAGTTGCTTCTCCTGTACGAATCACAACTTTCGCTTTGCTTGTCAGCATTTTTAATTGTTCATGCGATACTTCTTCTACTAAGATGTTTTGCTCTTCCATCAACTCGTAAGCTTTTTGATTTCTTTCTTTCATTTCAGAAGCAATCACTATTTTTTCTGTAGCCATATCTTCTAACACAGCTACTACTACCTCTTCAAAGCTAGGCACTCCTAGCTTTAAAGATAAATCAATTTTAGGCACGTCACTCGGAACAGGTAACCCTGCATCTGCAATGACAATAGTGTCTGTATGACCTAGATCTGTTAGTATTTTCGTAATATGACTGTTAATCATTCCGTGACGTTTCATTTACAGACTCTCCTCCACTTCTTTTCGAGTCGGCATACCGCCTTGTGCACCAAATTTAGTGACAGATAGCGAAGCTGCACGATTAGCAAACTGAATTCCTTTTTCAAAACCCATTCCTTCGGCAAGTGCCACGGCAAGCGCTGCGTTAAATGTATCTCCTGCTCCTGTTGTATCAATCGTTTCTACTTGATAAGAAGGAACCAATACTTCTTTCTCGCCGTTAAAATAGCGTACACCTTGTTTTCCTTCTGTAATAAACAATTTATTTGGATACTGTTTTAATACTTCTTCTTTTTCTTTTCCTTCAAATAAAAGCTCTGCTTCATGTTCATTTGGAGTGATGTAAGAAACTTGTTCAATCACTTCTGCTTTTAATGGTCTTGCAGGCGCTGGATTTAGCAAAAGCGGTACTTTAAGTTCCTGACAAAGCTGAGCAACATATTCAACCGTTTCTTCTGGAATCTCTTGCTGAATAAGTACGATATCCGCTTCTTTAATTTTTTCTTTTGCTTTTTCTACGTAGTCTGGAGTAATATAATCGTTTGCTCCTTTGACAACTACAATGCTGTTGTCTCCTTCAGCCAGTATAATGTGAGCTGTTCCGCTTTCTGAACCTGTAACCGGTTTCATATTTTCCACAGATACACCGTTTGATTTGAAATTCTCCAGGATTGCTTTTCCATAATGATCTTCGCCCACACACCCAATCATGCTCACATCAGCTCCAAGACGGGCTGCTGCAACAGCTTGGTTCGCTCCTTTTCCTCCCGGAACGGTTTTAAATGATTGTCCTAACACTGTTTCTCCAGCTCCAGGACGGATATTTGATGTTACTACTAAATCCATTGATGAACTTCCAATCACAGTTACTTTAGCCATGTTCCTCAACCTTTCGTGTCGTATTTCGTTCAATAAACGTAACGGGTAGTTGTACTTGCTTTTGAATTAAAGGTTCTTTCTTAATGCATTTCATTAACAGACATGCTGCTTGCTTGCCCATTTCATAAGCAGGCTGACGAATTGTAGACAGCGCTGGAAACGAAAAGCGGCTTTGCGGAATATCATCAAAACCAATTACTTGTAGATCATCAGGCACGCTTTTTTCTAATCTAAATGCCTCGTGTAAAACGGCTGTGGCTACAATGTCATTACTTGCAATAATCCCGTCCGTTTCCGGGTACTTTTGAAAGATTTCCTTTGCCCATTTCTGCGCATCGTCAAACGCTAGAGAATTTGTATTTAATACGTAAAAGTCTGCATCAGACTGACTCAAAACAGACAGAGAGCCTTGAAAACGTTCCTGAGCAGGCTTTACATTTACTGGACCTTTGATAAGTGTAATTCTTTTACTTCCTCTTTTGATTATTTCTTCTGCAGCAAGTTTTCCACCTTCAAAACCATCAGCATAAACGGATGGATACTGATCAGAACTTCTATCTAAAAACACGACGGGAAATGTAAGACCTTCATATAGTTTCTGAGCTAGACTTGTTGTTGCCGTGATCATCCCTACTACATGGTTTTGCGTAAACGTTTGGAGATAGGTTAATTCTTTCTCTAACTGCTCATCACTATTGCCAAGAATTAAACGAAATCCATGGCTATGTACTTCATCTTCTATTCCTCGTGCAAGCTGAGGGAAAAAAGGGTTTGTAATGTCTGGAAGCAAGAGACCAATCAAACGCGATTCACGTGTATAAAGCGAACGGGCTACCTCGTTAGGGCTGTAGTTTAATTTTTGAATTGTATTCATTACTCGCACACGCGTGTCTTCTTTTACATATCCTGTACTGTTTAAAACGCGCGAAACGGTCGCAACGGACACGCCTGCTTCTTTTGCTACATCGCGAATTGTTACCACTTTATTTCCCTCCCCTCATATATGTAACCGTTTACACAAATGATAACATGGAAAAGTGAAGATGACAATCTTTTTATCAAAAAAAAATCACTTCATTAAGAAGTGATTTTTCTTTCATTAGATATTAGCGTCTAGTTTCTTAAATAATTTCAAAAATTGCTCTTGATCTTTCGGTTCATAGCAAGAAAAGAAATGAGCAATCATCTTTTGCACAATTTCATTTGCTTCTTCAATCACTTGTTCACCTTTAGCTGTTAACTCAATGTTTACTTTACGGCGATCCTCTTTAGAGTGATAGCGTGAAACTAACTCTAAGTCTATTAAACGATTAATAACAGGAGTAATTGCACTAGGCTTTACGCGCATCTCTTCTGCCAGCTTGGTTACTCCAATGTGATTGCACTTACCGATAATTAATAAGATATGATATTGAAAAGGTGTAATCCCTTGTGAAAGTAACCTTTCTTTTATCTCTGTCATTACCTTTTTGTTAAGGGATATCGAAATTCTCTGGACCTCTTCAATAAATGTGAGCTGTTCCATGTTTTGACGTCCCCTTTCTTATAATCAGGGAGTCGATGGTTAACATGTCAGCCCCCTGCTGCACTCCAAGCGAAACCGAACCTGGGGAGAGCGGCTGGTTTCGCAGAATGCTTATAACCTATTTTCTATCTATTTTATTCCGTACTATTATAATAGAAGAAACTCATTCACTATCGTTTTTCTTAAACGATCTTAAAGCCTTACGAAAAGCGTCATCATTCATAACGTCACGTTCTTCTTTTGTAAAAACGGTGTCGTCTTTTTCGCCTTCTCTAAACTTTTGCAGCACTTGACGATACATATCATCGTTCATGACATCTTTTTCTTTCTTATGTCTAGATGTTCTCGTTTCCGTCTTAGCCTGCGGCTCTTTTGGCTCTTCTTTTGGTGTTTCTTTTGGTGCTGCAGGTTTTTTTTCTGCCACTTTTTTCTCTTCTACTTTTGGCTCTTTAGAAGCATTTGAAGCAGCCGCTTCTTTTTTAGGTGGAACTGTGCGCTGGCGCTTAGAAGATGATGCTTTAGCATTCATTGTAATAATTAGTACAACCAGAATCACAGCTACAACGATCAGTAAAATACCTAACATACTGTCACCTACTGTCCTTGTGTCATTCGTTTAGTCACTTGAACAACACGTTCTCCTAACGCTTTACCTAGCGCTTGGTCGTTCTCTGTTAATAATTCGTCACCTTCGATTGGACAAGTAATTCCCACACCGTAATAAGTACCGTACAGCGCATTTTCTGGAATGTTACCTGGTAAGCCAGCGATAACCATTCCTTGATGAAGCATTGGTGTAATTAAATTTAAAAGCGTTGCTTCTAAGCCACCGTGCGTTGTAGCTGTTGTACAGAACACCGCACCTACTTTATCAATTAATTTACCTTCTGCCCATAAATAACCTAATTTATCAATCCACGTTTTTAACCCTGAACTGATTGTTCCAAAATGCCCTGGGCAGCCCCAAATAATAGCATCCATTTCAGGCAGTTCACGTACATCTGCTTCTTCTACATGCTTTACATATACAGTTGCTTCTCCAGACAGCTCAGCGCCAGAAGCAATCGCTTTGGCTAATGCCTCTGTATGTCCGCCTTCACTATCATATACGATACAAATTTTCATCCTTTATCCCTCCGTTGCTTATGAGTTCATATCTTTTGGTGCCGGTAACATACGAATATCGTCTGTTGTTTCTTTTTCTATTTCTTCCACTTCCACTACTGGATCTTTACGAACATCACGTAGGAAGAAACTTAAAATCAATCCAATAATGGCAATGATAACTGTCCAGTAAAATGCATCGTTAATCCCTTGTACAGTTGCTTGCGCTTGAACTTTTCCAGCTAAAGTTGTTAAAGCTTGTTTTTGCGCCTCTGTTTGAGAAAGATGAAGCGTTTGAGCAATCTTTTGCACAAATACCTGGAAGTTATTCATAAAGAATGGATCAGATGTATTCATTGAACTGCTCATTTCATTTACATGATATGTTGTGCGATTTGTAAAGATTGTAGTCATTAAACTGATACCGATTGAACCACTAACCTGACGAAGCGTGTTCGACATAGATGTACCATGGCTGCTTAATTTTGCCGGCAGCTGATTTAATCCAGCTGTCATAATTGGCATCATTAATAATGACATACCGAATGCACGGATCATATAAATAATAACAATATGACTAAACGGTGTTTCTAACGTTAATTTTGTAAATTCAAATGTTGTTACAACCGTAATCAACATCCCGACAATTCCTAGTGGACGCGGTCCTAATTTATCAAACAGCGTACCAGAAATCGGTGACATGACTAACATAACAAGTGCACCAGGCAAGATTAATAAGCCTGAGTCAAACGCTGAATAGCCACGGATGTTTTGCAAATAAATCGGTAATAAGAACATACCAGCATACATGCTGATGGTAATGGCAATACTGATGATATTAGATAATGAGAAAATATTGTATTTAAATACTCTCACATCAAGTAATGGACTTTTAAGTCGAAGCTGCTGTACGACAAAGATAATTAATAAGACAATACCACCAATCATCGTTGATAATACAACTGAGTCCGTCCATCCATCATTTCCAGCTTCACTGAAGCCGTATAAAAGCAAGGCCATACCTGCCAGAGATGTAAACACAGAAATTAGATCTACTTTTACATTTTGAGGCGGTTTAATATCTTTTAATTTAAAAGCTGCAATAATAAGTACAAGCGCGCCTAATGGCACCATTCCCGTAAATAAAATATGCCAGTCATAGTTTTGAATAACCCATCCTGAAAGCGTCGGTCCAATTGCAGGAGCGAACATCATGGCTAAACCAAAGATACCCATTCCTTTTCCGCGCATATGAGGAGGGAAAATAAATACGATAATGGTCATAACTAGAGGTGCTAGTACGCCACCGCCGACTGCTTGAACAAGACGACCAATTAGCATAATTGAGAAAGTCGGCGCGATTCCGCAGACAAGCGCTCCAATTGTAAAGCAGGCCATCGCAAATAAGAATAAGCGACGAACGCCAAAACGTTCAATTAAATACGCTGATAATGGAATAAGTGCACCATTTACAAGCATATACCCTGTAAGCAACCACTGTGCCGTATTAGCCGTAACGCCAAATTCTGTAATCAGATGCGGGATCGCAACGTTCAGCAGCGTTTGGTTTAAAATTGCCAAGAACAATCCAAGCATAAGTACGACTAGAAGCGGAATATGTTTTTTAACTGAGTGTTCCTCTGTTTGTATCGTGTTTGCTGACATCAGTTCCTTCCTCCTTTCTTCTCTTCTTAATCATTGTACGCTCTTAGTTTTTAGAGATTTTAACTTCTGCGTTCATACCTGGTAGTACGTTTTCAGAGTAGTTAGAAATAGAGATTTTAACAGGAACTGTTTGTGATACTTTAGTATAGTTTCCGTCTGAATTAGAACTTGGCATTAATGAGAAAATTGAGTTTGTTGCATAACCGATTTCTTCTACTTTTCCATCGATTGTTGTTTTAGTATCTCCGTCAACTGTTACATCAACGTCATCGCCAGCTTCAATATCTTTTAATTTGTCTTCTTTAATGTTTGCAATGATGAATAAGTTATTCATATCTACTTCGCTAGCAATTTGTTGACCAGCTTGAACCATTTGATTTTCTTTTACCTGTGTTTTGATGATTTTTCCGTCTTCTGGTACTGTAACTGTTTTTTCTCCATCTTCTGATTGGATTTTAGCTACCTCATCGTCTTTTGAAACATCTTTACCTTCTTCAACGTTCCAGCTTGCTACTTTACCTGCCGCTGGCGCTACTACTGTATAAAGGTCGCCGGACACTTTTGCATTGTCTGTGGATACATAATTAGATTTTTGAATATAATAGTATCCCCCACCAATAATTAAAGCTAATACTACAATAATTCCGATAAAGTTCATTAAAATTAAACGCCCTCTTGACATTTATTTTACCTCCTTAATATTTCATTCAGTTAAGTATTACGCTAGATAACTTTATCACAAAGATATTTAGTTGTAAATAACTTTGATTTTAATTTATTTTTAAAACTAAACATTTATGTTTCATAAAGTTTTCCCGACTGAATACTTTACTACATCTTTAACTGAAATACAACTTAAAAGTTTTGGTTTCTTTACAAGTACTTTACTTTACTTTAAAGTTAGATATATAAGCATAGGGTTATACACAAAAACAGCTCCTTTTTTTGGAACAAACTCCCTATATACATAAACCACAATAGGTAACTAGCAGCAATTGTTTAACACCTATAATGATAAAGAAAAGGTGATTATAATGGATCAGCAGTTAATAGATAAACTAGAAAAACTTGACCAAGTTAAAACCTCATTATTTGAACTCAAGCGAAAGCTCTTGGAAGATAAAATCAGTGAGCAGCCCTATAATTTGACCATTACAAAATTTTTAATTCTAAAATTCATTGGAGTCAGCTCTAAACGTATGGTAGCCGAAATTTCTTCAAATCTAAAGCTAACTTCCGGGGCTACTACCATTTTATTAAATCAATTAGAAGATGATGCGCTCATTAAGCGCGTACGTGACCAAAAAGACCGCCGAATTGTATGGATATCCTTAACAGAGGCTGGCGAAACATTAGTGAACTATGTAATTGAGCAGCGAAATTTATTTTGGCAAGACATGCTTTTTGCTCTAACTCCTGAAGAACAGGATGAGTACCTCCGCATGCTTGAAAAAATGGAAAAACGTATTAGACAAACTGTGGATCGTTAATGATAAAAAGAGGCTGAGACATAACGAGATGAATCCAATCTAAAGACGAACAAATGGGAGACATGAGCTGAACCGCTTGTGACCCCGCAGTTGATTTCCGTGCAAGACTTTGCTTTCCGCGGGCGGCCGCTGAGCCTCCTCGTCCCTTACGCTCCTGTGGGGTCTCACCTGTTCCGCTTTTCCCGCAGGAGTCTTCGTCTTGCCCTCCCATCAACTGCTAGCAGGACCTAAACAGGTGAAGCCTACGTTTACCCTAACGAAAAAACGAACCACGAATCAAAAATTTTGATCAATGGTTCGTTTTTCACTTCGTCTAAAATACTTTTGTCCCAGCCTCTTTTTATGATGTGCTACTATTGACGAGTTTAGGAAGCTTTTTGTTTGCTGCCTTTAAAATTCAGGATTATTTTTCAAAAATCCATTCCAAGCCTGTGCTGTAGCTTTCTCAATTTCTTCTTTGGAAGCATGAAGCCTCTTAGCGCTATCTCCATAGCCAATTTCGATTTTACCTTTTTTCAATTCTTCAAATATCGAATCAGCAAAGTCATTAAGCGGTGCTCCAAATGTATGAAGTCCCGGTCCTCCTAAATCCGTGTTCACGGCTGGAGGAAGAATTTCTATCACTTCGGTATTTGTTTTTTCTACTTGATGTCTTAGACTAATCGTAAACGACCTTAACGCCGCTTTTGTTGCGCTGTAGATTGGCACCCATGCTCCAGGTGTTAAAGACAGCCCGGAAGTTACGTTAATAACCGCAGCACGTTCTTGTTGAACGAAATGAGGAATCAATAACGACGTTAAATGAATAGGAGCACTTACATTACTCATTAGTTCTTTTTCGTAATACTGCCACTCTTCGTGCATGTGTAAAAGATTTACGCGCTGCTGAATGCCTGCATTATTCACAATAACATTTAATTTCGGGAATCTTTCAGTCGCCCATTTTACTAGCTCTACTCTGCTTTCTTCTATTGATACATCGCACACTTTTGTATGTAATGAAGGGAATTTTTCTTTTGCTTCTTGCAGCTTTGACTCCCTTCTTCCACAAATAATAACTTCATTTCCTTCATTTAAAAACCGTTCTGCAAGCGCCAACCCAATTCCTGATGCTCCGCCCGTAATTAAAATAGTGTTTTCTGACATCTTCATTACTTTTCCTCCTCGTTCAACCATCGCATTTACTCTTTAATAAACAAAGCGCTACTGCATGAATGACAATAGCGCTTTGTTTATTATTTATCTTACAAGACGTTTTAGTCTTGCTTTAAAATTAAAAGTCAAAATTATCTGGATCTGGACCTACGCGATGGTTTTGATTTAATGCGTTAATTTTTTCAACTTCTTCTGCATTTAATTCAAAATCAAATACGTCTGCATTTTGGATAATACGATGTTCTTTTGTTGACTTAGGAATAGTTACTACTTCGTTTTGTAAGTCCCAGCGTAAGATAACTTGAGCAGTTGATTTTCCGTGCTTTTCAGCAATTTGAGTTAATACTTCGTTATCAAGCAGCTCACCTTGTGCAAGCGGTGACCATGCTTCCACTTGGATTTCTTGTTTTTTACAGTATTCACGCACTTCTGTTTGTGTTAAAAGTGGATGAAATTCGATTTGGTTTACCATCGGCTTAACTTCTGCATCTGCAATTAAGTCTTCTAAATGATGAACTTGGAAATTCGATACGCCGATTGCACGAATTTTCCCATCTTTATAAAGCTTTTCAAGTGCTTTCCACGTATCTTTATACTTGCCTTCAACTGGCCAGTGAATTAAGTATAAATCTAAATATTCAAGACCTAGCTTGTTTAAGCTTGTTTCAAATGCTTGGATAGTTGTGTCATATCCTTGATCTGCATTCCACACTTTTGATGTAACAAATAGTTCTTCGCGAGAAACACCTGATTCTTTGATCGCTTGTCCCACGCCTTCTTCATTTTCATAAATTTTAGCCGTATCAATGCTTTTATATCCAGCTTTGATTGCATATTTAACTGAATCTACAACTTCTTGACCATCTTCTACTTTATAAACACCTAAACCTAACCAAGGCATTTTAACGCCGTTTGCTAAGGTCGTCGTTGACTGTAAGTTTTCCATGTTGCTGTTCATCCCCTTTTTTTACTATTGAATTATTCGTAAAGAGTAATTGCTTGTGAAATTTGTTCTGCGCACTGTTTAACAAGTGCAGCATGTTCTTCGTCTTTCTCTTGTGAAATACGAAAGGATGGACCTGATAAAGCAATAGCCGCCATTATTTTTCCTTTTCTGAAAATAGGGGCTGCAATACAGCGAACGCCGGGCTCCCGTTCTTCATCATCGACAGCATATCCTCTTTCCTTACTTAAAGCCAAATCAGCTTCAAGCTCATCCAGCTCGGTGATCGTTCGATCTGTATAAGCTTCAAGCGAAAGTTCATGAAGAATAGATTTTTGTACGCTGTCCTCTTGATAAGCAAGAATACACTTTCCAATAGCATTTGCATGAAGCGGCTTTTTATTTCCTACTTCGGAATGCGTACGAGTGCTATATTGCCCGTTGACCACCTGAGTTGTAACCATTTGTTTATGATGGAGAATTCCCGCGTAAATGGTCTCTTTGGTCTCTTCACTCAGCTTCTGCATAGCAGGAACAGAGAGCCAATTCATTTCATAGTTCGTATGCATCGTATTTTGCACGAGTGCCAGCACCAGTTGTGGTGAAACCGTATAGCGGTTAGACGGGTTTCTTACAATAAATCCATTTTGCTCAAGCGTGCTCACAAGACGATACATCGTACTCTTATTAAAACCGAGCGCTTCCATCATTTCTGGAATAGTCATATTCGGACGGTTTAAAAGCAAAGAGAAGATATCTAATCCTTTTTTTAAAGTTCCAACCTCGGACATGCCCTTCTTCCTCCTTTTATCCGAACAACAATTTTATTATAAAACAAAGCTCTTTATCGTATCAAATAAGGAAACTCCACTAAGTTATTTTCCCTATATGAGAGAATACATGACATAATTGTTCTTCTTAATCTATTCCACTGTTTTTTCTATTTAAACATAAAAAAAGCCTTAACAATAGAATTTTTTTACAATTTTTGAAATTAGTTTTTCTTTTCACTCGTTAACTTCTTCAAATCGCTTCAGCTGCTCCAGCTGATTTTCCTTTTTCATAATTTCTTTCTGACGCTCGCCTAGTAAATCGAAATGAGGATAGCCGGATCGATTATCAATATACTTAGCGGGAATACCATACTTTTTTCCCCACTTAATCAGCTTATTTAGGTCACTGCAACCTACTTTTGTTACGGTAGTTGCATGTGGAAAACGCTCATCAAGCCAATAATGAGTTAAAAATGCGATCTCTCCTCGCTTAACAGCTGCTTTCCATGCGTTTAGTTCCGGGCGTTTAATTCCAAATGCCATTTTTTCACCTTTTCTCTTTTATATAAGTAGTCACGTTATTTGTTTATTATAAAGAAAAAATATCATTCATATAGAAATCTTTCATAATATCTTGTCTATTTATAACCATCTCTAAATAATAGCTTATTTTCTCAACCTGTTTCCTCTCTAAGCATTATTGTGTGCCTATGATTTTATCATCATCTTCTCTTATTTTTCAAAAGATCAAACAAACAAATAACGTTTAAATAATAAAGAAAAGCCTTATATATAAAAGAAACTAAGGATTAATTTCAACATTTCTTTTGTGAACGATTTTTCCTTTGTATTGAATGTTGTTCTTTTTTATTATGGCAGTATGCATTTATTGTGAACCTTCAGTATATTAAAAAACTTACACAGTTACCATTCTCACAAAAAGACAGAATTTACTTTTTATTACGAAAATAATATAATTCAAGTGATATGAAGCTTTTCGCTTCATCTATTTATTATCAAAGGGGGAATTCCGCTTGGCGATGAATGAAAATTCTTTAAAGAAGGTAAACAATGCTTCTTCCTCTCCTGATTACACAGAAATTGTACAGTCTGCTTCATTTCAAAAGCTTTTGAAACAAAAACGCAATTTTATTTTACCGCTCTCTCTGTTTTTTCTTGCTTTTTATTTTACCTTACCTATCTTAACGGCTTACACAACCATCCTAAACAAACCAGCTTTTGCTTCTATGACCTGGGCGTGGGTATTTGCTTTTGCACAGTTCGTGATGACTTGGACCCTATGCATTCTATACACAAAAAGAGCCTCGAAATTTGATGAACTTGTTGACACGATTAAAAAAGAAGCTGCAAATTAAATAGGGGGTTAAATGAATGAACGTACTAGCTTTTTCACTTTTTTTAGCCATTGTAGGTCTTACGCTAATCATTACGTATGCGGCATCCAAGCGGACAAAAACGACCAGTGACTTTTATACAGCAGATGGAAGTTTAACCGGCTGGCAAAACGGTATGGCGATTGCCGGAGATTATATGTCTGCCGCATCATTTTTAGGTATAGCTGGAATGGTAGCGCTTTCTGGATTTGACGGTTTTTTTTACAGCATCGGCTTTTTAGTTGCCTACCTCGTTGTGTTATATATTGTAGCTGAACCACTTCGCAACTTAGGAAAGTACACGATGGCAGATATGATAGCAGCTCGTTTTAACGAAAAGAAAGTGCGGGGAGTTGCTGCGTTAAACACGATCACCATTTCGATTTTTTATATGATTGCGCAGCTTGTTGGAGCAGGAGCATTAATTCATTTATTACTTGGTCTAGATTACGTGTACTCTGTCTTGATTGTCGGCGTCTTGATGACGGTTTACGTTGTATTTGGAGGAATGACAGCGACTAGCTGGGTGCAGATTGTCAAAGCCTTGCTTCTGATGATTGGTACGTTCATTATTTCCATTATCGTATTTTCAAAATTTGACTTTAGCTTAGCTAAAATGTTTTCCGAGATGAAAACTGCAACTCCTCTTGGTGACGGCTTTTTAAATCCAGGAAATAAATTCAAAAATCCGCTGGACATGATTTCGTTGAATTTAGCTCTTGTTCTTGGTACAGCAGGCCTTCCTCATATCCTTATTCGTTTCTTTACAGTAAAAGATGCCATCACCGCACGAAAGTCTGTTATTTATGCAACGTGGATCATTGGCGTTTTTTACATTATGACAATCTTTTTAGGATTCGGTGCTGCTGCTTTTGTAGGATACGATGATATTATCAAAGCAAATGCAGCAGGAAATATGGCTGCCCCCCTGCTCGCTCAAGTTCTTGGCGGAGACTTTCTTTTTGCGTTCGTTTCAGCTGTAGCTTTTGCTACGATTTTAGCTGTTGTAGCTGGGCTGGTGCTCTCAGCAGCTTCAGCATTCGCACACGACTTCTATAGTCATATTCTCCGTAAAGGAGCTGCAACTGAAAAAGAACAGGTAGTAGCTGCACGATGGGCTTCTATTGGGGTATCCATTCTATCTATTATTCTTGCATTATTTGCTCAAAACATGAACGTAGCATTTTTAGTTGCACTTGCCTTTGCCGTAGCAGCGAGCGCTAACTTGCCAATTATTCTTCTTACTATTTTTTGGAAACGCTTCAATACAGCAGGAGCAGTCACTGGCATGCTGGTTGGACTATTCAGCTCACTTTTTTTAGTTGCCATTAGTCCAAACGTGTGGGCACCTGAGCCTGGAGCTGCTATCTTTGTAGGTGAACCGCTCATCACATTAACAAACCCTGGTATTATCTCTATTCCTCTAGGCTTCTTAGCTGCTTTTATAGGAACACTTCTTTCGTCTAAAAAAGCAGACGAAAAGAAATTTGATGAGATTTTAGTAAAAGCAAATACAGGTATGGGAATCGAAGAGCCTGTCAAACATTAATGCCAAAAAGCCTTGAAGCAGTTTGCTTCAAGGCTTTTTACTAGAATAAATCTTCTTGTAAGCCAATAGCGGCAATTTGTTCATTTCTAAACTTTACAGCTAACATATGCTCTTCTTCCCACGTACATTCAAAAAACAAACCAAGTTCTCTTGTATCATGAGGTGCTTCAGGAACAAAGATTTGAATACACTCAACTAAAAAACCGATGTCTTTTCGCTTTTTTACATTCGGAACTAATAAGTCTACCACGTCTTTTTCAACTTGAGTTCTGTATTCATCTCGCACCTGTTGATAATAATCAAAAAGAGCTTTTTCCGTCCTCTTTAACAATAATTCACTTTGAAGCCAAAATGCTTGAAAAGCCTCTTCTTGCCGTTTTTGAAATGGCTTCTCTTTATCTCCATCAATTGTCAGCAACACGTGTTGTTTTTGTCCAAAGAAAGTGACCTGTTTTTCTCCAACCCAGGCCGAGTCATATAACAAAGATCCAAAAAGTGGATGGTGTACTCGTAATGTTTGATTCATTGCATACCTGACCCTCTCAAAAAGTGGATTTCTGCTTGCATTGGCGTATAATAAATGGTGCTTGAAACAAACTTCTAAACTTATTCTATGTTACCATATTTTTTACAGAAAGGAGTGCCACAATGTGTGAATACAATTAAATCTTTGTACCCTTACTTAAAACCTTACAAATGGCTCGCGCTGCTTGCCCCGCTATTGATGGTAATTGAAGTGTTAGCTGACCTTCTTCAGCCTACTATTATGCAGCATATCATTGATTATGGCATTGCAAACAATAATCAAACATATGTTATCACCCGAAGTATCCTTATGCTCATGTTAGCAATCATTGGCTTAGCTGCTGGTATCGTCTGCGCCATTCTTAGTACAAAAGCGGCAGTAAACTTTTCGACCGATATTCGGAAAGCGCTGTTTGAAAAGATTGAAAACCTCTCAAACAGCAACAGAGACAAACTAGGAACCGGTCACTTAATTACGGTCATGACAAATGATGTAACGAGTGTTCAAAACGCATTGAATATGACGTTAAAAGTCTTAGTGAGAGGTCCTTTACTCTTTGCAGGAAGTATTGTGATCGTGTTATTAACCGCTCGTTCTTTGTTTCCTATTATCGTCGTGGTCGTCCCTATTTTATTTTTATGCATTTGGTTTGTGATCACAAAAGCTGGAAAACTTTTTAAAAAAGTTCAGCAAAGCGTTGATCGTGTAAACACAAAAGTCCAAGAGAATTTATCGGGGATGCGTGTAGTAAAAGCGTATGTAAGAGAATCATATGAAATCGATCAATTTAAAGAAGCAAACAGCTCCTTGACGCGAGCTAATATGAGTGCTGTTCAGCTTATTTCGCTTTTAATGCCCGTTATTTTATTTGTCGTAAATATCGGAATGGTAGCTACTCTATGGCTGGGAGGGCTTCAAGTCGAAGCAGGAAAAATTGAAGCAGGTGTGATTTTAGCTTTTATTAATTACTTAACGATTATTTTAAACGGACTTATGTCAAGCAGCATGGTGCTGATGCAAATTACACGCGCATTCCCTTCAGCTGAACGAATCGATTCTGTATTAAAAACAAAAATAGACATCCCTCCAGCAAACTCTGCTGCTCAAATCAACAGACTTAAAGGTGATCTATCGTTTCAAAACGTTACATACAGCTATAGTAAAAATGGCGAAAACGTATTAAAAGATATTTCATTTACTGCTAAACACGGGGAAACCATTGGCATTATCGGCTCTACTGGAAGCGGGAAGTCGACGCTTGCAAAACTTATTTCCCGCTTATATGATCCCGATAACGGCGAAATCTTCGTGGATGGAAAAAATCTTACGGACTATGACGTAAAAGTGCTTCGCTCATCCATTGGGTTTATTCCTCAAAAAGCTACGCTGTTTACCGGCACGATTGATATGAATATTCGCATGGGAAAAGATCATGCTTCTTCCTCAGAAATTGAAGATGCTGCAGCTTTTGCATGCGCAACGGAGTTTATTGAAAAACTCCCAGAAAGATATGAGTATCCTTTAACGCGAGGGGCGACCAATTTATCAGGAGGGCAAAAGCAGCGTCTTTCAATCGCGCGTGCATTTGTTAGAAAGCCCGCTATCCTGGTTATCGATGATGCAACTTCAGCATTAGACGCTGTCTCAGAAGCGCAGGTACTAACACATTTAAAAGAAGAGTTTGCTGATGCGACCGTTATCATTATTGCTTCTAAAATTTCGTCTCTTCTCCACGCTGATCATATTGTCGTCATGGATGAAGGTAAAATTGCTGAACAAGGGACTCATGCAGAATTGCTTCGTTATCGCTCTCTTTATTACGACATTTATCTTGCACAAGGCGGAAAAGAGGTGTTGCCTAGTGAATAATCAAGGTAAAAATCAAATGAGCTCTATTCGCGGCCCTAGAGGAATGATGAAAGGTCCTGTAGTGAAGCCAAAGAATGCGAAAAAAACACTGCACAGAATCTGGTCATATATGGGGAAACGAAAACCTCCGCTTGCGGCTGCGATCATCTTAGTTATTGTGACTTCCCTGCTTAATTTATTAGGCCCTTATTTAATTGGGGTTATTATTGATGAGCATATTATTCCCAAAGATATCAGCGGAACGATACGAATGTCACTTATTCTTGCAGGAATTTATATTACGACATCTTTATTAACATGGCTGCAAACCTATTTAATGGTGAACGTTTCGTTTACGACCATCGGAATGCTCCGCCAAGATTTATTTGCAAAGCTTCAAACTCTCTCTCTTCGCTTTTTTGATAAGCGAGCTCACGGAGAGTTAATGAGCAGGGTTACTAATGATATTGATAATCTAAACAACGCTCTGAGTCAAAGCGTCATTCAGGCTCTGTCCTCTATTTTATCTCTAGTCGGTATTACCATTGCGATGTTCTCGCTCAACTGGATTCTTGCCATTATCACGCTGATTGTTATTCCATTGATGGTTATAATCGTTCGACAAATATTAAAACGAAGCAGTGAAAATTTTGTCAAACGCCAAAAAGACTTAGGTGAGCTAAACGGCTTTGTAGAAGAAGCAATCTCTGGAGGAGAAGTTGTTACGCTTTTTAGTAAGGAAAAAGATTTTTTAACTGTTTTTAATGAACGAAATGAACAGCTGAGAAGTTCAGCAACAAAAGCGGAAACATTTTCAGGCTTTTTAGGTCCTGTGACAAACTTCATCAACAACTTAGGCTTAGCACTAGTGATCGGAGCGGGAGCATTTATGGCTGTTCAAGGCAGCGTTACCGTTGGGATGATCGCTTCATTTGTTAACTACTCACGTCAGTTCTCTCGCCCAATCAGTCAAATGGCAAACTTAGTAAACACCATTCTTTCGGCTATTGCCGGCGCAGAGCGCGTGTTTGCGATTATGGATGAGCAGCCGGACGTCACAAACAAGCCAAACGCTCTTTCTATTACAAAATTTGCAGGAGACGTTGCTTTTGAGAACGTATCATTTGGCTATAACGATGAAAAAATGATTTTGAAAAATGTTACACTGACCGCAAAAAAAGGTGAAATGGTTGCTTTGGTTGGTCCGACGGGCTCTGGTAAAACAACAATCATAAACTTGCTCACACGATTTTATGACATTGCAAACGGAGACATTAAAATTGACGGCCGCTCCATCAGTGACTATAAAATACATGATTTAAGAAACCGAATCGGCATTGTTCTTCAAGATACCTATTTATTTTCCGGTACGATTGCGGACAACATTCGATTTGGGCGATTAGATGCCAACGATGAAGAAGTGAAAAGCGCGGCAAAAATGGCAAATGCTCATTCGTTTATCAAGCATCTGCCGCAGCAATACGATACCGTCATTTCAGCCGGTGGAGGAAATTTAAGTGAAGGCCAAAAGCAGCTTTTATCGATTGCTCGAGCGATGCTTTCTGACTGCGATATTTTAATTTTAGACGAAGCTACTTCCAATATTGATACAAAAACAGAAATTGATATTCAACGAGGAATGAGCAATCTATTAAAAGGAAAAACAAGCTTTGTAATTGCTCATCGACTCAAAACGATTGAAAACGCAGATCAAATTCTTGTCTTAAAAGACGGACAAATTATTGAAGAAGGAAATCACCTTGAGCTGTTAGAGAAACAAGGTTTCTACCACAAACTCTATACGCAGCAGTTTACGATTTAAAAAGGCAAGCACATTTATTGTGTTTGCCTTTTTCGTTCTATCATTTATCTATTACAGCTACAATTTTCCCTTTTACTCGACGAGTCGCCAGTTCATCTAATGCCGCCGGCACTTCATCTAGTGAAATAACTTTTTCCACAAGAGCATTCAGCTTATTTTCTTGTAAAAGCGAAAGCATACTATTGCCCATCTCAGCAAGTTTTCGCTGTTCTTTTACGTTATTAGACTGATGTACACTTCCTAATGCAACTTGATGAAACGATAGTGGATGCGCAAACGAAATTGCATCGTTTACATTAGGAGGTCCTGCGATAAATGCAATTTGACCATTAAAAGCAAGAGCCTTCACCGATTCGTCTGCATTGTCACGTCCAACGGTATCTAGAACTAAATCTACACCGAGTCCATCGGTAAGCTCCAGCACTTTTTTCACAAAATCTTCTTTACGGTAGTCGATTGCATAGTCAGCACCTAAACTTTTCACAAACTCATGATTGGCAGAAGATGCAGTTGTAAGCACTGTAAGCCCTGCATTTTTGGCAAGCTGAATAGCAAAGCCTCCAACCCCTCCAGCACCTGCGTGAATTAAAATCGTTTGTCCTTTTGAAGCGTTCATTTTGTGAAACAATGCTTGATATGCTGTATATCCCGCACATGGAATAGCCGCAGCGTCTTCAAATGAAACCCCTTTTGGAATAAGAGAAACTGTATGAGCTGTTGTCACTCCGTATTGTGCAAACCCGCCTTTTTTCGATAAATCGCTATGATATACAACGCGGTCTCCCACTTTAACAGTTGTCACTTCTTCTCCCACTTCCTCGACAACGCCAGCTGAATCAAGTCCTAATACGTGAGGATATGTCCAACTAGGATTACCGCCATTTCCTGTTTTATAATCTACAGGGTTTAGGGCAGTAGCTTTAATTTTAACTAAAATTTCACCTTTAGCTGGATGCGGCTTTTGGATATTTCCGACTTTCATCTCACTTACTTTCCCTTTGCCTTCTAGCAGTAAAGCTTTCATCAAGATCTCCCCTTTTACATTTCTTCCTTCAATTAAAAGTTCTTTTTCAGTATAATAAATACATGTTGTTTACAAAAGAAGGCACTTTCATGTAACCAGGTACCTTCCCGGTAACCTAGGTCTATGGATATTAAATTATTATATCCATATTTCATATCTGTTTATGAATGGAGGATTAGCGGTGAAAGCACCCCACTATAATGTACCTGTTGAAGCAACGCTTGAAGTAATCGGCGGGAAATGGAAAGTCGTTATTTTATGCCTATTAAAAGAAGGCGAAAAACGTTTTAGCGAACTTCAGCGAGCTATGCCTGCTATTACCAAAAAAATGCTGTCTCAACAGCTAAAAGAATTAGAAAAAGACGGTGTAGTTAATAGAAAAGTATACAATGAAGTTCCTCCTAAAGTAGAGTACTCACTCAGTGAAGAAGGCGAAACCTTACGAGAAATTTTAAATATGATGTGCGCATGGGGAGATAGAAGAATGGGAAACACTCCAAATTGCAGCTAAGTTCTCCTAGCAGCTTTGTTAAAACAACCGAATAGCTGCTGGGAAGACCTATTCGGTTGTTTTATCTATTTCCCTACTCTTTCTTCTGGGTCGCCCTTGTGTAAGAACATCTGACAACACTATAGAATTCTTTCGCATTTTCATATATGATGATGTCGAACGATGCAGCCAGAATTGTCGAAATAAAACTCAAGAATGATAGGTGATTCAATGATGCAATTAGGTTTAGATTTATCTCAAAAACAACTATTAAAATTGGCCATGACACCTGAATTACGTCAGTCTATCAACATTTTAAATTATTCTACGGCCGATTTAGTTCATTATCTTCATGAGCAAGTCAATGAAAATCCTGTAATTAAACTGTCTGCTGGCGATCCTCAGCAAAAAAATTCATTTAACACTCGAGAGCAGCGTTCATATTCAAAAGGTCACATCGATGACGAGTATAATCCGTTTAATTATATATCCGATCAAACTGTGACATTAGAGAGCCATTTATTAGAGCAGCTTTCTATGTTAAATCATTTACACTCACAGCAAAAACACATCGTTCAATTTCTAATTGGAAACTTAAATAAAAACGGCTTTTTAGCAATTGAGCCAAAATTGGCAGCCGAACTGCTGAACGTTTCAATTGACGAAGTCAACGATATGATTCACGTTTTACAAAGCTTTGATCCAATCGGAGTGGGCGCTCAAAACTTTGTCGATTCACTGCTTATTCAAATTAAGTCCAAAAAATCAAAGCCTCCTCTTTTATACGATGTGGTGAAACACGATATTGAAGATATTGCTAACAAAAAATATCGGAACATTTCAAAAAAATACTCTATTTCGATGCGCGAAGTACAAGAAATTGTTGACTGCTTGCGGACATTGAATCCTCGTCCAGCAGGAGATTTCTACGTTCCGCTTACGAAGTACATTTCGCCTGATGTAACGGTACAAAAAATAGACGGCCGCTATCATGTTATTCTTCATAGCGAGCTGCTTCCGCCCATCGAAATTAACAGCACCTACCAAAAGCTGGTTCATCGCTCTGCATGCGTAACAACCGATCGATACGTACAGGAAAAAATGCACGAAGCTACTTGGCTAATTAATAGTATCGAGCAGCGTAATGCGACGATTTACAACGTGTCTAAAGCCATTGTGGAACATCAGCAAGGATTTTTCGAAGTAGGTATCTCGGGGCTAAAGCCGCTTACCTTAAAAGATATTGCTCAAAAATTAAACTGTCACGAATCAACGGTAAGCCGTGCAACCAACGGAAAGTATATTCAAACGCCGCGCGGACTGTTTGAATTAAAATACTTTTTCACTAATTCTTTAGAGAGAACCGATGGCGAACAAAGCAATTCTACTGCCTTTATAAAAGAGAAAATTAAAACATTAATTGCCGAAGAAAATAAATTAAAGCCTCTTTCAGATCAAAAGCTCATGTCTCTTCTTTCCAGCGAAGGAATTCAAATTTCAAGAAGAACAGTAGCTAAATACCGTGAAGAAGCAGGGATTGAAAGTTCTTCTAAGCGGCGACGATTTTAATATTACTTATCCTAAACTACAGCTTTATCACTACTAAAAAGAACCCGTTGATTTTACTCAACGGGTTCTTTTTAGCGGTTTCCAATAAATAAAAGCCATATGATATTGATACGTATATTCATATATACCATTTACTTTTTTTACATGCTGTAAAATAATCTTCTCAGTTTCTAATTTGTCAACATCTTTCGAAAGCAGCTTTGTGGAGTTCTTCTTGATGAGATCTTCGTACGTCTCATACGTTACCGTTTTGGTTATAGGAACCAGCTTACAATCTGCATAAATGCCCAGTTCATATAAAATATTTAGTAAGTCAATATATTCCTTACGGCGCCATTTAATCTCGTACCCAAGTTTTCTATGTAACTCTATGTAATGAGGCTTTTCTGGACCCGTTGACATGCCGATAACCGCCAAACGATTAGCCGAATCATTCATATTTAAGAGACCATCGACAATATTATGCATACGGTAAAAGCAGTTTATTCCTACTACCACGTCATAGTTATCTGTTAGACGCTCATACTCCCATTTACCTTCTATGAACTTTAGGTTAGAGCGGGCATCTGATTGCGTTTGTAAGTAGCGAATAATGCTTGGCGAACAATCCATACACGTAAGTTCTTTTACATGATCCGCAATCGAAAACGTATAATTTCCCCAGCCAGGGCCAATTTCCATAACAGAGTCGTTTGGATTCAAAAAAGCAAGAAGTTCTTGTTGAAGCTGTTTTACTACAGAATCATTTTCTGAATTAAAAGACATTTTTTCTACATACCGCTGCCAAAATTCATCTTCAGCTCGGTCATTTATCATCCGTTCCGATATTGAGCCATCCCACTCTTTTAACCCTTCCTGCCACTTTCTTACCTGATCACTTTCATATACCGAAAATTTTGTAAGCTGCATGCATTCACATTCCCCTCTTTTATACGTAAGCCTATACTAACATAAAGAAAAAGAGAGTTCCTTTTTAAACTGGAACTCTCTTTTTATATTAATTAAATTATGCTGCTGCCTCTTCCTCTGTGTGATGCTTCTCTTTTCTGGCATTGATATAAAACATTGTCAATGAAAGAGTGATGAAGATTGCTGCAAAGATTCCAAGTACGCCAGCCTGATGCCATACATAGCCGAAATCATCACCAATTGAAATGATTTCACGGAAACCGCGAATTGCATAGGTCATAGGCAAGTATGGATTGATTGCCTGGAAGAATTCCGGCACAAGTGCTTTAGGGAATGTACCTGCACTGCCGCCAATTTGAAGCAGCAGAATAATAAACGCTAAATACTGCCCTACTTTTCCTAACCCTGTTGTTAAGAACAAGATCAGTGTAAAGAACGTTACACCTGTAATCATGGTGAAGATATAGAAGTGCCAAATGCTTGTTACGTTTAAATGCAAGCCCCATAGAAGAGCTGTAACAGCAATCGCCGCCTGCAGCATACCTACAATAGTGATGACACTAAACTTACTTAAGAACCACGAAATACCTGATGTCGGTCGAATTGATGGCTCTTTCATTGGGTACACCGCTGAAAACATTAATGTTCCCGCAAACAAGCCAATACATAAGATGTATGGAGCTAATCCGACACCGTACTTATCTACGTTGTTTTGTTTATCTGATTTTAAATCCGTTGGATTTGAAAACATACTGTATGTTTTATCGTCCGCTTTAACATCTTTTGCATCTTTTGCACCGTCCGCTAAAGATGAATGAAGCTCGCTTGTTCCATCTGATAATTTAGATGAACCATCATATAATTTTGACGAACCATTCGTTAACTCTTTAGATCCGTTTGCTAGTTTAGTTGCCCCGTTTTCTAGCTGCGTTAAACCATTTGCTAGCGCTGCGCTTCCTTGTTCAGACTTCTTAAGTCCATCCACAATTTGCTGTTGCCCGTCAGCAAGCTTTCCAGCCCCTGTATGAGCATCAGCAATACCGCTGTTGAACTCGGCAAATTTACTGTTGAACTGCTTTTCTCCGTCTGCTAGTTTAACAGCACCGTTGTATAATTGAGTTTGACCATTATATAACTGAGTTTGTGCGTTGTATAACTGAGTTTGGCCATTATACAGCTGACTTTGTCCATCAGCAATTTTATTAATAGCGCTTTGAATATCTTCTCCGCCTTTAGACAGCTTTTGCAGCGCCGCAGATAACTCTTGCACTTTATCTACTTTTGCTTTTAGCTGCTCTGCTTTTTGCTGCTGTTCATCCATAAACTGCTGAGACGTCAGCTTTTTAATTCCTGCAATCAGCGTTTGTTTTTGCTCATCGGGAATGGACTCGTTGCTGTTAATGCTGTCAATGAGGGCTTGCTGCTGCTGTTCAAACTCTGCTTTTTTTGAATCGACCTGCTGTTTAATCTGCGTAATTTCCTGTTCCGCTTGATTAATTTGCTGCGTAACGCTGCTCACTTCAGCGTCCACTTGGTTTAAGCCGCTCGTGAACTGCGGTAGTTTCCCTTGAAGTGTTTTTGTTCCTTCATTAAGTTGCTTTGTAGCATCCTGGAGTTTTTTGGTCCCACCTTGCAGTTTTTCAGTTCCATCTTGTAGCTTTCCTAATCCAGTGCTAAGCTTTCCTGCACCTGTTTCAAGTTCTTTAGAAGCCGCGTACAGCTGACCGCTTCCATTCTCTAGCTTCCCTAAACCGCTGTTTAGGCTGCCTAAGTTTTCATTGATTTTATCCGCACCGTTTAGTAGCTTAGCTGTACCAGCATTTAAATCTGTTGCTCCTTTACGTGCATCCGTTAATCCACTTGCTAATTTAGCTGTACCGTCTTCAAACGTAACTGTGCTGTCTGCTAGTTTCTTCATGTTATCTCGCAGCGTTTTCGATCCGTTTTCTAGATCACCTGCACCGTCACTTGCTTTTTGAAGACCGTCCGCTACTTGCTTAAAGCTGTCAAATACCGTTTCAGCATACTGCTTTGTGACTGCTTCTTTAATCTGATCATTGATTTTAGCCACTGCATTTGAGCTAATTTGAGCGCCTGAATAGTTCTTTCCGGCATTTGTATGATAGATAAATTTCATCTTTTTAGGATTCTCATCCATTAATGTTGTTGCATTTTTAGAGAAATTCTTTGGAATTTCTAAAACTAAATAGTAGTCCTCATTCTTTAAGCCTTCTAACGCTTTTTCTTTGTTCGTGAATTTCCAGTCAAATTTATCGTTTTTCTTTAAATCATCAACAAAATCACGACCGACATTCAATTTCTTTCCATCTAACGTAGCACCTTTATCTTCATTTACCACTGCAACTGGAATTTGATCTGTTTTTCCATATGGATCCCAGTAAGCAGATAAAAAGATGACATTATAAAGTAATGGAACAAATAACAATCCGCAAATCACAACAATAGTCATTGGTTTGGAAAAGATTTTTTTCCATTCTCCTTTAATCATATTCATGTTTTTTAGCCTCCAATAATCCTTACTTCCGCCTGACTGTTTGACCGAAAAACATTTTCGGTCATTAAGTTCTGATTAATGTTACCATATTCACAAGAACAAGGTCAATCGTTATTCTGTAATTAAAAGCTGATTTTAACAGAAAGTTTAAAATCAGCTTTTTTTAAGATAACGTTCATGCTATAGGCTTAAATCATTAGCTTCATCCGCATCGTTTTTAACAAATGCCCTTCAAATTCATCGTCAAATTCATCCACGAGCTGGAAACCTTTTGATTGATAAAAAGCACGGCCTATTCCGTTTTCCCTTTCTACGTTAATGTAAACGATTTTTAATTCCTTCGAGCGCTTCATTCCTTTTTCTAACAATTGCGAACCGATTCCTTTTCCTTGATAAGCAGGCAGTATATAGATAGATCCTAGTTCTATTTCCCCTCTGTTTTGCAGTCGGAAAAAGTTAGCGTATCCTACGATTTTCTCATCAATAGTTGCTACATAAATGAAAGAATTGTGCAAGCGCCACAGCAGCCTTTTATTGGAGTATGCTTCTGAAAGAAACCGATTCTGAACGCTCCTAGGAATAATTCCTTCATATGTATCGTACCAGCTCATCTTTGCGACGTATTGAACAGACGTAATATCTTCTTTTCTCATTTTGCGAATGATTACCTCCACTCACATCCCTCCTGACAATTTGCTGCTAAAATCGTACATAATTTCACCTGAAAAATATAGTTATAAATATATATTTTTAATTGTAACGCTCTAGAAGCATTGATTGATTTTAGAACCTTATGTATAATCGAGATAGATACAAATTGAAAATGATTATCATTAACAGGAGTGCTGAATGATGAATTTAACTACCGTGAGTATTGGCGACAAAGTAAAAGTTAAAAACATTGAATTTTTAGATAGATCATTAGAACGCCGCCTTCTTTCTTTTGGAGTAAAAAAAGGCTGTGAACTATGCATGAAGCAAAAAACCATCTTAGGAGGACCTTGTATTATTGAATGTCAAGGTCAAATGATTAGCATCCGAAAACGCGATGCGGCTAAAATTGAGGTTGAGACAGCATGAGTACAATTGCACTTTTAGGAAATCCAAACACAGGAAAAACTTCTTTATTCAATATATTAACAGATTCCTATGAATACGTAGGAAACTGGAGCGGTGTAACCGTTGAAAAGAAAGTTGGGTCTATTAAAAAGCAAAACAGCCAGCTGGTTGATTTGCCGGGTGTGTATGATTTTACTCCTCTTTCTTCAGATGAAGCAGTGGTAACTAACTTTTTGTTAACCGGAGAATTTAACAGTATGCTGAATATTGTAGACGCTTCTCAGTTTGAAAGAAGCATGCATCTCACTATTCAAGCATTGGAATATGGAAAGCCATTAGTAATCGGCTTAAATATGATTGATGTAGCGGAAAAACGCGGATTGACTTTTAATTTGGAGAAGCTTAGCAAATCATTACATATTCCGGTTTCAGCGATTATTGCCCGCAATGGAAAAGGAATTAATGAGCTTCTCACCACTTTGAAGCAAGATTTAAAAGCCCCTTCATTTCAATTAAATTATGGGGAAACCGCTGAACAAGCAATTCATATGATTCAAACAAAAGCGGACGTCAGCAGATGGATTGCCATTCAATTCTTAGCGGAAAATAGCGTAATCGAATCAACATTAAAAGAAAAAACGAGTTACCCAGAGCTGCTTGAGCTTCGAAAAGCCGCTGCAAAAAAATTAACCAAGCCGCTTAGCGAGCATTTCTTCGACGTGCGTACAGCATTTATTGAGCGCATTTCCAGCGAGTGTATCGTAAAAGGCAGCGAAACACCGCTAACCTTCACAGATCGAATCGATCGAATTGTGACGCATAAGTGGCTTGGTCTCCCTATTTTTCTTGGCTTAATGTATTTGATTTTTAATATTACGTTTACGTGGATTGGCGTTCCGCTTTCTGATAAACTGGACGGCTTCTTTGGTGGAACGCTTAGTGAAGGCGCTGATTCTCTTTTAAATGCAGCTGGTGCCGCTCCATTTATTCACGATTTAATTGTGGATGGCATTATTGCAGGAGTAGGCGGCGTACTAGTATTTGTACCACAAATTTTTGTCCTGTTCTTTTTCATTTCACTGCTTGAAGATTCAGGATACATGGCTCGAATTGCTGTAGTAATGGATCGTATCATGGAATTTTTCGGTTTGAACGGAAAAGCATTTATTCCGATGATTATTAGCTTTGGATGTAACGTACCGGGGATAATGGCCGCGCGTACAATTGAACAGCGAAAAGAGCGCCTTATGACCATTTTAGTCAATCCATTTATGAGCTGCTCAGCACGTCTTCCTGTATACGCTTTGTTTGTAGGTGCGTTTTTTGTGCAAAACGGAGCAGCTGTGGTGTTTTCTATGTACTTGCTTGGCATTATTTTAGCACTTGTTGTAACGAAAATTTTATCAGTAACGCTTCTTAAAGACGAACAATCAACTTTTATTGTTGAACTTCCTCCTTACCGCGTACCTCAAGCCAAGACTCTTTGGAGAAGCACGTGGGAAAAAGGCCGAAATTTCGTCCGAAAAGCAGGTACGGTTATTTTAGCTGGCTCTGTATTTATCTGGCTATCATCTTACGCTGGTCCTGGCGGTTTTGGAGTAGATATGGAAAATAGCTTTATGGCTATTATTGGAGGTGCTATCGCTCCTCTATTTATCCCTTTAGGTTTTGCGACATGGCAAGCTGTAGCATCACTGATTACAGGCTTCCTAGCAAAAGAAGTGGTTGTTTCAACTATGAGCATCATTTATAAAGTACAAGAAGGACAGCTTGGCGACACAATGAAGACATTCTTTACACCGCTAACAGCCTATACGTTTATGGTGTTTGTTCTTCTTTATGTTCCGTGTCTAGCAACCGTCGCTGTTATTCGACGAGAAACCGGCTCATTAAAATGGACAGCATTTGCTGTGGCCTATCCTTTAGTTGTCGCTTATCTCGTAGCTTTGCTTGTACACACGGTTGGAAAAATACTTGGGTTTTCTTAAAAGGAGTGACTAACATTGATTATTAATATTTTAATTGGGGTTTTAATATTTGGGTATGCCCTTTATCATATGACAAAATTCTTCCGCAAGAGCACTCAGGGAAAATGCGCAAGCTGCGGACAGCAATCTTCTTGTACAACGGATGATTGCGGTATTGATTGGGATAAAACAATTCAAGAAGCTCAAAATCAATCATCTTAATACATTAAAAAAGCATCCTGATAGCGGGATGCTTTTTTAATGTTACGCAACTAGTTTTAAAATGAGATGAGAAAGAACTTCTTTTTCCTCTTCACTGCTGACTTTCCATAACTCATGAAGGACTTTTTCTTCTCGGTTTCGAGGTTCCTCATTTTTGGCTAAATAGCTAGCCACTTTTTTTGTAGCGGCCGTTAATTGTTCCTCACTTAACCCGAGCTTTTTCCCGACATAAACTTTTTGACTTAAATAATCAGTAAACGTATCAAAATTCTGCAAAATTGCTTCTTTCTTCTCCGTCCCTAAATTATCTGCCGTTTCTTCAATTTTATTCATGTCTTTTATGGTGCCTTCATTCATTTGACTCACAGTAAACATCTCCTTTTTAGTGAATAGATTGGTATGTTCTTTCACGCTCAGCTTCTGGTTTTTCGTCTGGGGTCATTTTGTCCTTACTAATTTCAGAAGTTGCATCTTTCACTTTTTCACCAATTTGCTGTAAATCACTTTTAGCATCTTCTACCGTCGATTTTGCATCATGCGTAACGCTTTTCACATCCTCTGCTTGCTTAAAGAAATCTTCATTTACACGCTCGTACAAATGTTTGGCATCATTAATTGCATCTTTTAAAAGATTCGATGCATTTTTCATTTGTTGCACCATTTTTTCCTTTGTTTCTTGAGGGTTCTCTTTTACTTGATTAATCATGTTTGCAGAGGAGTCCTTTAATGTAACGGCTCTTCTTTTAACAGATGAGCGAGTTTTATTATCAAGCAATGTTATACATCCACCCACAACTGCTCCGACAACAACACCTTTTACTAGCTTGCTGCTGCAGCTTTTTCCAGTGTTAACAGCAGCAGTGCTATTAGCTATCTGTGGATTGTTATTAATTCCTACATCGTTGTTAATGCCTGCGCTGTTGCTTAAAGCAGGGTTTTGTAATTCAGATTGGTTTCTTTCCATTTTTACTGCCTCCTTTAGCATCGTTATTGAGTGATTTCCCATCTTTTTTTATATTTAAACAATTGAATTCCTTAAAAATAAAAAACATGACTAAAGGCCACCTTTTACACCTCACTAGTCAAGAATAACTATATAGTAAGAAAAGCTAAGTTTTTTAATGGAAAGATACAAGCCGGATTTTTGTAAAAGGATTGTCAGCACCGGTATAATAAGAAGTACTGTAAAAGAAATTTTATACTATTGGTCATAGGGGTGAAACAATTGAGCCAGCTTAATAAGGAATTTAACTGTGAAAAAGAATTAACGCTTGCTATTATCGGCGGAAAATGGAAGATGCTGATACTATGGCACTTAGGACGTGAAGGAACAAAACGGTTCGGGGAACTAAAATCGCTTATTCCTGATATTACGCCGCGCATGCTGGTTAACCAGCTGCGGGAACTGGAAGAAGATCTAATTGTTAGCCGTAAAGTTTATCCTGTCGTACCACCTAAAGTCGAATACTCGCTTACAAAAGAAGGAGAAAGTTTAATGCCTATTTTGACAGCCATGTACGATTGGGGTAAAAATTACCGTGATACAGTGCTGATCAATCAAGAACAAAAGGCAGAAACGTTAATTAAATGATGGAAACTAATCCTTCTATTCCATAGTTTTTATTTTTTATGCGGATGATATTAATCAATATCATCCGCATTTTTAATGAAAATTAAGCGGTTACAAGACTGATATGTCCATTAGTATACTTCTGTATACTATCATTCCCCACACTATTTGTGGGAAAAGTGCGTACTTTTAAGAACCTCAAACTGCGGGTACAATAACTACACCAGCTGCTTTTTATGTAAAAAAGCACAAAAGGTATCTATAGATTTCTGTAAGGAGTGGAGTAGAATGGAATTACAATTAGCGTTAGATCTTGTTAATATTTCTCAAGCAAAAGAGGTAGTAAAAGAAGTTGAAGAACATATTGATATCGTGGAAATCGGTACACCTGTTGTAATCAATGAAGGGCTTCGCGCCGTTAAAGAAATTAAAGAAGCATTTCCTAATTTAAAAGTATTAGCTGACCTAAAAATCATGGATGCAGCTGGTTATGAAGTACAGCAAGCTTCTCAAGCTGGAGCAGACATCATTACCATCTTAGGTGTAGCTGAAGATATGTCAATTAAAGGTGCAGTTGAAGAAGCGAAAAAACAAGGTAAAAAAATTCTAGTCGATATGATTGGTGTAAAAGATATTAAAGGACGCGCAAAAGAGCTAGACGAATTTGGCGTTGACTATATCTGTGTACACACAGGATACGACCTTCAAGCAGTTGGCCAAAACTCTTTTGAAGATTTAGTAACAATCAAAAGCGTTGTGAAAAATGCAAAAACAGCTGTTGCTGGCGGCATTAAATTAGAGTCTTTACCTGAAGTAGTAAAAGCACAGCCTGATCTTGTTATCGTTGGCGGAGGAATCACGAGCCAAGACGATAAAAAATCAGTTGCTTCTCAAATGAAAGAGCTTATTACAAATTAAGGAGCTTTCTATGCAGACGAGCGAACATTTAAAAACGGTTATGAATGAGCTTTTACAAACAACAGCTCTAATCGCTGACGATGAAGCTGAACAGCTTGTAAATGGCATCATCTCATCTAAAAAAGTGTTTGTCACCGGAGCAGGCCGTTCAGGTCTTATGGGCAAGTCATTTGCTATGCGTATGATGCATATGGGCATTGATGCGTATGTCATTGGAGAAACCGTGACGTCAACTTTCACGAAGGACGATTTATTAATCATCGGATCAGGTTCTGGCGAGACGAAGAGCTTGATTCCTATCGCTCAAAAAGCAAAAGAACTTGGAGGAAAAGTTGGAGTAGTTACAATTTCTCCCGATTCCAAGCTTGGCAAGCTGGCTGATTTTATCGTGAAGCTGCCCGGTGCTCCGAAGGATCAAGAACAAAGCAGTTATCAAACAGTGCAGCCTATGGCGTCACTGTTTGAACAAACGCTTCTTCTCTTTTACGATGCGCTGATTCTTCGCTTCATGGAGAAGAAAGAACTTGATACCCATACAATGTACGGAAAGCATGCAAATTTAGAATAAAAAAAAGGTCTTGCTCTAGGCAAGACCTTTTTTGTTTTGAAACTTTCTATCTCACCAAATATTTATTTATCGCATAACTAAATGTACTTTATCGTTAACTTTTTCCAAAAACCCTATTCCAATTTTGTTGCATCTCCATAAAAAGGCTGCCCTGCGACTTTAATGGATTCTGTTGGGCATCCTTCATACGCTTCCATCATCTCATCTTGCTGATGTTCAGGAACCTCTTTTGTTCCTTCGTTGTTATCTAGCACTGCATAAGCAAGACCTTCTGAATCGTAATCATAAAGATCTGGTGCACTCCCTCCACATGCTCCGCAAGCAATACATGTTTCCTTATCTACTATCGTAAAAGCCATAAAAAAACCTCCTTTACCTTTTCACTTTCTCGTTCAGAAAGTTACGTTCAGTATAAGAAGGTTTTTTTAAATTTGTTTTAAATTATTTACTTGGATTCTACAATATTCTCAAACATTTCAGCTACATTTGCCTTTTTCTTAATTAATCCTGACTCTTTTAACCAGTCCACATTTGACTGCCATGATTCTTTCGTTTGACTGCCAAATCCTTGTTCAGACTTCATTTTAGGAAGTAAAATATTTAAACTTTTTGTTTCCACGTCTTTTTCAAGAGGGAAGTTTGATTTATCTTGGTTATCTAATAGAATTTGAAGTGATTCTTTTGGATGTTTCTCTGTGTACTCATACCCTTTTGTCGCGGCACGCCAAAACGCTTTAATCGTATCAGAATCTTTTGCCCACGTTTGATCCCCAGTAACTGCCACTAGCTCATAGTACGATGGTACGCCGTAATCCGAAGGATCAATGTCAACTGTTTTGTATCCTTTTTTGTGAAGCAATGGTACTTCGTGATTAATATATGCCCCTATTACGGCATCTACTTTTTTACTAATCAGCGATGAATTTAACTCAAATCCTACGTCTACTAATTTTACCTTATTCGGATCTCCTCCATCGCTTTTTACCATTTTCTTTAGAATAGATTCACTTAATGGTGTTCCGCTGTAGCCTACTACTTTTCCTTCTAAATCTTTAGGACGCTTAATACCGCTATCTTTCAATGCCACAACTCGGTTTAGCGGAGATCTTACGATCGCTCCCACCGACTTTACCGGCACATCTTCATTTGCTCGTGCCATTGCTACATCAGGCTGATAATAAAGGCCGAGCGTAACTTTCCCCGCAGCTGCTAAATTAAGCGAGTCCGTTGGATTAGCAGGAAACTGTACTTTTACGTTCAGCCCTTCTTTTTTAAAATATCCTTTTTCTTGTGCAGCGTAAATGAAGCTGTGCACTGCATTTGGGTACCAATCAAGCATAATTGTAACGTCTTTTAATTTTTTACTTTCACCAGCTTTATTTTCCTTGTTCTGACCGCAAGCAGCGAGCATCAAAACAAGCAGCAGGCTTAACCCAATCGCAAACCATTTTTTCATTCTGTTTTCCTCCACTTTAATGAACGTTTTTCGAAACCTACTACAATAATAAAGAATAAAATACCAAGCGCAGATAAAATCACAATTGGTGCAAATACACCAGCTGCATCAAACTGTGTCATCATGCGACGACTGAAATATCCTAAGCCTGCTTGCGCACCTAACCATTCCCCAATGGCAGCACCTATTATACTAAAGGTAACCGCTACTTTGAGCCCTGAATAAAAATGAGGCAGTGCAGAAGGAATGTTCAACTTAAAGAAAATATCTTTTTTTGTTGCTCCCATCGTTAGCATGAGTTCTTTTAACTCTTTGTTTGTGGAACGAAGCCCATCAAACGTGCTAACCGTAATAGGAAAAAAAGTAATTAATACGGTCACAATCACTTTGCTCCAAATGGAGTAGCCAAACCACAGAACAAATACAGGAGCTATGGCAATGGTCGGAATCATTTGAGATGCAATAATAAGCGGATAAAAAGCACGCTCAATAAGCGGACTCCAATTCATCCATACAGCCAGCATAACTCCCAGCACCACGGATATAATCAGCCCAATTACAACAATAGATAGCGTAGCTGGCAAATGTTTAAACAATAAATCCATTCGCAAATCCCAAAGCTTTGTTAAAATACCAGTGGGCGTTGGTAAAATAAACGGATAGTTTACAATGCGTGCTCCAATTTCCCAAGCAGCCAGCAAAATGACGACTAAAATCACTGAAGCCCCGTATTTTTTCATGTGTTCACCTTCGATCTTAGCTGTTCAATTAAATAATCCTTCACATCAAGCACTCGCTGTTGATTCAGATCTTTTTGCGTTCGAGGTCTGCTAAGCGGCACTTGAATTTCTTCAAGATAACTTACCGGCTTGTCTGAAAAGATAAAAATGCGATCTGATAAAAAAAGCGCTTCATTGACGTCATGAGTGATAAATAAGATGCTATGCTTACGCTTTTGCCATTGGTCAAGCAGCCATTCCTGCATCGATAAACGCGTGATTGCATCAAGTGCACTAAAAGGCTCATCTAAAAGCAGCACGTTAGAACCGCTTAATACCGTCCGCAGAAAAGAAACGCGCTGCTTCATCCCTCCGGATAAATCACTTGGAAAACGGTTTTCATACCCTTTTAGGCCAAACTCTTCAAGCAGCTGAGACACTTGCTGATGAGCACTTGCTTTTGACACATTGTGAAGCTCAAGCGGCAGCGCTGCATTGTCTAGAATCGTACGCCACGGAAGCAGCAAATCTTGCTGCGGCATGTAGCCTACTTTTCCTAGTCGCTTTTCATAAGACTTTCCGTTAATCACGATATCGCCTTCACTCTGCTGTTCAAGACCCGTAATGAGACGAAACAACGTACTTTTTCCAGATCCGCTCGCTCCAACGATACTGACAAACTCGCCTTCTTTCACGTCTAAGTTTAATGATTTTAAAATCGCTTGATCACCATTTTTGTACGTAAAACTGACGTTTTGAAAAGATAACACAGAGTTATTCATGAATTGGCCACATCGCTTCGTTATAAGCCATATCCCAGAACATATACTCAAAACGCGTCGTATTTAAGAAAATTTCTTCGAGCTTTTCTAACTCCGCTTCTGATTTGTCTTCAGTAAGTGAGTCAAATAAGTTTATACACCACGTCGCAAGTTCTCCAAATTCTTCTGAGCTGTACATTTCAATCCACTCGCGGTAAAACTCATTGTTAGCTCCAGGCTTTTCACTGAGTTCTTTTCCTATTTCCCAGTAGCTCCACATACAAGGCAAAAGAGCCGCCACTAATTCAGCTAATGTTCCGCTTTGACCAACGTGTAGCATATAATGTGTGTATGCAAGCGTTGTAGGAGATGGCTGCGCTTTTTCTAATTCTTTTTCGCTGATTTCAAATTTCTTGGCATACTCACGGTGAAGGCTCATTTCTTCATTTAACGTAGAATCTAAAAGGCCTGCAAATTTCCCCATCGTTTGAAGATCGGTAGCTTTCATGGCTCCAATTGCAAATAACTTGGCATAATCAATTAGGTAAAGGTAATCTTGAATCATGTAAAAGCGAAACTTTTCCTTTTCAAGCGTTCCGTCTCCCATTCCCTGTACGAAGGGATGATTATGATTTTGACGCCAAATAGGCTGCAGCTTTTCGTATAATCGTTCACTAAATTTCATGATGTTCACTCCTTATGCGTATGCAGCCACGTATAAATGAACTGCACCATCACTTTTGTATATTGAACAAGCTGATTAATATCTAATTGTTCGTTCACAGCATGTGCATTTGCTAAATTTCCCGGACCGTAAATAGCCGCCGGAATTCCCGCATCAGCTAGCCATCCCCCGTCTGTTACGCTAGTTGACACATCAATTGGAGGCTTTTTCCCTTCCATTTGTTCATGAGTATTTGCAAGCAGCTGCACTCCTCCATGATTTTCATCAATTTCTAATGACGGAAAGATTTCTCCTCTGTCTTCGATCATTGATGTGCCTCCCCATTCAAAGGTTGGCAGATTATCTTTTAACCATGGATCCGCTTTTGCAATAGCTAAAATGTATTCTTCCACTTCTTTTGATACTTGGTCGTACGATTCATTGGGATAATAGTGAACGGTGATCCACAGCCTGCATTCATCTGCAATAAAAGCAGCATGTCTTCCGCCTTCGATTACTGCTGGATTAATCGTATTTGTCCCTGGCAAAAATCCTGGATAGCTCTTTGTAACAGCCCAGTGACGCTCCAATTCTTGCAGCCCTCCAATCACTTTTGCCATCTTTTCAATAGCGCTTGCGGCTAAAAGCCCTCCTCCAGCATGAATCATACTTCGGCGTGTACCGTCATGATAGGTTTTACTACTTTTTATCGTAATCCATCCCGTGATCACTCCGCCTTGACCTTGAATATGCAAATCACTTGTATCCGCTACAAGCGCAAAGTCAGCTGTATACCCTTTCTGACAGCATTGCAGCGTACCTGCCTCTCCTACTTCTTCTCCTACAACGGATTCAAAAATCAAGTCTCCCGGCAGCTTGATTCCTGCTTCCGTTAAAAGCTGAACTGCAAACAACGCTCCTGCCAAGCCGCCTTTCATATCAGCAACTCCGCGTCCGATGATTTTATTGTCTTTCACGACAGCTTCAAACGGATCTGTTTCCCATTTTTCATTTTCTTGTACCTCAGCAACATCCATATGACCGTTAATAATCAGGCTTTGATAGTCAGCTGATTTTTGTCCTTTTAACGTACCCACTACGATGGGGTCGTTAGAATATAAGTCCCACATATCAATGGAGAAACCGCAGTTTTTAAGAAAATTCGCTACGTGCAGCTGCGCTTCATGAGAATTTCGTGCAGGAGGCGCTGGCGTTTTATACGAAACAAGCGTTGTTAATAACTGGATTAACTCTCCTTTGCGCTCCTCTACCTGTTTGACAAGCAAATCAATTGTTTCTTCCATGTATGACACCTTCCTTTACGCATAAAAAAACACTTCTTTCGCAGGAAAGAAGTGTTTTTGTTTATGTACACAAAATTATTATAACGAGTTCGTAAGGAAATCCCATACAAAACATGCATTACAATACCTCTTTCCTACGCTAGTATTACCTAGTTCAGGTTATAAGGGTTAAGACTTCTCGTCTCTCTCAGCTTCGAAAGCACCCCTAGTGGTGTTGTATCTCTATGAAATTAATCTATTATCATATGTTTACCTGTAATAGTTTTATCATAGTAAAGCGTTTTATTCAATAGAAAGGTTCATGATAGGGTAATGAAAATAGTTTCCTTTTTAGTAAAATAAAAAGCACACACCTTTTTCAAGCAGTGTGTGCTCTTTGTTTTTATAAACTTACTAGTTAGCTATCAGCTTCTTTAAAAATACACGATTTTTCCATTTAGACAGGAATAAGCTCAAGTTTTTGACCCGATCTCACTAACGAAAGCAGTTCATGATCTTCTTCTATCACATGCCCAATCACGTTAACATTAGCATTTGCAGGCAAATTCTTTTTAGCTATTTGAACCTCTCCTCTGTAACGTCCGTAGCCATCATTGTCCATTGTAATTGCTCCGATTCCGCGCTCGACTGTATGATATGGCGGCACTGGTTCTACAGATCGTGTATCCACCAAACGCAGAACGTCTCTTGATATATCCGGACGCACGCTGTACGTTCCCTGTATATGAGGTGAACGAATGCGTAGCGGAATAATGCGGTTTTCTTGATATTGAACTAAACGTTTTAATAAACTTGAACTGGCGTATGGATCTCCAATATAAACCTCCGTTACTCCGCATCCGTATAAATCTACTGCAGAGGTAAAAGGACATTTATTACGGTCTTTTTCTCTAGTAGGAAGACCTTGATAAATAGGACCTCTTTTTTCGCCTTCTCCAGGAATATAAGCACACACTGGAATACGAAGTTCATTGAATAAATCTGTCTGCTGTTGAAAAAACGTTTCTTCAAGCCCTGTTTCAGGCCGCGGATAAAAATTATGCCAAGCAAGCAGCTGATGATGATGAAGGCCTGCAGATAACAGCGCTTCTATTTCTTGTTTTGACAATGTACTTGCATTAAGGGCAATATAAAACTCATCCGCAAGTAAAATCGTTTCTTCTACGCTAAAGCCATCGTCTAGTCTAATACCTGATACGCCAAGTGAAGATAGAGTCATAAGGCTTTCGATACCCAAATGAAACGGTGTATGCTTGGATACATCTGCATACACGCTTATTCCACAATCTCTAGACACATGAAGCAATTCTTTTGCCCGTTCAGCCAAATCTCCTTTTTCCTCTGGAATGTGAAGTGAAGTGAATGCGCGTGTAACGCCGCATTCACTCGCTTCTACTAACCTTTGTTTGGCATCTCTATCGTTCAAATAAAACGAAATGCCAATCATTCAAACTCCCTCGCCATTTCATCGTTAAATCCAAAGAAATAGGTACAAATAAAGCCTGCTGCGTAAGCAATAACTAATCCAAGTAAATAAAGAAGAATTTGATGCGCATGAACTAAAAACGTAAGCGGCAAACCTGATACTCCCACTGCTACAGTTGCAATATGGAAGTGCGCCTGAAACGCTCCGCCGATTCCAGCTCCAAGACAAGCGGTTAAGAATGGCCGCCCTAAAGGAAGTGTGACTCCAAAAATAAGCGGCTCTCCGATTCCGAGCAGTCCTGAAGGAAGTGCGCCTCCAATTGCTCGCTTTAAACGTTTTTTCTTTGTTTTGATATAAATAGCAAAAGCTGCACCGACCTGACCGGCTCCGCCCATTGCTAGTATAGGAAGAAGCGGATCATCTCCAATTGAATTGATAAGCTCTAAATGAACAGGAGTAAGGCCTTGATGCAGTCCCGTAATGACGAGCGGCAAGAACGTTGCCCCTAAAACAAAGCCTGCTACAACTCCTCCCACCTCTAAAACTCCTAAAAGACCTTTTGTGATTCCGTCTGAAATCAAGCCGCCGATTGGCATGAATACCACATACGTAATAATTCCTGTAATTAACACCGTAACGGTTGGTGTAATAATAATATCCAGTGACTGAGGGACAAATTTACGTACTCGTTTTTCTAACATGGCCATAAAGATTGCTGCAAGCAACACGCCTATTAAACCACCCCGCCCCGGCAGAAGTGCTTCCCCAAAAGGTTTAATATCAGCTACGGCAGGATTAATGACTAAAATACCGGCTAAGCCTCCTAGAGCTGGCGAACCTCCAAACTCTTTTGCGGCATTAATACCTACTAAAATACCAAGATAAGCAAATAAACCGCTTCCGATAACGGTTAAAAGAATAGCAATCTGTGAATCCGCCGGAAGCCACTTCGCTTGCACAGCTGCTTTTGTCACTCCAGTAATAAGTCCAGATGCTACAAGAGCAGGTATCAACGGAATAAAAATACTTGCAATTCGGCGAAGCAAGAGCTTAAACGGAGTTGCATTTTTTTCTTTTAGCTCCGATTTTCGCTGTGCTGCACGATTTTCTAAGTTAATACCGCCGGATTCATCAATTAACTTTCCAAACTCCTCTGTTACTTTGTTCACTTTGCCGGGACCAATAATGATTTGCAGCGTCTCTTCTTCCACTAACCCGAGCACGCCTTCAAGTTTTCGTATATCTGCTTTTTTAACGATTGAATCATCTTTTACAGTCACGCGCAGCCGCGTCATACAATGCGTATACGCTTCAATATTGGATGCTCCCCCAAGCATCTCCAAAACAGCCTTTGCTAATTGATGATTATCTAAAGACATGTTAATCCCCCTTTGTATTTTCCTCTTAGATGGATACGCCACTGAGGAAACAGACCACAAAATCCCCTTTTTGCAATCGCTTTCTTTTTTTATTTTTTATCTTTCAAAAACTGAATGGCATCTCTTGTTTTGTCAATATACTCAATCGTCTGGTCGTACTGCTGCGCTGCAATACTTAAAAATAAAACATCAATCACATAAAGCTGGGCTAAACGAGACGATGTAGCTGCGCTTCGAAACGGCGCTTCTTGAGAATAAGACGTATACAAACAAATATCTGCTAAAGACGAAACGGTAGACTGTCCGTACTTAGTTAAGCTAATCGTCTTTACTCCGCGATTTTTAGCTAAAGATAAGACATTGCTTACTTCAGGGGTCTCCCCTGAAAAAGAGATGCCCACAACTACATCGTCTTTACTTGCATTTGCGATGAGTGTAGCTGCTAGATGGCTATCTGCAAAAGCCGTCGCATTTTTATTAATTCGAAGAAATTTTTGTTGCGCATCCATAGCAATAATATGTGAAGCACCGATTCCAAAAAAATGAATGTTTTTGGCTTCAATCAATGTCAAAACAGCCCGCTCTGCTTCTTTATAATTCACAAGCTCGGCCGTATCACTTAAACTTTGAATGCTGTTGCTTACTGTTTTTTTGACAATAGTTTGAATCGTTTCGTTTGTTTCAATATCGCGGTATCCTTGTTCTGTATCTTTAGCTAAATCACCGGCTACTCTTACCTTTAATTCTTGAAAGCCGCTAACCCCGATAGATTTACACAAACGAATAACAGCGGCACTGCTCGCATTCGCTAGTCTTCCTAGTTCCCCAGCCGTACTGTTTACCACAGTATGCGGGTTGTTTAAAATATATTCAGCAATTTTCCTCTCCGAATCCGGAAGCTTAGCCACCGTGTTTTTAATCATTGTTAATCCGCCTGTTGACATCGTTTTTCTCCTTTATACGTAATGTTCAATCGCTTTTCTCACATAACCCCCCGCATTATTCAGTAACGTCTTTGCGGTATCGTAATTTTCATTTGTTTTGATCATAACCACTGCTGTTTTTACCTCATTATTTGCTTCTTCAAGCGTTTGACTTGCTTGCTCATAAGAAACACCTGTAATTTTACAAATAATACCTATCGCTCGCTCTTTAAGCTTTTCATTACTCACATGAACATCTATCATTAAGTTTTCATACGCTTTTCCTACTTTGATCATAGCCGCGGTAGAAATCATGTTGAGAATCATTTTATGAGCGCTTGCTGCTTTTAACCTTGTGGAACCTGTTAGCACTTCTGGACCTACTACCACCTCAATACTATGGCCCGCTTCTTTTCCAATAAGAGAATTACCATTGCAAGACAGCGCCACTGCTTTAGCTTTTACAGATTTTGCATATCTTAATGCACCAATCACATAAGGAGTGCGTCCGCTTGTTCCCGCACCGACATAAATAAGCCGGCCTTCCTTTTGAAATAATTCACTTACAAACTCAACTGCTACCTCTACGTTTGGAAGTACTTCTTGCACAGCCAGCGCCACTTTTTGATCTTCTTTATTCATTACGTGCAAAATTTCTTTTGTACTAGCCGTATCTATCTTCATGGTCTGCTCATTTTGGGACTCTGTGTTAATAATGTAAGCTGTTCATTCATTTTTTTAGCTACTTTTTCATCATGTAGTGAAGTTATGGTTATTATAATTCCTTTAAAATATAATTTCAATAATTTATTTTATTTTTAAAATTATATTTTAAACAAACATAGAAAAAGACTTCAGGCATATAGCTGAAATCTTTTTCTATGTCTATTTATGATTGTTGAGCAAATGTTAACAGATACTCATCTTGCATTAAAACTTCGTAATCTTTTTCACCATTTCTTATAACGTGTACAGGGACTGTTTTTGCCGGAAGTAATTCAACTGGCTCACGATAGCGTTTTGCTACTCCGTTAATAAGTTCGTTTACTAACTGCTCGTTACTCAGCTCACCCGCCTGATATTTTTCTGCAAGTGGTGTCATGACTTCCGCTAATACACTTGCATCGTTAAATCCTTGAATTTCGACTTGTACAACGTACGCATCATCTTCAGCACTATACGCTGCATCTTTAATGTTATATTTTGTAGATGAAAGAGCTTTTAGAAAAGCGCTGCTTACTTCGTTTAACTGCTCATCGGTTATATTTGAGCTCAATGATGATAAAGCACCTTTAAAATTCGTTTCAAAAAACTCTACAAACGAACTCTTTTGGAACTCCCCTTTTTCTTTTACCTGCTTCTTATCTTGCTGATTCGGATGTTTAGCAACAAATTGATCTGTATTTTGATAAACAGTTGCTTGAATTAAAGCATCCACGTATTGTCCCGCTTCCTTGGCATAGGCAGCTTGCTTTTCTTTACTTGGCGTTTCGGTGCTGCTATCTTTAGAAGCAGCAGCGGATTTTGCTTCCACTTTTGGTTTTGTTACATTGTCTAATTGATTATATGTATACGTATACGTTTGCTTAGACTTTGAATTTTCTGTTTTTCCGTCTACTTTAACTGAATACGACTGTTTTTTCTCTACTTTCTTTACTTGCTTCGTTTCTTTATCAATTGTCACAACAAGTGAAAAATCTTTTCCTTTAATTTGATCAAGATCCACAGCAGTATCGCTGCCTTGATTTGTTATTTTATAATAAGCTTTAGCATCATCTGCTACAATTTTTTGCTTTTTGTCTTTGTCTCCGTTGAATGTTAATACATACTCTTTGTCTTTCTCGGTAACGTCAAATTCATTTGGAAGATTTTTATCATATTTTTGATAGTAGCGTATTGGATTTTGTTGAAGCTCCATAGCATTATTAATTAAAGCCGTAACGTACTTTTTTTCTTCTCCCTGTACTTTTGTGCTTTCTTCTCCAGCCACAGCTAACGTTTCATCTCCGTCATGATACATCTTTAGTTCTTCGCCGTTCATTCTTGTGTTAATGTAACCTGCTTTGCTTTTAAAATCAAACTCTTGTACTCCGTTGACTTTGTAATCAGAGGATCCTTCTTCTTTCCCAGTGACTTTCACTTGGACATTTTTCACCTTTTCTTGTGCTTCTTTCACGTCACCCGTTAATTCCTCTGAAGACGGCATCCCACATGCCGAAAGCAATAGAGCGAATGATAGTGCTAAGCCTGTATTCATTATTTTTTTCATGTAAGAAACTCCTTTTTAAATATTTTCCAAAATTAAGAATCTATGTACTTAGTAAATACACATTTTTACCATTTATGAAACTCAACTTTACTAATTTACCATATTTACATTTAAATGGTAAATTACAAAAGAAGGAAAATGAACAGCAAAAAAAGTCACGAACCCGTGACTTTTCTAACCATATTCATAACTCACATTTTGTTAACGCTTTCAATTTAATCTCGAATAATTCCATTACTTGTCCCTATCAGTACTTCTTTACCTTGTTGATTTCGATACACTGATTTGATTTTCACTTTTTGAAAACCATCTGCTTTTTCTACTTCAGTTAATACGCATTCACAGGTAATCGTATCTCCTGCAAAAACTGGACGAAGAAATTCACTCACCATTTCTCTTGCAATGTAGTTTAAGTCTCCCCCTATTTTTGTCCCAATACTAGCAGTCATAAGTCCATGCACCATTAGCCGCCCTTTTTCGTCACGTTCTATATGATGTTTGCCCCGGTCTCCAGTCATCTCCGCAAACTGCATGATTTCTTCCTCTTGAAACGTTCTTTGCCACGTAAATGTATCTCCTGCTTTACATTCCATCTTATCCCTCCCCTTAAGATCATGACTTTACTTTTTAACTATATCACAAAAATGAACGTTCATTCATTTCCGCATCAAAAAAATAGCAGAATCAATATATCCTGCTATTTTTGACAAGTAGGACAGTAATAAAGTCTTCTAGAAGCAGCTTGGACTTTTAGAATAGACGTGCCGTCAATTCGGCAAGCTTCTCCTTCACGGTTAAAAACCCAGTGGCGGTATTCAGAGCGCTTTTGGCCTTTCTTTTTTAACGTTTCAGCAAGCTCTACGTCATTTGTAATGCCACCTGTTTCATAGGACTGTTTTACAAGAGAAATGGTTGCTTCAGCTGCCTTTTTAAGCTGTTCTTCCGTGCAGTCTACTGGACGAGCTGCAGGATTAATTCCCGCTACAAATAGAATTTCACTGCGCAAATAATTTCCAATCCCCGCTATAAAGCTTTGGTCTAGCAGTAGCGATGCCCACTTTCTACGATAAAAAGGTTTAGAATAAAAACGATCTAAAAGCTCACCTTCCGTTACTTCTTCACTTAAGATATCAGGACCAACCCTTGATACAAAAGGATGAGCTGGAACTTCTTCATCACGCAATACTTCAATATCAGAAGCGCTATAAAGCAGCGCTGATTTTTTTTCATTATGAATTGCAAGGCGCAGCTGTCTGTTTGTAGATGGATAATTGTAAGATGAACGAACATACCATTTTCCATAAAGCTGATTATGTGAGTAAATGGTATAGCCGTTGTCAAAACGAATAAGCATAGCCTTTCCTTTTGTATCTACTCTCTCAATACGAGCTCCTGTCAATACTTCTTCATAATGTTGCAAAGATGGAAAAGCAAACCATACCTCGCGAACGGGAAGACCGATAATCGCTTTTTCCACTTCGTCGGCTGCTCGTCTAATTTCTGGACCTTCTGGCATATAATGAAACTCCTTTCTTGCCTAACTTTCTTCATTTATTATTTCGGTTTTATTTCTGCTTTGCAAGAAAGAAGCGGTTGAGCTCTTCTTTTCCTAAAAGAACCTTTAAATTATGCATGAAGGTTACTCTTATAATAAAATGTTGATACCTTTTTTTACTTTCTATAGTGTTTATCTTACTTCCTTTGACTTATACTAGTTAATAACCTTTTAGAAACTTGTTAATTATCTATATATGAGGAGTTTATTATGAACAATCAATCATTTTCTCCACTGTCAGCCGCCGAGATGGCTGTTATTTGGAAGCAATATATGAACGATAAAGCAATTTCTTGTATGCTTAAACATTTTCTGTATCATGTAGACGATTTGGATATTCAAAAAGCGATTCAAGGTACACTGCACATCACAACCAAAAACAGTGATGCGCTCACTGCTATCTTTTTAAAAGAAAATATGCCAATTCCGCTTGGCTTCGGAGACGAAGACGTTGATGCTGAAGCACCAAAGTTGTTCTCGGACTCCTTTTATTTGCTTTATTTGAAGCATATTTCAAATGTCCTTCTGCTGTCAGCAACTACGGGCGTCGATGTTGCCGCAAGAAATGATGTACGGTCTTTTTTTCGCAGCTTGCTGCTAAAAGCGGAAAAGCTCAATCAAACGATTACAGATTTGCTGTTAGAAAAACAAATCTTTATAGAGCTTCCTCCTATTCCGATTGCAGATGCGTCTGATATGAACGACAAAGAACTCTTTCTAGGGAGCTATTTTGATGAAAAGCGCCCGTTAACCGTCATTGAAATTTCTCATATCGTATCAAGTATACAGACGAATTTGATTGCAAAAGATTTAATTTTAGGATTTGCTCAAATAGCTCCTTCTCAGGACATTCAGGCTTTTTTATTAAAGGGTAGAGAACTTGTGCAGCAGCATATTGAATCCCTGTCACAACCGCTGATGGTAGAAAACATACCGGTCACAATGAAGTGGGATTACGGAGTAGAAAAGTCTTCCGTTCCTCCATTTTCAGAAAAACTCATGATGTTTCACCTAGCCGCGATGATTACTGAAAATGTACGTGGATACGGGCTGGCGATGTCAACGAGCCCGCGTTTAGATCTCGCGTTAAATTATACAAACTTCACAACTGAAATTTTGGAATATGCCAAAGAAGTATCAAGAATAAGTATTGAACAAGGATGGCTAGAAGAGCCTCCGCATATTCCATTCCCAAAAATTCATTTGGAATAAAAATAAGCTCGCGCTAAAGCGCGAGCTTATTTTTTAGATTCTCTCCACAATAAATAAAGAAAATACGGAGCGCCGATAATGCCAATGATTAATCCGGCCGGAATTTCAATCGGAGGAGCAATTCCTCGCCCAATTAAATCTGCTGCTAGTACAAACAAAGCGCCAAGTAAAGCGGCTGTAGGAATTAGTTGTTTATGTCTCGGTCCCACTAACCGTTTGGCCACATGAGGAATAATAAGCCCTACAAAGCCAATAGTGCCAACAACCGACACAACAGCAGCCGTCATTGCCACTGCGCTTGCTAGTAATACTAGACGAATTAACTCTACTCTAGCCCCTAGTCCTCGAGCCACTTCATCACCTAAATGAATTAAATCTAACCGAGCAGCTAACAGCCAAATCAGCGGTACTAGTATAACGACCCACGGAAGTAAACCAATCAATTGATCCCATGTTCTTCCCCATAAGCTGCCGCTCAGCCAAATGAGTGCCGCATTGACGTTTGGATTTGCTTTTGAAATTAACAAGTGAATACCCGATGAACAAAAAGCGCTGACTGCTACACCTATTAATGCAAATCGAATAGGTTCTACTCCTTTTTTATAAGCAAGCAAATAGACGATTACAAAGACAATAGAGCCTCCTGCAAACGCAGCGACTGATAAAACAGACGGGCTTGCTAAAGGCAGTAAAATAGTGACTGCAACAGCAGCTAACCCTGATCCGCTTGAAAGACCTAATGTATCTGGACTGGCGAGCGGATTTCTCATAATAGACTGTACGACGACTCCGGACACAGCTAGGCCGATTCCCGTTAAAATAGCCAGCAAAATACGAGGCAGGCGAAATTCTACCAAAATAGACGTCAAGTCAGGATCGCCAATGCCAATAAAAGACGTAATAATATCTAATGGCGGTATGTTAATGTCTCCTAAGCTAAGGCTTATCACGCTTAGCGCTATAATTAAGACAGAAAGAATGATAAACAGGCCGACAGACTTGAATCGAGATGGCTGCTTTTTTGTTTTATTGACAGTCTGCATATATACTCATGCCTTCCTTTCTGTTTTTTTGCTTCTCGCCAAGTAAATAAAGTACGGTGTTCCAAGCAATGCTGTTACTGCACCTACAGGGGTCTCATACGGATATGTAATAAATCGCGACAATACGTCTGCTAATAGCAATAAAGATGCACCAAGCAGCGCGCTCATTGGCAAAACAACTCGGTAATCTACACCTATTAAATAACGAACCATATGCGGAACAACAAGCCCTACAAAGCCAATGGGACCCGCAATTGCCACAGAAACACCTGCTAATACAATCACAACAACTGCAGTGAACGCTCTAATGGCAAAGACTCGCTGCCCGAGTCCTCTAGCTACATCATCTCCTAAAGATAACAAAGAAGACGCTCTTCCCAGACCAAACGCAATAAGCAGACCCACAATGCTAAAAGGAAGCAACACGTGAACATGTCCCCAATCCCGCCCAATAACTGAGCCGGTGAGCCAAAACATAACGCCTTCTGTTTTGCTTTCATTAAAAATTAACAGCGTTTGCGTAAGAGACATAAGCATACCTTGTATAGCGACACCCGTTAAAGCAAGCTTTACATCGCTGTCTCCTCCTTTAATCAACGAACTCATGACGTAGACAATAACAGCAGCAAAGGCGCCTCCTAAAAATGCTCCAAATACCCCACCAATCATGCTTACACTCGGAACTAAAACCGTTAAAAATACCATTGCCGCTGATGCCCCAGCATTAATACCAAAAATACCAGGAGAAGCTAATGGGTTTCTAGTTAATGCTTGCATCAACGCTCCGGCGACAGCCAAATTAGCGCCAACAAATGCCGTTACCAATAAGCGAGGCAGACGGACAGTTTGAATAATAGATTGTTCTTTTGATCCGTCAAAATTTAGTATAGCTTGCTTAATCGTTCCAAAAGAAATATGTATAGAACCGATGGAAATAGATAAAAACATAGAAATCAGTAAAAGAATAATAACCGCAAGGAAAATAGCTATTATACGAAGTGGAGATTTGTTTCTTTTGGATAAACCGTGAACAGCTTTCATAATAGACTGCGCCTCCTTTCATTTGAAAGTTCAATAAAAAGAAAAAAACAACCCCGCTGGATTGTTCTTTTCTTCGTTATTATTTGCCTTCAAATAATAACTTTTCTGCTTCATCTGCAATACCATTTGCACCTTGTACACTTCGGCGAAGAGACCATTTAAATACATCAACTTCATACACTTGATTGTTTTTAACCGCTTTTAGCTCTTTCCATAATGGCTGTTTTGCTAAAGGCGTATGACCTTTTTCATTTCGCATAACAATGAGTTTGTCCGGATCTGCTTTTACCAGCTGTTCCATTGTCATTTTTACACTGTACTCTTTTGTAGGATCTGTTAATGCATTTTTGAAGCCTAATTGCTCAAGAACACCCGTTGTAAAGAAATTTGAAGTTCTAGCATTAATATTACCATTTGCATCAGCGATAACAAGTACATTGCCCGGATTTTTTGGTGCTTTTGCTTTTAAATCCTTCATTTTTTGCTTATGCTCTTCTACCACTTTTTCAACTTTTGCTTTCTTGCCAACCGCTTCTCCTACTTTTAACTCCGTATTTAGTAAATCATCGTAATTAGCATTTAAGTTTTTTAACTCAATCGTTGGCGCGATTTTTGATAATTCTTTATATACATTTTTATGACGTTCTGAATCAGCGATAATCAAATCTGGCTTCAACAGTTTAATCGATTCCAAGCTTGGCTGTGCTCGCGTGCCAACTGATTTGTATCCTTTAATTTCTTTTAGTACATCTTTATCAATAAGCTGTTCTGCTTTATCATCATCAGCTACTCCTACAGGTTTAATCCCAGCATCTAACAATGCATCAATAAAACCTAACTCTAATACGACTACTCGCTTTGGATTTTCTTTTACTTTTGTCTCTCCAAGCTCATGTTTAACCACTCTTGTTTTTTCATTTTTTTCATCGGCTGAATTTTCCTTGTTCGTGCTGCTGCAGCCGATAAGCATTCCGATTGCCAGCATTGTAATAAAAGCCAGCAGTCCTATTTTTTTCTTATTCAAATGTCATTCCTCCTGCTTGTATCTTTATGTAGATAATTGACTCTTGAAACTGATAATCGTTATCATTATATCAGTTTTATCTATTTAAACAAGCTGATTCGTTATTTTTTAATTAAAAAAGTTATACCTATTCTAGTAAAAAAGAAATAGCTACATAATGAAATCCACCCAATCAACAGCTAGAAGCAACTCAATATAAGAAACCTACGTTCACTCTAACCATGAAAAAATCCGAACGATTCATCGTTCGGATCTTCCTTCAATTAAAATACTTTTGTCCCAGCCTCTTTTTAGCAGACTTTCTATGAATATGGGGTAATCGGCGGCAGTTCACTGCTAAGATACCATTTACCTATGTCACGCAGCTTGTAAGCAACAGGATCGTGTAAGCTAATTGTTCGTGCGTTACGCCAGTAGCGATCAAATTTATACTGATCAGACGTAGCTCTAGCCCCCATCCCATCAAATATAGTGGAAGTAATATGTAAGGCCGTTTTGGCAGTAAATGTTTTAGCCATCGCAATGGCGACTCCGCACTCGCCCCGCTGCTGTTTCGTTAACGCGTCTTCTTTTTTCCATGCATGATTAAATTCTGCAACAGCTTTTTCGATAAGTGCTGAACAAGCATGAAGATTTAAACTCATTTCACCGTATTGCTGAATAATATAAGGATCTTGCTCTGCTGCTTCAACATCTGAACTTAGCCACGGTTTTGTATGAGCCTTCACGTAAGCTTTTGATTCTTCCAAAGCGCCTTGAGCAATACCGTACAATAAGTGAGTGAGCATAAGCTGAGCCAAATGCGTTCGTACCGTAGGAAAAACCTTTTGCTCTTCAGCTGCTTTATGCAATATTTCTTCTTCATACACGATAACACCTTCAAACTTTACGCTTCCGCTATCCGTTTGGCGCTGTCCAAATCCGTCCCAATTATCTTCAGTAACAATTCCGGCTCTATGAGTAGGAAGTACACATAGCAATACCTCACCGTTTTCTTCTTGAGCCGATACTAACAAACGATCGGAATCCGTTGCCCCAGAACAAAAACTCTTGCTTCCGCTGAGCATTAATCGTCCATTTTCTCGAACTGCTTTCAGCCCCGAATCTCTAGGATTAAAGGCATTGCCCCAAAAAAGCTGCTGAGCTGCCGTTTCTTTGTAAAAAGTTTTGTACTGCTGAGTACTTCCAAACAGAAACGTCGAACAAATCGTCAAATAATGATAACCCAACAAGTGTGCAAGTGAACTATCTGCTTTCGCAATGATATTCACGATTTTAAAAACAATCGGCCAGTCGGCTCCATAACCTCCGTATTCCTTAGGAATTGGGAGGGCTAAAAGACCGCTTTTTCTAAGCAGATTACGCTCATGTAGAGGCGTTCCGCCTTCTCTATCTCTTTTTACAGCAGTTTTGGAAAACTCTTTAGCCAACCGGTTAGCCAATTCAAGGATCTTTTCTTGAGACGCTGCAATCGTTTGGGTATTGTTCACTGTTTCCCTCCTTTCTCACCTTTTAGCCGGTGTTTTATCATTCACTTTCACTTCACCAAATGGACTGATAAATGTGCGCTCGTTCTCATCGTGCTTACGCTTAACTGGAAGCCTTGGAAACAAAAGCTCTGCTGTTCGATATGCTTCTTCTAAATGAGGATACCCGGATAAAATAAATGTTTCGATACCTAACTCTGCATATTCTTTGATTCGTTGTGCCACTGTATCAGCATCTCCTACTAAAGCAGTCCCTGCTCCTCCTCGAACTAACCCTACACCAGCCCATAGATTAGGGCTTACCTCTAAGTTTGAACGGTCGCCTTGATGCAAGGCGCTCATACGTTTTTGACCTTCTGAATCCATTCGAGAAAATACTTTTTGGGCTGATTTAACGGCTTCTTCATCAACATGTTGAATCAGTTCATCTGCCGCTTTCCAGGCTTGTTCTTCAGTTTCACGAACAATGACATGAAGCCTGATGCCAAATCGAATTTCTCTTCCTGTCTGCCTGGCTTTTTCTTTCATTCGTTCAATTTTTTCTTTTACTTGTGCAGGAGGCTCTCCCCAAGTCAAATAGACGTCTATATGCCTTGAGGCAACGTCCATCGCTACAGGAGAAGAGCCTCCAAAATAAAGGGGAGGATACGGTTTTTGGATCGGCGGATAAAGTACGTCTCCACCTTTAACACTCAAGTAGTCTCCGTCGAAGTGAACATCCGATTCATTTAATACCCTTCTCCATATGGTTAAAAATTCATCTGTCAGCTCATAGCGATCGTGATGGTTTAAAAACACTCCGTCTCCTTCTAACTCAACGGGATCTCCTCCTGCTACAACATTAATAAGAAGCCTTCCTTTAGAAAATCGGTCAAATGTTGCAGCCATTCTTGCGGCTTGTGTAGGCGACATTAAACCCGGGCGTACTGCTACTAAAAACTTCAGATTGTCAGTGACGGGCACTAAAGTAGATGCAGCAATCCACGCGTCTTCACATGACTTTCCCGTCGGAAGCAAGACCCCGCTATAGCCTAGCTCATCCGCAGCTTGTGCAACTTGTTTGCAATAAGAATAGCTTGCAGCCCTGGCTCCTTCATGGCTTCCTAAATAACGTCCATCCCCATACGTTGGAATAAACCAAAACAACTCCACTTGTATTCGCCCCTTTTTAAAGCTACATAAAAAAACTCCGTTATTACAAATAAACTGCAATAAGGAGCCTCAGTTGTCTGATAGCTTCATTTTTTACTATTTTTAAATCAAGCATACGGATTAGGTGTAGGGTACTGCTGATTCAACACCCAGTCCCCAACCGTTCGAAGCTTGTATTCAGCTGGATTATGAAGAGTATGAGTTCTTACATTACGCCAGAATCGGTCGTATCCGTATTCAGCATGAACCGAACGCGCTCCCATAACTTCAAATATCTTACTTGTGATATCCAGTGCGGCATTACCAGCAAAAACATTGGCAGCCGCTACGTGAACTGCTAGATTTCCACGTTCTTCTTCCGTTAGTTTTTTGCCTTTTCCCCACGCTTCATCCAATATGAGAGCTGCTTCATCTGCAAGTGCACTGGCTGCTTTCGCTTGAATCCAGAGTTCACCGTATTTTCGCAGTATACCTGGATCATCCGAAGCTTTTTTTACTCCTGATGTTAACCAAGGCCTTGTTTTAGAAGCCGTGTAGTTTTGTGCTTCTTCAATTGCTCCAAAAGCGCTTCCTATAAAGACATTCGTTAAAATAATTTGCGACAGCGAGGCTCCAATAGTTGAAAAAGGAGTAGGATTTTCAACAAAATCTTGAACCACTTCATGTTCTTCTATTCGTACATTTTTAAAATCTACATTTCCACTTCCCGTCTGTCTTTGTCCCATCGCATTCCAATCATCTTTGACGGTAATGCCTGTTCTGTCAGTAGGCACGACTCCGTTTAAATATTGCCCCGTTTCCCTGTCATTAAACGATAGCCACAAGTACTGAGAATCAGGTGAACCAGAACCGAAAGCTTTCGTTCCATTTAATAGATAACCTTGTGATTGCTTATCGCCTTTTAGACTTTCTACTAAAGGATTAGAGGCATTTCCCCAAAAAGCTTGCTGCTGAACAGATAAAGGATAAAAATAGGCCTGCTGTTCTTCTGTACCTTTGATTCGGATATCTGAGACAAACAAGGAGTGATAGCCATATAAGTGACCTAATGCTGCATCGCCTTTCGCCAACTCTCGAACAATAGCCAAAGCCGTTGACCATTTCCCGCCTTCTCCGCCATATTTTTGAGGAATTAATAAATTTAACAGCCCGCTTTGGCGAATAGCATCTTTTTGCTGTTTCGGTGTTCCCCCTTCTTTATCTCTTTGTGCTGCATCCTTTGCAAAAGAAACGGACAGCTTTTTTGCTTGATCAAGATAAATTTCTTCCTTTACAGTGGTCACAGTCATGTTAAACTCTCCTTTTGGCTCGTCTTTCGATATCGAGCGCCATAGTGTTCATCAGGCAAGAATTGTGATTTTTCAAATAGCTTTTCTCTATAAGTTCCTTCACTGTAATCCGTTTTGAATAAATCTCTTTCCTGCAAAACAGGAATCACTAAATCAATAAAATCAGCAAACGTCCCCGGTGTGGTTACATAAGCCATATTAAACCCATCCATGCCCGTATCGTTTATCCATTCTTCCATAAAATCAGCTACTTGTTCTGGACTCCCCACAGTAACTGGGCCCATCCCTCCGATACTGACAAATTTCACTACTTCTTCTACCGTCCACTTTCTATCCGGATCACTTATTGTAAATTTCTCTAAAGCGGAACGGACTGAATTTGTCGCAATAAATTCAATGAGTTGTTCTGGTTCGTAGGCAGAAACATCGATTCCCGTCCAGCCGCTAAACAGCGTAGCTGCCCCTTCAAAATTCACATAGCTTTCAAAACGAGCAAGCTTCTCTTCAGCCTCTTTTTCTGTTCGTCCAACAATTGGGGTAAATAAATTAAAAATTAATACGCTATCTGGGTCTCTGCCCTCTGCAGCAATTTGAGTGCGCATTTTTTTCACATAATCTGAGGCTACTTTTTTAGTAGGAAAACTTGTAAAGATACATTCAGCGTGTTTGGCAGCAAATTCTCTTCCTGGTGCAGAAGCTCCTGCTTGGAATAAAACTGGAGTTCGCTGCGGTGAAGGTTCTGACAAATGTACGCCTGGAACACTAAACCACTTCCCTTTATGATTAATAGGATGAACCCGGTCTGGAAGTGTAAAGATCCCTTTTTCTTTATCTTTTACAACAGCTCCTTCCTCCCAACTTCCTTCCCATAACTTATAGCAGACTTCTAAAAATTCATCGGCAATATCATAGCGGGTTTCATGCGTAAAGTGTTCTTCTAATCCTAGATTGATTGATCCACTTTCAAGGTATGAAGTCACAATATTCCATGCAATACGGCCATTTGTTAAATGATCCAATGTCGAAAATTTACGCGCAAACGCATAAGGCTTCTCATAAGTAGTAGATACCGTTACCCCAAACCCTAAATGGTTTGTAGCATACGCCATAGCGGAAATAAGCGCAGTTGGTTCATTCACGGGAAGCTGAGCAGCTTGTTTAAGAGCTCCTTCGTTACTTTGCCTATAAACGTCATAAATGCCTAATACATCGGCTAAAAACAAACCGTCAAACTTTCCTTTTTCCAATAGCTTAGCTAACTCTACCCAGTAATCTAACGTTTTATATTCGGACGCCTGATCACTTGGGTACGTCCACAAACCAGGTGTCTGATGTACAACACAATTCATATCAAACGCATTTAAATAAATATGTTTCCCCATAGCAACCTCCAAAACTAATTAAATACATAAATTAACTAAGAATTAAATCTGTTTGGAAGTAATCTTAAAACATATTCTTCCAGAGTGTCAATGAAACTTCTTGCCTTATAACGAAACATAAATGAAGCTATTACTAATACTGAATTAGGATTTCTTTAAAGGTTATTGACTTATTATTCTAATAACTAAAAAGCATTACGACGGTGTCTATAACCCTGTAGATAATCCTTTTGATTTGACTGAAGAAGCAGTAAAACAATAAAAAAAAGCGGTACATTTTCTTTTGGAAAATGTGCCGCTTTTAGCTTTAGTCTTCAATACAAAGATACTGAATCACTTCTTTTAAACTTTTCTCTTTCATCGATTCGATATGTAAGTGATATCTTTCGAATGACAGGTGTTTAGTTAACGGATTTGGTACAATTACACAGCGCAAGCCTGCTGCCATGGCAGCTTTTGCTCCATTAGAAGAATCTTCAAATGCTAAAGCTTCAGAGGGTTCTACTCCTAGCTTTTCAATTGCATTTTGGTAAAGAGCCGGATCTGGCTTCACTTTTTCTACATCATCGCGCGTTTGAATGACTTCAAAATAGTGCAGCAAATCTAGCTCTTTTAAAAATGCCGTTACCCAGTCGCGATACGAGCTGCTTGCTAAACCAATTTTTAATCCAAGTTCTTTTGCTTCTGCCAAGTACTCTGCTACACCTTCTCGGGCTACTAATGATTTCATTTTTTCTTGATGACGTCTTAACGATTCTTGAGCCAGTTCCTCTTTCGTGAACTCATTGTTAAACTGCTGAAGCAAGTAATCGTAAAGTGCCGTAGCATCCGTTCCCACATAAGAAGCAAACGTTGCAATTGGTAGATCTACTCCTTTGTCTTCTAACATTTCGCGGTACACTTCGTACCACACTGATTCTGTATCAATAATTAACCCATCAAAATCAAATACAACTGCTTTAATCATAATTTACCTACCTTTTTCTATCTTATCGTTCTTACATAGTAACACGTTCAAAATACGTAATCCATAAATGTGGCTTCTTTAATAAGATAGGCTTAAACAGGTAGTTTCTATCCTTACTTTTCTCCGACTTTCATCAAAGGTGACATTTCTTCTGTTTCCTTAAACTCAATGGAAGACAGCTGTCTTCTAAAACCTTTCGTTGCATACACTAAATAAACTAAACCGGCAATCGCCCAGCCAATACCAAGTAAAAATGAATTGCGCTCCAAGTTAAGCCATAAAACGCCAATCGCCGCTGCTCCTAATAGTGGCATAATAATGTATGACCAAAAACCCTTAGCCGACCGGTGCTGCTTTTGATGAACAGCATAGTGCGCAATAACCGAAATATTAACAAAAGAAAACGCAATGAGTGCTCCAAAATTAATAAATGACGTAGCCGTTGCCAGACTAAAGAAAATGGCAGTTGCTGATACCACTCCGACTAATACAATATTTCGCGAAGGTGTACGCAGCTTAGGATGAACATAACCAAAAAATGACTGAGGTAAAATTCGGTCGCGTCCCATTACGTATAATAAACGCGAAACGCTTGCATGCGATGACATGCCTGATGATAATGTTCCTGCAATTCCTCCAGCTAAAAAGACAATTTGAAACAGCGTACCGCTCACATACATAGCAATTTCAGGAGCCGCAGCGTCTGGATGCTTGAATCCTTCTAACGTCGGAAAAACCGCTTGAATAAAATAAGATGTCACGGTAAACATGACTCCTCCGATTAACGCAACTAAAAAAATAGCTCGCGGAATCGTTTTTTTAGGATTGGGCGTTTCTTCTGATAACATAGCCACTGCATCAAACCCTAAATAGGAAAAACACATAAGTGTAGCTCCTGCTATTAGCCCTGATGACGTCATGTTCTGATTAAAGAAGGGCTTCATAGAAAAAAGTGTTCCTTCCCCCATTCCGCCTAGCAAGGCTTTGATTGAAACAGCAACAAACAATACTAAAATCGTCATTTGAAATACAACAAGAAACGTATTGAAATTGGCAGTGAAATTAACGCTTCGTAAATTTAGCAGCGTAACGATAATAACGAAGCTGACAACCCAAATCCACGATGGTACAGAAGGGAAAATAGATGATAAATAAATTTGAAAAATAAGTGCGTTAACCATCGGTAAAAAGAGATAATCCATTAGTGCAGACCAGCCAACTAAGAACCCTAAATGTGGATTGATTGTCTTTTGCGTATATGTATAAGCTGATCCTGCATTTGGAAACACTTGAATCATCTTTTTGTAGCTTACTGCCGTGAGAAGCATCCCGACAAGGGCTATGATATAAGACGTGGGAACGTGTCCATTCGTCATATCAGACGCAATCCCAAACGTATCAAACACTACCATCGGAGTCATATATCCGATCCCCATTAATACAATCTGCCATAATTTCAACGACCTTTTTAATGTTACTGTTTCATGTTTCATTTATCTTCCCCCTTCACTTTATTAAGAACATTCTGACAATTTAATCCATAAATGCATATGATTTAATTTCTTTATATAAAAATGAATGACTTTCATTCATTTTTATATAAAGGGTTGTTACGTTTACTATAGCAAATATATGATTTATTTCTTTAAGTTGGTAAGGGTTGCTAACAAACTATCTTTTTCTTTTATCATATTATGAAAGCGCTTTATTTTAAATAGCTATATGTTCCTAATCTCCTGCTATATCAACGCAGAAATACCCTCTGAATAAGAGGGATTTCTGCTTACAAGCCGTTATTCAATCATCGTATCCAATGACTCTCTTTTCGTTTTCACTGCAACTAAACTAGCAAAATCATGAATAATTGTAGCTGCAAGCAAAGAGGTTATCTGAGTTGGATCATAAGAAGGTAACACTTCTACTAAGTCAAATCCAACATAGTTAAATCCCGTTAGAGAACGGATCATTTGCAGCGTTTCTCTGCTGCTGAATCCGCCTACTTCAAGCGTTCCCGTGCCTGGTGCACAAGAAGGATCAACAAAATCAATATCAAATGTTAAAAAGCACGGCGTATCTCCAATCGCTGTCTTCATTTGCTCCAAAATCATTGAAAATCCCTGACGTTCAAGCTCTCCTGCCGTTACTACATGGTAACCGAGGTCTTTGCTTTCTTGAACATCTCCCGGATGATTTAATGTCCCGCGAATACCAATTTGAAAAACTTTCTTCGGGTCTACTAGCCCTTCTTCATATGCGCGTATAAAAGGAGATCCGTGCCAATATTTTTCATCGTAATACGTATCCCACGTATCTGTATGAGAATCAAAATGAATCATAGCCACTGGGCCATATCTTTTAGCAGCAGCACGAAGGCTTGCTAAAGTAACGGAATGATCTCCTCCAATTCCAATTGGAACGATTCCTCTATCCATAAGAGCTCCTACCGCTTCTTCCATCAATTCATAGCTTCTGTGAATATTATGCGGAATAACCGGCACATCACCAATATCAATGGCATTTGTATCATCAAATGGGTATACGTCGTGTACCGGGTGATAAGGAAACAGCGTCATGGAAGCTTGCCGAATGGCTTGAGGTGCAAAACGCGCACCTACTCTGAAAGATGCCGCCGTATCAAACGGCATTCCTACTAGCCCTACTTTTGCATTTCCTCTTTCCGCTGGAAGCCTCATAAATGAGCCCGTTGTACAAAATTCTGGTTTGACATCTGGGGACAATGGATATTTCATGATTTACTCCTCCGTTTCGATAATTTCAGTTAGTCGCTAGGCATTTGTACTACTAAAATCATCGAAAGCAATACGGGAATAAGAAACGTTTGACGATTCATATTCATTGCTCCTTGTTACATTTATTGGTTGCTTAGCTCATTTAATACTTTTTCAAATGTAGAAATGACTTGATCTACTTCTTCCGCTGAAATAGTCAACGGTGGCTCAATACGAATTGTTTTAGAGTTTACAAGCGTCCCGGCTACTAGAATTCCTTCATCAAACATACCTTTAGAAAGCGCGTAGCCAATTTCATCTTGGTGAAATTCAATTCCAATCATTAAACCTTGCCCTCTGATTTCAAGTACTTTATCTCCATGTTTTTCAGCAGCTTTCTTTAAACCAGCAAGGAAGTATTCCCCTAGCTCTTTCGCGCGGTTTGGCAGCTGTTCTTCAATCAACACGTTAATAGTTGCAATAGCCGCTGCGCAGGCAAGCGGGTTGCCTCCAAACGTTGTTGTGTGCATAAACGGATTATCAAAGAAGCTTGAAAACACTTTTTCTTTTGCTACAACCGCGCCAGCAGGCATAACTCCTCCTCCAAACGCTTTAGCAAGACATAAAATATCGGGTACAACATCATATAGTTCTGATGCAAACATTTCACCGGTACGTCCCATACCTGTTTGAACTTCATCAAAAATTAAGATAGCGTCGTACTCATCACATAGTGCACGCACTTCTTTTAAATAATTTTCAGGAGGAAGAATAATGCCGCCTTCTCCTTGAATTGGTTCTAATAAAACAGCTGCCACATCTTCCCCTACAAGCGCGCACGTTTCAAATGTTTTGCGCATCATGTCAATATCACCAAACGGTACGTGACGGAAACCTGGAATTAACGGCAGAAATGGTTTACGGAACATGCCTTTTGCCGTACCTGATAAAGAACCTAGACTTTTCCCATGAAAAGAACGTGTTGTGGAAATAAACGTTGTTCGATCACTATACATTTTCGCTAATTTTAAAGCGGCTTCTACACTTTCTGTTCCGCTGTTTGTGAAAAAGGAATACTTCAAATCCCCCGGTGTAATATCTGCTAAAATTTTCGCAAGCATCGCACGAAGTGGATCTAATAAGTCTTGGCTATGGAGCGCTTGACGCTGAAGCTGATCTTGAACAGCTTTGACTACTTTAGGATGACGGTGCCCTACATTATAAATTCCAAATCCGCCCAGACAATCAATGTATTTTTTACCGTTTACATCCGTAAAACAAGAGCCTTCATCTGACCATTCAACAGCTGCAAACTGCGTATCCACCGTTACTGTTTTGCGATATTCCAAAAAGCCCGGGTTGACATGCTCACGAAATCCGTCTACTGTTTCTTTCGTAATCCACTGTGCTTCTTCAGCTGACACTTCGCTTTTTTCAATAAGCCCCAATACTTTGTTGATATATTCGTTTACTTCACCATATGCTTTGTTTACCTCTTGATTTTTCGTCACTGTATTCATTTTAATATCGCTCCTTCTCTACTTTTAATTTTTAAACCAGCCGATTGGCTCTACTTGTAAATTAATATTAATTTGTTTTACTTCTTGAAATTCTTCCAATCCAAACGTGCCCAGTCCTCGACCAATTCCGCTCTGCTTATATCCGCCCCAAGGCGCTTCGTTAAATGTAAAATGATACGTGTTCACCCAAGTGATGCCCGCACGAAGCTTTTTAATCACTCGAAGAGCTTTTGCACCGTCGGTTGTAAACACACTGCCTGCTAAACCGTATTCCGTATCATTTGCAAGCTTAATAGCTTCTTTTTCGTCTTTAAACGTTTGAATAACGACAACAGGCCCAAAGATTTCATCTTGCACAATTTTCATATGTGACGTAACGTTACTAAAAACCGTAGGTTCTACAAAGAATCCTTTTTCCAATCCACTGCTGGTGATTCGATTGCCTCCGCATATAAGGCGAGCGCCTTCTTGCTTTCCAATTTCGATGTACTTTAATACTTTTTTCATATGTTCTTCACTTACAAGAGGGCCCATTTCAATCTCTTGATCCATTCCATTTCCTACTTTAATTTTTTGAGCACGCTCTGCAAAACGTTCGATAAATCTCTCAGCAATGCTTTCTTCTACTAAAATACGAGAACCTGCAGCGCAAATTTGGCCGCTACCTGCAAAAATTCCAAATAAGGCATAATCTACAGCTGTTTCAAAATCAGCGTCAGCAAATATAATGTTCGGTGACTTTCCTCCAAGTTCTAAAGAGACTTTCGTTACATTCTCTGCTGCTTGACGCATAATGTGTTTTCCTGTTACCGTTCCGCCTGTAAAGGAAATCTTATCAACACGCTTATCTTGAATAAGCGTATTTCCCACAGTATCTCCGGCTCCCATAACAAGGTTTGCTACTCCTTTTGGCAATCCTACGCTTTCTAAAATCTCAAAAAGTTTTGTAGGAGTAACTGGTGTCACTTCAGAAGGTTTAAATACAATCGTATTTCCTGCAGCTAAAGCAGGTGCAATTTTCCACACGCTCATCAACAGCGGATAATTCCAAGGTACAATCAGCCCGCACACCCCGATTGGTTCTTTTATAACCATTGCTTGCATAGGTGCAGGAACACTGTACGTTTGACCGTCTGGTTTTGTAATCAACCCAGCGTAATACCTAAAACAAGCAGCTGCATCTTCCACATCAGCCTCAGCTTCACGATAGGGCTTTCCGTTATCCATTGTTTCTAGCGCTGCTAATTCCTCTTTCGCTTCCTCAAGCTTATCGGCAATTTTGAATAAGATGGCTGCTCTTTCAGATGCAGAAGTCTCAGACCAAATTCCGCTGTCAAAGGCTTCCCGTGCTGCTTCAATTGCTGCTTTCATATCTTCTGCGCTGCCTTCTGCAGCATATCCAATTACTTCACCTGTCGCTGGGTTAACAGTAGAGCGCTGCTTCTCTGCTTTTCTCCACTCTCCGTTTATGTACATATTTAAAGTTAACGTTTTAACGGCTGTACGATCCATAAGATACCTCCTTATTAAATAACGACTGATTGTCAGTCATTTTAAAAGAAAAAAACTTATATTTCTGATAACTCATTATATATTTTGAATGAATGTCAGTCATTTTGATAGGTGTAATATCAGCAGCGCTAATATTACACGGATGGCACAAGAGAACGCTTCAAGAATTGAAAAAGTTCTTCCTTCGATTGTTCAAGTGTGACATCTTGCTCTCGCCCGATATAAAAAAGTTCAGCAGCGTTTTCAATTAAATTGATCATCGTTTTAGCTGTCCATTTAACGTTAAGCTGTTTGATGACTTCTTCTTTTTTCACAGCCTCATTTAATACCTCTTCAAACCAGTTGTAATAAGGTAAATAAATAGCTTCCCATGTTTCTAATGAATAGTCAAAAGCGAGCCCCGAATAGCATAAAACAAGAACATCTCTATATTCATCTGTTGTTTTATACGTTTCGTCAATCATTACCTCTAATGTACTTAAAAAATTTGTTGCTGTTTTAGCTCTTTCTTTAATTTTTTCAAGCGACAAAGAAAGTAAGTTTTCTGCAATAGCAGGAACAAGGGCATTTTTGGATCTGAAATAAAGATAAAAAGTTCCTTGAGCTACGCCTGCACGCTTTACAATGTCTGAAATTGACGTTTTATCAAGCCCCTTTTCAGATATAACTTCAATCGCTGCCTGTAAGATTTTATCGTATTTTTCACTTGTGCTTGTAACCAACTCTTTCCCTCCACCTATAAAATGAATGACTTTCATTCATTTTACTATAAGCAACGTGAATTATGCAAGATAAAATTTTCTGAATCTTTAAATTTAATTAAAAAATCGGTCGCATGCCGGCTTCAAAAATATTTTTTTATTTTATCATTTTACCCTCGCTCTTTTTATATGTCTCACTGTTATTTTTCTTCCTTTTACAATTCAAGGTAAAAGCTGATGCAAAGCTCTTTAATCAACTATTTTTCCTGAAAAATAACTTTATTAAAAAGATACTTTTTCGTATATATTTATACGGCTTAATTGCCTGATTACTCTTGACTTGAAGTTGACGGAGTAAAAAAAAGAGTGATAACATGTAAGACTGATTCTACAGTCACTTATTTTATCCATTTATTTCCCATAATTTCTCTTAACTACGATGTACATTTTTAGCTAAAAATAACTTTACAACGCCGAAAAATCACCCACTCTATTTCACATTTTATATTTTCTATGTTTATCACCTAAAAAAACCGGGTATACACTTCGTTGTGTTTAGCATCCGTTCTACATATCAGTCATATTGATTTAAAACTTTATAAAGGAGTTACATTGCATGAAGAAACTATTGTTAATCAGCATGATTTGTTTTCTTCTAGTTATTACTTCAGCTTGCGGCAACGGTAATGGCGCATTTAAAGATAAAAAAACCATTACCATCGGCATGAATAACTATACTGAAAACATTGCCTACACGTACGTATGGAAACAGATTTTAGAAGATCAAGGTTATAAAGTTAGAACTGTTTTCTTAGAGAAAGCCGGTGTTTGGGTAGGAACAGCTAATGACGACATTGACATTTCATTTGCACCATGGCTTCCTACAACAGATGCGCCTTTTTACAAAAAGTATAAAAATCAAGTGAACATCGAAGACCCTTGGCTTAAAAACGCACGCTTAGGATTTGCAGTTCCCGCCTACATGAAAGATGTGAACACAACGGAAGACCTTGCTAAGGTTGCTTCTGATGTCGATAACAAAGTAATTGGAATTGACCCAGGCTCCAGCATTAATGGATTAGCCGAACAGGCGTTAAAGGATTATAACCTTAAAAGCTATACGCTTGTAAAATCGTCTGAGGCAGCTATGCTCAGTGAACTGCGCAAAGCCTATGATGCCAAAAAACCAATTGTTGTTACTATGTGGAATCCTCACTGGGCTTTTGCAGACTTTGATATCAAATATTTAAAAGATCCTAAAAATTCGTTTGGAGACCCTGACAACATTTACACAATGACAAGCAAAGAATTTAAAAAGACAAATCCTCAAGTCATAAAATGGATGAATAATGCACAGATGAATGATAAATTAATCAGTCCTCTTCTATCACAAGTTGAAAAATCTTCGAATCCTGAAGAAGCAGCGCAAGAATGGGTAAAAAAGCATAAAAAGCTAGTCGACAGTTGGACAAAAGATTAATGGACGTAAAAGAAAACAACAATTGAGGTGGACATATGGAACACGTAAAATTAAAAGTACAAAATATAACCAAAGTGTTTGGTAAGAATCCGTCAAAAGCGATTGATTTACTTCAAAAAGGAAAAACAAAAAAAGAAATTCTAGAAGAAACGGGAATGACAATCGGGGTTAATCAAGCAAACTTCGAAATCAAATCCGGTGAAATCTTCGTTATTATGGGCCTGTCTGGAAGCGGTAAATCCACTTTAGTTCGTATGTTTAATCGCCTTGTTGAACCAACATCTGGATCTCTTATTTTAGACGGTGACGATGTAGTAAAAATGAACAAAGATGAACTCCGCGACATGCGCCGAAAAAAAATGAGCATGGTTTTTCAAAACTTTGCCCTATTCCCTCACCGTACGGTTCTTGATAACACAGAATACGGACTAGAAGTTCAAGGTACACCAAAAGCCGAACGTGAAAAAAAAGCAAAAGAAGCGCTTGAATTAGTAGGTTTGAAAGGGTACGAAAATCAATACCCTGGTGAACTGAGCGGGGGTATGCAGCAGCGCGTCGGACTGGCCCGAGCACTTGCCAATGACCCTGACATTTTACTAATGGATGAAGCATTCAGTGCACTAGATCCGCTTATTCGTAAAGACATGCAAGATTTCTTACTGGAGCTTCAAGAAAAAATGGAACGTACAATCATTTTTATTACCCATGATCTTGATGAAGCTCTTCGAATCGGAGATCGCATCGTTTTAATGAAAGACGGCAGTGTTGTTCAGGTAGGAACACCTGAAGAAATTATGACAAACCCTGCCAATGATTATGTCGAGCGCTTTGTAGAAGACGTTAATGTAGCTAAAGTATATACAGCTGAAAGCGTGATGAACCGTGCCGAATCTATTACCGTAGACCGAGGTCCGCGCGTGGCTCTTAAAATTATGCAAGAAGCTGGTTATTCAAGCATCTACGTCGTAGACAAGAAAAAAACTCTTCTAGGAGTTGTAACGGCAGATGATATTAGCCGTGCCATTAAACAAGATAAACTGACAGCAGATGTATTAGATACGGATATTCCAACTGTTACAACAGATACGCTACTAGAAAACTTGTACGACAAAATGGTTATCAGCCGCTTTCCACTACCGGTTGTAGATGAAAATCATCGTCTGCGCGGCATCATTAAAAAAGAACGAGTGATTGAAGCACTCGCCGGTACTGATAGTAATGAGGTGAACGTAAATGAATAGTATTCCTAAAATTCCTGTTGGCAATTGGATTGACCATTTTGTCACGTTTTTAAATGATAATATCAAAGGGTTTTTTGATGTTATTTCAGCTATTGTCGATGGTATTGTAAGTTTTATTGTACTAGTGCTAACTTTTCCACCCGCATTAATTTTAATCTTAATTGTCGGAATCATTGCTTGGTTTTCAAGTAAAAAATGGTCATTTACTATTTTATCGATGATTGGCCTGTTATTTATTCTTAATCTTGGCTACTGGCAAGAAACCATGGACACACTAGCCCTCGTTTTAACAAGCGTACTGATTTCGATTATAGTAGGAATTCCGCTTGGCATTTGGGCATCTCAAAGCGAAAAGACAGCTCGAATTATTACGCCAATCTTAGACTTTATGCAAACGATGCCCGCATTTGTTTATTTGATTCCAGCACTTTTCTTCTTTGGAATTGGTGTGGTACCAGGTGTTATCTCATCTGTGATCTTTGCAATGCCTCCGACGATTCGCTTAACGAACCTAGGTATTCGTGAAGTACCCGCTGACTTAGTAGAAGCAGCAAATGCCTACGGTTCAACAACAAAACAAAAATTATTTAAAGTACAGCTTCCATTAGCTACAAAAACCATCATGGCCGGAATTAACCAAAGCATCATGCTATCTCTTTCAATGGTTGTTATTGCCTCTCTTGTAGGTGCTCCGGGACTTGGTGCCGAAGTATACCGTGCAGTTTCTCGACTTGAAGTCGGCACGGGCTTTGAAGCTGGAATTTCAATCGTTATTTTAGCGATTATTTTAGACCGTATTACGCAATATTTTGGAAATCGTTCAAACCAACGAACATAAGTAAAAAAAGAAGCCAACTCCGGTGAGTTGGCTTCTTTTTATTTATTTTTGTAACACGCTACAAAGATTGCTTCTCCTTGAAACGATTCAATTCCCTGTTGATTCGTTTTGATGTCGAAAAACTGTTTAAATCCGCTTGGTATATTCAGCATATATTGAGTAAGCTCACGCTTTGTCTCTTCCGGAACATTCATCATCCCACACCAGTCATCAAATAAAAAGCGCTTTGGAAAAGTTGTCAGCACTTCTGTACGGAATCCTTGCATTTCAAGCATAGAAAGCCACTCTGTTTTTTTATAAGCACGATAATGGCTTGGATCTCTTGTCTTTTCAACTCGATTATAAAACTCGTCATAAGCATTCACTTCCGGTGCTACATTATCAATGAGCAAGAACTGTCCGCCTGGCTTTAACACTCGGTATACCTCTTTGATGAACTGTTTAATATTAGGAAAATGGTGCGGTGCAATTCTGCACGTTACCGTATCAAACTCGTCATCTTGAAACGGCATATCCTCAGCATCTCCTTGAACAAACGATACATTTTCATGACCATTTTCTTTAATGAAGCCTTCAGCACTTTGCAACATTTGAGGAGTTAAGTCAAAAGCCGTTACTTCTTGAAAGACAGGTGCTAGCTTATTTGCCACGTGTCCTCCTCCTGTTGCTACATCAAGCAGCTTTCCCCCTCTATTTTCTTCAGCAATTTCCGCTAAAACAGCTAAATCTTTGCCTTTTGCATGACCTTTACTTTTGACGTACTTTCCAGCATTCCCCCCGAACTGACTGACCACCATTTCTTTATTACTCATCTATTCTCCCCCATTTCTCTCTTTAAAACTCACCCTTACTTTGCCTAGTGCATTCACATATTTATTATGAAACGTGTGAATGTATTCTTTTTCTTTCTCCCCACTGATGAAACATGCGAAACAGCGGAGGAAGAAGAAGCCAAATGGTTAAAATTCGAAGCACTTGGACCGCTACTACTAACGTCGAATCAGCCTGCAGTACAATGGATGTAGTCGCCATTTCTGCAATGCCTCCAGGAGCAAACGCTAAAATAGACGTGATAAGCCCGATTCCAGTTATTTTGGAGACTACTAATGCACATACGAACATAGCGGCGATTAAGCCGATTGTATTAATAAGCGCGACAACCATAATTTTTTTTACGCCAATAAACATTTCTTTATGAAAGCGAGAACCAATACTTGAAGCAATAAAAATTTGCGATAAAATCATCACAGAATGAGGCCAGTATGCTTGAAGATTATACCCCACGTACGATGAAGCAGCTGTTTGAACAATCGCAACAGTAAGCATTCCTCCTACTAACCAAGGAGCAGGAAATTTTAGTTTTTTTCCTATATAATAGCCTACTACTGCTGTAAAGATTAAAACGCCTGTCCATAACAGTGATCCCCACCCAAAAACACTTGGAGTAACTGACACTGCATGCCGTCCTGTATTACTTCCCCAATAGACCACAAATAAAGGAACAGCAAGCACAACTAAAAACACGCGCATCGTTTGAATAATGCTTACAACTGCCGTATTGGCTCCTACCTCTTCAGCCATACCTGGCATTGCGCTCATTCCACCCGGAGTCGTACCGAAAAAGCTTGTTAATAAGTCTGTGGAACTGAACTTCCATAGCAAATAACCGGATAAAAGAGAAAATACAACGGACAGCAAAAGCATAATCGTAATGGTGGACCAGTGAGATTGAAACGTAGTCAACACAGACAAGTTAATCTTTTGACCTAATTCAATCCCTAAAATGCACTGTCCAGCGTACAGCCAATATTTTGGAATACCTTTTTTGCTTGTTTGAGATAAAAAACGCGGCTTTCGAAAAGCTAGAATAGCAGCTAAAATGAGAGTACCAAGCATCCAGCCAATGGATAAGCCTGTTAACGATAAAAGAAATCCTCCCACGCTTGTTAATAGAATAAAAAATATGGACTGTAAAAAAACAACTCTTGCGTTCATACCTACTTCCTTCCTTCTACAAGGCTTTTCTTTCTTACACCGTACATTCCTCTTCTTAACTATAGTATAATTTTAGAGATAATTAAAATATCGAAATTTTATTATAAACCATTCATTTTTTTTATTCCTGGAGGGATAGTATGGACGATCGAGATTGGCTTATTCTACAAGTGTTGTATCGAGAAAAAAACATTACAAAAGCAGCCAAGGAGCTATTTATATCTCAGCCTGCGCTTACGCATAGACTGCAGCAGATGGAGAAGGAATTTCATGTTCAGATCGTGAACAGAGGGCGCCGCGGAGTTCAATTTACACCGCAGGGAGAATATTTAGTGAAGTGCGCAGAAGAAATGCTGCTTACGGTTCAAAAAATAAAAGAAAATGTGTTAAACATGGATGATCAATTAACCGGTACTTTACGTCTAGGAGTGTCTAACTTTTTTACTGACTACAAACTCCCTGGACTATTACGCTTATTTAAAGAGCGATTTCCTGACGTTGAATTCAAAGTCACGACCGGATGGAGCAGCGACATGGCCCACTTACTTTATAAGCACGATGTTCATATTGCGTTTGTAAAAGGGGATTATAACTGGCAAGATCAGAAAGAGCTGCTTTTTAAAGAAACAATTTGCATTGCGTCTGCACAGCCTGTCGACATAAACAATCTTCCCAATCTACCTCGAATTGATTATCATCAAGATCGTTTTTTAAAAACATCCGTTGATAACTGGTGGGCTGAAAATTACTCTCAGCCTCCCCTTGTCAGCATTGAAGTAGATAAAGCAGAAACATGCAAAAAGATGGTTGTAAACGGACTCGGTTATGCGATTTTGCCGAGTATGCTGCTTGATGACGCAGCAGAGATTTACAGATACACGTTAAAAACAAAAGACCAGCAGCCTTTAACGCGCAGCACATGGATGTTTTATCATGAAGATTCCTTAAAAATTAACATCGTAAAAGCTTTTATTGAGTTCATTCAAAACTTGGATTTAAAAGATGTACACTGATAGAAAGAGGTTGAAACATACCGAAATGAATTCAATCTAAAGACGAACAAATGGGATATATGAGCTGAACCGCTTTTGACACCGCAGTTGATTTCCATGCAAGACTTCCTTTCCGCGGGCGGCCGGTGAGCCTCCTCGTCGCTCACGCTCCTGTGGGGTCTCACCTGTTCCGCTTTTCCCGCAGGAGTCTTCGTCTGCCCTCCAATCAGCTACTAGAAGGAACGAAACAGATGAAACTATGCTCACCAAAACAAAAAAACGAACCAGTAATCAAAAGTCTTGATCAATGGTTCGTTTTTCATTTCGTCTAAAATCCTTTTATCCCAACCTCTTTCTATTGTATTTATTCATCATTTGTTCCGCCCATTAAGTCAGAATACAGCTTGCTTTGCTGTTCAAGAAAGACTTTAGCACCGCTGCTATTTTTATAAAAAGAGGTTAAATCGTTATCTTTAAGCAGCTGTTCCCATTCTTTTGTATGAACCATTTCATACACTGTCTTATTCCAATATGCTACCTGCTCTTTGGTCATATTAGGCGGTCCCATTAGACCTCTCCAATGGCTAAATGTTACGTCAATTCCCGCTTCTTTCCACGTTGGGATCTCTTTTAACTCTTCTAACCTTCTGGGAGAAGAAACGGCGAGTATTCTTACCTGCCCTTGTTCATACTGCTTTTTTACTTCTGATAATGACATAGGTGCTACATCTAGCTGCTGATGAACGAGCGCATCGATCACTTTATGACTGCTGTTGTAAACGAAGAACTCAAGCTTGGAAGAGTCTACGCCTGCTTTTTTATTCAGCTGCATGAACGATAAATGATCGTCGTTTCCTAAGCGAGGTGATATTCCCACTTTCATGCTGGATTCACTTTGATTTAACGTGCGTATGAGCTGTTTTAAATTATATATAGGAGAGTTAGAAGGAACTACGATGACCTCCCATTCAGATGTTAAAATAGCGAGCGGAGTAAAGTCTTTATAGGTTAATTGACTTTGCCCCAGCAAATTATTTGTAATCAGCAAGCTGGAATTTCCGGAAACAATATTCCCTTCTTTTCTCTGTTTAATATATTTCCATCCTTCTTCACCTTGCCCGCCTATTTTATTACTAACAGAAACGGGTACCTTCACAATCTTCTTTTCCGTTAGCACTTGTTGAATGGCTCTTACTGTTGCATCTGCTCCTCCGCCTTTTGCACCGGCTGCCACAATTTCAATTTCCCCCATATCAATACGATCTTTTTTAGAGGGTGAAGAACAGCTAACAAGCCATACACTTATAAACACTATCATGAGCTTTTTAATCATATATATCATCCTTCAAGGCTAATGCTACGCTAAATAGTACTTGCGCTCCGGCCGTCCAATAATCCCATAATCATATTCAACGTGACATTCACCAGTTGATACTAGATACTCTAAATATCGTCTAGCTGTCGTTCTAGATACTCCCATGTGTTGCCCCATCTCTTCGATCGTAATTCCTTTGATGCTTTTTAAAATGTCTTTTGACTTTTGTAATGTGATACCATCAATACCTGAAGGAAGAGATTTATCCGCTTTTGGCTTTGTTCTGACATGTCCAAAGTACGCATCAATAAATGATTGATCAACTTCTTCATGCGTACTAAACAGTTCCTTTTTCTCTTGATACTGTTTAATAGCATTAATGAAGGATTCCATCATAACCGGCTTAATCAAATAATTAACGACGCCGTTTCTCAAACAGATTTCTACAATATTTTTTTCTGTTGCAGCCGTTACCACGATAACGTCAACTTGTGGAAACTGCGCTCTGATTTTTGGCAGTAAATCCGTTCCCATTTCATCTGGCATATAGATGTCTAAAAGAAGTAAATCAACTTCCTTCTCCTTTAGCATTTCAAGCGTCTCTTTTGCATTCAACGCTTTACCTACAACTTCTACACCATCTACTTCTAATAAAAATCGCTCTTGAACTTGAGCAATTCGAAAATCGTCTTCTGCAATTGCGACTCGTAACATTTCGACTCTCCCCTTACTTCTCATGATTCAGTTTTTTGGAAGGTAAACTGAAAAAATGGCTCCTCCTTCTGGCTGATTATACACTTCAATAGATCCTCCAAGTTCATCTACCATTTTCTTTATATTTGCCAGTCCGTATCCTCTGTCTGTACCTTTGGTTGAAAAACCTTTTGTAAAAATTTGATTTAGTACTTCTTCTGATATACCAGGTCCGTTATCCATCACTTCGATAATTAAATCATGACCAATATCGGTAATAAAAAACGACACTTCTTTTTCAGACTGCTGACTCACTGCTTCAAATGCATTATCAATTAAGTTCCCAATAATGATAATGAGATGAGAAATTTCAATATGTTCTGGGAGCGTATCGAGTGTACTCTCCGAATCAACCGAAAAATGAATTTTCTTTTCAGATGCTTTTCCAATCTTCCCAAGCAATATTGCTTGGACTTTGGAATCTAATATCTGATCAAATAGAATACGGTTTTGTGTTTGGTGTACGGCTGATTCTTTTTGAATAAACTCAAATGCATCTTTGTACTGCCCTAACTGCAGCAAACCCGACAAAACATACAGCTTATTCGTAAACTCATGCGTTTGAGCTCGTAAATCCTCTGAATATTTTCGTACTTCTGAAATCGTATTGATTAAGCTTTTTAATTCTGTCTTATCACGAAAACTAGCGACCACTCCTACAATTCGCTGATGTTCAATAATGGGTGTTAAGTTTAAGATAAACGTTTTTTCATTCAAAAAAATCTCTTGGTCGCTTCGGGCTATTCCGGTATCTAGCACTTCAATCATATTCGTATAAGGAAATACTTCAATGATATGATGATGTAAATATTCCGTCTGTAGTCCTAGCATATTTTTAGCTGATGTATTCATCATCGTAATAAAGCCTTGATGATCAATAGCAATAATTCCTTCTTTTATCGAAAGTAAAATCGCATTTCGTTCACGGTATAAAGAAGCAATTTCATGAGGCTCAAGACCAAGAGTATCTTTTTTAATACTTTTAGCTAAAAAAATACCCCCAATCATACCAAGCAATAAAACAGCTAGTGAAAATAGGATAATTTGCTGAATACGCGTAATGAGCTGAGCATGAACATGTGACTTTAAAAACTCAACCGTCACCACTCCCACGACCTCCGTATACTTTCCGTGACTGATGACAATAGGCGCTTTGCCCATAATTGCAGGACCTGTGGTTCCCTCTCCGTCAAGCGTATAATATCCGCCGAATAATAGTGCTCTATCGTTAACCGCCTCTTTGTTTTTCTTTCCTATCCATTTTTGATCAGAATGAGAATAGATGATTTGCTCACGGTTTTGAACCACAATACTTGCTGCTCCGATTTGTTCCCTCACTTGCTCGGCAAGCGGCTGAATATAGCGACTCGGCTGTTTTTTTTGAAAAGCAGCTTTGACTTCCGGCATAAATGATATTGATTTGGCTGCTTGAAGAGCCAGCTGCTCGGCTTGCCTTTTAGATTCTACAAACTGCATGTAAGAGAAAATACTCGCTAAAAGAACAATAACAGTTATGATTAATGCTGCGGATAAACCTACGATTTTTGTTTGCAGCGATACTTGAAACCATTTTTTCATTTCATCGCACCTTTAGCCTTTACCTTATAGTTCTATTCTTCTTTTATTTTATCAAAATTTTTTGTATATCCGCTCCTTATTCCAAAAGCTTTTTAGACAAAAAAACTTATCAATCCCCAAAGCGGAATTGATAAGTTTTTAGGTTCATGATCTTTACAGCGTAATAACTCCTGTAATAATAGCTACTAAAAGCATCACCATCGCTGTTCCAATCGTCCACTTTAAAGTAAAGCGCTGGAATTCACCAAGCTCGACTTTTGCCATACCGACCAATAGATACGTAGAAGCAACTAAAGGACTTAGTAAGTGAACAGGTTGACCAATCAATGAAGCACGGCCAATTTCTGCAGCATCAATACCGTATGCTGAAGCTGCTTGAGCAATAATTGGTAAAATCCCATAGTAGTAAGCATCATTTGACATAAAGAACGTAAATGGCATACTTGTGATGGCTGTAATCACAGACATGTAAGGCCCTAACGCATCTGGAATTAATCCTACTAAACTATTACCCATTGCATCTACCATTTTTGTACCTGATAAAATGCCTGTGAATACGCCTGCTGCGAATACAAGAGATACAACAGCAAGTACATTACCAGCATGTGCTGTGATACGCTCTTTTTGAACTTCTAAATTTGGATAGTTAATCATGATAGCGATTGCAAATCCAATCATAAATAGAATTTGAAGCGGCATAACTGCTGTGATAAGTCCTACTAATAATAAAGCTGTTAAAGCAAAGTTTACCCATAAAAGCTTCGGACGCTTGTACTCGATTCCTTCAGCGGCTGCTGCTTCTGCAAAAGCTACTTGAGCATTTGTGACGTCTTGAATATCAATAACACCTAAGCGCTGGCGCTCTTTTTTTCCGAAATAGTAAGCTGTGAATAATAACCAAACAGCTCCACCAATCATGGCTGGAATCAGTGGTGTAAACACCTGTGAAGCATCTAACTTCAATGCACTCATCACACGAGCAGTAGGTCCACCCCAAGGTGTTAAGTTCATAACTCCACTACCCATAATAGCGATACAGGCTAAAATCATCGGCTTCATGTTTAGCTTTTTATAAAGCGGAAGCATCGCTGAGAGTGTAATCATATATGTTGTTGTTCCGTCTCCGTCTAATGAGATAATAAGAACTAAAATAGCTGTACCAATTGTGATTTTTAGTGGATCACCTTTTACGATTTTCAAAATTCTTCCTACAACTGGATCAAACAAACCAGCATCAATCATAATTCCAAAATATAAAATAGCAAACATTAACATAACGCCTGTAGGCGCTAATTCTTTTACACCATTTAAAGCCATTTCTCCAATATCACTTGTGAATCCCCCTATGATTGCAAACAATACTGGAATAACCATTAAAGCAATAAGCGGCGTTAATCGTTTTGTCATAATCAGAAACATAAATGTACAAACCATCAAAAACCCAAGAATAGCTAACATTATTACCCCTCCTATTTTTGAATCCGCTTTCATAACAGTGGAAGCGATTCGTTTGTATGTACGACCCGCATATGTATGCCAGTTTGTCTATACGATTACAACATCGCTTGTTCACTATTAAGTTGTACCTTAAAACTTTAAAATTTTCTGTTTTTTCTTAAAATAATCATAATTTACAGGAGGGTATAGTGTAAATAATTCGTACTATAAAAACTTTTAAAACTTTATGGGTAATTAAATCCTTTTTGTTCATTGAAAGGATAAAAGAAAGGAAGAGGAAAAAAGATAGGAAAATAAAAAACGGAGAGAGAGGAACTATTCTCATGAATTATTCAATTTGAACTCTAAGAGAATAAGCTCCAGGATGAGGAGTTTTATTCCATTGAGTAAGAGATTCCTCTAAAAATGGAATGTTTTTCAACTTCTTTGTTTGGAACTTTTCTATTTTTGAATATTTCTCTAAAGCATACGTATTAGCAAACATTTCTTGCGTTCTATTTCCTTCTTTTAAAAGTGTTCCATTTGTCATACGATCCACATGATGGCCTAATTCATGCAGAATGATAAAAGCAAATTGATGAGGCTTTTTATTTTTTGTTGTATCGATAAAGACAATCGGACATTCCGTTACTGTATATTTAATATAGTCAATTTCAAACTGAAGTTTGCGCTTCTCTTTTGGAAGGTTATCATTAAATTGGCCATAGTACACGCCTAGCACATCTTTTCCTTGCACCTTTACACTGCCTAAGCAATACACACCTTTTAGCCCATCCCAGTCTTTTTCGTCTGTTACATTAGCAATTTCCTGCAGGGCGGCTTTTTGCTTCGCACTCATGACTCCATGAAACGTTACGCCATGAATTTGGATTTTTTCACTACGCTTAAACATCTTCTTGCCTCCTTTACTAAATTCCTTCTACAACATATTATTTATTAATAAGTATATTCATTCACAATACATGGTTAAAAACATGAAGTTAATGTCAAGATTCCCGTTTTGATGTTTTTTAACCCTGCTTATATGCTGCTTCATTTATTTTCTATTTTTACTATATTACATATGTAGCCATTAATAAAATATCATTTTTTTATGATTTATCATTACTTTTTTTTATTTCTATTTTTGCTTATCGATAACCTGGAGCCTTCGTATCATTTTTAAATTTAAAACCATTGCTATATAAAGAAACGGATAGCAAAAAAACGAGTATAGAATCTTCCATCCATTATAATAAAACACTTCCGTTTGGGTAGAAATGTACTCAAACAATGTCGTAAGAATTACCCACACTGTAATATATAAAGCTTTTCTAAACAGGCTCTTGCCTTGTGGATAAAAATTCAAAAATACACTATTTGTCGCAGGATAAATAAAAATAAAAATTAAAAGATATTCAAAATCTACTCCTTTTGTAAAGAATCCATAAAGATCATATTTAACATCAAGATATATATCTGCTACCGATCCTAAAAACATGACAAACAAAGACGTTGTGTATATTTCTATCCAGCTGATGCGCTTTGGCATAACTAGTACACTCAGAATAGAAATCACCGTTGTAAGGATTAAGAGCACCATAATGAGGACCTCGTTTCCTATAGGAGATAAAAACAGCTTTCCCATTGGTTATTAAATTCATTCCGAAGCCTACATTCACCATCGCAATAAAAAATCCGAACAGGTTGGATTCTCTATCAAGAATCTCGATTCACCGTTCGGATTTTCCTTCAATTAAAACTACAAACTACTTTTTCTCAGCCTCTTTTTTTAACGAAAGGAAATGATGCAAGAACCAAGCTCTTGCTCTCCCCATTTAAGTGAAAGATGATCCTGATGTGAAAGCGGACCTACTCCTTCAGGTGTACCTGTAAAAATAAGATCTCCTTTATCAAGACCAAAATGTTTTCCTGTAAAATCAATAATCGTTTGTAAATCAAAAATCAAATCTTTGATATTTCCCAGCTGCACGCGTTTATTGTTTTTCACTAACGAAAAGTCTTTCTCCTTAGATGCTTCTACTCCTTCAAACGGCAGAAAATTTCCCACGACCGCTGAATGTTTAAATCCTTTTGCAAGCAGCCAAGGGTGCTTTTTTTGTTTTAATTTGCTCTGTACACCTCGAAGCGTCAAGTCTAATCCAATCGTCATCTCGTCAACAAGTTCATCCACTGCTATGCCTTCTTTGTAAGATTGTCCAATATGAAGAATCAGTTCGGTTTCAAAGTGCACCTCTCCTTGGTCGCTAGGAAGAGTGATTGATTGTCCAGCTGCTTCAACGAGAGCGTGAGTAGGTTTGGAAAATAAAAAAGGTGATGTTGGAATATCATTATGTAATTCTTTTGCATGCAGTGCGTAGTTTCGGCCTACACAATAAATATTTTTAATATCTTTCACTTTCATCATCCCTTCTTTCGTTAAAATAAACCCTTTTCAACTTTTCTTCTTTTATTTTACAAGAAGAAAAGAAGATTACAATGAATCTTCTTTTCTTTCAATCCGTTATTTTCTAGCCCATTTTGTAATGCCTTTGATATCATCTGGAGTTGTGCGACAGCACCCTCCGATTAACTGAGCACCTGCTTCATACCAGCTGTGAGCGCTGCAGCCATACGTTTCGCCTGCAGATGTCCCGTTCCATGTTTTAGATTCAGCATCATAATGCTCTCCTGAATTTGGATACACAATGACTGGCTTATCCGTTTGAGATTTAATTTCTTTAATAAGTGAAGAAATATATTGAGGCGGCGTACAGTTAACTCCAATAGCTGCTACTTGCTCATAGGAATCCAGATAGCGTGCACACTCCGAGATTAATGTTCCGCTGCTAATGTGCAGGTCATCTTTTGCGCTGAACGTAATCCATGCGTACGCTCCTTCAAATTCTTCTAGCAGCCTCGCAATGGCTCTTGCTTCCATTAGATTAGGAATGGTTTCACAAGCTAACACATCTGCTCCTGCTTCAATTAATGCTTTCATACGAGGACGATGAAATTCCATTAACTCTTCTTCTGTTACGTCATACTGTCCAGTATATTCCGATCCGTTTGCTAAAAATGCTCCGTAAGGACCTACCGAAGCGGCGACAATTGGTTTTGGGCGATTAAGACAATTCTCTTCTTGCTGCCAAAATTCATCTCTTGCTTCAGCCGCAATTTTTACAGATGCTTGAATTAACTCGCGCGCCTCTGCTTCACTTAAACCACGTTTTGCAAAACCTTCAAACGTGCTTTGATAGCTTGCAGTAATTGCACAGTCAGCTCCTGCTGCAAAGTAATCTTGATGCACTCTCTTAATCAATTCCGGCTGCTCCATAAGCACTTTTGCAGACCATAAGCTGTCATTTAAATCACAGCCATATCTCTCCAGTTCAGTTGCCATTGCACCATCTAGTACAATCACAGGAAATGTATGTAAAATTTGTTGGATAGGATTCATTGTTTAATCTAGGGTTGTCCACTAGCAGTTAGCTTCGATTACCCTATCCTCCTTTCAGATAATTTAAAATATATGCAAAAAAGTCTAAAGGACTAGGAAGCTTTTGTCAAGAAACCGAAGAAATGAGGAGAGGCTTATAACCAAGCATTTTTCAACCGCCTTATTCCTTCTTCTATTTCTTCTCTCTCCAAACTTCCAAAACCTAATAATAGATGAGTCTTTTGTTGAGGTGATTCCGTAAGCCAATAACGAGAAGTGCCGTAGACAGAGACATCTTGCTTTTGAGCTGCGTTAATTAACTGCTGTTCGTTCATATCGTTGTGCACGCGGACAAGGATATGCAAACCTGCATATTCACCTGATATCGTAATGTTTTTGTTAAACTCCTTCTGTAAAGCTGCTAAAAGAGTACCGTGTTTGAGTTGATAAGCAGTTCTCACTCTTCTTAAATGCTTACTCCACTCTCCGTTTTTCATCATCAGTCCGAGCGTCCACTGATGAAGGGCTGGAACAGCTTGCTCGTATAAAGAGAAACGTTCATGATATTCCTTTAGAAGCACTTTCGGTAATACAAGGTAGCTGATTCTTAAAGAAGGCATAAAAGATTTTGAAAATGTCCCTGTATAAATGACGCGCCCTTTAGTATCCAAGCTTTGCAATGAAGGAATGGGACTTCCTTTATAACGAAATTCTCCGTCATAATCATCTTCAATAACAAATCCATTGCAGTCATTCGCCCATGTAAGAAGCTCTATTCTTCTTGAAACAGGCATGATCATTCCGTATGGAAACTGATGAGATGGTGTGACATAAACAGCGCGTGCTTGGCTATCATAAAGCTCTTGAATGTTTATGCCTCTGTTATTAAGTGACACAGGTTTTAAGGAGAATCCATGCTGCTTAAATACAAAGCTAGCCCCGTCATAGCAAGGATTTTCAAAGGCAATATCTCTGATGCTTGGCTTTAACATCTGCGCTAGCAAACTGAGTGATTGCTGAGTACCTGTTCCGATAATAATTTGATGTTTCGAACAAACCACTCCTCTTGACTGATAAAGGTACGTCGCAATTTCTTCTCGCAGTGATTCTTCTCCTTGAGTTTCTTGGTACGTGAACAGCGCTTCTTTATAAGTTTGAAGACTTTCATTGTATCGTTTTTTCCACTCATTCAAGGGAAACAAACGGCTATCAACTTTTCCATACCGAAAATCATAGGTACACGACTTTGTTTCTGAGTGAGGTTGTAAAAATACAGTCGGCTTTCTATCTGTTTGCAGTAAATCAAACTGTGTATTCGTTACGTACAGTCCACTTTTGGGCTTGCTTTCTACATATCCTTCAGCTAAAAGCTGCTGATAGGCCATATCTACAGTATTTCGACTTACGTTTAAGTAATCAGCAAGAGATCGGATAGAAGGCAGTTTGTCATTTACTTTCACCCTGCCGGATACAATTTCTTTTTTTATATATTCATATAGCTGGTGATATAAAGGCATATCATTCCTTCGGTTTAATAATGGTGTGAACTTCACGCTAGCTCCTTTCATCTGTCCCTATCTTATTTTTTAAATCTGGCTCTTTTAGAGGGGATACATTTCTTTTACTATAAGTGTAGATCATCTAATTAAAAAGGAGAAGATTTAATGACTACTATTACAATTCGTCAAGCTAATGCTGCTGACATGGAAGCACTTATTTCATTAATGAACGAATACATTGTTGATTTTTACAAGCGCCCTCAGCCTGCCAAAAAACAGCTGAGAAATTTAATTGATCACTTGTTTCAACGTCCCGATACTGGCGTTCAGTTTATCGCGACTCAAAATGACGAGGCAGTAGGTTTTTCAACGCTTTATTTTACATTTAGCACCACGCGTGTAAAGCCTGTAGCGATTTTAAATGACTTGTACGTTACTGAAAAAGCAAGAGGTCAAAAAATTGGGGAAAAGTTATTTTCGATTAGTCACCAGTATACAAAAGAACATCAGTATGCAGCTATGTCTTGGGAAACGGCTTATGATAATACAAGAGCTCAAACGCTTTACAGAAAAATGGGAGGAAATGTAACGAACGGTGAATGGATTCACTACGACATTTCAAACGACATCTTATAATATTTTTCCATCCATAAAGTTTTAACACGTTCTTAACACTCCTTTCATAAATGTGTTTTATGATGAATACGACAAATAAATCAGTTTCTGTATGTATTTGTCACATTCTCTGTTAAAGTTTTCACAAAGTGTTCAAACTTTTAGTGAAAACGCTTTCTATTTTTGTGTATAATAAAAATATGCAAATGAAAATGAATGTTACAGCTCGTTAATCATACACATTTTAAATATGGAAGGAGTTTTGAAAATGATTTTAAAAGCATTAAGAAAAAACGGGGCCGTTACAATTAACTATTATAAAAACGGTTTGCTTCAAACGTTTAAAGGAAAAGTACAGCGCCTAGATTTAACAGACCAAACGCTTTCATTAAAAGATGAACAGCAAAATACTTTCTCTATTCGCTTATCGGGAATTAAAGAAATTTATTGATGAATAGTTTACAGTAAAAAAGAACATGATGCTCATTCTGCTTTGCAGAAGTCATCATGTTCTTTTGATTTTAGCTTTATTTAGCTGATGTTTCTGTTTCTTCTTTCCCGTACATATATTTCGAAGGGTCGACTGTTTGGAAATCCTTTAGCTTGTGGAAACGAAGTAAGTCTCCATAAAGCACTTGATCAGATAACTCCAGTTCTTTCGCTACCTTCTGTTTATAAGCTTTCATTTGATTATTTTCTTTAAGCGCTTGACCTGTCTTAGAATCATAATACGTTCCATCCACTAGTGTATATTTCGGAGATACATAGTTGCCATTGCGGAACGCTACTACATCATCATGACCTTTAGAAAATAAATCTGTACCAAATTGGATAAACTCTTTGCTGTCAATCCCTACTAAATGAAGAAGAGTTGGCACAACATCAATTTCTCCACCGTACGTATGATTAACTCCGCCTTTTACTCCAGGAACGTGAATGAATAGAGGTACACGCTGCAGCTGAGCATTTTCATAAGGTGTAATTTCTTTTCCCATTACTTTTTCCATTGCCGCATTATGATTTTCAGAAATACCGTAGTGATCTCCATAAATCATAATCACAGAATTATCATAAAGCCCAGAAGCTTTCAGTTCTTGGAAGAAAGATTGCAATGATTCGTCTAAATAACGAGCCGTTTGGAAATAGCGGTCAACTGTCGCATCGCCCGTGTTAGCTGGCTGTATGCTTGCCTCATTGTTTCCAAGTAAAAATGGAAAATGGTTTGTTAACGTAATTAAATGCGCATAAAACGGCTGTGGTAAAGACTGCAGCATTGGAACAGATTCTTTAAAGAACGGTTTGTCTTTTAAGCCATAATTAATTTTATTTTCACCCGTCATATTGTAATAACTTGCATCAAAAAACTTATCCACACCGAACTGCTTGTAAATTTCGTTACGGTTCCAAAACGTCTTATAGTCTCCGTGCAGTACAGCGCTCGTATAGCCAGCTTTTTGATCTAAAATAGCTGGTGCTGCCTGATACGTATTGCTTCCTTTTAGTACAAAGGCAGAACCTTGAGGAAGGCCGTATAGAGAGTTGTCCATCATCAGCTCAGCATCTGATGTTTTTCCTTGTCCTGTTTGATGAAAGAAGTTATCAAAATACGTAAAGTCATTTCCATGGGCCAACGAATTTAAGAACGGTGTCACTTCCTGGCCATTTAATTTGTAATCAATTAAAAAAGACTGAAATGATTCCAAATGAATTTTAATAATATTTTTCCCTTTAGCTTTTCCGAAGTAAACGGAATTAGGCTCCGCATAGTGACTGTTTTTAAAATTAACGACGTTCGTTAAGTCATTGCTGCTTGCAAAAGCTCGCTGTTTAGAGTTTTGAGCAGTCTGAACACCGTCATACATCGTATAATTATAGGCACCTAAATACTTTACTAGATAATTGCGGTCAAAAGTTCGAGATAGAAGCTGCGGGCGATCAATTTCTGCTAATGTTAAGTTTACAGAAAAAACCATGAATCCTAAAGAAAGAATGGTTACAGCATTCTTAACCGATACTTTTTCATTATGCCAGTCAATTTTTTTACTAAAAAAGAAAAAAAGATAAATAATAAAATCAACAAAATAAAAAACATCATGTGCTTTTAATAAATCCATAATGCTTCCGCCCATACTTCCTGCATTACTTGTCTGCAACAGTGTGGGAAGAGTTACAAAATCGTTAAAAAAACGATAATAGAGAATGTTGCTGTACAACAGCAGCGTCATAATGAAACTGCCTGCAAGAATCCAAGCTCCTGCTTTCTTTCCTTTAAAAAATAAGCCGATTCCTAAAAAAATCAGCACTGAACTTACAGGGTTTATAAACAGCAGCATTTGCTGCATTACGCCACTTACGCCTAAGTTAAATTCAGTTTTATAAGCCACATACGACTTTATCCACATTAAAACAGCGGCTAATATGAAATAGTGCAGCGGCTTAGAAACGATTCGCTTCATTTTGATTTTCCTTTCTCGATTAGTTTATGAGTAGATTCACAAAGAACATATAGAAAACCTTTATCATTATACTCATAGAAAATGAAAATTAAATGAAATCCTAGCCTTCACAACTATAGATAGATTCTTTAAATTCATCTACTAGTTTACCTAATACCCACAAATAAATAAACTAAAATCACCTTTTTTATCATAAAACCCCTCCTCTCCTCATATACTGTATTCTGTTGCAACACCCGCACTGCAAACTTGTGCATTTTTTCACAATTTATCTACAAACTATTCTCATCTTGCTGTATAATAATAATTCTGCCTTGAGCATTCTCCAAATTCTTATGCTTAAGCCACAGCTTTCTTTTCATAACAGATGCACACATGAAAGGAGATGAATAAATGATTTTAAAAGCGTTAAAGAAAAACAAACATGTAACCGTGAATTATTACGAAAATGGCCTGCTTCAAACCTTCAAAGGAAAAATCCAAAATTTAAACCTAACCGACCAAACCCTCTCCCTACGAGATGAAAAACAAAACATTTTTTCCATTCGTTTGTCTGGCATTAAAGAAATTTATTAACAAAAAAGATCCTGAAGAATTCTTCTAGGATCTTTTTTGTATTTTTTATCCATTATATATTGAAAAATCATCCAATTGATGTTAAATTAACTTTACATAATGTTAAATCAACTTAACAAATTTATTAAAAAGGCAGCGGGTGATCATATTGACTCTTATTAATCACGTAAAAGAGCTTAGAGCTAAACATGGATATACGCAAGGAGATTTAGCTGAAAAAGTTGGAGCCACTCGCCAAACCATTGCAGCTATTGAAAAGGGAAATTACGTTCCTTCCCTACTACTTGGTTTAACAATTTGTGATGTCTTTCAATTAAAAATGGAAGATGTTTTTACACTTCAAAAGGAGGAGAAAAATGTTGAGTAATGTTATTAAATCTTATTTGTTGAATGTAGTGTCTCTGCTATGCGTAGGTTGGTTTTTATATGATTTTTTAAGCCTAAATATTCAATTTAGTGAAGTTATGAACCACCCTGAACCCCCGTGGGAAATTACCATGTCTATAGGCTCTTTCGCTTCTTTAATTGTGCTTTTAATCGTGTCCTTTTTTTACTACCGAGCGCGTAAAAAGACGAAGAACGTTTCGCCTTTATTATTTCCTTTTGAATTTGCAGAGGAAGATGAACGTGAAAAGATGATAACAGCAGAAGCTTGTAAAAAAGCCTTTGTTTTTCTCCTATTTTCTATTCCTATAGGTGCTATATTAATAGCTTTTTATCCGCTGCTACCTAATTCTTTTAGCTTCTATCCCATTGCCGTTCTTTTGCTTCTTTCTCTTGTGCAGTTAACGGTTTATTACGTATCAATTAGTAAGATTTATCGCTGATTAAAAAAGGTTGTTCTAAAAAGAACAACCTTTTTTAATCTAATAATTTACTGAATTCCCTACAAAAATAATCCAACCTACATCTATTTCACTATTTTTTCATTTTCTCTGTCTATATTGAACTATAACAATTGAACGATGTGTGTTACCTTCTACTGCAGTTTTTCTTCAGTGTTCAGTTGCAAAATATGAAAGATAAAAGGAGCATATCAATGGCAGCTAATAAATGGACAAAATGGATGGTTGGTTTATCGAGCGTTGCTGCATTTACCACTTTTATAGGACTTTCTCAAAAATATGATCAAACAAATTCAACAACTACAGCACTAAATAACGATACATCAGCCGATAATTCATCTCAAACTCAAACGGAAGATGAGACGGACCTATTTCCAGATTCAGGATCCGGCTCCAATACGGACAATGGAACTAACGGGCAAGATCAATGGTCAAATGATAACTCTAATGAACAGGGCGATCAATGGTCAGACGATAATTCAAGCAGTCAAGATGATCAGTGGTCAGACGATGATTCGAGTAATCAGCAAGGTCAGTGGTCAAATGATGATTCCGGAAATAGTCAGGATAATTGGGGCAATAACGATGATTCTTCTATGCAATCAAGACCTTCTTAAGGATGTGATGTAATGAGCTACTCATTTAAAGCAATGAATACCGAATTTAACGTATATCAGCTTGAAACGCCTGTCAGCAAAAAAGTGGAGAGCTGGTGTTATCTTGTAGAAGAAACCCTAAGCCGCTTTCTTCCAACAAGCGAACTTTCACAGCTTAATTCGCTGAACGGAAGATTATTTTTACCGTCAAAAATGTTGTATGAAGCTGTAAAAACAGCCTCTTACTATTACAATGAGACAAACGGAATTTTCAACCCATTTCTGTATCATTCTATTCAAACTCTAGGATATGGCCAAAGTTTTGAGCAGTTGCCTACCGATCAGCTTCCTCAAAAAGTAGCAGCTTTTGATGCTGTTAACCCTATTATGATTCATAAAGGAATGAGAAGTATTCAACTTGCTTCTAATGTCGGTCTGGATTTAGGCGGAATCGCAAAAGGTTGGAGCATTCAGCAAATGGCTAATCAATTAAAGAAAAAAGGAACTTCACTTGGGGCAATCGATGGAGGCGGTGATATTGTAACATGGGGGCCTGCTAGCAAGCACTGGTCCATTGCGCTCTCTCATCCATTTGATTTATCAAAAAATCTCATGAGTATTAAAGTAAAGAGCAACAGTGGCATTGCCACAAGCAGTGTAGGCAAGCGATTGTGGAAAGTAAACGGACACACTCACCATCATATTATTGACGGCAGAATCAGCAAGCCTAGTTCATCAGAGCTTCTGCAAGCAACGGTTGTTTCAGAAGACTTGACCGTTTCTGAAGTCTATGCAAAATGCATGCTTATTCTCGGATGGGACGCCGGATTAAGATTAGCTAAAATGCATCACCCTTCTTTAGAGGTCATTGCGGTTACAAAAGAAGGCAAGGTGTTAATCGAAAAAAATGTGAAAGGTCAGGTATACCATTATGGCTACTCTCCTCGCGCAATTTAGTGCCCACTTTCCCGTTTGGAATACCATTCGGGCAGCCGGCTTAACCTCTTATTTACTCATGTTTGTATCGGTTGCCGCTGGCATTTCTCACAGCTTTTCATTTTTTAAACCAAAACGAAAAAAACAGCTTTTGCTGGTTCATCAATCATCAGGGTGGTTCGGGTTATTATTTGGTATGATTCACGGACTTGTTTTATCATTTGATCAATCTATTCATTTTTCACTTTCTGACATTTTAATTCCGTTCACTTCCGATTACAAACCAATTAGCACAGGTCTTGGTACTATTTCACTCTACATTTTATTCGTACTGATCATCACATCCGATTTTATAAAACAGCTGGGGAGAAAAACATGGAAAGCCATTCATTTTCTTGCTTTTCCAGGCTATTTGCTTGCACTGTATCACGGCATTACTTCTGGAACAGATACACAGCAGCCGCTTATTCTTGGGATGTACAGCATCACTGGCTGCACCGTTTTGATTTTGCTTTTTTTACGAATTCAACACCAGTCATCAGCTCCTAAGAATTCCAAAAAAGCTCAGGAAAACTAAAAAACGCACTCTATCATAGAGTGCGTTTTTTCTTATCCGCGTCCTGCTTGGAATGATGGGTACTGCGTCATACCGCCGTCAGCAAAGAGCGTAATTCCTGTTACATAACTTGCCTCTGAAGAAGCTAGCCATGCAGCAACCGCTGCAATTTCTTCCGGCTCTCCGATGTATCCCATTGGAATCATGCTTTCTACATCTGCACGCTGCTCAGGATCAGCAAATTTCTCAGCGTTAATCGGTGTATTAATCGCTCCCGGTCCAATGTTATTTACACGAATACCTTTTGGAGCGTATTCTAATGCAAGTGTTTCAGTCATGAGCTTCATTCCGCCTTTACTTGCTGCATAATGAACAAATAATGGCCAAGGAATTTTCTCGTGAACACTCGACATGTTAATAACTGTTCCCTTAATATCATTTTCCACAAAATATTTAATCGCTTCACGGCTGCCTAAAAATGCTCCCGTTAAGTTCGTATCAATGACTTTATTCCAATCGCTTAAAGACATTTCATGAGATGAAACCGGATTTTCCATTCCTGCGTTATTAATCATAACGTCTAACTTTCCAAATTCTTTAATAGCAGATTGAACTAAATTGATCACGTCAGACTCAACTGTTACGTCACCTTTAACCGCAATTGCCTCTCCGCCGACTTTTTTAATTTCTTCTAAAACGCTGTTAGCTTCTTCTTCTTTCGAACGATAATTCACAACTACTTTAGCTTTTTCTGTCGCAAAACGAATCGCCATTGCTTTTCCTAAACCGGTAGATGAACCTGTTATGACAACTACTTTTCCTTCTAAATCTTTATACATTGTTAATACCCTCCTAGTTAGCTTTTGGCGAGCCCTAACATGACTCCTGCTATGATGATCAGTATAATTCCAATAATAATCCCAACTAACTGACGCTTCGTTTTCTTCTCACCTAAAATAATGATCCCGCCTAATGTTGAAATGACGATTCCCATTTGGGAAAGCGAAAAGCTTGTCGCTACGCCTACTTTAGGTTGTGAGATGAATAAAAACATATTACCAGCGGCCCAAATAAGACCTGGGATAATGTTGCGAATTGCATATTTATTAAATGGCTTATGCTTAAATGTCAGCAATACTCCTCCAATAACCATACCAATTGCTTGAGGTAATAAAGCCGACCATCCGTCTACATTAAATAGACGGGCTACTACAACATAAACTAAATAACCAACGGTTGAAATTAATAAAATAACAATTCCTTTTTTGAAGTTTCCTTTTCCTTCTTCAGCCTCTTTCTCTTCTTTGCTTTGAAGTGATGTTAAAACAATCCCTACAATAATAAAGATAAGAGCGAGCACACCAAGAATGATTGAAGTTTTTGTAGACCACTCGTGAAACACAATTACTCCAAATAATGAAGTGGAAACTAACTGAAGCCCAGTTGAAATAGGCATCGTTTTAGAAACTCCAATTAAATCAATACTTTTCAGCTGATTACTTTGTCCAACTGCCCAAAATAACCCGGATACAACTCCAACGCCAAAGATTAAAGGTGTAAGCGTAGGGTGTACAAAAATATAAATACCGATGGAGAAAATCAAAGCTCCCAATGTAGTTCCAAGCGTTTGACTATAAGGTCCTCCGCCTAGTTTCACATTGAAAAGCACAATGCTTCCCCAAAATATGGCTGGTAAGACGGCTAAAAATATGTCCATGTTTCAAAACCTTCCTGTGCTAAAATTAAATGTCAAAGTGCATATTCCCCAATTTTTCCGCCATTAATCCTTTTTCAGGGACATTCTATGAATTAATGACCGCACGAAATATTCTTCGGATAGCGAAAACTGTATACCTTAATTTGTTCTAGGAGAGAAAAAGATATACTTTCTAACGCAAAAAAACAGCTTTTCCAAATAAAAGCTGTTCTGTATGATTTAATTTATTTTTAACATATAGCGATTAATAGGTCTCCCCACTCTGCCGTATTCAACTGATAATTTCAGCTCGTTTTCCTGTTCTAAAAACTCTAAATACCTTCTTGCTGTAACACGCGCAATTCCTACACCGTCCGCCACTTCTTCAGCAGAAATTGGATGATTTTGTTCGGAAAGATATTGTTGTATCCTCCTTAACGTAACCGCATTTAGCCCTTTTGGAAGCAAATCGGCTTTTTCTTCGAATTGCTGAAACAGCATAGAATCTAATTCAGACTGAGTAATATGTTCTTTTTGACTTATTTTAACTTGAAAAGAACGATACTGCTCAAGCGCTTGCTTCATTCGCTCAAACTTGAACGGCTTCATAATATAATCCACCGCGCCGTATTGAAGAACTTTCCGTACCGTTTCAATATCGCTTGCAGCCGTAACTGCAATGACGTCTGTTTTATAGCCATTTGCTCGAATTTGCTGTAAGGTGGTTAAGCCATCTTGACTAGGCATATACATATCAATGATTGTTAAATCAGGCTGATGCTGTTTAATGAGCTGTATACCCTCTAAACCATTCGAAGCTGCAGCGATAACGATGAACCCTTCAACTTGTTCAATAAATTGGCGGTTCACTTCTTGTACCATAGGATCGTCTTCTATGAGAAGCACCGTCCATTCTTTTTTATTCATTTCCCACTCCCCCTATAAAAAGAATGTAATGATAAAAGTCGTTCCAACATCTAATTCTGACTCTACTTCGATCTGACCGTTTCCTTTTTCAACAATTTGTTTTACTAAATGCAAACCAATTCCTCTATTTTCCTTTGCTTTGGTTGAAAATCCTTCCTCAAAGATTCTCTCTACTTGATCCTCATTCATGCCACATCCGTTATCTTCAACTAATATAGAAAGAATGCCGTCATTTTGTTCCATACTTATATAGATCTTCCGTTCACGACGCTCTATATGCTGATACGAATCAAAAGCATTCTCAATTAAGTTACCAATAATAATCACAAAATCATGATGATCTAAGTATGGAGGAAATGAGTGAAGCTCGCTGTGGCGATCGATAGCTAACTCAATTCCAAGTTCTTTAGCACGGCTGACTTTACTCAACAGCAATCCCGATATACTTTCATCTTTAATATGCTTATGAAGAAATTGCGTGAGCTCTTCTTGCTGTTCAGACACTTGAAAAACGTACTGAAGAGCCTTGTCTTTATTTCCAAGCTGGATAAGCCCTGCAATCGTATGAAGTTTATTCATGTATTCATGGTTTTGAACTCTAAGAGCGCTTACAAATGATTTAACTCCTGTTAACTCTTCAGCTAATTTTTTAACTTCTGTTCTGTCTTGAAAAATAGCGACCGCACCGACTGTGTGATTATTAACCTTAATCGGCACACGATTGCTTAAAATATTCAAATTCCGAACTTGAAGCTCTCTATTATAAACAGGCTGATTAAGCTTCAGAATTTCTGGAAGCCTTGTATCTGGAATCACATCATAGATCTTTTTTCCAATTACCTCATCGGGTACATCCATCATAACTTTCGCTTTATGATTAAAAATAGTGATGTTCTCCTCTTTATCAATGGCAATGACTCCTTCATGCATGGCATTAAAAGTCTCCGTTCGTTCTACGAACAAACGAGCAATTTCATGAGGTTCAAGCTCAAACATCTCTTTTTTAATACGAGATGCAAGCGCCCACGCTCCCCATCCTCCAAAAAAAAGAGCAAGACCTGAGATAAGAAAAATTTCTTTTTTTAAACTTAAAATAACCTCTGTAAATTTCGGAAGAAGGTAACCTGAGACAACGACTCCTACTTGTTCATGCTGATCGTTCACAACGGGCACAAAAGAGCGAATGACCATTCCACCTTCTCCTTTTGCTTTATCAGTATAGGTATGTTCTGCAAACGCCTGGCCCTCGTCCTCTCCTTTAGAAATTTTCCCAATCATGCTTTGCAAAGGGTGAGACAAACGTTCGTGATTCATATTCATAACTACTACATAATAAGCACCGTGAATAATGCGAATCGGCTCTACAATTTGATTAATGTTCTTGCTATCTTTTTCAATTTTTTCTCGAATTTCAGGCATTTCAGCAACTGTTCTCGAAGTGATCAAAGCCCTTTGCTCTAAATCATTTTCTTTTGACTGCACAAAATTATTAATCACCACGATACTTGCTAAAAACAACGAAAAGACCACGATAAAAAAGATTAACCCCGTCATTTTCGTTTGCATCGATAAGCGCATCATAGCGGAACACCTACTGCTGATTGAAGTTTATTTTAATTTTACCACGTTGAGAAATTGCGTGTTAGAATATTTGTAGAGAAAAATTATTGAATGGCGGGGTTGGACATTTTGAAGATGTTTATAGGGGCAAGTATAATTGTCAGCGTTTTCTTGATGATCTATGTTTTTTTGCAGTATACGGTTATAAATCAGGATAATGTGTATCATGACGATGAGCAAAAAGGATTAAATAAGCAAATTGTGATTAATTTTAGCCACGTTGTAGCTGAAAACACTCCAAAAGGATTAGCCGCTCAAAAATTTGCTGAAATCGTTAATCAAAAATCGGATGGTAAAGTTAAAATTGAAGTATATTCAAACGGTGTATTGTATTCTGACGACGAAGAACTTGCCGCCCTTCGCCGAAATGATGTACAAATGATTGCACCTTCCATTTCAAAGCTAAGCGACCTCTCCCCTACGTGGCAACTTTTTGATCTTCCCTTCATTTTCGATGATTACAGCGAGGCAAAACAAGTGTTTACCGGGAAAATCGGACAGGATTTGTTGAGTACGCTGCAAGAGAAAAATATTAAAGGGCTTGCTTTATGGAGCAACGGCTTTAAACAAATGACTAGCAATACGAAACCTTTGCTCCATCCAGCAGATTTTCAAGATCAAACGTTTCGGATTATGCCAAGTGAAGTAATCAAAAAACAATTCGAACTTCTTGGAGCTAAGCCCCAGGCTGTCTCGTTTAATAAAGTATATCAATCCCTTGAACGACAGGAATTTGATGGACAGGAAAATACGATTTCTAATATTTATTCAAAACGTTTGTACGAGCTGCAAAAATATATGACCATCAGCAACCATGGATACTTGGGCTATGCTGTTTTGATGGATCAAAAATATTGGGACAGCCTCCCTGAAGATGTAAAACAACTATTAAGTGATGCAATGGTAGAGACAACTAACTGGATTTGGACTCAATCAAAAATGATGAACGATGAACAGCTGCAGAAAATAAAAAATAAATCTGGCATGCGCGTTTATTACTTAAATGATACACAGAAAGCCGAATGGAAAAAGCAGTTTAACTCTCTTTATCAATCGTTTGAAAACAATGCAACAAAACAAACGCTTGACATCATTCAGCAAATAAAAAATATCGAAAGCAAAAAGTGATGACTATATGTTCATCACTTTTTTTGACCAAAATGACCAAAAAGAACATTATCACCAGAAATATAAATAGTTAAAATTATCAGTTAATATAAGGATAAGAATAATGTAAGCGTTAACAAAAAACATTCTCGAAAGGAGCATTACATATGAAATTAAGTTTTAAAAACCTAACTGTTCAAGTTGTCATTGGTATCCTTCTTGGTATTGCAATTGGCTTCATGTTTCCTGAATTTGGAGCTAAATTAAAAGTATTGGCTGATATCTTCATTAAACTAATTAAGATGGTGATTGCCCCAATTATTTTCTTAACAGTGGTCATCGGTATCGGAAGCATGGGAGATTTAAAGAAAGTGGGACGAATTGGAGGTAAAGCTCTTTTATACTTTGAGATTGTCACTACTTTTGCCTTAGCAATTGGAATTATTGTTGTAAACTTTATCAAACCTGGGGCTGGCTTTAATATCAATGGCGCAAGCGGAGCTGATGTTACTCAATATACGCAGCAAGCAGCTGAAGCGGAGCATGGCTTTATGGAGTTTATCATGGGAATTATTCCAGACAGCGTATTTGGCGCAATGGCAAATGGTGAATTATTGCCAATCTTATTCTTTGCCGTACTATTTGGGATGGCTACAGCTACACTCGGCGAAAAAGCGGCTCCTGTCATTACATTCTTTGAACGCTGTACAGATATTTTCTTTGGCATTGTTAATATGATTATGAAACTTTCACCTATTGCGGCTTTCGGAGCGATGGCTTATACGATCGGTAACTTTGGAATAGGCTCTCTTCAAAAACTCGGTTTCTTAATGGGATCTGTTTACATTACTATGTTCTTATTTATTGTATTTGTACTTGGAACCATTGCTAAGATTTATGGATTTAATATTTTTAAATTCATTGCTTTTATTAAAGAAGAAATTCTACTTGTATTAGGTACGTCTTCTTCGGAATCTGCACTGCCAAAAATGATGGACAAAATGGAGAAGTACGGATGTTCAAAATCTGTGGTAGGACTTGTCATTCCAACTGGTTACTCATTTAACCTAGATGGAACAGCAATCTACTTATCCATGGCTGCTATCTTTATCGCTCAAGCGTATGGAGTCGACCTGTCGTTAATGCAAGAGATTACGCTACTTGGTATTTTAATGCTAACGTCTAAAGGAGCTGCCGGAGTTACTGGCTCTGGATTTATTACACTAGCCGCTACGCTTGCTGCATTCCCGATGATTCCAGTTGAAGGAATCGCGCTGTTAATTGGGGTAGACCGCTTCATGTCGGAAGCTCGTGCCATTACAAACTTAATTGGAAATGGTGTAGCAACTGTAGTTGTATCAAAAATGGAAAATGAATTTCATCCTCCTGTAGAGACGATACAAGACGTTAATTCCGCACCTCCATTAGCTAAGTAATAAAAAAAAGAGGTTGAGACATAGCGAAATGAATCCAATCTAAAGACGAATAAATGGAATACATGAGCTGAACCGCTTGTGACACCGCAGTTGATTTCCATGCAAGGCTTCGCTTTCCGCGGGCGGCCGCTGAGCCTCCTCGTCGCTTGCGCTCCTGCGGGGTCTCATCCCTTCCGCTTTTCCCGCAGGAGTCTTCGCCTTGTCCTCCAATCAACTGCTAGAAGGATCTAAACAAATTAAGCCTACGTTCACCACAACAAAAAAAAAACGAACCACTAATCAAACATGTTGATTAGTGGTTCGTTTTTCACTTCTTCTTAAATACTTTTGTCCCAACCTCTTTTTTAGAATTAATGCGTTTCTTTTTTAGAACGTCCGCTAAGTTTCCCAACAACCACAACTAAAATAGCTAACAAAATAGGAACAATCGTATGCAAATGCGGATTCAATCCTTCTAATACATGTCCTACCGCTTTGTCTTTAAAGATCATTTCACCAGCAGTATAGCCAAGAAGCGCTGCTCCGGCAATGATGATAATCGGAAATTTCTCCATAATTTTCATTAAAAGCTGACTTCCCCAAATGATTAACGGAATGCTGATAACAAGACCAAGGATAATGAGTAGAATACTGCCGTTAGCCGCACCTGCAACCGCTACTACGTTATCTAAACTCATAACAAGATCCGCTATAATAATTGTTTTAATAGCACCTGCTAGAGTTGAATTCGCTTTAATATCTCCGTCATCTTCACCTTTTAAAAGACTAATCGCAATCCATAGAAGCAGCAGGCCTCCGATGAAATTTAAAAATGGAATTGTTAATAAATATACAGCGACAAACGTTAGCCCTACACGTAATACAACCGCTCCTAATGTACCGAAAACAACCGCTTTGTTTCGATGCTCGTCCGGAAGATTCCGACAAGCTAAAGCAATCACGACTGCGTTATCGCCACTCAGTACAATGTTAATCAGTAAAATTTCTAAAAGATTTAAAATAAAACTCTGATCCATAAAAAAACTCCTTGATTGATTTTTATTAGTCTATTTCTCTATCTCTTATTTCATTACTAGAAATAGAGAACTAAAACTCTATCAATATAACCAGTTCTTACCCTTTAATGAAAAGAAGTAGTTATTTCGCTAACAGTATTTTATCACTAAAAAGAAATTTGAAATAGGTATTTGTATAGGAAAAGTCAGTTCATTACAATAAATCAAACCTTATTCTTTATCTTTCATCTGTTTTTCACCATCATCCTCTACTATTAGTAGCAGGAGAGCATTTATAAAAAATAGAGTAATTTTTATAAATAATACAAGCCTCCAATGCTTCTTCATTATTTTGTAGTTTTTCGTCAGCTACGATATAAGAAGGGAGAAAATAGGTATGATTTTAAAAGCATTAAAAACGAATAAATTATTAACTATTAACTATCAAAACAACGGTTTTGTTCAAACGGTCAAAGGTTATATTCAAAACTTAAACTTGCTCGAACAAACTCTTCTATTAAAAGATGAAAATCAGCATGTGCGATCACTTCGACTATCAAGTATTCAAAACATTTATTGATTGAAAAAAGATCCGAACGATAAATCGTTCGGATCTTTTTTCAATTAAATAAAATATTTTTGTCTTACCATCTTTTTATTTAGCTCACTGTATAGCGTGCGATTACTTCTTTAATCGATTCATATACAATTTCAACCATTGTTTTTAATTCTTCGTCTGTCATTGAAAGAATAGGCATCATCGTAATCACAGGACCTAGCTCTCTAATGATTAAACCTTTTTGGCGAGCCGCTAAAATAATGTCTCCCATCACTTTTTTATCTTCAAAAATAGACTTTGTTTGGCGGTTTTTCACAACTTCGATTCCTGCCATTAATCCTCTTTGTCTAATGTCTCCCACGTTAGGCAGTTCATAAAGCTTTAATAGATAACGTTTAAAAACTTTTTCCTTTTCTTTTACGCTACGGATTAACTCTCTTTCTTCTATCAGTTCGATATTTCTAAGCGCTACTGTACAGGCTAATTGATTTCCCGTATACGTATGTCCATGGAAGAACGTTTTATTTTCATCTGGATGAGCTAAAAAAGCATTAAATATCTGTTCGCTTGTTAACGTAGCAGCAAGCGGCATATACCCTCCTGTTATCCCTTTTCCTACACACATAATATCCGGTACAACATCTTCTTGTTCACATGCAAACAGCGTTCCTGTTCGTCCAAATCCAACGGCTACTTCGTCACAAATGAGCAACACCCCGTACGCTTTGCACAGACGCTCTACTTGTTTTAAAAAACCGGGAGGATGTGTAATAATACCCGCTGCTCCTTGCACAAGCGGTTCAATAATCAAACCGGCTACTTCTTCTCCTTTGTTCTGCAAGAGCTTCTCTAGCTGGTGAATACAGTAAGCTGAAGCTTGCTCTTCCGTTTCGAACCCGTCCATACGGTAAGTATAAGGAGAAGGTGCGGGAATTCGGTCAAACAGCAAAGGCTTAAAGATGCGATGAAATAAATCCATACCTCCCACACTGACTGCCCCAATTGTATCTCCGTGATATGCCTCATTCAATGAGATAAATTTATTTTTGTTTTTGTACTTTACAGAGTCGAGATTTTGCCAATATTGATAGGCAATTTTCAACGCAATTTCGACAGCGGCGGAACCTGTATCGGAGTAAAAGACTTTCGATAAGCTGCCAGGAGTAATTTCCGCTAGCTTTTTGGCTAACAAAATGGATGGAACGTTTGCGGATCCAAGCAGCGTAGAATGCGCTAATTTTTCCACTTGTATATGTAAAGCTGTATTTAATTCCGGATCATTATGTCCATGCACGTTCACCCATAGAGAAGCGTATCCGTCTAAATATTTGTTTCCCTCTACATCATATAAATAGCTTCCTTCTCCTCTTTCAATAATAAGAGGACTCGATTGACGGTAAGCTTTCATTTGTGTAAACGGATGCCATACATATTCTTTATCCCATTTCTCCAGCTCAGCTTTTTGATACGGCACAGTCAAACACCTCCTGAATATGTTGAATAACACTTTTTTGCCTCATCATTTTCTCAATATATACATCTAACTCTTCATCGATATGTGTGAATACTGGAACGGTCATTAAAGATGATAGTTGAAGCAGCTTTTCAATTGTTCGAACATTATCGCTATGAATGATACTGCTGTGATTAAAACGATTAAAAATCAGTCCGTTGATTTTAAGCTGATGCTCACTTGCATATGAAAAGGTAGAAAGCGCATCATGAATAGCTCCTAATCCCGTTGTTCCAACAGCAATAACCGGCATTTGTGCATCTATGATCAAATCTTTTGTCATATAGAACGTTGTTTCCTCTTCAATTAAAGGGACGGCAAGACCTCCCGCTCCTTCCACGAGTACTATGTCAAATTCCTTTTTTAATTCATCAATGCGATTTAAGACGATTGAAGGCTCTACCTTCCTGTTGCTCAGTGCAATAGCCAAATGAGGCGATGTCTCCGGCTTTAACTGATAAATACCTGTATTTGCTACTCCTATCTTCGTTTCAAACCAGTGAATATCCGGATAACCTCCAATTTCTTCTTGGTAGCCGGTTTGAAATGGCTTACAAATTGTCGTTTTTATTCCTAGACGGCCAAGTATTTTATACAAAATACTTGTAACCAGGGTTTTTCCAATATCTGTTCCAGTTCCCGTAATAAAATACGCTTTGCCCATTTTCTTTTTTCCCCTTTTTTTCTATGTCTTAGTTACCCCGCTTTAACCCGCTTTGATGACAAACGGCTAAACTGAGGCTGCATTCGGTGAATCAGCACTGAACATAAAATACACAACAAAAGATCTCCAGGCATTGGCAAAACAGCTCCAAAAAGAAGTGTATCACTCAGTGAAAGTGGCTTTTCAATTATCCATTTCATTGCTCCGTAAAGCCAAACGCACCCGAATACGTACACAATAACCAATGTAGATAAGTTGGCTAAAAAGATAGAAAAAGGTTTCTTTAAGTCATATTTTTGAATAAGGTAGCCGTTGGTAAATGCACCTGCAGCATAGCCAATTAAATAGCCAAACGTTGGTTTGAAAATATACCCTAAACCTCCTCCTTCTGCAAAAACCGGAACACCAATTAACCCAATACCTATGTAGCATAGCTGACTATACAAACCTAAACGCGGACCTAGCAGCGCACCGGCTAAATAAACAGGAACAATTTGAAGAGTAAACGGTATGTAGGGAATAGGAATTTTTATAAATGCACCAATCGCTGTTAAAGCTGCAAATAAAGACACATACGCCATTGTTTTCGGTTTCATATTCACCCTCCTTTCTCTTTTCGCTGCTTTAAGTTTGCAATAATTTCTTTTTATTTGTCAACTTAATTTTATTTTAAGTTTACAAATAAACAATAAAAAAAGACGCAAAAACCTGGGCTTTTGCGTCTTTTTGATTTTTATAAAATTACTTTTTTGTCGTCTTTAAGCTGCACTTCTTGACGGCTAATAGATAAATCAACTTTCTTTTTTACACGTGCATGATAATAAGCATAAAACAGCAGCGCTAGTGGAATACCGACATACAGTGCCATTCGCTGTTCTGCATCAAATGCCATGCTTCCCAACACGATTGTATTTAATACTAATGCGATTAAAGGTAATACCGGGTAAAGAGGGACTTTAAATTTTAAATCCTCGATTTGCCCTCCTTGATTTATATATCTTTTTCTAAATGCAAGCAGTGATGCAGCAATCGTAATCCAGCCGATTTGTGCACCTAAACCCGCTGCAGAAATGAGCCATACAAATACTGTTTCTTGAGCAAAGAATCCTGAAAGTAGAGATAAAAGCGCAATGCCTAATGTTAAAAGCAAGGCGTTCATCGGCACACCGCGTTTATTTACTTTCATGAAAGCTGAACTTGCCATGTTATCTTTTGACAATGAATACAGCATACGCGTTGCTGCATAAAGACCTGAGTTAGCTACAGATAACAGTGCCGTTAGGATAACAAAGTTCATAATATCTGCTGCATATGGAATACCAATTTGGTCGAATACAACAACAAATGGACTTTCAACTACGCCTGCTTTTTCAAGCGGAATCATCCCCGCTAAGACAGCTACAGCTAGTACAAAAAATACAAGCGTTCTCCATACCGTTTGTTTAATTGCTCTTGGTACAGTCTTGTCTGGGTTTTCACTTTCCCCAGCAGCTACACCGATAAGCTCCGTACCTTGAAATGAGAAGTTAACTGTAATCATCGTAATCAACACGGCACTAATTCCGTGAGGGAACACGCCGTGAGCCGTATAGTTAGAGAAAAGCGGCGCGCTGTCTCCATTGCTTAATGGAAGAAAACCAAACATAGCAGCTCCACCAAGTACGATAAATAAAATAATAGCTAACACTTTAATGCTGGCGAACCAAAACTCCGCTTCACCAAACGCTTTAGCTGACAGTGCATTTAATGAAAATAATAAAAGCGCAAATATAGCACACCAGATCCATACAGGAGAATCAGGAAACCATCTTTGCATAAGCTGACCTGCTGACAAAAATTCTAATGCAACCGTTACAGCCCAGCCCAACCAATATAACCATCCAAAAGCAAAACCAACGCCAGGGCCAATAAATTTTGTTGTATATGTCTGAAACGAACCAGAAACTGGCATTGCTACTGCAAGTTCCCCTAAGCAAAGCATTGTTAAGTACATAATGAAGCCACCTACGATAAACGAAAGGATAGCTCCAATCGCTCCTGCTTGGCTAATCGTGTATCCTGTTCCTAAAAAGAAACCTGTACCGATAACCCCGCCGAGCGAAATCATAAACAAATGTCTGCTTTTCATCGTCTTTTTTAATTCATTTGTTTGCTGTTGTCCTTCTATCATATTAACGACATTTCCTTTCAACCTATTTATTACGAGATATTACCTAGAAAAAAATTAATAAACCTTTGTTTTCTATGCATATTTACTTACATATTTATGCGGCGTTCTCAATTTAAATGAAACAGCCTTTTGTAATCTTAACATAATGCTCACTAGATTTAAAATGTTTTTCTGCAAAAGTAAAATGAATTTTTCTTGAATAGTGTGATTTCCTTTTACTGTTGATATTCATAAGCGTTTTTCTTCAAATGAATAGATGATACAACAAGAAAAAAGCTGTGCTTTCGAAGACGAAAGCACAGCTTTTTCACTTTTTACCAAACAAACAATCCAACAATCATAGCACTTAATAAAGAAACAGCGATACCGCTCACAAGCAGTTTCCATACGTTTTTTCCAATAATCGTTGATTTACCTTCTGATAACGTAGAATTATACGTACCATAAATCATACCCACCGTACTGAAGTTAGCAAAAGATGTTAAGAATGTCGTAGCAACTGCAATCGTATGCGGTGGAAGTGTATCTAGATTTTTCTTCAAATCCATCATCGCCACGAATTCATTTGTTGCTAGCTTGATACCCATCAGCTGAGCTACGTACATGGCATCATGTCCCGTTAGCCCTAGTAAGAATGCAAATGGACTAAAGATGTAAGAGAAAATCTTTTGTACAGTCAAGCCGTCTACAATAACGCCTAAAATACCGTTAAGCGCAGATGTAAGAGCTACATATCCAATAACCATCGCTAAAATAACAATTACCATGTTCATTCCGACTAACATACTGTTTGAAATGGTAGAGAAAAAGTCTTTTTTCTCTGACTTTGGCGGTACGTAAATCATATCTTCTTCTTTTGTAACATGAACTGGATTCAATAAGCTCACTAAAATAAGCGCGTTTAAACAGTTCAGTGGAATTGCGGTAAACACGTACGTAGCGGGAACCATCGTTAAATAAGCACCGATAATAGATCCGCTAATACTGCTCATACTCATAATTCCAAACGTAAGCAAACGGTTGTCCTTTAACACAGAAAGCTGATTACGAATAACTGCTAATGCTTCCGTATTTCCTAAGAACATCATTTGGATAGCGAAAAAGCTTTCTAATTTAGGCAAGCGAGAAACTTTCGAAATGACCCACCCTACTTTATCAATAATCCACGTTAAAATACCAAAGTAAGATAAAATATCAAAGAACGTCACGACAAAGATGATAGGCAGTAATGCACTGAAGAAAAAGTCAACCGTTTGATTTCCCATTACGGATGGAAACGCAAAGGCAATTCCATCGTTGGCACAGGAAATCAGCCAAGTAAAGAACGAAGCAATCTTATTAATGATCCATGTTCCGATTGAAGTTCCTAACATAAACCAAGTAATGAGGACTTCAACGACTAATAGTGAAGCAATCGGACGCCACTTTATTTCTTTCTTTTTAGGAGAACATAAGAAGACGACGCCCATTACTACAAAAACGCCTAATAAATTTAATAAAAAGTACATGCAAGCCACTCCCAGGTGTGTATTTGAAAAACAAAAAAAGCTCTTACTTTTCATAAATTCTGACAATAACAGAAAGTATGAAAAGTAAGAGCTTTGAAAGAAGGCTGTATCTATGATAATACGCCCTTCTTTTTGCTGCTTATATCCAAACTTTCTTGTAGTCTAGTTTTTTACGGTTACTAGGTAGAGACTATCAGACCATATTACTGATAATATACAAGATCGTAATCTTAGCTGTATTCAATTGATATGAACAAATTCTACCCTTTATTTTTTTAATAATCAACACTTTAAAAGTTTTTCGGAATAATAAAATTGGTATGAAAATTCTATTTATTTACCACTTCTTTTGAACTACCCACCGGAAAATTACACAAAATAATTGAATTTAATCGTCCTTTTAACTCAATTATTTTCCTATTTTTGAAACAAAGAAATTGATTCTTTAATGAGTATGTTTAAATCTCTACTTCGCTTTTCATTTAACTCCTCACAAAAAATGTTTCGTTTTTACGACTTAAGACGTAGAAAAAAATAATCCTGTTGTTCGTTGAAGTTAACCGGTTTTCAATTTACACTTTATGGTAGAAGAAAACAAATTTAATTATATGTAGAAAGCGGGTTATAACGTGAAAAAAATATTGGCTTTTATTTTAGTGATAGGTGGTACGGCAGTCCTCTTTTCTACTGCGTTTGCGCCTTCCTCCTGGTCGTTAAGTTCATTCAAGACGTCCAAGTCTGAAGCGGCATTATCAAGTGATATTCAGCGTATTCAAATCGACTCTCCAAGCATTAGTACAACGGTCGTTCCGCAAGATCGTCAAGATATTAAAACAAAAGTAGAAGGTAAAGGAAAAGTAGATGTAAAGCAAAATGGAGACACCCTAGTTGTCGCGTATCAAAAAAGTCCCTTTCAATGGCTTTCTATTTTTTCAAACACAAAAGTAACAATCTACATTCCTAAAGATTATCACCATAACCTTGCGCTTAACGTAGGTTCGGGGGACCTTCAAATTGCTATACAGCCTGAGCAAGCGCTTCAGCTGAAAGATGTTTCGATTAAAGTAGGCTCTGGAAATGCAAATATTTCAAACTTGAGCAGCACCTCTCTTCGTACGGATGTCAATTCTGGAGATTTACAGCTGAGTAATGTTGAAAGCCAAACGGCTAAATTTGCTGTAGGATCTGGGGAAATTAAAGGAACAAACTATAAAGGAAAACTTCAGGCGCGCATTGGATCTGGTGATCTCTATATGGATTTTAAAAAGCTAGAAGAGGCCGTTTCTGTAGATGTAGGATCTGGAGATGCCGTGTTGGTTCTTCCGAAAAGCGCTGGTTTTAAAGTGAATGGAAAAGTAAGCAGCGGTGAGATTAACAACAATTTCAAGTTAAACAATGCAACGATAACAGAGAATGTATTAAAAGGAAAATACGGAAATGGAAAATACCCTATCGATATAGCTGTTTCAAGCGGAGAATTAACCTTGGAATCAAAATAAAGAGGCTGGGACAAAAGTATTTTAACCCAATTGCAAAACGAACCATTAATCAACATGTTTGATTAATAGTTCGTTTTTTGTTGTGGTGAACATCGTTTTATCTGTTTCGTTTTTTCTAGCAGTTGATTGGAGGGCAAGGCGAAGACTCCTGCGGGAAAAGCGGAACAGGTGAGACCCCGAAGGAGCGTAAGCGATGAGGAGGCTCAGCGGCCGCCCGCGGAAAGCGAAGCCTTGCACGGAAATCAACTGCGGTGTAATAAGCAGTCCAACTCATGTATCTCATTTGTTCGTCTTTAGGTTCGGTTCATTTAGTCATGTCTCAACCTCTTTATTTATGGTCTCACTGCAATATACCATGCTACTCCTACGATTGATCCTATGAATACGACTCCGTAAATAATAGATAAATTCACTATACTTTTCTTTTTAGATTTCCCGTAATCTTCATCTACTTTCTTTGCAGCACTGATCGTCCCTGCAAGGGCAGCAACGCCGATAATAATGACAAGAAGTAATGCTAATTTCATTCATTCTCTCCTCCATATTTCGGTGATTGAATAAAACTGAATACCAAGACGTTATTTATTTCATTTTAAGCAGCACGATTTAATCAGAATATGAAAGCGTTATATCTTCTCTTTCTATCATAAAGCTAAATTATGTAAAATCAACCATCCAATCGTGCATTATTTTCCTCCGCCACTTTATATACATAAAAAATTCCCGAGCTTCACTGCTCAGGAATCTTCACCTAATAGAAATGGCATTTTAAGGTTTTAAAATGACTTTAATGCAGTTATCTTGATGACCATTAAAGATTTTGTAAGCATTAGCTGCGTCTTCTAAAGCGACTTTATGAGTAATGATTTCTTTTGGATCGAATTCTTCTTTTACAATTTGATCATATAATTTCGGCATAACTGGAATGACAGGAGCTTGCCCCATTTTGAGAGTTATATTTCGAGCAAAAAATGCTCCTAACGGAAAACTGTTATAGTTGCTTCCGTATACCCCGGTGATTTGGACGGTTCCGCATTTACGAACGGCTTTTGTCGCAATTTGAATAGGCCCGAGCGTTCCACCTTGAAGTTTCAATTTTTGTTCAATGTATTCAAGAGGCGACTTTTTGCCATCCATACCTACACAGTCAATCACCACATCAGCTCCGCCTTTTGTGGTTTCTTTTAAATGCTCCCCCATATCTGGGTATTCTGTAAAATCAAAGGTTTCTACGGCATTCATTTTCTTTGCATGCTGCATTCGGTATGGAACATGATCTACTGCGATAACCCGTTTGGCACCTTTCATCCAAGCAAATTTTTGAGCCATTAATCCCACTGGCCCGCAGCCGAGTACGATAACGGTATCTCCTTTTTTAACATCCGCATGCTCTACACTCCAATAAGCAGTTGGAAGCACATCTGATAAAAAAAGAAGCGATTCATCTTCTAATTCGCACGATTCTGGAATCACAAACGGTGTGAAATTCCCAAACGGCACTTTTAAATATTCAGCTTGACCTCCTGGATGATTTCCAAACTTTTCAGTATATCCAAAATAGCCGCCAGAATCATAATGTGGATTAGAATTATCACATTGGCTCGTTAAATCATCCTTGCAGTACGCACACTGTCCGCACGCTACGTTAAATGGAATAATAACGCGATCTCCTTTTTTTACTTTTGTAACATCCGGTCCTACTTCTTCCACAATTCCCATTGGTTCATGACCAATAATATAACCGTGAGGCAATGGCATGTTTCCTTGATATAAGTGCAAATCAGAACCACAAATAGCGGTTGACGTTATTTTAATGACAATGTCATCTTTTTTCTCTAACTTCGCATCTTCTACTTCTGCTACTTTTACCTGATTAGGTCCTTGATACGTTACCGCCCTCATTTTCAACCTCCATTTTTACAACCTTCATATTACTTAAATTTATCTAAAAGCATGTATTCTATCCGGAGAAATCAAGGAAAATAAAAAAGCAGCGCTTACGCGTCTGCTTAAATGATTATTAAAACTGAAATGTATGTTTTCCTACCAGTACATCTGCCATCTTTACAAAACGTTTGATTTCTAATACGTCATGAACTCGAACCATTTGAACTCCTTGTGCAATCCCTGCATATACAGTAGCTGCAGTTCCTTCCATTCTTTCCGTAGGAGGAGCATCGACTATTTGTCCAATAAATCCTTTACGAGAAGTAGCAAGCAGCACGGGATAGCCCATATTCGTCAGCTGATCTAGATGCTGAATCGCTTCTACATTATGCGCAGCCGTTTTTCCAAAGCCAACGCCTGGATCTAAAATAATCTGATCATCTCGAACTCCTGCAGCTTTTGCAATTGATATGCTTTCTTCCAAATCACTTATCATATCTGTAATCAGATTTGTATAATTGGGCTCATGGCGATTATGCATTAAAATAATAGGAACATTATAGTCAGCTGCAACTTGAGCCATTTTGGGATCAGCCTTTGCGCCCCATATATCGTTAATAATATGTGCTCCTGCTTCTAGCGCATGCTTGGCCACTTCCGACTTGTATGTATCTACAGAAATCGGCACCTCTACGCGCTTAGCCACTTCAGAAATAACGGGCACAATCCGTTTAATCTCTTCTTCATCGCTAATTCTTGTATAACCAGGACGAGTTGATTCTCCTCCGATATCAATGATGTCTGCTCCGTGCTTCACCATTTCCTCAGCATGAGCAACTGCTTTATCTACATCGTAGTATTTTCCGCCATCTGAAAATGAATCCGGGTTTACGTTTAAAATCCCCATAATAAGCGTACGGTCCGCATAATTCAGTTCATACTTTCCGCATTTGATGACGGATCGAGACGTTAAAGTTGACACTATCCTCAGCCCCTTCGTAATTTGCAAATTAATGTATATTTATAAATATCATGTATTTTGAGAATGTCATACCGTTCGTAATTATATCAAAAGTCACCGGTCCTATGTTATTTTTCTTGGAGTTTCTTTCTTCTATAGTGTGAGATAAACATTAAAAGCGAATACACAGATAACATTAAAAATCTTTGTAGGGCTTGTCTTTAGGGTCTTTTTTCCTCTTCTCACATCTTTTATGAGTCTTTTTATTCAAAAAGAAAGGAATCCCATAAAAAGCGTTTAATTTATAGCAATAGTTGGGAATTTATAATTAAACAACTTCCATTTTTATGGAATTCATTTTAAGGAGGATGACTATGACTCAACAACCGTTACAAGTCAAATTAATTCCTTATACAATTGAGTCGATTATCGACTCAACAAACGAAACGCCTAAAGGAGTAACCTTAATTCAAGCGCCGTCTATTTGGGAACAAAGCAATCAAGGGGAAGGCATTGTAATTGCAGTTATCGACACTGGTGTTGACACAAATCATCCTGACTTAAAAGATTGTATTATCGGAGGAAGAAATTTCACTTCCGATCATAATGGAGATTCTTCTATATTTGAAGACAATAATGGGCATGGTACTCACGTATCTGGTACCATTGCTGCTGCGCTCAACAATGAAGGGGTAGTAGGAGTGGCACCCAAAGCAAAAATTCTCAGCTTAAAAGTACTTACCGGTGAAGGATCGGGAAATTACGAATGGATTATTGACGCTATTAACTACGCCGTCGAATGGCGCGGTCCTAACAATGAGCGAGCACGAGTTATTTCCATGTCACTCGGGGGACCACAAGACGTTCCAGAACTGCACAAAGCTGTTCAAGATGCTGTTAATAAAGATGTTTCTGTCGTTGTTGCAGCTGGAAACGAAGGCGATGACCGCGAAGAAACACTTGAATATTCGTACCCAGGAAGTTACAACGAAGTAATTCAAGTAGGAGCCGTAGACAGCAACCTAGACTTAGCTCCTTTTACCAATGTTAATGAAGAAGTAGACTTGGTCGCACCTGGTGTTGACATTATCTCTACTTATTTAGAAGGTAAGTACGCTACGCTTTCAGGAACTTCTATGGCAACTCCCCACGTTGCAGGAGCTGTAGCACTATTAATTAATTTATGTGAGAAAGAATTTGGACGCTCTTTAATTGAAGCTGAAATCTATGCTCAACTTGTAAGAAGGACGCTTCCTCTTGGATATCGAAAAAGCTCCGAAGGAAATGGATTTCTCATGCTTAATCTAGTGGAAAAAATACACGATATTATCAACGTAGCCCGCATCAATATTAGTAAGTGACAAATAAGAAAAAGCGGATCATATAATGGTCCGCTTTTTCAAAAATGATTGGAAAGCTTTTCGTCAGTTTGAAATAAAAACATGCAAATGAATGTCTCTATTCATACCTTAATGCTTCAATTGGATCTAGCTTCGCCGCTTTATTTGCAGGAAGCATACCGAATACAATACCAATCGTCATGGAGAACAATACTCCTCCGAGCACTACTTGCCACGAAATTAATGATGGCCATCCAGCAAATAATGAAACAAGAGCTGCCCCGCCTGCACCGAGGCCAATGCCAAGCAAACCACCAATAAGCGTGAGCGTAATGGATTCAATCAAAAACTGAGTTAAAATTTGTCTTTTGGATGCGCCTAGTGCTTTACGAATCCCAATTTCCCTTGTGCGTTCCGTTACAGAAACCAGCATAATGTTCATAACGCCAATTCCTCCAACAAGCAGTGAAATTCCTGCAATTGAACCAATAATTGTGGTCATAATGCGCGTTACATTTCCAATACTATCTGCTATTTCTTCTAAGTTCTGCACTTGGTAAGCATCTTCCGCATCATGCAAGTTATTTAACAAATCCGTTGCGTCATTGCCTACTTTTTTTAGCTGATCAGAGCTTTTTGCTTGAACGCTAAGGTTTGTGTAGTCAAGCTTACCGAAGCTTGATTTATACGTATTATCTGGAATATAAATAGTTGGTATTTCAAATGCCAAAAACCCCGTTGGCTTTTTTGTCACACCAACAATTTTGATAGGCTGTCCTTGAACCCATACTACTTGTCCAAGGGCTTCTTTTTTATCAAATAACTCTTTTTTCATATCGCTTGTGATAACACCTACTCGATTACCTGATAAAAAGTCAGAGCTGTCTAACATTCTTCCTTTTGAAACTTCCAGCTGATTAACTTCAATATATCCTTCGTTAATAGCATTAACAGTCGTATCAGATTCCTTGTCTCTATATCTTACCCCCATTCCCATTGAGCTAGAAGCCACCACATTCTTCACTCCGGGAATAGTCGAAAGAGCTTTAATATCATCCTCTGTAAAGATAGGCTCACCCGTCATTGAAAGGTCATCAGCTTGCATCTCGTCTTCAGGAGGCTGATAATATACATCAACTGTATTGCTTGCTCCTGTTATTTCCGACTTAATCATTTGTTCTCCGCCTTGACCAATGGCTACAACGATAATAACAGCCGCTACGCCAATGATAATACCAAGCATCGTCAAAATAGAGCGCATTTTATGAGCAAGAACCGAAGAGAGAGCCATACGCATATTTTCTATTAAACTCATAAGCTATCGTTCTCCTTATCGCTATGACTTAACACTTTACCGTCACGAACGATAACTGTACGCGATGTGTATTCTGCCACTTCAGATTCATGGGTAATGACTACAACCGTTGTACCATCTGCATTAAGCTGAGAAAATTGCTCCATAATATCAGCACTTGTTTTTGTATCTAGAGCTCCTGTTGGTTCATCTGCTAAAATAAGCGTCGGATTGTTAACAATAGAACGAGCAATAGCAACGCGCTGCTTTTGCCCTCCTGATAGCTCGCTCGGTAAATGTTTCATCCGTTCACTCAGCCCTACTTTTTCAAGCGCAGCTTCTGCTCTGGCTCTTCTTTCCTTACGCGTTACGCCGGCGTATACCATTGGAAGCTCTACGTTTTCTACCGCTGTTAAACGCGGCAACAGCTGAAATTGCTGAAAAACAAAACCGATATGAATATTTCTTACTTTTGCCAGCTGCTCATCACTGTAAGTGGAGATTTCTTGTTCATTTAATAAATAGGAGCCTGAAGAAGCGCGGTCTAAACAACCGATAATGTTCATTAGCGTTGATTTACCTGAGCCAGAAGGTCCCATAATCGCAACAAATTCACCGTCATAAATCTTCAAATTAATATCTTTTAAAATCGGCACTTCCTCTTTGCCCAGATGATAACTTTTATGAATATTTACAAGTTCAATCATTGAACAGTCACTTCCGCACCGTCAGTTAAGTCCTTTGAAGGATTTGTAATGACTTTGTCTTTAGAAGTTACGCCACTTTTGATTTCAATAAATTTATTTGTTGTTTCTCCAATCTTTACTTCCTTACGAACCGCCTTCTTATCTTTCACTACGTATACATATTTTTCTCCGTCTTCATTTACAACTGCTTTTATCGGCAGTGATGAAGCTTTTTTACTGCTTGTTTCAATTTCAAGCAGCAGCTTAAATCCCGGCTTAATCATCGTGATATCCTGGTCATCTACTTTTACTTCAACTGGATATTGATTAGCCGCATCATTGCCGGCTTCTGCTGATGCCTGCTGCTGAGGTAGATAGTCAATTTGTTTGACGCTCCCTGCCCATTCTTTATCAGGCAAAACATCTGATGTAATTTTGACAGCTTGACCGGTTTTAATTTTTAATGCATCATACTCAGACAGCACGCCAGTAGCTAAGTATTCATCGGTATTACCAATATGTATAAGCGGTTTTTGAACGTCACTTGTGTTATTAACCGCTTCTTTATCTACTTCTAGCACCGTCCCATTAATATCACTCGTTACCTCTAAATTACGTTCTTTTTTAGCATTTGATTTGGTTTCTAGTTTGTTTCGTTCTAAATCAATTTTAGCCGTTTCTAAATCGAGGTTGAGCTGCGTACGCTCTGTATCGATTTGATCTCTCGCTTCTTGCTTACTCATTTCTTTTTCCAATTCTTTTTGTTTTTTATTTAAATTAGAAAGCTGTTTGCTTACTGAGTCAATTTGCAGCTGACTGGATTTTTTTTCTAGCTTGTTTTGTTCTTGCTCTAAATCAAGCGTATCGCTTTCGTATGTTACAAGAGAGGTTCCCTGCTGTACACGAGATCCTTCTGTTACGTGAAATCGTTCAACCTCGCCTTTTTCAGCGTCGAAATAGACGTACTGCTCATCAGCAAGCTTTAACGTACCGGGAACCATAACTGTATTTCTTAACTTTTTTTCTTTTAGATTTGTCATTTGAACATTGACTGCTTTACCACTTACACTTTGTGCACGATATACATTAATTCCAATAACCGCAACAATAACCACTGTTACTGCTGTAATAATTATTCCTTTTTTCATTTACAACCCTGCTCCTTTAAGCGCTTCTGAAGCAGCTCCTACAACTCCTGAAATAGCGGCTCCTAAGATGAATAAAACAATTACGGTAATAATAGAAGCAGCTTTTGATACATTTGCCACTTTTTGTAGTCCTACTGCTGTCAGAATAAGTCCCCAGATAGAAAAGATTTCAATGGAAGTAAATACTCCTCCCATAGCACCTTTCGCACCAACTAGTCCATTTAACGAAGTCACATTCGCTGAAGTGTGCGCTAATGCAGCGACGCCCGTATTAATTAGCTGACCGATTACAGTGATGAACGTAACAAACAAATTCAAACTAAACATTTGGTGGTATGTTGTTTTCCCAGTCCCTAACTTTGCAACTAAAAACAAAATTAAACTCGTGAATGCCAGTGTAGCAACTATTGCAATTACTCCTCCAACCGTTCCGCTGATCATGCTGAATATAGGATTCACTTCAATCCCAGCTTCTTTTTGCTGCTGTAATGCCTCTTGTGCCTGAGGGGTATAGACGGCTAGAATCGTTGTTGCAGCTGTTAAGATGAGGATAAGTAAAAGAGGTCCCAAAATGACCGGGTTGCTTTTCATTTTCTCAAACTGTCCAACTGGACTCGTAATAAAACCAAAAATAGAGGGCTTTCCTTTCTCTTGGACTTCCGAAGATACATTAACTTCTGTGCTCATAATCAAACTCCTTTTATTTTGTTTCGTTATTAGCTCTTAAGACCCGTCTTTTGCTGTTTTTTAAAGTTTTCTAGCAAAATCGTCTCTCTCTAAGAAACTCTCAAACACCTAATATTCTAACATAATTATACAAATTAATTGACATTTTTCTTACATTTTATATTTTTTATGGTATTTTTAACAATTAAAGAGATATATTGACGCTGAATTACAGTATTAATCTTACTTATAATTTCTAAATATTCTAATTATTATTTGACATCATTCAATAGAATTCGTATATTATGATTAAAGTTTATTATTCCTATGTTTTTTATAAGTTTTATATCTAAGGAGGAGTTTCAATGTCTGCTAAGAAACCATTTCGCCCTGAAACACAAGCCATTCATTCTGGCCAACAGCTTGACCCCGCTACTTTTTCGCGTGCCGTACCTATTTATCAAACAAGCTCATTTGGATTTAAAGATACCGAACACGCTGCGTCCTTATTTAATTTAAGTGAACAAGGCTATATCTACACTCGAATTGTAAATCCTACTACGGACGTTTTTGAACAGCGAATTGCTGAGTTAGAAGGCGGAGTAGGTGCTCTTGGAGTAGCTTCGGGTCAATCAGCTACTACCTTTTCCATTTTAAATATCGCTTCTGCAGGAGATGAAATTGTATCAGCAAGCAGTTTATATGGGGGAACATATAACCTCTTTTCGTCTACGCTTCCTAAACTGGGCATTACTGTCAAATTTGTAAACGCCGATAATCCAGAAAATTTTAGAAGTGCAATCACTTCCAAAACAAAAGCAATTTATGCTGAATCCGTTGGAAACCCGCAGGGAAACGTGCTAGACATTGAGGCAGTTGCAGACATTGCCCATGAACATGGAATTCCTCTTATTATTGATAATACGGTTCCAAGCCCTTACCTTCTTCGTCCCATTGATTTCGGAGCAGATATTGTCGTTCATTCTGCTACTAAGTTTCTTGGAGGGCATGGAACAGCAATTGGGGGTGTTATCGTAGACAGTGGAAAATTTGATTGGGAAGCGAGCGGAAAATTTCCAGACTTAACAACTCCAGATCCAAGTTACCATGGCCTCGTATACACAGAAGCTGCCGGTGAAGCTGCTTATATTACAAAAGCGCGCGTTCAGCTTTTACGAGATATTGGAGCTGCTTTATCACCTTTTAATTCCTTTTTACTCCTTCAAGGGGTAGAAACACTCCATCTGCGATTAGAGCGTCACAGCGAAAACGCATTAAAGGTAGCGAAATTTTTAGAGCAGCATGAATTAGTAGACTGGGTAAATTATGCGGGGCTTCCTTCCCACCCTTCCTATTCTTTGGCACAAAAATACTTGCCTAAAGGGCAAGGAGCAATTTTAACCTTCGGCGTAAGAGGAGGAAAAAACGCTGCGGCTAAGTTAATTGATTCGGTTCAGTTATTTTCTCATTTAGCCAATATCGGCGACTCGAAGTCACTCATTATTCACCCGGCAAGCACCACTCATCAACAGTTATCTGAAGATGAACAAAAAGCTTCCGGCGTGACGCCAGAACTCATTCGTCTATCGGTTGGAACAGAAGCAATCGACGATCTTCTTGAAGATTTAGATTATGCCTTAAAAGCCAGCCAAAAAGTGAATACAACTGTTTAAAAGCTGTGATTTTTCACAGCTTTTTTTATATCATCCAATAACTTTTTATACTTTCGCTTATGCTACAATAAACAAAACGAATAAAAAAGGAGTTACTATGAACACGTTCAATTCAATACCTGCCATTACATTTACCGACGTTCATAAAACATTTAAAGATAAAGAACATAGTGTTTTAAAAGGCATATCGGGTACAGTGGCCCAAGGCTCGCTTGTCATGATGGTAGGACCATCAGGATCCGGAAAAAGTACCCTTCTTTCCATGTGCAATTTACTTTCTGCACCTGACGAAGGAAGTATTGAAGTATACGGTAAAGACATTAGCAAATGGAATATTTCTGATTTACGAAAAAAAGTGGGCATCGCTTTTCAATCGGCTCCTGTTATTGATGGAACAGTGCGAGATAATATGATGCTTGTTCAAAAACTGCATGGCAAACAGAATATTATGCCTGAAGAACTCTGTGCCTTAACCGGCCTTTCCCCTGACTTGTTAGAGCAGGATGCAAGAGATTTATCCGGTGGTCAAAGACAAAGGTTATCATTAGCGCGCACGCTGTCGAACGGATCTGACCTTTTACTTTTAGACGAAATCACTTCCGCTTTGGATGCTACTTCTGCTCATGAAATTGAGCAGCTTATTTCTCATTTACATAAAGAGCAGAATAAAACGATTATTTGGGTTACCCATAATTTAGATCAAGCGAAACGTTTAGGAGAGGAAGTCTGGCTTTTAATGAACGGAGTGATTGTAGAAAAAGCCAAGACGGAGACCTTTTTTCATGCTCCTGTAAAAGCTGAAACAAAACAATTTATTGAAGGAGCCTTTCTATGAGTTCACTTTCACTGATTTTTACCATTGTTTTTGTTTTTATTGCTCTTTTTTTATCAAAATCTTTTCGTATAGGGCTCGAAAAAGATATTATCATTGCCAGTATTCGAGCAGCCGTTCAGCTGTTAGTGATAGGATATGTTTTATCCTTTATTTTTGACGCGAATCACCCTGCTTTTATGATTTTCATTCTATTCCTTATGCTGACGGTCGCTTCCCAAAATGTTGTAAAGAAAAAAAAGCAGGGATTTAAATCTTTTTTTCGTGTATTTGTCACTCTTTTTATTGTAGAAATCCTGACCCAAAGCGTTATGCTCGGACTACATATCATCCCTGCTACTCCGCGATATGTCATTCCTGTCAGCGGTATGATTATTGGAAATTCGATGATTTTGGCCAATTTATTTTTAAATCGGTTAGATGCTGAAGTAAATAGAAGACGAGACGAAATTCAATTGATTCTGGCGCTTGGCGGCACTCCTAAACAAGCTATTCATAGTATTTTAAATGCCGCAATCAAAGCTAGCATGATTCCTACTGTAGAAAGTCAAAAAACAATTGGACTCGTTCAACTTCCGGGTATGATGACAGGCCAGATTATTGGAGGGGCAGATCCGATACAAGCTGTCAAATTCCAGCTGCTTATCGTTTTTACTATTCTAGCGTCTGCTACGCTTTCCTGCGTCATATTAAGCCGCTTAACATACCCTACCCTTTTTAATAGCTATCAGCAGCTTATCCGTGAACATACATAAAAAAGAAGAAAGGAGACTCCTTTCTTCTTTTTATTGAGCAGCTTTTTTTAACCTTGTTCCTATGTCACTTCCAAAGGTCACTCCTAAATCACCGAGCCATCTTCTATAGGCAATACTCAGTCGGTCCGGATTCAAATGAAGCTCTGCTTGTAAGTCAAGCGGCAGCTCTTCCGGTTTTTGACTTTCTACAATGCTAGTATCTTGTTCAATAATAAGCTGCTGAAAATCACGGAAATATTGATCAGGTGCATCAAACGAATAGTTTCTAGAAACCAATGCAAACACGGTCGACTTTCTTTCCTCTTCAGGTAAAACCGCAAACAGCATCGAAAAGATTTCACCCGTTTCGTAGTTCACTTTTTTCAACCTTGCAACGGTAGGACGAAGAATTTCAAAAGTATAATAAATAGTTGCAAAGTTACCCGTACCATCTGCATCTGCGTACACAGCGATTTCATCAGAAACGTATCGGTTATCTTTCCAATGTACCTTATAATCAGGAATTTCGGCGTAGTCCGAGTGTCCAAGGCTTCCTTCGTGAACAAAAGCCAAATGGCTTACATCTAAAAAGTTTTCTACTACACGAGGAGCTGCTGCCTGCAGAGTATGAGGGTTGGCGAAAACCGTTTTAAATCCGGGGTTAAGGTATTCGTCATACTGAGGAAAAGGAGTATCACTTGCCTCGCTGTTCATCTTCACCCATATAATCCCGTACTTTTCAACGCAATCATATACCTGTGCTTTTGCTTTTGAAGGAATAGCTCTTCCCGGCGGCTGTTGTGGAATTTTCACACAAGCCCCGGCTTCATCGTATTTCCATCCGTGATAAGGGCACACAATGCAATCATCTACCACTTTTCCAAGAGATAACGCTGCACCGCGATGGATGCACAAATCTTTAAACGCTTTAATGGCATTAGTTGTGCGAAAAAGCGCAACCCGCTCTTCTAAAATCGTTACTTGCAAGGGCTGATCCGTTAAATCATGGGAATAAGCTGCAGGCAGCCATTCCTTAGCCAATACTAAATCTTTAATCATCTGCATCGCCTCCGTACGATAAGTGAATTTGTTTCTTGTTTATAAAAAAAACCGCAGAAATAGAAGGAGTTCTTCTAATTCCGCAGCTTTTTCGTTCCGTAAAACAGACTATAAGCGCGCGAAGATTCTACATGATTGCAGATAGAGCGACCTTAGCACTTCATCTACAATGACAATACGTATTCATCGCTATTTTTTTAACCTTAAAACCTAACCCTTATATATTGAATAAAGAGCGGCCAGCCGCTAAAAGCTTTTCTGTCCACTGATTTCTCTTATTTTTACTTTATCAATTTCCCATTGAAAAATCTCTTGCTTTGTAAGCATCTCTAACATAATTTTTTTGGTTAAACGAATAAAAGCTGCGGTTTTAAAAACCGCAGCTTGCTTTATTATGAGCTCATATAACTGGCTGTATATTTTTTCGTATGCTTTTGTATTTCTTGATTTAAATGTTTGAAAAATGAGAGGGTTTCTTCATAATCCGTCGCTTTTTCATGAAACTTCAATGTAAGATTTTCTTCAAACAACGTTTCTCCTTGATGACCGACCGCTTTCAGCTGAACATCTGTAACAATACCTTGCGAAATCGAACATAATAAATAATTAAAGCAATGAACCGGAACGATATGCATCAGATGAAAATCGTCGATAGTTCTATCACTTTTTGTTTTCTTAAATTCCACAGTGAGTTCTTCTGGATGAATAAACACATTTATATGCTGTTTGGACAAACAAGTAGGATTCATTTTTTGTGTATACTCACAAAATTCCAGTCCAATAAATATAGAATTCTCGGAGTCAGCTTCAATGAAGATTTGCGAATTCTTTACCATTGTCCTCGTCCTCCATATTCAATCTAGTTATCCCGTCACCCGCACCCATTTGTAGAATATTTCCATTCCTTCTCTATTCTATCATTGATTTTTCTCAATGCCTATTTCGCAGGCAGAAGTTCTCTTTAAAAGAGAGGGAACTGAAAGGCAGTTCTTTATGTGAGAATAATAAACAAAAGACACCTCTTTTATTTTCTTGAGGTGTCTTTTGGTATCATCAGCCTGTGTTACGCAACCCTGCTGCAATGCCGTTAATCGTTAATAACGCTTCTTTTAAAAGTTCTTCATTTAACGTTCCAGCCTCATCTTCACGCAGCTTGGAAATGACCTTAACTTGTAAGAATGTTAGAGGATCCACATACGGATTTCGTAACTTAATAGATTCTTTAATTGTAGGAAGATGATCCATTAATTCTTTTTGACCTGTGATTTGAAGAATCATTTCTTTTGTGAGATTATACTCTTTTTTAATGGCGGTAAAAATCCGCTCTGAAATAACCGGATCTTGTACCATTTCCGTGTATTCTTTTGCTGCCATTAAATCTGCTTTTGTTAAGGCCATTTGCAGATTATCGACGGTCGAGCGGAAAAATGGCCATTCTTTATACATTTGCTGAAGAAGCTGTATATCTCCGGATTTCTCTACTAAATGCTGTAAGCCCGTACCTGCAGCGTACCAGGCTGGAAGCAGCTGTCTACTTTGCGTCCATGCAAATACCCACGGAATTGCTCGCAAGTCTTCAAAACGATCACTTCCTTTTCGACTCATTGGACGTGACCCAATATTTAAAGCCCCCAGCTCAGGAAGAGGTGTAGCTTGTTTAAAGTACGTTAAAAAGTCTGGATCTTTGAAAACAAGCTCTTGATACTTACGTAAAGAAGCAGTTGAAATCTCGTCCATTGTTTCTTCCCATTCATGTGTACGAATATCACATTGTTCAGCTTCTTGAGAAACATTTGCTGCCGCTGTAAGAAGAGCTGAGACCGCTTGTTCAAGGCTTCGGTAGGCAATGTCATATAAAGAGTATCTAGAAGAAAGAACTTCTCCTTGCTCTGTAATTTTCACACCGTCTCCTAGCGTCTCAACAGGCTGAGATAAAATGCTTCGGTTTAACGGTCCACCACCTCGGCCTAGTGAGCCGCCTCGGCCATGGAAAAACTTCAGACGAACTTGATACTTCCTCGCCATATCATGAATTTCCTGCTGCGCTTTGTAGAGCTTCCAATTAGCAGTAAGCGTTCCTCCATCTTTGCTTCCATCTGAGTAGCCAAGCATAATTTCCTGCAAATCCTGCTGTTTCCTTAAGTGCTCACGATAAAAATCTAATTGAAATAGCTGTTCCATGATTTTAGGACCCGCTGTGAGATCATCAATCGTTTCAAGCAGCGGAGCTATATTTAACTTACTTTCAATGCGGCCATCTGCATGAAGGCGGTAAATGCCCGCTTCTTTGGCGAGTACCATGACTTCTAACAAGTCACTTGCAGACTGGGTCATGCTGATTAAGTAGACTTCAATAGATCTTTCTCCAAATTCTTTATGTGCTCGATGAATCATGTTAAATACTTCAATTACTTGCTGCGTTTCTCTAGAGTAATTCTCTACAAACGATATCACAGGTCTTGGATCTTGAAGAACTTTCCCTAGCAGCTCAACTTTTTTCTCTTCTGTTAACGCTGAATAATCTTCAGCTAAAGAAACAGCATGGAAAATTTCTTTGATCGCCGCTTCATGTTCTCCGCTGTGATTACGGATATCAAGCGTTGCTAAATGAAAACCAAACAGCTCAACTTGGCGAATTAATTTGCATAAGCTTTTTAACTGATAATCCTGAGGCTGGTGCTTTTGCAAGCTATCTTTGATTAGAAATAAATCATGTAGAAGTTCTTCCGACCTTTGATAACCTGCTTCTGACTCTCCAACTAAATTTAATTTATGAAGCATAATCGTAAGCTTGCAGCGGTATACTTCGTGTTTGATTCTCCATCGCTTTTTCTCAGGGAGCAGCGATATTTCTTGATTAATAGAATCAAGAAGGTTATCTGAAACTGCAACTCTTTTTGTAGACTGACTTAACCTTTGTCTCAATTGAGTAAGCGACTCTTTATATTTACGAATAGCTAACTTCCTTTGTTTGACAAGCGTTTGCCACGTTACTTTGGGAGTTACGTTTGGATTTCCATCTCGGTCTCCGCCAATCCATGAACCAAATCGAAGAATATTAGGCACCTTCCAATTTTCTTCTGGGTAATTCTCCTGCAAGGAATTTTCCAACTCCTGATGAAGTTGAGGAAGCACTTCAAATAACGTTTCATCAAAATAATATAATCCATTCGATACTTCATCCATTACGGTTGGCTTGCGATCTCGCAATTCATTTGTTTGCCATAAAGTTAATACTTCGCTAAACAGTCTTTCTTCAATTTCCGTACGTTCACGTTTTGTTATCGTTGGATTATCCAAGTTTTTCAGAAGCTCAGCCATTCGTTTATGAATATCAAGAACACTTCGTCTAGTGGCTTCTGTTGGATGAGCAGTGATGATGAGCTCTAGAGATAAAGTTTGAAGCAAGTTAGCAATTAGGTCTGGCGCCACGCCGTTATTTTTAAGGGAAACAACGGCACTTTCCAATGAGCCCGGCTGCATAATAGAATCTTCTTGCTGCTGATATTCCCGTCTGCGACGAATTCGATGATTTTGCTCTGCAATATTAACTAAATGAAAATAAACTGCAAACGCCCGAATAACCTGCTCGCGCATCGGCTGTTCAAGAGTAACGATTTCATTTTTTATTTCTTTATAGATAACTTCATCTTTGTTTTCTCTAAGTGATTTTGCCACTTCGCGTATTTTTTCTACTTTGTTGAGCAGTTCTTCTCCACCTTGGTGAACCAGAACTTTCCCTAACAATTGACCGAGAAATTTTACATCACGGCGCAGGGCAGTGCTGCTGTTTTGTCTTTCTGCTGCTTCTACTGTTACCATTAGACACGACACCTTCCTTTATAAATGTTGTACTTTTTAAACTTTTTAGAAAATTATATTAAATTCATATTACCATGAACGAAAATAAATTTCATATAATTTTATTTCCTCCTCTTGTTCAGGAGAGAAGATTCATCAAATATAAAAAAGAGGTTAAGACATGACTAAATGAATCCAATCTAAAGACAAACAAATGGGATACATAAGCCGGACCGCTTGTGACACCGCAGTTGATTACTGTGCAAGACTTCGCTTTCCGCGGGCGGCCGATGAGCCTCCTCGTCGCTTCCGCTTTTCCCCCTGTAGTGTTCGTCTTGCCCTCCAATCAACTGCTAGAAGGAACGAAACAGATGAAACCTACGTTCACCATAACCAGAAAAAACGAACCACTAATCAAACATGTTGATCAATGGTTCGTTTTTCATTTGAGCTAAAATACTTTTCAGCCTCTCTTTTATGTTACCAAGGTTGTCCTAAATCCAATACCGAGGCTAGTTCATTGCTTTTTTTACGTACTTGTTTACGCGTGGCAGCGCGATCTGCCCCCGTTTGAAACAGGTATTTTTCTTCTTCTGTTTCTGGAATAAGCTCCGGTACTGCGCGGGGCTTTCCATCATCATCCATTGCCACAAAAGTTAAAAATGATGTAGCTGCAATTTGACGCTCCCCGGTTTTTAAATTTTCTTTAATCACTTTCACAAATACTTCCATGGATGAACGACCTGTCCATGATACGTATGACTCCAAACATACAGAATCCTGAGGCGTAATAGGGTGCAGAAAATGAATAGAGTCTGCTGAAGCTGTCACACACTCTGTACGACTGTGACGATAAGCTGAAATGGACGCAATCATATCAATATCACTCATTAACTTTCCGCCAAATAACGTATTGTGATTATTAATATCATTAGGAAAAATGCGGCTCGTTCGAACGGCCTTTGTATCTTTACAGTAATTTGCTTTCATTAGTAAGAACCTCCATTGATGCCTGTCATAATAAGAATAAAAGAATGAATGAACCTATACTAGCATATTTTGATGAATTTAGCTTTACAAAAAACTCGTTGATTTATTTACAGAAAACAAAAAAGAGAAGAAAAATTCTTCTCTTTTTTGTCTATCGAATATAGCTTGATCCAAACGTTTTACCTAAAGAATCACTGTATAGGTCACTTGACTTTACAGTCCATTTCCCATCTTCTTTCACCATAAAAATTCGTAGGGGACGACTTCCTTCTTTCGTTTCTAACTCATTTACAATATCTTTGAATTTAGAAGCCGCAAACTCTTCAGAGTGTTCTGTATCGTAATCTTTCGTTTCATTTGTATATGCTCTCTTAAGCTGCGATACGTATGAATATAAGTCTGATAAATTAAGAGTCGTGTACTCCACTTCTACTACGGCTTTATTATTTGCATTCGCAATCACATTTGTTTTCACGCTTGCTTTTTCTTTCAAAACATCTTTATACATGTTAAAAAAATCTTTTTTTGCTTTGTCGGTTAAACTGTTAGAAAAAGCACCTTTTAATTCCTCATTAAACGCTTTTTTCTGTTCTTCTATGACAGCTGTTTTGTCTGCCGTTACATATTTATCATAGTCTACGTTTTCTTTATTTAAGTAAAGGACTTCTGTATAAGCTTGCAGAGCTTTTTCTGGGTCTTGCAGCTTATTATAGCTTTTCGCGTATTTCTTCGTATCCAGTGTTAATGTCACTTCGTCAATTTCTTCATTATAATCAGATGATGTTGGCTGAAGCCCAATTTTGTACTTTTTATCTTTTTTGACTTCAAAGACAAACGTTAAATTTTTTTGCTTTCCAGCGCCAATCTTGTCAGATGCACTGCTTTCTAGTCCGAGCTCACGACTGTTCACTCCCGTTTTTGGAGACAATTGCTCATCTCCTTCGTATAAATACACACCGTCATAATCCGATAAAGATATACTGTTTTTGGATACATTTTTCACTTTCAAATCAACTTTCAACAGCCCTTTTTCTTCACTTGCAGCTCCTTCATCGCTATCTACTAAAATATAAGAAGCGCTGTCAATGGATGCTTCAATCGTCTTATTTTTAGCCGAAGTGGATCCTCCCGTTTCCTTAGAACTGTTGCAAGCCGCTAATACTAGCATAAGTACAAAAGCTAAAGCCAAAACATTCATTTTTTTCACAGCTGCCTAATCCCCTTTATTTTGTTTTTTTAGAACTTTATCCCAAATAAAGGTTCCCTCTGTATAAATACTTAAACCTTAAAATCTATATTTTTTACAATATTTTGATAAAAACTAAGTCTAAATTCTCTACTGACCTAAATAAAAAAACACGAGCATCAGCTCGTGTTTTTTTATTTAGATTTAAAATTTTCTTGATTGATTTGTTCAGCTTCTTTCATATATCGATTAGATTTGCCACTTTTAATTCCCCAGTAATAAAAAGCTAATGATACGCAAGCAATCACTAGCATATCCCATCCGAAAGGCAAAATATTTTTGCCTCCGAATTTTTCGCTTCCTATGTAGGAAATAAAAATCATGCACGCTAAATAGATAAGCATCCAAGCCCCGGTTAAAAATTCTTTTTTAAAGCCCACCCATTTATTTTTCGCTTGGTAATAAAAATAAACAGGCAGGCCAATTGCCATAATAAAGATCACTTCACCTGTAAGTGGCCACCTTGCCCAGTAAAGCGTCAAGGAAGCAAAAACGAAGCCGCATGGCGCAATAATTGATGCCCCTTTTAAATAAAATGGACGGTAAAAATGTGAACCCGTTTTTCTTAATGTTATCAGTGCTACAGGGCCCATAATATAAGAGATAAGCGTCGCTACTGAGATCACTTCTGCTAAGACACCCCATCCTCTAAATAAAAAGAGAAACAAAAAGCAAGCTGCTAAATTTAGCCACATAGCTGGGCGCGGGACATTGTAAAGTGGATGAAGCGTACCAAAGATCTTTGGCAAATATCCATTTTGCTGCATCCCGTATAACATTCTAGAAGTAGTTGCCGTATATGTAGCACCTGTGCCGGAAGGAGAAACAAATGCATCTGCGTATAACACAATTGTTAGCCAGTTAATTCCAAGCGCAATCGCTAAATCAGCAAAAGGAGAATTAAAATTCAAATGATTCCATCCATCAGCAATTGATGACGGACTTACTGCTCCGATAAAAACAATTTGCAATATAATGTATACAATTCCTGCAATAAAAATTGAACCAATTACAGCTATTGGAATCGATTTATTAGGTGATTTTGCTTCTCCTGCCATATTTACAGGACTTTGAAACCCATTAAATGCAAACACAATACCTGATGTTGCCACTGCCGTTAAAACACTGGCCCATCCGTAAGGTGCTACCCCATGCTCACTTGAAAAGTTTCCACTATGAAAACCAGCAAAAAATAAAGCCCCTGCCGTTAAACCAGGAATAATTAATTTAACAATCGTAATAAATGAGTTTGCTTTAGCAAAGAGATTTACCGTCCAATAGTTCACAAAAAAGTAAATGAATAATAACAGAGACGCAACTGCCAACCCCTTGGACGTTAAAATGCCATTGTCTACTAATTCATGAGTCCAGCGAGCCCATTTCCATGGCCAAGTACTCATATATTGTACAGATGCAATAGCCTCCACTGTTATCGTTGAAGCGATTGAAATCCAGTTAGCCCAAGCAGCCAAAAATCCAATAAATGATCCGTGTGAATACTGAGGATATTTAACCATCCCCCCTGCTTGTGGAAACATCGCACCCAGTTCAGCGTACGATAGGGCAATGGTCAAAATAACTACCATTCCAATCACCCATGAAAAAATAGCCGCGGGTCCTGCAATTTGAGCTGCTTTCCATGCTCCAAACAGCCATCCTGAACCGATAATCGAACCTATGCCTGTCATGGTTAAAGCAAATGTTCCCATCTTCCTTTGCATATTGCTCATCCAAATCTACTCCTCTTCCCTAGGAAAATAAAAAAAACACTTGCGAAATTTTCTCAAGTGTTTGCCCAGGCGCGCGGCTTATACGCTATATGCTCCCCCATGGTCATCCATGTTGCGCCAGTCACATATAGGAATATATTTTTTATCAGTATATAACATTCATTTCTATTACTCAATACACAAAAACGTTTACATTACTTTTATAAAGATAATAAATTATTCGTAAAATTCCGAATAAACCTTATAAAAATCTCTTTTTAATTACAAAAAGAACTAAAATCCTAACCTTTCTTGTTGTTTGATTCTTTTACTTCACGAGCAGATTACCTTCTAAAAGTTATACTAATATATAATATTCATTTACAGAATAAGAATTAACATCTATATATCCATAGAATTCTTGCACTGGACCCTTTACTTATATACAATATGAAGAAAAGATACTAAAGTGAATTGCCCACCTCTTAGCTACGCTTGAAGTGGGAGACTTCTTTTAGGAAAACGTTAAAACCTACATATCATGCACTTCGCAACAAATGAAGTACTTCGAGCAAACTTCTCTGTTTACGCAAGCAAAAAACAGGGAAAATTACGAAAAAAGATTGTTAGAGGGATGCTTATGAATTATGCAAATGTAAAAGTTCTTTATTTTGATGACGACGGAACCATTCCAAATCACCCTCGTCTTCCAGTTTTGTTGTATGAACACGTATTTATTAGTAAGAAAGAGAAAGTGGAGAGCATTTTTAATTCTCACAACTGGAAAAACAGCTGGGTAGGCGGCATACATGATTTTCACCATTACCACAGCAATTCCCATGAAGCACTAGGTGTAATTAGCGGATCTGCACGTTTAAAACTAGGTGGACATATGGGGGAAAATATCGTGGTGCATGCTGGCGATGTGCTCGTACTTCCTGCAGGAACAGGGCATATGCGTCTGCAGTCAACTGCTGATTTTAAAGTGGTTGGAGCTTATCCAGAGGGCATGGATTACAATTTACGAACAGGAAAACAAACTGATCGCCCTCACGTATTTGATGAAATTGCACAAGTACCTATTCCTACAACAGATCCTGTTTATGGCGACAAAGGACCATTGACAGAGTGGTGGAACTAGACAAGCACTTATTGTCTAGTTTTTTTATTTGCTCTGTTTTATTCTTTCCATGAATCTCTATTTGAACATATAAATTCTTTTCTTATGATGCAATAGCAATATACTTTATCTCAGCGAAATAACAAAAACTTCCCGGTCAAAACTAAATTTCTTCTTTTCCGTTCTCTTTTTGCTTCAAGAGCAACTTCGCTTAGATTATTCCCCTTTTTTTCTTTCATAATTATTTCAAATATACTCTCATCATAAGCTCTTTTTTGTTTTTCTAAAAAAATTTCCATAGATTATAACGAAATTTTCAAAAAACTTATTGCTTTACCATGTCAGACTTGCTATCATAGTGAACATTGTTAGATAAATTTTTAGTAGGAGGAGTAAAATTGAACAGAAAATTCATAATTTTTATTTTATTCATCATTCCATTTATTGCTCAATTCGCTTTTTTACCTTTTGTAAATAACATTCATCCAATTATTTTTGGATTACCTCTTTTGCATTTATGGTTATTTTTATGGGTCTTCTTAACGCCTGTGTGTACATTTATCATTTATCGTTTACAAAAATCTTGGGGGGACATTGAATAATGCAAGGAAATTTAACGGCACTTTTAATCACATCAGCAATTGTTCTTGTTGTTATCGCAATTGGCTTTATAGCGGGACGTGACAAATCATCTAGAAGCTCAGTTGAAGAGTGGGCTGTAGGTGGAAGACGTTTTGGAAGCCTGCTCGTCTGGCTTTTGGTAGGAGCAGATTTATATACTGCTTATACTTTTCTAGGTCTTACAAGTACAGCTTATCAGGGAGGAAGCATCGCATTTTTTGCCATTCCTTACTCTGTTTTGGCCTTTTTAATTTCATACTTTTTTCTTCCAAAGCTTTGGACTGTTGCTAAAAAGCATAAACTTACTACGCTTGCTGATTATGCCAGAGAACGTTTTAGCAGTAAATTTCTCTCCTCTTTAATTGCTATAGTAGGTGTATTGATGCTCATTCCATATATTGATCTTCAGCTTAGCGGTATTCAAGATACTCTTCGCGTTGCAGGAACTGGCTACATTAACGTAAAAGCTGTCGTTATTCTTTCATTCTTTCTTGTGGCTCTTTATACCTTTTTCAGCGGAATTAAAGGTCCCACATATACGGCAATTATTAAAGATATTTTAGTATGGGCGATTATGTTATTTATGGTTGTTTCTCTGCCAATTATGCATTTTGGAAGCTGGGGCAACATGATCGACAATGTTGCAAAGGATGCGCCTCAGCTATTAACGGTCCCAACACAAGGACCTAAAGGCATTCCATGGTTTATTACAGCATCACTCGTATCTGCTTTAGCTTTATTCATGTGGGCCCACGCCGCTACAGGTGTTTTCACTGCTAAAAGTGCAGATTCGCTTCGTAAAAATGCTATTTTCTTACCGCTTTACAATATTGTTTTAATTCTAGTCATCTTCTTAGGATTTATTGCTTATCAAGTATTGCCTCAAGATACAACGGATCCTAGATTAGCATTATTAACCTTAATTCAATATTCATATGGCGGCATTGGCCAAGGGTTAGCTTATGCAACGATTGCTCTTGCTTCATTAATTCCATGTTCTATCATGGCTATCGGAGCGTCTAACTTATTTGCAAATAATATATTCAGAGATTTAATTAATCCAAATGTACAGGGTAAAACATTAACAATGGTTACTCGTTCTATGGTTTTCGTTGTTATTGGACTGGCACTTTTATTCGGTTTATTATTCCCTCAAGCACTTGTTTCCCTACAGTTACTAGGGGTATCCGGTATGGTACAAATCTTCCCGGCTATCGTTATCAGCCTGTTTTGGAGAAATCAATCGAAAGAAAGTACGATTGCTGGATTAATAGTAGGGCTGGTTGTAACGTTTACCGTCCATGCCACAGGAAATTCATTTGGTCTTTATGAAGGGTTCTGGGGATTGTTATCTAACTTACTGGTAGTTGTTATTTTAAATCCAATCTTTTCGGCAAAAACGAAAGCAGCAGCTAACGGCGTGAAAGAAACATTGTTTTCTAAAGGCACTCCGCAAACTGAATTAAAGAAAAACGCATAAAAAAAGTTCAGCCAATTGGCTGAACTTTTTTTAGATAATATTCTCTTTTTCAGAAGGGGGTGGAGTAGATTCTCTTTCCCAACATTCGATATTTTGATTGTTCTCTAACGCATCTCTATAAAAGACTGGATTTTTCCCTTCCTTTTTCTGCTCAGTATAGTCATGCAAGGCGGAAAATGCCACTTTCGATAATAAAAAAATAGCAATCAAGTTCACGACTACCATCATCCCCATAAATAGGTCTGCCAAATTCCATACAAGCTGAAGCTGAGCGACTGATCCAAAAATAACCATCGCTAAAACACCTACACGATAAGACCAAAGCCACACCTTATTTGAATTTAAAAATTCAATATTCGTTTCTCCATAATAATAATTCCCAATTAACGTACTAAAAGCAAATAGAAATACCATGATAGCTAAAAACCCTGATGCCCAAGAGCCGATATGGGTACTAAGAGAAGCCTGCGTTAATTCAATGCCGCTTAGTCCCTGCTTATAGGCGGGGGATAAGAGAACGATAAATGCTGTGCTTGTACAAATTACGAGTGTATCTGTCAAGACACCAAATGCTTGGATAAGACCTTGTTTAACTGGATGACTCGTTACCGCAGTTGCCGCGGCGTTGGGAGCACTTCCCATTCCTGCTTCATTTGAAAACAGTCCGCGCTTTACTCCGTTGATTAACGTTGCACCAATTGATCCCCCAAGCGCCTGTTCAAACCCAAATGCATTTTTCACAATTAGAGATAGAACCGCAGGCATTTGATCAATATTTTTAAAGATAATGAACAGAGCCATTCCAATGTATAAAACGGCTAATACGACCACGATGTATTCCGATATCTTGGCGATGCGTTTGATCCCGCCAAAAATAATTACCGCAAATATAACCGTCATAATAATTCCAACCAACAAGCGGCTCGTTCCAAAAGAGTTCTCAAATGCGAGCGTAATCGTGTTAGACTGCACAGCGTTAAACACCAGGCCAAATGATAGTGTAATGAGTACAGCAAATAGACCACCCATCCACCTTTTATTTAACCCTTTTTCCATATAATAAGCGGGTCCTCCTCGAAACCCGTTTGATCCTTTTACTTTATAAATTTGAGCGAGTGTACTTTCTACAAAACTTGATACTGAACCGATAATGGCAATAATCCACATCCAAAATACAGCACCCGGGCCACCAAGTGCAATAGCAATCGCTATCCCGGTAATATTTCCCGTTCCTACCCGAGCTGCCATGCTTATGCAAAAAGCTTGAAACGGGGAGACCCCCCCATCTTTAGCCGCTCTTCCTTCTTTCAAAACAAGTACCATTTCTTTCAACATGCGAAACTGCAAAAAACGAGAGCGAACCGTAAAATAAAGACCAATTGATACAAGTAAAATAATCAATAAATTCGACCAAAAAAAATCATTGACGACGCTAATCACACTTTCGACTGCTTGTTGCATGCCTATCACCTCATTAAAAAATTTGGTAGAACAAATGCAAAACATGAAAGTTTTTTCTCTTGGTGTTTATATTATTGAAGCGAATGAAGAGTACGTAAATAGACTAAAAAATACTCAAATCCCATTCTTTTGCGATTTTTTTTAGCAGCGTAACGCCTTTTACGCTATTCCCGTACTCATCAATAGCTGGACTGTATATTCCGATACCGCATCCGCCTGGAAATGGAGACTGTTTTTTCGTATTAGGTGGCACCAATGACATGATTCCTCCCGATACACCGCTTTTAGCTGGCATACCAACAAATGCGGCAAACTTTCCTGAAGCATTATACATACCGCATGTAAGCATGAGTGCTTTTGTTAATTTAGCTACTTCTTTTGGAATTACTTGTTTTTGAAACACTGGATGGTATCCGTCTAATGACAGAATTAATCCAATCAGCGCAATATCTTCAGTCGTTACTTCAATTGAGCACTGCGTTAAGTAAACCTCTAGAACTTCTTCTACTTCTCCTTGCAAGTAGTTCGTTTCTTTTAAATAGTAGGCAAGCGCACGATTTCGATGAGACGTTTGCCATTCTGATTCAAAGACCGTTTCATTAATGAGTGGTGTTTTACCGGTAAGCATCGTTATCACATCAAACAAATAGTTTAATTTTTCTTTTGCCGTCTCCCCAGATAAAAGAGATGAAACCGTTAAAGCACCGGCGTTAATCATAGGATTGAACGGCTTTCCTGGTTTATGCATTTCCAGTCTTATAATAGAATTAAATGCATCTCCAGTTGGCTCTACATCCACTCTCTCTAGCACATAAGGAATGCCGCAGCATAAGCAGGCTGCTATAAAGCTAATAACTTTAGAAATGCTTTGAAGAGTGAATACCGCTTCATAATCTCCAGATTGGATAACTGTTCCGTCAGCACCAATCAAACAAATACCTAATTGAGACGAGTCCATATCTTTCAGCGCCGGAATGTAATCAGCCGTTTTTCCTTCTGACGAAAATTCTTTTATTTGTTGCACCCACTCATGTAACCGGTCTTTTGCAGTGAGCTGTAAGTAAGACATTTCCTGTTCAATTTCTCTTTTCATTAAAATCACCTCATCACTTAATTAACTTTTTATTTTAAAGCGCTTTCATAAAGTGCGATTTCATTTTCATTTTTAATGTACAATGCAACCTACGAGAGCATACAAAAACCTACAAAACTTTTTAAAATTATATTTTGATCTTTGGCACTCTTCTCCATTGTGCTGAACGCTGTCACAATGTATACTAATTCACGAATCACTTCAGGAGGTGAAATTATCTGAATTTTAAATCTTTCATTCGAAAAGATCCGTACATTTTATTGCTCATGCTCATTACTGTCCCGCTGGCGGGAGAGTTAAAATTTTATCCGTTAAATGAAACATTTCGAATTACATTTGGAGCTCCTACATTTTTCTTTTTTCTGCTGCTTTTAAAACGGAAAACCGTTTTAGCCGGGGGCTTGTTTACCGCTTTAAGCGTTGTTCTCTTTCGCATCATTCTCGATTATATTATGCTCGATCATTTTCAATTTGCGGCTTCTGCACATACGCATTACCCTACGTTTTTCTTCTACTTTACGTATGCACTTTTATTTTTTGTATTTAAGGTAAGCCGCATGAACTATAGTGCTATTGTAATTGGATTGATTGGACTCATCATTGAAATTGCTGCTGATGTAGTGGAACTAACTGCGCAGTATATAGTGTTGCACACAACAATCCATGTCGATTCATTATCTGACATGGCCGTTATTGCTTTTGCTCACAGCTTCATTGTACTTAGCTTTTTTAATATGATGACGATTTATGAATCACAGTCACGAGAACGTCAAATTCGCAAGCAAAATGAGCACATGCTAATGCTTATCACAAGCCTTTATGAAGAAACCGTTCATTTAAAAAAGACCCTTCATAATACAGAAGCGATTACAAAAGCTTCGTACGATTTATACCGTATATTAAATCAGCAGGAAAAAGATCATTCTGTGCTAAACCAAACGCTCAGTAAAAAAGCGCTTCGGATTGCCGGGGATATTCACGAAGTAAAAAAAGACAACCAGCGTATTTTTGCGGGCTTATCTAAAACAATTTCAAATGAAAGTTTCCAAAATTATATGAAAGCAGAGGAATTAATCGAGCTGATCGTACGCATCAACAAAAAATATGCCGATTCTCTTCACAAGCAAATTACCTTTTTTTCTTCTGTAAACGGGGAACATTTCAGCTACCACGTTTATACCATTTTATCGATCATTAATAACTTGGTAGCCAACGCAGTGGAAGCGATTAAAGATGAAGGAAGGATTGTTTTATCGGTACATAGACAAGCTGAACATGTAGAATTTCATGTACAAGACAACGGTCCTGGCGTGCCTTTGAAGTACGAAAAAGCTATTTTCGAACCTGGTTTCACCTCAAAATACGATCAATTTGGAAACCCCTCTACTGGCATTGGTCTTTCTTATGTAAAAGATATTGTTCAAGAACTTGAAGGTACGATTAAAGCTACACAAGAAGACAGCGGAATGACGTTTATCATTCAAATCCCCCTTCGTAATCTAATTCAGAAAGGATGAGTTTATGCGATTTTGTATTACAGATGACGATTCAGCTATTCGTTCAACACTTAGTCAGCTGATTGAAGATGAGGATTTAGGAGAAGTTGTAGAAGAAGTCGTCGACGGAAGCTTTCTAGATGCTTCTATGTTAAATTTAAAGCAAATTGATATTTTATTTATCGATTTACTTATGCCAGGACGGGACGGAATCGAAACGATCCGTCATTTAAAAGATTCATTTAACGGAAAAATGATTATGATTTCACAGGTAGAATCCAAAGAATTGATAGGAGAGGCCTATTCATTAGGAATTGAATACTATATTACAAAACCAATCAATCGAATTGAAATTTTAACGGTTATTCGAAAAGTAATGGAACGAATCTCTCTTGAGAAATCAATCGATGATATTAAGACCTCATTGAATAGTTTAGCGACAGCTCATCACGCTCCCCCTTCAAGCCAGCCAATAACGAAACAAGCCCATCTATACGATGTAGGAAAATTCTTATTAGCCGAATTAGGTATTGTAGGAGAAAATGGGGCAAAAGATTTACTGGATATTTTACAGTTTCTATACACTTATGACCAAAGAGAAAGTGTGGAAAAACATTTTCCTTCTCTAAAAAATATTTTTGTGAATGTGGCGGAGAAAAAATTAGGAGCTCACGCGTCTTCTATTGAAATTAACCGTGAAACCAAAGCTTGTGAACAGCGAATAAGACGAGCAGTTACTCACTCACTAAACCACTTTGCTTCTATTGGATTAACAGATTTTTCAAATCCAAAGTTTGAAAATTATGCTTCTAAGTTTTTTGACTTTACAGCCGTTCGTAAAAAAATGAAAGAATTGCAGGGAGATTCTAAAATTTTGCCGATTCGCATTAACACCAAAAAGTTCATTCAAATATTCTTTTTTGAAGCAAAACGCTTGTTAAGCAAGGAAAAAAGCTGGTATTGATAGAAAAGACGGAAAAGGTGCACATACCTCTTCCGTCTTTTATACTAATTGATTCAGTTTTACTAAGGAAGGTCCATATATAGTACGCAGAAGCAGGGTCTTTTCTCCCCTTGCATATTCCACCAGAGAAAATGCTCCTTTTTCTGTTTCTACCTGTACATCTACAGAAACTGGACACTCTTTTAACTGATTAACTATCAGTTGCGCTTGTTCTACCGACAAATAAAAAGAAAGTCGGATAAGTATATCCAAATCACTAGTTGTTGTAACAACTTCGACACCACTTGCAAATTCGAATCCCACACTGCCAGTTGGTCCCCACGCAAAATCTTTTAAAATAATAGCGACTTCTTTTAAAGCACCTATGGCTGGCATGTTTCTAAAGTGGCCGTTTTGAAAAATAGAAACGAGATCTTCCGGCCTAATTCTTCGTTTAACGGCCTGCTCAGATACAAATGCTCCAAAACGCTGATTTCTTCTTTCTCCTCTTACTCCAACAGGTATCAGGCTATCTCGGTGAACAGCCCGCCTTACAACTACAAACGGAGCCTTCGCTAAAGAATGCTCCACCCAATCGGGGATGGGTGTATAACCGATAAGCTTTGCTTCCTCTTTTAACTGAAGCAAATCATGAGCTATATATTCCATTGTCTTTCCAACTCACCTCTTACTACTAAAGAAGCTTTACGCCCTTCCTTCCTTGCTTGCTCACTGTATAGCCGGCTGCTTAAATCGTACACACCTTCACGGCGTACATCTTCTACCGCTCCAGTCAAAATATCTTGAATCGTTTGAACGTCGCGATCTGTGGGCTGCTCTGCTTGAATACCGCTAACCAGCTCATATAAAGCGCCAAGTGAGGCAAATGATTCAATATCATAAGCCATGGACGGAACTTTCTTTGAAGCTTCTTCAAGTTCTTTTATACTTCTTTTAGTAATGCGCGCTGCCGACTGTTTGGACATGGCGTGAACATTCACTCCTTCGTCTTTTAAAGCCACAATTCGATTTGATTGGTATCCATGAGCCAGAAATGCTCCTGAAATTGCTTTTCCGACAATTAGCGTAATAACCGGATGACCTGCTAAGCGCGCTACTGCATAAGCATCAGCAGCAGCACCGCAAGCATAGTGAATACCTAGAAGTTCTTCATGATAGCCATACGCTTGACTCGGTACGTCCACAATGGCGATTATAGGGCGCGGAGATTGATTTCGATCTTCTTTTATTACTTCACGAACGTGCTTGGCAATTGCCCAGCCTTCATCTAGTCCTACTTCCCCTTTTCGTGCACGTAAGAAACGATTATAAGGATTAGGTACAACCGATATATATCGGACCTTTTCTCTTCCTAGCAATGCGTCTTTATAAAGAACGGAAGGAATTTCAAAATCTGCTTCTTCATCATTTATTAAGGCGTTGATCCACACGCGACCGCGGCTGTTGGGCATGTTACCTGGAACTTCATTCAGTGAGTAAGAGACTGTTGAAGGGATAGGTTCATTTTTTGTTGCTTTATACAATTCTTGAAACTGATCAGAAGCCAGTTTTTCTGAAGGATCAACCTTACTAAGCAAATGTCTGTAAAAATCTACTTGTTTTGTTTTACTAGTTACTTTTTCTTTCTTCTGAAACGTCTCTTGAACCGCTCGTTGAATAGCAGTGACATCATCCTGTGCTAAGGCATCTGCAAACCCGGTTTCGTAGCGTTGAATACCGCCAATCGTTTTCCAGATTAAGCTTCGGTCTCTTGCGTCAAACTCTTCAACCCCTGCTTCTTGTTCGATCACTTCAGGGCCGTTAAGGCCAAACCTTGCTTCTTTTGTCATAATGAGATAACTAAAGAGTGAAGCAGTGATGGACATTCCTCCAAAGCAGCCTACATTTCCTGAAATAACTCCGACAACAGGTGTATGCTCGCGCAAAGCAACCACAGCTGAGCCAATTTCAGATATCGACAAAAGTCCATAATTCGCTTCTTGGAGCCTTACTCCTCCTGTATCGAATAGAAAAACAGGTCTAACAGGAACACCTTTTTTGTGATTATTAAGGGCTAGTTCTAAAGCTCCTGCAATTTTAGCTCCCGATACTTCACCAATGCCTCCCCCTTGAAATCTTCCTTCTATTGAAATGACAACGGCTGGCTCTCCTGCTATCAGCCCACCTGCTATAATGACACCGTCGTCGCTTTGAGGAACAATATTTTGCTTAGGTAAATGAGGCGATTCGATTCCGTCAAAAGGGCCAAGCATCTCATAGAATGTTCCTTGATCTAAGATTGCCTGCGCTCGTTCTCTTCCATTTAACTCAATAAAGCTTTGATTATTCACTCCCATTTTCACTCACCTCCAAAGCTTGTGCAAGACGCAAGGCGACTACACCAGGTGTAGCACCGAAATCATTAATTACAATTTTCGCTTGAATGGTATGAACGCTAAAGAACCTGTCTAATACGGCTTTCCAGGTTTCACTAAACCCGTCACTTCCTGTTCGTACTGATACGTGAGCATGTTCTTCATCCGAAGGAACCAATAAAATTTCTAAATCCCCTGAACCAACAACACCTACATGTGCGCGCTGAGTTAACTTTCGATCGGCTTTATATTTAAACAATAACGTTTCCATTAGCCACTCCTCCCTGCAGACGTTTACGATTCTTTAAAAAGAGATATTCGATCTAAAAATAATACAGCAGCCAGCAAATCTGCACTTCCGCCTGGAGAAGCGTTAGATGATAGAAGTATATGATCTAACGCTTCTAGCCGCTGTTTTCCCATTGATGTAGATACCCCTCCAGCTTCTAACACATTGGATGCCGCCATTTTAACCTCCTCTAACACAACCGGACCAGCACGATGCAAAATACACGTATCATCAAGGTTGGCAATTAATGTTACTAAAGTATCAATCCTTGCTGATGTTTCATGTATGCCTAGCTTGCGAGCTTTCTGTAAAGCAGGCAAGCCTATATGAATCACGTGGGGAAACCCTTGCTTCGCCTCTCCAGGTGCTCCTTTTGCGCCATACTGTTTCTTTACACGAAGTCCATTAGATGAATGCAGAGGACAAAAACGATCTGCATAACGAGCAATTTGTCCTGCAGCTTCTGTGATGGATGCAGGTGATGCTTGAACGCCGCAAACTGCTGTTGCAGAAGCAAGTAGACCTAATGCCCAAATGGCTCCTTTGTGTGTATTAACACCATTCGTAGCCGCGTACATAATTTGTTCGCCCTCGCGTCCAATTTGAGCAATTTCTTCCCTTAGCATCTGACTTGGCTGCTTTCCTTGACTGTATAATGCAATCTGTAAAAAGGTCGGTTGTAAAGCATAAGCAGAAGTTAACAGCGTCTCAATATTCATATCTTGATGAGATCCAGTTGTTGCTGCATCTACAAGCCCCGGCTTAGGTGTAAGTACCGCTTCATCAACCAAAGCGGTAACTGCCATTTTAGCTATCAGGCATGAAGAAAACACAGTTGTTTTTGGCTCTTCTTGAATACGCATATTTTTTACCAGCTCCTAAATTTAGCAGGCGGATTATATAAACCATCTGACCATTCTACTAAATCTTCTACACTTTTCGCCGCTAACAGCGAACGCTTTGCTTCCGTACGGCGAATCTGTAAATCTTCCGGAAAAGCCACTAAGCCATCTCTTCGCATTCTTTCCACTTTATTTTGGTTGTGCAGTAACCCTATAGGCGTTACACCCGCTACTGCTTCAAGCGCTGCTTTTCTTTCTTCCAAGCTTTGTGCTTTATATAAATAAGCAATTCCTTCTTCAGTCACGACATGTGTCACATCATCCCCGTAAATCATGACAGGAGCAGTGGCTAAGCCTGCTTGTTTCGCTACCTTTATCGCATCCAAAGACTCCACAAAAACAGGCTCATTTCCTGATTGAAAGGTTTCAACCATTTGAACAACTAGCTTTTTGCCTCTTGCTAGTTCGTGCTGCTCGTTTATCATATCCAGCCAAGCAGGGGTAGAATGTCGGCGGCCTCTAGGGTCATGCCCCATATTAGGCGCTCCGCCAAACCCTGACAAACGTCCAGATGTGACGGTAGAAGAATTTCCTTCTCCATCTATTTGCAAAGTTGATCCTACAAAAGCATCTACCGCATATTGACCAGCCACTTGACACATCGCACGGTTTGAGCGCAGACTGCCGTCGCGTCCTGTAAAAAACACATCTGGACGCGCTGCTGTGTATTGTTCCATTCCTACTTCTCCCCCAAAGCAGTGCACGCTCTCGATCCATCCGCTTTCAATAGCCGGAATTAACGTAGGGTGAGGATTTAGAGCCCAATGCTTGCATATTTTACCTTTCAGTCCTAACTTTTCTCCATAAGTAGGCAGCAAAAGCTCAATTGCAGCGGTATTAAAGCCAATGCCATGATTTAATGATTGTACGCTGTGGCGTTCATAGATTCCCCGAATTGTCATCATACCCATTAAAATCTGAAGCTCTGTAATATGACGAGGATCTCGCGTAAATAAAGCTTCCAATTGATAAGGCTGATCCGCCACGACGATACAATCAATCCAAGAAGCCGGAATATCAACTCGCGGAAGTTCTTCAACAAGTTCATTTACCTGCACAATAACAATTCCATCCTTAAACGCCGTTGCTTCGATAATGGTGGGTGTTTCTTCCGTATTTGCTCCTGTATATAAATTACCTTGTGCGTCCGCTTTGTCAGCAGCTACTAAGGCAATGTTCGGAATTAAATCAATGAAAAGGCGTCCGTAAAGCTCTAGATATGTATGAATTTCTCCCATTTTCAACGTCTCATCTTCAATCATTTGAGACACGCGAAGGCTTTGAGCACCGGCGTACGAAAAATCAATTTTTTCAGCAATTCCTTTTTCAAATATGTCGAGGTGTTCCGGACGTGAAATACTAGACATAATCATATGAAGGCCGTTTACTTTATCAGCGCTTACTTCATTCAGCGCCTTTGATAAAAAAGATGCTTGCTTTTGATTGTCTCCTTCAAGCACTACTTTATCTCCGGGTGATATAAGCAATTCTAACGCTTCAATAATGTGTTCATTACCCAATAACTTTCCTTTAAGAAGATGGTCTATTTTCGCAAGGCGAGCTGCTTTTTGATCTCGGCGAGTTGTCCATGATTTTGAAGTTTTTTTTGTGCCACTCATGTTCTAGCTCCTTTCTGACATTTCTAAATTGATGCGCTTACATTTTTTCTTTTTCCATTAAAATCAGCAAAGTTTTTATCGTAGATTCGCCTGCCGAAATAGCCCTTGCTTCAGGGAAGCTCTTAGCAGCCAAATCGGTTAGTACTCTTCCTGGAGCCATTTCAATATATAATCTTGTGCCCATTTCATACATAACTTCCGTCGTATCATGCCAACGAACGGGCAGGGCAACACTTGCTGCCAAGTCTTCCTTAACATCAGCAGCTTTCCATAATTTCCGAGCTTTACAATTACCTATAAAAGGAACGATTGGGTCTTTTCCTTTCACTTCAGTTATTGTTTTTCGTAATTCATTCGAAACTTCTTCCATAAGAGGACAGTGAGAAGGCACCGTTACATGAAGCATTTTAGTTTTTCTAGCCCCTTTTTTAGATGCTTTTTCAAGAACTTTCTCGATTGCTTTTAAGGTGCCAGAAATCGTTATTTGATCAGGAGCATTTAGATTCGCTACGTACACAGGAGCTGAATCAGTTGATAGTTCATGTACAATAGAGAGAAGCTGATGCTCGCGGAGTCCCATTACAACCCCCATACCATAACCATCAGGATAAGCATTCTCCATCAGTTCCCCTCTTTTTTTCACAAGAAGAAGAGCTTCTTTAAAAGATAACACTTCAGATGCAACTGCTGCTCCAAACGCCCCTATTGAATGCCCCCCTACTACGTCTGGCGAGTATCCTTTGTTTCTAAACGACCTAGCCGCAGCTACTCCTGCAATAAAAAGACATATCTGAACATTTTTATTATATTTCAATTTTTCTGACGAATCTAACGAGAATACGTCTTGATTTAATGCCTCACTTGCTTCTTCAAACGTAGTCGCTAATCCCCATTTATTTTTTATATCATGAAGCATACCAGCATATTGTGCACCTTGTCCTGGAAATAGAAATGCAACACTCATCGTGTTTCTCCTTTCGACTTTATATCATCCAAGGAGATAATGGATAATTTTATTATAAAGAACATAGGATCAATAACTCTAATACATATTTCTTATATATCCTATAACTTGAAATCTATATAAAAAGAGGTTGGGATATAACTAAATGAATTCAATCTAAAGACGAAAAAATGGGATACATGAGCTCATATCGCTCGCTTGTTCCATCACGGTTGATTTCCGTGCAAGACTTCGCTTTCCGCGAGCGTCCGGTGAGCCTCCTCGTCGCTAAACTTCTGCGGGGTCTCACCTATTCCGCTTTTCCCACAGGAGTCTTCGTCTTATCCTCCAATCAACCGCTAGAAGCAACTACATACATAAAATAAATCTACATTCATCCTATCAATAAAAAATCCGAACGAGTTAGATTCTCCATTAAGAATCTAACCCGTTCGGATCTTCAACTAAAGTACTTTTAGCTACAGGTGAGCCGGAAAATGCGGAAGCACTTCTTCGCCAAGCTCATGTATAACTTCTTCAGCCGGACGCTTACTATCAAAAAGAGCAAAAAAAAGATGATTAACTCCTATTTCTTTATAAATAGAAAGAAGCTCAACTAATGCATTGCGCCCTGCTCGAAATCCTAAACGAATTGGCGTTGGCATTTCATTTGGATCTTCTGCCAAATCTAGATGCATAGGTTGCGTAAAAGGTTTAAAAACGCCTGGATGATAGATGCCAACCAGTTCTCTCCATTCTTTAATGGCCTCTGCTTGAAAATGAGGATGACGAGGATAATACATCCAGCCGTCTCCATACTGGGCAAACCACTCCATATTTTGCTGACTGTATCCAGTAATCATCGTCGGAATACGTTTCGTTGGCTTAGGAACGACATTTGCTCCTTGAACAGAACCCAAAGTAGACTGGATAGATGGAAAATCTTGATTTAACGCTTCTTCTAAATAATGAAAAGCCTCTACAAATCGCTTTCCTCTTTCTTCATGAGAAATACCTAGTCCTCGAAAATCTGCTTGACGGTCTCCAGAAGATACGCCCATGATCAACCGCTCAGGAAAAAGCTGATCAATGGTTGCCATTTCTTTAGCTATGCGAAGCGGATGACGCAAAGGCAGCACAATAGCAGATGTACTAAGAGCAATTTCTTTTGTTTGACTGGCAAGGTAAGTCAAATAAATAAGCATATCATAAATTTGACCCGTTGCTGGATCGCCAAATGATGGATCTTGAAGAAGGACATCGCGGAACCATAAGCTTGTAAATCCATATTGTTCTGCAAGCTGCGTGAGCTCTACTTGTTTCTCCATCGTAGGCGTGGCATACTGATAATTTTCAAGCGGGATATGCAAACCTAACGTTAACTCATTCTCCTTGTACATACGGCGATACGCCTTATGATGTTGAAATGTAGTCATTTGCTTCCTCTCCTTTTATAGATAAGAGATCATCGCAAAAGGCGATGATCTCTTGTTTTATTTTGCTTTTGCTTCTATTGAGCGGCTCCATGCTGTTAATAAGACCGCTCCTAAAACCATAACTCCTCCAATCCAAGGAGTATGAACAAGACCAATTGAATCAACAATCAGGCCCCCTACAAAAGAACCAATAGCAATTCCAACGTTAAATGCAGCAATATTAAGCGCAGAGGCTACGTTCACTGCTGAAGGAACATACTTTTCAGCTAAGTTCACGACCAGCACTTGCAGTCCAGGTACGTTCATAAATGCCAATAAGCCCATGGCAAAAATCGTAATCGTTCCCGCTACTTTAAACGATGCAGTAAACGATAAAATAACTAGGATAACTGCTTGAATTAGAAACATCCAAAATAATGCTTTTAACGGGTTTTTATTCGCAGCTTTTCCTCCGATTGTATTTCCGATGGCTACCGCTACACCGTATACCAGCAGTAAGATACTAACCGCGCTTGGTGCATATCCTGTTAGTTTTTCAAGAATAGGTGCTAAATACGTATAAGCTACAAACGTTCCGCCATATCCTAAGGCAGTAATAGCAAACGATAGTAAAAGCGGCCCGTTTTTCAAAATTTTCAATTGATCACTAAACTTTGCCGGGGGCGCTTCTTTTAAGTTTTTAGGCACTAAAAGAGCACTTGCAATAATAGCAATAACCCCAAGTAACGCTACTCCCCAAAATGTTGCTCTCCAGCCGAAAGCTTGTCCGATAAATGTACCAAGCGGAACGCCTGTAACAGTTGCAACTGTTAAACCTGTAAACATTAAGGCAATGGCACTTGCTCGCTTATCTTCCGGCACCAAATCAGCAGCGATAGTCGCACCGATGGAAAAGAAAATTCCGTGTGAAAATGCAGTAATAATTCGTGCTATAAGCAGCAGCCCAAAGCTTGTTGATAAAGCTGCTACTGAGTTTCCTACGATAAAAATAACCATTAATAGCATCAACAGTGATTTTCTGCTCATTTTACTTGTTAAAGCTGTTAATACGGGAGCTCCAAATGCAACTCCCATTGCGTATCCTGAAATTAATAACCCTGCTAGTGTAATGGAAATATTTAAATCATCTGCAAGCGATGATAATAAACCTACTGGAACAAACTCTGTAGTCCCGATTCCAAAGGCGCTAATAGCTAGCGCTAATAGCGGCAAAGCACCGCTTTTTTTACTTTGTTGTGTTTGTGAAAGTGTGTTCACTTCTTAACGCCTCCTGTTCGTTATAATAACTTCTTCATAATAACTTCTCTTACGGCTGATTAGCTTAGGTACCTTTCATATATTCGCTAACTCGCCATCAACAATTGTTATTATGAGCGATGTAAAACCAAAGAAAAAGTACGCACTTTCAAGTGATATAGGTACCTGGAGGTTACAATAAGCGTAAATACTAAAGTCATGAACTATTGGGTATTCTAAAAAAATGCTTACACCTAGAAAATTTTGCTCTATAGTGATATGATAAACATCAGAAAAAGTGCGAAAACATGCATTTGACCGTTATCTCTAGAACAAGGAGAGTTGTTAACGTGAAAAAATATAATATTCCAGTGGAAGCGGCACTAGAAGTCATTGGAGGCAAGTGGAAAGTCGTTATTCTTTGCCACTTAATTAAAGGGACAAAGCGCCCTGGAGAATTAAAAAGAATTATGCCGCGCGTTACACAAAAAGTATTAACGCAGCAGCTTCGCGAACTTGAAGCAGACGGCATCATTGTTAGAAAAATGTACAACGAAATGCCGCCTCGAGTGGAATACTCTTTAACAGATTACGGATGGTCTTTAAAAAGCATTCTTGATTCATTATGCTCTTGGGGAGAACATCATATTGAAAAAACGTATCCTGATAAAGAAGCTGTACTTATGCAGCCAGTAGAAGAAGTCACTGTTTCTAATTAAAAAAAGCTGACTAGATAGTCAGCTTTTTCATTCCCTTACTTTCTTTGTTTTTTCAGACGATGTACGTATTCAGGAGGAACCCATATGACAGAACAACTTAAAAAGAAAATTAGTCTTCAAGATGCTATCAAACAGCAGCTTGCTAATAAGAAAAATCAATCTTCAAGTAAAGCTCAAAATAGCAGCACGAATCAAGCAACCAAAAAGCTGACGAGTCAACAAACAAAAAAAACGAATAATCAGCGAAAGAGAACAGGTGTATAATGAACGGACAAAATAGAAAAGACGTAGCTCCTGGAATTGAAGTCGACATTGTTTTAAAAGCAGATCAGCGTTCTGGAAAACTTACACACGGAACGGTCAAAGACATTCTGACCAATTCAAGCTTCCACCCGCACGGCATCAAAGTTCGTTTAACAGATGGACAAGTCGGACGCATAAAAGAAATTTATCCAAATTAAAAAAGCATGTATTCTACATGCTTTTTTAATTTACACTTTAAATAAATCTACTTATCATTTCCTACTTTTGTTAAAATAAAGAAGCACTGTCGTCCCCTTTCTTTCCCTTGGGAACTCACGCAAGGAAGAAAAAGGTGGTGGATAGTCTGAGACGAATCCTCAAGTCATTTTTCCTAGATGCTGAGAATGTTCAGCTCCTAACGGCTTACGTCGAGCTTTTAGGAGCCATAGTCGCTCTTATTTTGCTATTTTTCCAGTAGTAAAATAAGTAATCACCGATAAGTATCGTCTAAAAGGTTCTTCATCCATAAGGCTCATGTGCTGATTGTCTTTAGGGAATGGTGTTTGGCGGCACTTCCCTATAGTAAAAAGACAGCTTCCTTGCAGAAATGGACAAGGTGTAATCAACTACGGCCGATTATGGGTGCGGGACCTTTTTCTTTATTAGTCTATGTCTTTTTTTCCCTTCCCATACACAAAAATAAAAAAACCTCCGAGTTGGCGGTCTCGAAGGTTTTTTCTAGTGAATCGTTTTCGACAAATCCTCATCCGGGCTAACAAGGTTCAGATCTAATAAGATTATGTGATGAATTTCTTCACCTTACAAGCTAAACTTGTCAAAGCTAAGAATTCATTCGCTTGTTAAGAATAACTGAACGTGCGCTCCAGATTGTCATTTTTCCTAGTCTCAGTATATCATACTTGTTGAAAACAAGTAAAAAAAAGTGTTCGACAAAGCTTGTCAGCAGCTCTTCACCTATGTCATATTTTTCAAAACAAAAAACATTTTACAAATATGAAGGAATTTCATACTATTAGATAAAAGATAAAACATAGAAGATAGAAGTATTCTGACTTGGAGAGGATTTCAATGAAGCAACCTCAGTTAGAAAAAGAAATTCGAGCCTTACAATCAGATATTTACCAATTAGCTAAGAAAACAAGCAGCTATTCTCAGGGTGAGATTTTAAAATTAAGTCAAAAGCTAGATCAAAAAATTGTTAGTTACCAAAAGCTTTTTAACCATACCAAATAAGAGCCGCGTAGAATTTTCACTTGCTATCCCTCAAGTACCATAAACCTACAAATAAAACAGATATGTTTTATTCGCAATAGGTACATCTCTGCTTCCCTAATTAATAGGGAAGTTTTTTATTTAGAAAATTAAAACCTTCTCCTTTCCTTTGATTAGTTGTCATACAAATTGGGTACTCAATCAGTAGGCCTTAAAACCTATCTAAGAAACATAAAGGAGAGAATGCATGATGAGTAATGCTGATACTACCGAAACAAAAAAAGGCGCTGACTTACTAGTAGAAAGTTTGGCAAGTCAGAATGTGCCTTATATTTTTGGCATTCCAGGAGCCAAAATTGATGGCGTATTTGATGTTTTGAAAGAAAAAGGACCAGAAGTAATTGTTTGCCGCCATGAACAAAATGCTGCGTTTATGGCAGCTGCTATGGGAAGACTGACAGGTACGCCGGGCGTTTGCCTTGTCACATCGGGTCCAGGTGCCGCTAACTTAGCCACTGGCCTTGTCACTGCTACTTCTGAAGGTGATCCAGTGGTAGCCCTAGCAGGAGCCGTTCCAAGAGCAGATCGATTAAAAAAGACACATCAATCAATGGATAATGAAGGACTATTCAAATCTATCGCCAAATTCAGCGTTGAGGTAGAAGACGCTGCAAACGTTCCAGAAGTGATAACAGACGCCTTTCGCAAAGCTGTTTCTTCTCCTTCAGGAGCATCTTTTGTCAGCTTGCCGCAGGATGTAATGGATAGCGAAACACCAGCTTCCACTCTATCCGTTTTAAAAGCTCCTACGATTGGGACTGCTAATTTAGACGCTGTTGCCCAAGCTATACACACTATTCGCACAGCAAAACTACCTGTCTTGCTTTTAGGTATGAGAGCAAGTAGATCTAAAGCAGTGGAATCAATCCGTCAGCTTATAGCAGAACATGACCTTCCTGTGGTGGAAACGTTCCAAGGTGCGGGAGCTGTTTCACGAGAGCTTGAAACTCACTTTTTTGGGCGAGTAGGCCTTTTTCGCAATCAGCCTGGAGACGTGTTATTGAAGCATGCTGACGTCGTCTTAACAATCGGATATGACCCAGTTGAATACCCTCCTTCTCTTTGGAACTCAGAAAGTCAAAGAAGCATTATTCATTTAGATGATTTACAAGCACAAGCTGACCACCATTATCAGCCGGAAATTGAGTTAGTAGGGGATATTCCAAGCACAATTGACATATTAGCGGATAAACTCCCACATTTAATACGTTCAAAAGAAAGTGCTTCTTTTTTAAAAACGCTAAAAAGCAAACTTGAACAACCTGACGATCAGTACGAGTTTTCTAATGACACTCACCTTCATCCCCTACAATTAATTGAAGCTCTGCAGAACTTTGTTGAAGATGATACTACCATCACATGTGACGTTGGTTCGCATTACATATGGATGGCTCGTTATTTTCGTTCCTATGAACCTCAGCATTTACTATTCAGCAACGGCATGCAGACACTAGGTGTTGCTTTGCCTTGGGCTATTTCAGCTGCACTCGTTCGCCCCCATAAAAAAGTTCTGTCCATGTCTGGAGACGGCGGGTTTTTATTTTCAGCTATGGAGCTCGAGACAGCCGTTCGGTTAAACTTACCAATTGTTCACATTATCTGGAACGATCAAACCTACGATATGGTTGGCTTTCAACAGCAGATTAAATATGGCCGAAAATCTGCAGTAGAGTTTGGCAGTGTAGACTTTGTTACGCTTGCTGAAAGTTTTGGTGCCAAAGGATTTAGAGTTAACTCACCAGAAGAATTTTCGGACACTCTAGCAAGCGCTTTTCGTGAACAGGGCCCCGTTATCATCGATGTTCCTGTAGATTATAAAGATAATGAAAAATTAAATACACAGCTACTGCCAGATCAAATTAACTGAAAGGACTGAGTAAAGAATGAGCAATAAAGAAAAATTAACGATTCACCAAACTTCCACTATGATCGCTTTATTAGACGGAGTATTTGACGGTGTTGTCACATACAAGGATTTAGCTAAGAAAGGGGATTTCGGCATTGGTACCTTTAATCAATTGGATGGTGAAATGATTGCCTTTGACGGAGAATTTTATCATATTGCTGATGGTAAAGCTGCACCTATTAGTGAAGATGCAAAAACACCTTTTGCCATTATGACAACCTTTTATGAAGATATCTCTTATCGTGTAAAAAAGGAAATGAATCGTGAACAACTAGAAACCTTAATGAATGAGCTTATTCCTAGCCCGAATTTATTCTATGCAGTTCGCATTGACGGCAAGTTTAAAGAAGTAAAAACTCGCACGGTTGCAAAGCAAGAAAAGCCCTATCCTTCTATGGTAGATGCGGCTGCTGATCAGCCTACATTTACATCTTCAGATGTAAATGGAACACTAGCAGGTTTTTACACGCCAGAATATTCTTCAGGCATCGGTGTTCCCGGCTACCACCTGCACTTTATTGATGAAGATAAAAAAGAAGGGGGGCATGTTTTAGATGTCTCCGTTCAGGATGTTACAATTCAAATCTGCAAAAAAACGAAATTAAATCTCAATTTATCGGAAACAAGTGAATTTTTAAGTGCTAATTTAGAAGACCATGATGTAGAAGAAGAAATTGCCACGGCTGAATAAACAACCATACTTTTACTGATAAAAAAACGCTCATCGTCACGCATGACGATGAGCGTTTTTTATTTAATCGCGTTCAGGCTTCATTTCTAGCACAACATAGAAACCTTCCGCCTATACGTAAAAGGAGCCCGTGTCTTTTAAAACATAGAAAAATGGTGTTTCAGTCTCTTTTAGACATCTAGCCATTCGATCCTTAAAGTTATCTAATTTAATTATATTTTTTGCTTCTTCTAACGTAAAATATCCCACATCCTGTGTTTCATTGGAGACAGAAATTTTTCCGCTAATCGCTTTTCCCTTTAATAAAATAACAGTAGTAGATCGTTTAACATCTTGTTCTACTCCTAGAAAGTTGGTCACTTCAATAACAATTCCAGATTCTTCTTTAACTTCTCGTATCCCCGCATCTTTTATTGATTCACCTGCTTCAACAAAACCGCCTGGAAATTCCCATCCCCGTCTATGGTTCTTGACTAGAAGCACGTGATGATCTTGATTTACCACCATAACTGCTACAGCTAATTTTTGATTCAACTTTTTCTCACTCTCCTTTTAAAGCTTTAAGATATTGTTCAAGAAGGTGAAGAAATCTTTCTATATCTCTATATGTGATATCACCAATATTTGCTATTCGAAACGTTTCTAATTTATCAATTTTACCAGGATAAATGGTGAATCCCTGTTTATAAAAAAAATCATGCATAATATCAAAATTATACTTTCTATTGGAAGGCTCGATGATAGAGGTAATAATTTTAGAATGATGTGTTTCAGGAACCAAATAGGTTAACCCAAGCCGAGTAATTCCATCCGTTAAAGTAGTCCATGATTTTGAGTAGCGTTCATATCGTTTCTCAATTCCTTCCCACTGAGTTTCTATAATTGCCTGCTTTAAGGCGTACATAGTCTGAACAGGAGGAGTAAAACGCATTTGTTTATTCATTTGGAAATATCGATACTGATCATATAAATGAAGATAAAGGTTACGAGGCTTTATTTGCTCCGTTTTTTCTAACCGGTCTTTATTTGCTATAACAAACGACACGCCTGCCATTCCTTGAAGGTTCTTATTTGCACTTGCGGCCAGATAGCTTATATTCATTTTTTGCATGTCAATTGGAACAGCTGCATACGAACTCATTGCATCCACAATCATTTCGATATTTTTCACTGCACAAAATTCCCCAATTTGTTCAATATCATTAAGAAGCCCCGTGGAAGTTTCACAGTGAACAAGCGCCAGATAAGAAACGTTCGTTGAAATCTTTTTTATAAAAATTTCTAAGTCGTTCATATCAATAGCCTGCTCGGCGGAGCTTTTATATTCTAAATAATTCAGTCCATAAATTTCAGCGATTTTACACATTCTTTCACCGTATGGACCATTATTGATAATAACAACCGTACTGTTATCAATTACTGAACTTAAAATCGATTCCACTGCAGCCGTTCCAGATCCGCCGAATAATACCGTAGTATACTTCTCTGGATTCCCAACAAATTTTGTTAGTTCAGCAGAGATAAATTCCATTGTCTCTCCAAATTGTTTTTCTCTCGGGCAAATGTCTTCCACTATTTGAGCATATTTGACGGTATCTGTTGTAGTTGCCGGTCCGGGGTTTAGGAGTATATTTCTCTTAACTGTATGTGGAATACCTTCTCGAGCTTTAATAATCGGATAAACAATAGTAGTTGCTCTTGCCCAGTGATCTTCATCATCCACTTCACACCATGCCAAATTATCCAGTTTATGAACATACACATTTGCTTTTTCGGAAATTTTAACGAGGCCATATTCATAATCGATCGTTTGATTAAACTGAAACAACGTATTTGCTTCATCACAAAGTCTCTGAAATGTAGCATAAGAGAGTTTGGTTAAACCAACTAGTTCTGCATAGATACTATTCAACTCTTCTTTTTGTTTTGACATATTCTTAAGGTTATTATCTTTATCAGCTTCAATATAAACTTCGTCGCCAGCACCGTTCAATTTACTCGCTAGTATGACATCTGATCTCGAATGATTTACTAATGTTTCCAACGCATTCTTTTCATAAATTACATCCGATTCCAATAGTAAAAAATCTTCTTTAATATAATTTTTAAATTGATACAGCGTAAACAGACTTCCCGTTGTTTCGTATCTAGAATTATAAACACATTTTATTTGAGGATATCTAACCATTAGCTTTTCATATTCTTCTTTCATATAACCTGTTCCAATAAAAATCGTCTTAACTCCTGCTTCTATTAACTTTGAAATGGAATGTTCAATAATCGATTTTTCATCAATCATCAAAAAACCCTTGGGACGGTTTCCAGCTCTTTTACGAATCCTGCTCCCCATCCCCGCAGCTAGAATAACAGCTGTTTTAATCATCTAAAAACACCTGCATTCTTTCTCTGACTTCATAAGGCTTCATTTCAGGACGCCCCAGGTTCTTTTTAGATCCTTTCGCTATTTTAAGATATAAAAATGTTAATTTTTTATCATTTTTCCACTGTTTGATATACGTCTCTAACTCATTTAAGTTATGAACATGAATGGAATTTTGATACCCACAGGAAGAAGCAATATCTACAAAATTAATGTGATGAGAGACCGTATGTTGTCCCCCAGTAGAATCATGGGTGTGGTTGTCTAAAAGAATGTGTAATAAATTTTCCGGACAATAGTATCCGTTGGTTGCTAGATTTCCCATGCGCATAAGCAACGCTCCGTCTCCATCAATTGTAATGATGTTCTTTTCCTTTCTGCTCAAAGCTAAGCCTAAACCAATGGAACTAACGCACCCCATAGATCCAACCATATAAAAATTATTTCTTGCGTCTTCTATTTCGTAAAGCTCTCTTCCTGTTTTTCCTGTAGCGGCCAATTGAATAGTATCGTTGTCTTTTAATGAATTAACTACTTGTAATGCCTCATACCTTGAAGGTAACTCGTCGGTTGTTATCTGTTCACTTTTCATTTTAAGAGTAACGTTTTTCATTGATTTTTCTAAGAGCTTAACTGGCTCAAACGTTCCTTTTTTTACAATAAAGAAGTAGCTTTCATTATTTTCAACAGCTTGATTAGCCCGCTGTAATTGTTTTTTAACTTCCGCAAAATCAAAAGATAAATATTCCCATTTTATTTTCATCGTATTTAGTAGGGCAGGAGTAATTTCTCCCATTAATTCATGCTGCGGTTCATCTGGACATCCAGGTTCTCCGCGAAAACTGACAAATCCAAGGACAGGAATTTTAAACGGATGAATAAGAGAGGTTAAAGGGGAAACAGCATTTGCTAATCCGGAGTTCTGCATTAAAACAACCGCTTTGTTGCCAGCAATTGATGCTCCAGCAGCAATCGCTACCGCTTCTCCTTCGTTTGCTGCTGCAACATATTCACATTCGTTGATAGCGTAGTTAATGAGATGTTTAAGATAGGAACAAGGAACCCCGCTATAAAATTGAAAACCTAGTTTTTTTAATTGAGTTCCAAATACGGACGTACTAATCATTTTTCCCACCATCTTTTTGAATCTTCGTATACGTTTCGGTATCTATCCATGACCCCATCGTATATTTAACAGCAACTGGGTGAATTAGATTAATATAATTAAAGAAATCAGAAAACGTGAGCTGAGCAAAATCTTTTCTTTGTGCCAATTCTTCCAAAGCTTTTTTTACAACCTCAGTGCCTTTTCCAGAAACTTTCCAAAGACCAATGAATTCACCATGAATGTTGTTAGAGTTTGGATTGCACGACATTTGAATCAAGTCTACTGTTTTAGAATACAGCTGCTTGGAATAGGGAAGTTTAGCAGTTACATAAGATGTTTGATTCCCTTTTAACTCATAATCAGCTCCTGCTACGATAGTGATATCGCCACTTTCATGAATTAACTCCTCAAAAACATGTGTTTTATATACGATGTTACTATCGCTTATTAAAGTAGCCGTTCCTAGCTTATCTCTTGCAGCATAGAGATGATATAATTCTCCTTTATTAGGAAATGCCTTATCTTCCATAGCTTTATCGGAACCTGCTTTTATACTATTTGTCACGCCGACTTTTTTTAACTGATTTATCTGCTCAGTTATCAAAGCTTCATTTGCTGATTCTTTTACCAGGATCATAGCGTTCGTGCTATGATTGGCAGAGCTTAAATAAAGTTTCTCTGCCATATCGAGCTCTTCAGCTTTTTGAAGACGGAAAACTTCCTCAAGCGGAGAGACATTTTTTTCTACATTAATCAAACTTTTATCGCAATAAATCTGAGCGGACGTTTTCTGCATAGCTGTAATGGAAGATCTTAAGTTATGGTTGGCCCAAATGCTCAAGCTAATTCCTAAATCACTAAATTTATCAGTTGGAACCGAATAATATTTGGTTGGAACAATAATAACCGGAAGCCTGTTTCCCCACTCTTTCATAAAAGCTTCAATCTCTGTCATATCTGACCTTTTACTATGAATCAAAACGGCGTCGGTTCCTGCTTGGCGATAAGCTTCTGCACGCTTTAAAGCTTCCTTCAGCCCCCACCCTGCAATAAAAGCTTCTACACGCGATACCACTACAAAATCTTCGTCATTTTGGCTATCTTTCATTGCCTTAATTTTGCCGCAAAATTCATTAATATCTGCAAGCGGCTGTGCTTCACCTTTAATAAATGAGTTTGTTTTTGGAAACAATTTATCTTCAATACATACGCCTGGAATGTCTCGCTGCTCCAATTTCTTAACTAATCTTCTTGCATTATTAAAATTCCCATACCCTGTATCACCATCAAGAAGAATTGGAACGGACGTTGCGTCACTCATAAACTCTAAGATGTCTAATACCTGTGTCCATGAAGCCTCGTTATTATCTCTTACACCCAGTGCTGCGGATAAAGACAGGCCGCTAGCCCATATCCCTTTGAATCCTGCTTCTTCTACAATCTTTGCAGATAGCGCACTGTGAGCCTCCATAATAAACTCTAGCTGTTTACTTTCTATCAACTCTCTTAGCTGTTTAGTCTTCTTCATGTCTATCCTCCTTTTACTCTTCGTTGTCTGGAATAAGTTTATTTCTTAATTCTTTAAAAGTAGGTTTTGTCATAACACGGTGCGTTACTTTTAATAAAATTATTGTATTTTCATTTAAATATGGCGCTAGCACATTGTATACTTCATCACCAGTCTTACAAAAATAGACTTTATTAGGATCCATTCCACATTTTAAAGCTCCTGTCCTAATAGCTTTCGCTTCTTCTCCTACTACCACTAAAACATCAATCTTTGATTCCGCTGCTTTTTTTCCCATATCTTCATATTGTTTAATTGCATAAGGTCCTTCTCCTAGCTGAGGCATGTAACCTAATAAAGCGATAGACTGTTTCTCTTTTGACATATCACTGAGAACTCCAAGAGCTGTAGCCATCGATAAAGGTGAAGAGTTCCATGTATCATTAATTACCGTACACTCATTCATTCCTCTTTTAAATTCCAAATGTTCTTCTACTTGTTCAAATAAGCTAAGTCTTTGTATGGCAACGGAAATATCAACGCCCACATAAAATACTGCAGCAATGGCAGCCAGTGCATTATACACATTATGTTCACCATATCCAGGGATAAAGGCATTGTACTCTTTGTTTTTGTGTTTTAAGGTAAAGGCCATTCCTCCGTTAGCATATTTAATATCTTTTGCTTGAAATTGGGAACCATCATTTTTACCTATATATACAACACCTTTAAAAGGACTCACATCAAGTACTTTCTTAATATTTTCGTCATCTGCGTTTAAAATCAAAATGCCGCTATTTGGATCTAAGCCTTCTACAATTTCAGCTTTTGCTTTCATGTATTCTTCAGGCGTTTCACAATCAGCGAGATGGTGTACGCCTATATTTAATAAAATTCGTATTTGTGGCTGAAAGTAGCGGCACGCAACTTTTAAATAACCTGGATAAGCGACCGGCATCTCAAAAACTGCTACTTCTGTCGTATCATCAATACCTGTTAAATAACGTAGATTTACAGACATAGAATTCATACTCATCCACGTAGCTTTCACTTTATAGTCTTCAATTAATATTTGTCGGATCATCTCTTTCGTGGTCGTTTTTCCACAAGTTCCTGTAACTCCAATAACAGGAAGATCAAAAAGCCCTCGGTAGTATTGGATAAATTTCCAATAAGCCTCTTCTAATTGAGCTGTTTTAACAAGAATAATATCTCCCTCTAAGTTCGTGCACAGCTCAGGGTGATCTGTTATAACGACAATTGAATGATTTCCTTTCCAATACTTCCCTCTAATCGGTTCTCTATCTAAATGAAAGATGAGTGTATGATCCTCTATATCCTTTTTAGCGTAGTTTATAGCATGTTTAATAACAGGATTTCCTGATCCATAACAAAGGTCTCCCCCCGTTTGTTTAAGGATTTCATTTAATGTGAAGTGCTTCATGTTAAATCCTCCTTTTCTTCTTCGTAACCAGCCAGTGAAGACGCATAATTAAGCAGACGAATCCCCGCCAAAGTACGCAGCTTATAGGCTCTAATTTGTGAGAACAGACTATCTGGTTTTGCATTTATTTCAAGCAACTTTATGGAACCGTACTGATCTATACATAAATCTACCGCCAGCTCCCCAAAAGACCCTACTTTCTCTTCTACTGTTGCCACAATATTTTTAGATATTTTAGCTAATTGGTTTATAACTAGCCTTCTGTCTGTTGGATCAGGGTATAAACTATTAAATATTTTACTGAGGCGCATATTCGTTTCTGAATCTTCCGTTAGCACATCTTCACCGGTGAGACGCGCAACCATACCCGTTCGAAGCCAAATTTGCTTTTCATTTTTTTGCATATAAACCCGTATTTCTAAATTTTTATCTTTATGCTGTTTTCTGCGAATTCCTTCTTGAACAAGATAAGGATTGTTTTTCATCAAAGGAGCGAGCAAAGTAAATAATTCTTCCATATTACTGAATTGATGCAGCTCTTTTTTATTAAGATCAAACCAAAAGATGCCTGTTGGTCGGCGAACGATGCGCATGACTCCTTTACTTAAGGCCCCGCCAAGCGGTTTTAAATAAACTTCTCCGTAGCTATCGAGCATTTCTGCAATGTCAGCAGGATTTTGTACGAGACGTGACTCTGGAAGAAATTCTTCATATTCTTTCATAAGAAGTTCATATGTTGCCCACTTATCTCCCGTAAGCTGAAACAAGTTTGAAGAATTAACAAAAGGAATTTTATAAATCGCCTGAAGTTTTGCCCTTATTTCATCTATTAAAATATTTTTTCTGCCATCTATGAAATAACGGTCATAAATAACAGCAGGAAAAGGAAAGAGCCCTTCACCGTTAATGGTTGTTCCTTTAACCAATTTTTTCTCCCAATCAATATCTTCAGGTTCAAACACATATACAAGCATTCGCTTTTCATTTGCTAAGCGACATAGGTGGTGGAAATAGGTTGTTTGTCTTTCAAAAGGACGGTTAGCAAGAATGCCAATGATAGGACCTAAAGTTATGATGCCTTCTGAAGCTGATAGCTTGGGGCACCAATCTTTTGGGAGAGATAGTTTATCACGGAGAGATTTAGAGAGTTGAACCATATTTGGATGGCGAAATGAAAAAGGATAAGAATGCACAGTTGCAGTTGATATTGCCTTTCCTGCACTAACAATCGTAGACTGCCCCTCTTTGAGGCCGTATTTTAAACGGAGCTTTTTGGGGATTTGGATAATATGACCACGGTCATAGATTTCTTTAGAAATCTTTACATTCCAATTTCTGCGAATATCATTTAATTCATCACAAGGAATTTCTTTTTCTATCATTTCAAATAGAAAAGATAGTTCATTTTGATAGTGTGGATAGCTGGACGTTTTCATAAGGTTGGCCTTGATATCTTTCCACATTCGTTTAAGAAAGATTTTATTCCCTTGATAGTAGGCACGCTGCATAAGTGGATGAAATAAAAATTCGCTTTTTAATTCATGATGATGGGTAGCAACTAGCTGAGCAAGAGCTAAAGTGGAGAGAGTAATTCTAGGGTCGATAATCCAAGAGCTTAAAGTTAAATACTCAAATCCATACGGTTTCTCACGATAGCGTCCAAGACCTCCATGGTTCGTTTTCCGTCTGAGTTTAGCGGTCTTAGATTCTTCTATCAGCGCTACTGGAATAGCAAGGTAGTGGTCAAGAGCTCTTAATAAGGATAAAGAAAGCGGAATACCAAAATGAATATGTCCTCCACATTGATACCCTGAAAACGGCATGCTGCCTGCCCGAAAATGAATATTTTCATATGGTACCTGTGCAGATGCTTTTTCTATTAACTTTTGGATATTCTCAAATAGTTCTGTTGATGAATTTGCTTTTTCAGGCCTAACTTCTACTAATGCATACTCACCGCTATCTTGCTCTATTTGTCTTTCATCACAGCCTACCGGACCTTCAACAGAAAAAAAAGTAGAAGCTGGTAGAAGCTCTCCGTCACAGCTTAACATAAACTCAACGTCAGCACCCATGCTAAAAGGAACACTAGGCTTTAATGGATTTTCTATCCATTCACTTTCTGATGAGTTAATATCTGTGACGATACACTCTCCATTTTCTAATACCCCCATTTTGACAAAGCCGTTTTTAGCTCCCGTTACGTAGAGCGCTCGAATGGCTACGTTCATCAGCATTTCCGGTACATCCATAGTGTTTACCTGTTCTAATTTCCAGCCGAAGGCTTGCGTTCGAATGGGTATTTCATTAAATACAACATGTTCACTGGTCACTACTTGTACTGTTTTTACGCTCAGTCCTTCTACTTCTAGACAATATTCTTTGTCTATTGCATATATTTTCGTAAAATAGTCATATCCTTCATACATTGCTTGATCCTTTGTATTTACGATAACAATATCTCTTCCGCTATGGTGACCATACTTCCTCCCTATCACTGGATATGAACAGGTTTTGGGGTCAACTAATTCAACAGACGGTATATTATTCAGATTAAGAGTTTGCAACGTCATTTCTTTATCAGATAATATCCCTAACTCTTCTCTCATTGGATCCATTTTAAAGCCTCCTAATTAGAACTTTCTATCGTATTTTGCTACTTTAATGCCTTATAACAACAATCAGCTACTCATATAGTATGTAACTATCCAAAATAATCCTGTACATTTATCTATTTATCTCCACCATCTCTAAAAACTTTTTATGTATGTATTTAACACGTGTAATAATTCACCGATTTTATTTTTACTGCATTTATTATAGAAAGGATAGATTTCAAACGATATAAAAGGAGAAATAATCAATGACATTAAAATTCATTCATGGAAACTACTTAAAATATAACAAAGGAACTGGTTTTATAAGCTGTCATGTAGACGCACTTCATGCAGAACCACCCGCTGCTGATTTATTTACGGATAAAATCGTAGAGAATGTAGTAAAGAACACAGGATGTGCTGGAATTATTAGCACGGTTTCCAGAACCGTAGCAGATTTAAATAGAAATCTAAATAAAACGAACTATGAGGGGATACAAGAATATAGAAGCACAATCCAAGAAATTATCAAATCTTTAAAGATAATAGATAGTAATAATTGCCTTCTAACACCCTATCTGCATTTATCTTTTCATGGAATGAAGGATACACATTACGGGCCTTATGCAATTGAAGTAGGAACCTTATATGGACAATCTTGCTCAAAGGAAGTTAAGGATTGGTTTCAACAAGCGCTGACTAAAAAATCCGAAAATTCGTTTCCAAAAATCCATGTAGTATTTGATAATAAATTTATTGGAAACGAATCAATTGCTTTTCACAGACAAGGTGACAATAGGAACTATACAGGTTACAGCCATAATTTTAATACGTTTCAAATTGAATTATCCCGAACTCTGCGCAGCAAACATAGATCTGCTATAACAAATATATTTTCCGAGATTATTCACGACTTTCAACAAACATTCGTCGCTACTTAGTTTTTAGGAATCTTTTCCGTCTACTATTTCTTTTATATATTTAGGTAAAACAAATGATGCGCGGAAAATTTCAGGGTCAACATATTGAGTATGTGTATGCTGCAGCTTCGTCAAATCGGCCTGAAGAGGATCCATTTTTTTAGAAGCAATCGTAAAACTCCAAATGCCGCAAGGGAACAGAGGTATAGTCACTAGATATGTGCGGACAATGGGAAATAGCTCCTTTAAATTTTTAACTGTGCCTTGTAACGTAGAAGTATTGTAGTAAGGAGAACCTGATTGAAAAACAACCACGCCATCATCTTTAAGGCTGTTGTAGACATATTGATAAAAATCAGGTTGAAATAGTTTTTTTCCCGGTCCAACAGGGTCAGGTCGATCAATTATGAGAACATCATAAACTCCTTTTTGTTCTTGAATCCAATCTATTCCATCTCGATGTATCATATTGAGCCTGGTTTCACCATCATAACAAGAAGCCGGAGTTAGCCAGGTGCGGCAGATTTCTGTAACTTTTGGATCAATTTCGACTACATCAATTTGTTGAATTCCATCATACTTCATTGCCTCCCGTGCAGGACCACAGTCTCCTCCGCCAATCATCGCAACTTTTTGGGGATTTGAATGCGTTATAATTGGCACATGGCTAATCATTTCATTATAAATAAACCCTTCTCCTGTTGAAATTTGTGGAGTACCATCTAGCACCAGCATTTTCCCATACCATTTTGTATCCACAATACTGATTTGCTGATAGGAAGATTGCTCATAGTGAAGCAGACTTTTTACTTTATACCCCATTTTCACTCTAGCCTGTCCAACGTAACTCCAGATCCAGAGAACTCCATTATCATCCTTTTTATAACCTGAAAGAGGATGCTTTTCTGTCACTTTTTCCACCTTCTATTTCAAAAATTTGTGTTCTATATAAAATATGAATTATTTTTCATTTCGCTATAATTCGATAGCACAAATTTATAGGTGCTTACTCTATTAATCTCTTCTAATTTCAATGTTTCTTCCATTCTTCCCACAATATTTCTACTTACTGTTCTTTCGAAGCTTTTTAATCGTTTCTTCATCAGCACTTAGATAGAGTACAACTCTAAGTTATCTCTCCGCCTTTATCTGCGTCCGTTCTTCAGCAAAAGTACGGAAGAAAGCCTAACACAGAATGATACATAAGAAAGAAAGCGTAGTATCATAATTACCATATTGCAACAGCTTTACGCTGTATATAAAAAAGGAGGTTTTTAAGCAATGTTTTCTAAACGGCCCTTATCTGTACTTCTTATCTCGACTTTATCTATGATTATTGCTTTTTCAGTATGGTCTGTCTTCGCGCCTATCGCCGCAGATATTCAAGTGATGTATTCATTAACCAATGCTGAAAAAAGTATCTTAATTGCCACTCCCGTCTTATTAGGTTCACTCATGCGGATTCCGATGGGAATTTTAACAGATCGCTTCGGCGGAAGAAAAGTGTATTCGTTAACAATGCTTGCTCTTTTACTCCCTACCATTTGTGCAGGCTTTACTCATTCTTACTCCATGCTGCTCTTTTGGGCATTTTTTATCGGCATGGCTGGAACAACATTTGCTATTTCCATTACATATGTCTCTAAATGGTATTCACCTCAAAAGCAAGGTTTTATTTTAGGAATTGCCGGGATGGGCAACTTAGGATCAGCGGTAGCAAGCTTTAGTATTCCACTTATCTTTTCTTCTTTTGGCTTGCCTTGGGTATTTTGGAGTTTAGCAATTGCGGTAGCTTTAATGGCTCTTTTATTATGGGTAGGAACTTCAGACCACCCTTCTGCTGCTTCTCCTAAAACGCTGCAGGAATCTTTATCGGTATTAAAATTTAGAGAAACGTGGTTTTTGTCCGTTTTCTATTTTTTAACATTCGGTGGATTTGTCACATTCAGCATCTATCTCCCTACCATTTTGCACGATCAATTTAATGCATCAACCGTAGACAGCGGGCTGAAAACAGCTATTTTTGTTGTATTAGCAACGTTTGTACGGCCTCTTGGAGGATATTTATCGGATGTATTCGGAGCAAAAAAAGTACTTACCTTCGTCTTTACCGGAATGCTACTAATAGGGTTATTTATTGCATTTACCATCACTGCCTTCTCCCTATTTAGCGTAGGTTGCTTACTTGCAGCCATTACTCTTGGTATCGGAAATGGAGCTGTTTTTAAAATGGTTCCATCTGTTTCAACAGGAAATATTGGAGCTGTTACCGGGATCGTAGGTGCATTCGGAGGAGTAGGCGGCTTCTTTCCCCCTATTGTGCTAGGCTTTATAAAAGATACAAGCGGAGATTACGTTGTGGGTTTTTCCTTACTAGCGCTTTTTGCCCTATTCTGTCTCTTACTGAATTATTCTGGATTCAAAAAACAAGATGTACGTATTAACCAAAAGCACCTTGCCTGATTCCATGTAAAAAGCCTCTTTTTTCAAGAGGCTTTTTGCATCAGCATTTTTAATAGGTGCTTCTTTTTACAGAAGGGCTAATCTTCACAGCGCTTACTTTAAACCCCGGCATCTTACAGGCGGGATCTAATTTCTCAGAGACAAGGTTATTAACATTTTGAGAATCCGCCCAGTGAAAAGGAACAAATACGGTATCTGGCCGAATGCCCTCTGAAAATTTGCTTCTTACCACAATCCTTCCATATGAAGATTCAATTTGTACTAATTCTTGATTCGAAATTTCATATTTTTTCGCTGTTGAAGGGTGGATTTCCATAAAAGATTCGAAATTTCTAGCAGATAAAGACGCACTTTTTCGCGTTTGTACACCCGTTAAATAGTGCGACATCACTCTTCCCGTTGTTAAATAGAGAGGATATTTTTCGGTTATTTTTGCTTTAGGAACAATAGCTTGATTCGAGACAGGGACCATCATCGCTTTTCCATCACTATGAGCAAAACGCGTTTCAAACAGGCGCTCGGTTCCTTTATCTGTTAAGCTTCTACATGGCCATAAAATCCCTTTTTCCTCTCGTAATCGTTCGTACGTAATACCGGAGTAATCAGCGATCCCTCCTTTACTTGCCATTCGCAGTTCATTGAATATTTCTTCAGCTGATGAAAACGAAAAATATTCCTCTTTCCCTAAAACTTTAGCAATTTCACATAGTATTTCCCAGTCGTGTTTGATTTCGCCGCGGCATGGAAAGCTAGCTTCGCGTAATGTAACTCTTCCCTCTACATTTGTCATGGTTCCTTCATCTTCCAAATAGGAAGATGAAGGTAAGATCAAGTTTGCTAATTTTGCTGTTTCTGATTCAAACATATCTGCTACCACTAGAAATTCAAGCTTTTCAAAAGCCTTCTTAACAAAATTAGCGTTTGGATTTGAAACTGTTGGATTTGAACACATCAAAAACAGCCCTTTAATCTCACCATCATGAATTTTTTCAATCATCTCATATGCAGAAACACCTTTTCTAGGAAGATCTTTCTCCTCTATGTTCCACACATCTGCTATATGCATCCGGTGCTCATGATTTTCGATTGAACGGTAGCCTGGAAGCTGATCCGCTTTTTGACCATGCTCTCGGGCTCCTTGCCCATTTCCTTGACCGGTAATGGCCCCATATCCGCAGCGAGGTTTACCGATTTTCCCAATAGAAAGTAGAATATTCAAAAAATTTCGCACCGCAGCACTTCCGTCTGTTTGCTGCTCTACCCCTCTAGCAGTAAAAATCATTCCTGTTTTGCTTTGACCAAACATACGGGCAGCTTGGCACATCTCTTCAAGTGGCACTCCCGTTATTTCTTCAATGATATTAAATTCTAGAGACGCCACATATTGAATTACTTCTTCAAATCCATTGACACGTTCTTGTAGAAATCGTTCATCTAGATAATTTTCTTCGATAAGGACCTTCAAGATTCCATTGGCTAATGCCGCGTCGCTCCCCGGCTTAAGTTTCAAGTGTAAATCAGCTAGTTTAGTTGTAGCTGTTTCTCTTGGATCAATTGCAATAATAAAAGCTCCGTTTTCTTTTGCTTTCTCAAAATAAGGCATAATCGTTGGCTGACATTCCGCAATATTTGTTCCAGCTAACATAATACATTCAGTAAACGGAATCTCTTGCAAGCTATTCGTAAATCCTCGGTCCATGCCAAATGTTTTACTAGCAGCAGAAGCAGCAGCCGACATACATAAGCGTCCATTGTAATCGATATACTTTGTTTTTAACGCAACTCGAGCAAATTTCCCTAATAAATAAGCTTCTTCATTTGTAATAGAGGCACTTCCATAAACACCTAGCGCATCTGCTCCATTCTTCTCTTGAATCTCTGTAACGTTTTCTTTAATATAGTGAAGAGCTTCTTTCCAAGAAATCTTTACAAACTCTCCGTTTACTTTTAATAAAGGATATTGAATCCGATCTTTATGCAAAGGATGCTGATGCGCATTCATTCCTTTGATACATAACCTTCCTTGAGAAGTAGGGTTGTCTGTTCCAATTGTTTTATACGTTTTCCTTTTTACATGTGTTTGTTCAACTAACTGCATTTTGCACTGCATGCTGCAGTAAGGACACTGAGTATCATAGATACGCTCGGTTTCAACTTGCTTTTGCTGCTCACGAAAATATTTCAATAGCATCTCAGTCAACTTAGATCACCCTTCTTTCCTATAATAAATATGTGATTGTACGAGAGCGTTCTGAGCTGAGCTGCTTCATTAAATACTCTCGATTGTCTACCTCAAACAAAACTTCTCTGACATGAACAATTCCCACTCGTTCGATCCAGGTCCCCACAGTTTCTAAATAGTTCCCCGTTTCACGGTAATATTGAATCAAAGAACAGCTGATTTCTACTGCTTCTTCGTTTGTTTCGGCCACATAAAACAGCTCGCCGCTTCTAGCTTCTGCGCTGCTTCCGCCGGCATATATTTCCCATCCTCTGTCTATTCTTCTTAATCCTATATCACTTGTTGTTACGCTCTCTGCAATGTGCGAACACGAAGCAATGCTGATTTTGATATCACATGGAGTCTTTACATATTCAAGCTGTTTATCTAATTCATTTGATAAAGCAAGAGCAGGTTCATACTGACAAATACACGTTCCTTTTCCTATATAAACAGATACATTTTTAACTGTACGTTCATATAGCTGCTGAAGTCCTCTATCTATTTCCTCCCTTACCAACGGAAGATATTCTTTTTTCACTCCAATGAATTGAATGCGCTGATCATTTGTTAAACGAATAGTAGAGATGTTGTACTTTTCAGCTACATTTGCTAGGTTTCTTAATTCCTGTACATTTGTCAGACCACCGTGAATTTGCGGTACCACTGAGTAAGTCCCGTCATGAAGCAGAACGGCCTGTTCATTCTCGGTAATAAATAAAGAATGTGGATCGTTTTCATGATGAGGATTCATCATTTCTAAATAGTAATGAAGACCGCCTTCACATAACGAGCAGCCTTTTATGTCTTCAAATTTTAACACTTCTCTCACTTGCTGAACCGTTTCAAATTGATATCGCTGCATCTCTCTTACCAGCTCATCTTCTGATAAGTGTGTACACGCACAAAAAGTCTTTTCTTCAATAACTTCATCAAACTCATCGCTTTGAATATATGTTAAAAGATCTGTTACAAGAGGTTTGCATCCTCCACATGAACCTGAAGCTTTTGTACAATTTTTTATTTCATCTACTGTCGTTAAATCATTTTTCTGGACAGCTTCAATAATAGCTCCTTTTGTTACACCGTTACAGTTGCATACGATATCTGGAAGTGACATGGAAGCTACTGCATTTTCTTTTTCATGTTGAGAAGGAAATAACTGTACTTTTTCTGCTTGCGATAAATCCTTTTTTTCACTAATCATTTTTGATAGCTTTACAGCATCACTGGTATCTCCAAAAAGAACAGCTCCCACTATTTTCCCTTCGCGAAAAACTACTTTTTTGTATATGCCATCTAGCATATTCGAAACCGTAATAGCTTTTGCACCTTGATTTTCCTTAAACTCTCCGACTGAGTACACGTCTATTCCTGATATTTTCAGCTGAGTGGAAAGAACAGAACCTTGATAACCTTCGCTTTTTATTTGGCAAAGAGTGCGGGCTAAAACTTTTCCTTGTTCGTAAAGAGGCGCAACAAGACCGTATGTCATCCCTCGATGTTCAGCGCATTCACCTACTGCATAGATATCTGGAATGCTCGTTTCCAAATAATCGTTTACGATAATTGCTCTATTTGTTTCTATTCCGCTTTTTTTAGCTAAATTAACATTGGGCCTTACCCCTGTAGCCATTACAACTAAATCAGCTGCAATTTTACTGTTATCATCAAACCGGATGCCTCCTACTCGGCTTTCCCCTATAACCTCATCCGTACGTTTGTTTAATAGAAAACTCATGCCTTGCTGTTCCAATTCTTCTCTTAACATATTAGATGCTGCTTTGTCTAACTGTCGTTCCATTAAGAAACCCGAATGGTGAATAACTTGAACATCCATTCCTAAATTCAATAGCCCTCTAGCAGCTTCCAGTCCTAACAGGCCGCCTCCAATAACCGCTGCTTTTTTATACTGTTTGGAAATTTCAATCATTTTTTGACAGTCTTCAATGGTACGAAAACCGAGAACACCTTCTTTTTCAAGCCCTTTAACGGGGAGCATATACGGGCTCGAACCAGTAGCAATAATAAGCTTGTCGTACCTCGTCTCTCTGTTTTTATCTGTTTTTATTATTTTTCTCTTGGTGTCTATGTGCGTAACGCTTTCTCCTTTAAATAAAGTGATATTATTTTCCTTGTACCATGCCAAAGAATGAATATTGATATCTTCAAGCTTTGTACTGCCTTGTAAAACGGTTGATAATAAAATTCGATTATAGTTAACGTGAGGCTCACTTCCAAAAACAGTAATATCAAAACAATCTGGAGAATGAATAAGAATTTCTTCGATACAGCGCATTCCCGCCATTCCATTTCCAATTAATATCAGCTTTTGTTTCGTCATATAAAAACCTCCAACACATAGATTCAGACCGTAAAATATACATTTTTTATTATTTCATAAACTTCTCTAAAAGAAATGAACCTTGTTATAACTTCTAACATTAAAATCTGTTTAAAGCGTAGGAGTACGCCGATAGCATTCGTTGAAAGCAAGCTTTTATATAGAAGATTAATATGCTTTAAAAATGGGTAGAAAAAAGGATGCTGTGCTTATATCACCTTTCCCTACGCCTTATAAGTAATCTATATAAAATTTTGTTATCTTCTTTTTGCCTACTATTTATTTATTTTGAAATCAATTATGATAAAAGTATGATAAAAGAAAGAGTCTGAATTGGAGGTTTAAAACATGTCAATAACCGTTCACGCCACTCAGTGGATTCATTTTCAAATTAAATTGTATAACCTTCATTCCAAAACGAGATCGCTTAAAGATCAAAAACTAGAACTACCTCTGCCAGAATTCCATCAAAACCTGATCATATTTACATCAGCAGCTCATCATGGCCTTACGTTTGGATATCAAGCCATTCAATGGGATACACCCTATACTTCCTTTCCGATTTACATAGAGCATCAGTCTATTCCATGGTCCACTTTAGAACAACGTTCCCACAAGAAAATAACTGAACATATTACAGCTATTTTCTTAGAGACAATGTTTTATAGACAAAGTCAATTCAAACAATGTCAATTTTGTTTTGAATTTATCATTCCTGAGAGTCTTTTTGACCATACAACCTGTCAAAACTGCGCATCACGACATTTTGGAGTGGTGTATTAATTAACAAACAAAAGCCTGAAGGAGTCAGAAAATCTCTGACTCCTTCAGGCTTTTGTTACATGACTAGCTGAACAAAAAGTGGAATAACGGCAACTGTGACGACGCCTACAATAACAACTGCAATACTTGCCATGGCTGCCTCTACTTCTCCCATTTCAATCCCTACGGCTACTCCTAGCGCATGTCCAGAAGTTCCAAGAGCTAATCCTTTTGAAATTGGATTCTTCACCTTGAATACTTTTAAAAATAAAGCGCCCAGCGCATATACGATGACTGCATTAAAAATAACAGCAAAGGAAGTAATAGCAGGAATACCTCCAATATCTTGAGACAATGGCAGCGCAATCGCTGTTGTAGCTGCTTGTGGAAGCATTGATTTCATCACGACTTCATCCATATGAATACCTTTCGCAATCGCAAAAATAATCGCCACTGAACAAATTGATCCTACCGCAATAGAAGAAAGGATTTGCCACCAGTACTTTTTTAATTTATCAGCTTGTTTATATAAAGGGATGGCAAAAGCAATCGTTGCTGGTTCTAAAAAGAAGCTGATAATTTTTCCGCCGCTACTGTATTCCTCATAAGAAAAGTGTCCAATTTTCAAAAAAGCAATCCCGAGTACCATTGCCACAAATAAAGGAGTAAATAAGAAAAACCCTTTTGACTTTTTAAATAAATACGTTCCAATACCGTACGCAGCTAAAGAAACCACGATTCCAAAATACGGATTCATCTTTCCAACCACCTTGTCTCTTTATAATTAATATTAAGCAATGCCCTGTTTTTTTGTTTTTTCACTCATATCTACATCTTTTATTTCTTCTTTTGCTTTATTATCTTTTGTCATGCCAAGTATAAGCTGTGAAAATAAGCCTGTAACGCCTAACAAAATAATCGTTGCCACGATGATAACTAAACAAATTTGAATGCCGTACTGCTGCATAACACCTAATGAATTCATAACAGAAATACCTGCTGGTACAAATAAAAATCCGATCAAAGAAGTTAAAGCCGTTCCCAGTGATTCAACTTGCTCTAGTTTAATAATCTTCAAGCAGAGTGCAAGAAATAACAGCACAAGCCCAATGACTGAAGCAGGCATTGGAAAAGGCAAATGCTCTGCAATAAAATCTGAAATCAACATAATTACGGAAAAAATAAATGCTTGTGTTAAAAAGCCATACACTTTTTTAGCACTCATTTCTTTCACCTCTCTCTGTTTGTTGACTTCATTATATAAAATGAAAACACATTAGAAAGCGTTTTCAAATCAAAGAGTCGAATATTTGTGCTCACTTACAAAAATCGAGCCTTGAAATGCAAAAAACAGCCTGCTAAAATGCATACGCAAGCTGCTTTTTCCTTAAATTCCTAAACGCTTCTTCAATTCTTTAGCATATGTACGGCTGACAGGAACTCGCTCATCGTTTTTCATCACTAAATTATATGTAGAATTAAACCATGGCTGTACCTCGGAAATATGATGTACGTTGACGATATAACCACGGTGCACACGAATAAACGACTGAGAAGGGAGCTTTTTTTCTAGCATAGCCAGCGTATCAGCAGTATGATAGGATTCGGTTATAGTCTGAATGGTGACTTCTCCTTCTATTAACCCTACAAACAAGATGTCCTCTATATTTACTAACACAATCGAATCGTCTACAGAAATCGCTAACTTTCCAGTTTGAGAAGAAGACTCTCCTATCAATTCTTCTTCTTTCAAAGCAGGATGAGGAACACGCATTTTTTTATATTTATGAATGGCCTGCACCACTCTTTCTTCATCAAAAGGCTTCAAAATGTAATCAATTGCATCTACTTCAAAGGCTTGTAAAGCGTACTGATCGTACGCAGTTGCAAATATAATAGCTGGCGGATTTTTCATTTTTTTAAGCCTTTTAGCAATATCAAAACCGCTGTCATCTGACAATTGTATATCTAAAAATAATAAATCCGGCTTTTCATCCATCATTTTATCCAACGCCTCTTCGATACTTTCAGCTTCTTCAATTAAGTCTACTTCTTTCGTTCGATGTAATAAATATTTTAATTCATCTCGCGCTAACATTTCATCATCTACTATTAGTACCCGCAGCATATTACATACCCTCGCTTTTTAATTCAATTGGTATAACAAACGAAACCGCTGTTCCTTCTGTTACGTCAAACTCCAGCTTTGTTTCTTTTCCAAACAATCCATGCAAACGTTGTTTAATATTGTAAAGAGCCGTCCCCGTTCCTTTTTCTGAAAAAACGGGCTGATTGCCAAGCATTTGCAATCGTTTTGCGTCTATACCTTGTCCGTTGTCTTTTACCTTTACGTATACATATTTATCTTTTGTCTCAATATAAACTTCTACACGACAGTGCTTTTGTTTACGCGGAAATGCGTGACGAATGGCATTTTCCACAAGCACTTGAAGAATAAACGGGGGAAGCAAGACATCATCTAGTCCTTCTTCAATATACATGTCAATTTCGTATTTATTAGGGAACCTGGCTTGTTCAAGCGATAAGTATGCGTGAACATGATCAAGCTCTTTTGATAACGGAATCAACAGCTGCCTTGCACCTTGCAAATTAGAACGAAAATAAACGCTTAGCTGCAAAAGCAGCTTTCTGGCTTTTTCTACGTCCTGTCTGCACAGCGCCGATATCGTATTAATGGCATTAAATAAAAAGTGAGGATTCACCTGTGCCTGTAAAGCTTTAATCTCCGCATCTTTTAGTAATTTACTTCGAAGCTCCGCTTCGCCGAGCTCCAGCTGAGTTGAAAATAGTTTAGCCAGTCCTTCTGCCAGCTCTTCCTCTACCCGACTTAACCCGCTTGCATCTTTAAAATACATTTTTAATGTTCCGATTGTGGTACCGTGAGAAGTGAGCGGCATCACAATGGCAGCATGAAGCGGGCAGTCTTTATGCTGACAATCAATTTGTTCTCTCGATTTTGCTTTCATAATTTTTCCTGTCTTCAGTACTTCGTGAGACAGCCCGGTAATTAAACTATGCGAAGGAACGTGATGATCAATTCCTTCCCCTACATGAGCTAAAATTTTGTGCGTATCAGTTAGCGAAACAGCATCCGTACCTGTGAAGCGATGAATAATATTTGCAACATTTTCACATGATTCACTAGTAAGACCTTGACGAAAATGTGGAAGCGTTTGATCCGCGATTAATAATACTTTGTGTGTCTGAAGCGCTCTCATTTGTTCCTCTTGCCGTAAAATGGACTGAATAATAGATAAGAAAATATAGCTTCCCGTTCCATTTACAATAATCATTGGAATAGCAATAATACTCACTAGTGTCCATGCCGAATCAAACGGTTTAGCAAATAATAAAATAATCAGCATCTGAAGCGTTTCCATCGCTATGCCTACAAGTGCAGCAAAGCGCGGTGTAATCGTTCGATGTTTTTTCCGGTAGGCATAGCCGATATATCCAGTTAACACTCCTGCTAAAACGGACGAAACTGCACAGCTAAATGCCGTACTCCCTCCTAACATAAAGCGATGAACACCAGCAAGTAGTCCTACTCCTAAACCGACAAAAGGACCGCCAAGCAGACCGCCCATTTCTACACCCATAATTCGCGTATTTGCAATCGAGCTTGATGGATCTACTTTTAATAATAAGTCTTCATTTCGAATAATGGTTCCTTGAATTTCAATTCCCGTGTAGTTGCTAATAATGCTAAAAAGAGAAAAAATAAAAATAAGTACAGCTTTTCCTTTATACCCTTGCTGTTTGCGGAGAAATTGCCGAAAAACTTTTGTATGTGCCAGCAAAAAACCTAAAATGACAATAACTCCGACTCGTTCTACCATCATAATTAATAAGTGAATCATTTTTAGCCACCCTTTGCTGTCTGTTTCTATTTTATATTGTTACACTGATGGTGGCAGAAATCTAGCTTTACACATATAAAAAAGCTGTTCGAATACGTACTGTATTCGAACAGCTTGACTTTAAGCTTGAACCGTTTTAAAAAATTGAGGCAAGTAATCTTTATGAGCTTCTAGCATCTCATCGACAATTTGCTTAGCTAGTTTATCAGAAGCCACAAGAGGATTAATAGTTAATGCTAAAATAGCTTTGTCATAATCTCCTGTCACTGCTGCTTCAGCAGCAATCCGTTCAAATGACTTAATTGTTTGAACAAGACCTCTGACAGGTACAGGAAGGTCGCCGACTGAAATTGGTTTTGGACCATCTTTTGTAATGATACAGCTTACTTCTACGGCAGAATCAGCTGGAATGCTTGCTATAGCACCATTATTGATAGTATTTACAGGCTGAATATCACCTTTATCCGTGTAAATGGATGTAATCAGTCGAACGGCTGCATCACTATAATAAGCGCCGCCGCGCTGTTCTAATTGAGGAGGTTTAATGTCTAGATTAGGATCTTTATACAGTTCGAACAGCTCTTTTTCCAACTGTTTTACGACTTCTGCTCTCGTTTCACCTTTTTCATAATTAACAAGCTCTTTTTCTACCATTTCACGCGTTTTGTAATAGTACATGTGATATGGACACGTTAACGCATTTAGCGCTTTTGTGAATTCTGGCTCCCATCCAAGTCCTGCTACATTTTTCACAAAGCTGCTGTTAGTTGGATCACTCAATAAATCAATAACTTGATCTTTGACACTTACACCATCTACATATACATCTAATCCGTAGACCATGTGATTTAAACCAGCAAAATCAATTCGAATGCGAGAGTGGTCTACATCAAGCAGCTTAGCAATCCCCATTTCCATTCCGATTGGCACATTACAAAGTCCTACAATCTTTTTAATGTTACTATAGCGAAGCACAGCTTCTGTTACCATGCCAGCAGGATTTGTGAAGTTAATCAGCCAAGCTTCTGGACATAACTCTTCAATGTCACGGCAGATATCTAAAATAACGGGAATGGTGCGAAGTCCTTTAAATAATCCTCCCGGTCCGTTTGTTTCTTGACCAAGCACCCCGTATTTAAGCGGGATTCTTTCATCTTTCGCTCGTGCATCTAACAAGCCAACGCGAAATTGAGTTGTTACGAAATCCGCATCTTTTAGTGCTTCTCTTCGATTTAACGTTAAATGAACCTCGATTGGCAAACCTGATTTTTTCACCATTCTCTTCGCTAAATTTCCAACAATCTCTAATTTTTCTTTTCCTTCTTCCACGTCTACTAGCCACAGTTCTCGAACTGGAAGTTCATCATATCGTTTAATAAAACCTTCTATTAGTTCAGGCGTATAGCTTGAACCTCCGCCAATCGTTACAATTTTAATACCTTTTGTCATAATGTAATCCCCCCAGAAATTTTGATTGCTTCATATAAATCTACAAATTCAGTAGCCATTTCTTTTACCGTCATCGCATTCATTAAATGATCTTGAGCATGAATCATGAGCAGAGAAATTTCTGTGCTATCCCCTCTAATTTCTCCTTGAATTAACGACGTTTGGATATGATGAGCAGCATTTAATTCTTCTGCAGCCTGTGTAAGCTTTTCACGCGCTTCTGAAAAATTTCCGCTTTTGGCAGCCGCTATCGCTTCCATTGCTGAACTTCTGCCGTTTCCACCGTGTAAGATTAATTTAAAAATATATTCTTGAATGCTTTCCATCCTTTATCCCTCCTCACACAATATCTTTCTTTGTATCACTTGGTACCCCTTCAGCTGCAGGCTGTATACCGTTCTCTTCAGTGAATTTTTGTTTATCCCACATTCTAAAGAAAGGATAGTAGATGCAAACAGAGATTCCAATGTTAATAGCTTGCATAACTGCACCCGATAATTTCCCTCCTGTTGCCAGATAGCCAGAAATAATCGGAGGCATAGTCCAAGGAACGGCAATACCTGCTGGTTTTGCTACCAGTCCTGTCGACATGGCAATATAGGTTGCTACTACCGTCACAAGAGGGGTAATAATAAACGGAATAAGCATCATTGGATTCATCACCATCGGAAGTCCAAAGATGATTGGCTCATTGATATTAAAAAGAGCTGGCCCTATTCCTAATTTACCAAGCTGCTTCATTTGTTGACTGCGCGCTTTTAAAATCATCGCAACGACTAAAGCTAACGTTGCTCCGCTGCCTCCGATATTAATCCAAATATCAAAGAACTGCTGTGTAAAAATATTTGGTAATGCTTCATGGTTAGCAAAAGCAATTCGGTTTTCATCCATAGCTCCATACCAAATGGGAGCCATAATTCCACCCACAATATTCGCTCCATGAAGTCCACATGACCACATGAGCATAATAATAAGCTCGGCAACTAGCGTACCACCTAAACTGCCGCCTAGCACACCTAAAGGCTTTCCAAGCAATTCTCCAACAATATTGTGAAGACTTCCAAAATGAGTTTGTTCTACTAACAAACGTAAAATCCAAATAAATGCTATTACCGTAAACCCAGGAATAAGAGCAGCAAACGATTTTCCAACAGCAGGAGGAACTCCATCAGGCATCTTGATGATAATGTCTTTTTGAATAAACCATCTGTAGATCTCGGTAGAGAGAATCGCAACAATCATCGCTACAAAAAGCCCTTTACTTCCCATTAAAGCGGTTGGAATTCCGCCGTCTACTAAAATAGCTTCTTTGGCTCCACTTGGGAGAAAGGACACTTTATACGGAGTAGCAAGTAAAAAAGCAGCAAGTGAAATAGCCCCTGCGGACAAAGCATCTACTCCGTATTTTTCAGCTAGCCGATAGGCTATTCCAAAACAAGCAAGCAACGCCATAATATCGAATGTAGCTCCAACTGGATAGGCCATTTTCGTTGCCCATTCTTTTCCGAAAATCCCTGCCATAAAGTCGTTGTAGCCTGGTATCGGTAAATTCGACAGTATTAAAAATACTGAACCGATAATAATGAGCGGCATTGTCAGAACAATACCGTCTCGAAGTGCTTGTAAATGGCGTTGACCCGCCATTTTCCCCGCGATAGGCATTACTTTGCTTTCAAGCATACTATTAAATTTGCTCATGTAGTCCACACTCCTATTTTGAAACTAGTTGAACTGCAAATTTTAACACTTGTTCTCCATTACACGTTCCGTAGTGAACAGGATTTATAACGTCAACTGGCACTCCTTTTTCTTCACCTAGCTTCTTAAGCTGCGGCAATAAGTAGCGCACTTGAGGTCCTAATAAAAGTACATCCGCTTGATCAATATGGTTGCGAACAGAGTCACCAGGAACCGCCCAAATTTTATACTCCGTGCTTTGCTCCTGAGCGCTCTTTTCCATTTTTGTTACTAGTAAACTTGTAGACATTCCAGCTGCACAACATAATAGAATATTCATTTGTCATTCCCCCGTTTTTTTATTTTGCTATCTGTTTTGTTGATAGTTTTATCTTAAAATAAAAGCGCTTACATTTATACACAACCTTTTTCCGCTACTAACGGAAAAATTATGTTTGAACATTCAGATAAAAAAGAAGTCCCTCTCTCAGACTTCTTTTTTATCTAATATTTTTCATAAACACCTCGACAAATTCCTCATAATCCTTGCACTTTACTAAGCGCTGCACGACCTGCTTATCATCTACAACGCGGACTAACAAACTGTACATCTTCTGCAAATCGCCTTGATTATTCGCTTTTACACTTAAAAGGCAAATAAATTGTACGAGGTTTCCTTCCCACATAATCGGTTTTTTCAACGTGCAAATGGCCCAAAACGTCGTATCCGTTTGAGGAACCATAGGATGAGGAATCGCAACGAGATTGCCAAAACTTGTTGGTGATGCAGCTTCTCTTTCAAAAACAGATTCTATAAATTGAGAAGGAACTAGTCCTAGATGAGTTAATTTCTCTCCTAAAAAATGAAGTACTTCTTCTCTCGTTTGAAATTCTTGCTGCAAATATACTAATTCTTTTTTTGTGTATTCTAAGGAAGGCTGCTGTTTGTTCTTCATTAAACAATCAATTTTTTTAAAATCACTGTTTCCTAGAATCGTACTTACTTGTACTACAGGAACAGGAAGATGATCTGGAATTGGAATGGTACTAACAATAAAATCTATAGAGTGCAGCGACATTTGGTGAAGCTTATAATACTGCGTTGTTCCTAAAATAGTCAGATTTAATCCAAAAGTAGCCTGCAGCTTATATGATAATAGCTTGGCACTCCCTACTCCCGATGCGCATACAATCAAACAGCGCTTAGGTTGATTGATAATTTTCCGACGTTCAATGGCCCCTCCAATATGTAAAGCTAAATAGCCAATTTCCGTTTCATGCATGTCGATTTCAAGGCGATTTTTCAAAACCTTCCCAGCTATAATCCCAGCTTCAAAAGCCAGAGGATAATGACTCTTAATTCCTTCAAGCATCGGGTTTCGCAGATTCATTCCATATTTATAGCGATTGATAGCCGGTTTCAAATGCAAGCTCATGCCAAGGATCAGCTCTGAATCTTCACTAATTCCTAAATGAAGCTCTTTTTCAATTGCTTCTAATATAGCTGCAGTTAATTCATAGATATTTGTGTCAATAAACTGCTTCACTTCTTTTTCTTCATGATTACTATTGTTGAGCATTTTTGTACCTAACAAATGAATGGCGATATATGCCGTTTCTGACTTCGGAAAACGAATCTTGAATGCATTTTCAATCTCTCGCACAATTTCAGCTGCCACTTCATATTCTTTATGCTCCATAATCTCAAGTAGATCTTCTGAATACAAAGAGATAAAATTTTCTTCTTGTATTCGCTTACAAGCTATCGCTAAATGAATGATTAAGTTGTTTAATCCAATGTCTGAAACCATAATATTGTATCGTTTTATTTGATTTAAAATGTGGGCTTTAATCGTTAAGATTGATTCTTGGGGCAGGATAGATATTTTATTGTATACCATATCTATTTCTTTATCTTTTCGGTTGAATATGTACTCAGACATACAGAATCTCATTTTCATTTCGTCTCCTTTAGCTTTCAAGCCATAGTTAGGACGTTTTTCTAAAAGAATATCATATTTACACAGCTGTTTTTTAACATCTCTTAAATCGTTTTGAACCGTTGACTTGCTAATATACAACTCGTCTGCTAAATCTTCGAGCTTCAAATATTCGTCTGCTAGCAGCAACCTTTTGATTAAATAATGCACGCGGTCATCAGGAACGGTTGGAATAGAAGTTGCATCAAATAATTGATTAGCCGAAAGTTCTTTTAATAGATGATGGAACTGTTTTTCATCTAAAACGCTAAGTTCATATCCTGTCCCACGAGCTGATTTAATTTTAGCTCCGTACTGAGACAAAATGTCATCTAGCTGTTTTATATCCGTTCGAATAGTTCGAGAAGATACTTGATTTACTGTTGCTAAATATTCACTCGTAACGGTTGATAGTGTAGACTGTACGGACATTAGTTCTCTTAATATGACGATCATTCTTGAATTAAGCATGTTTGCTTCTCTCCATTCTCAGAAGATTTCTCCCTTATAAAATAAATGAAAAGGGCTGGTTATTTTAAACAAAAACAAAAAATACCTAAACAGCAACAAACAGAAACTACCTTTTTCTGTCCTTGCAGCTTAGGTTTTGCCTGCTTCATCAGTAACAACCCTAAAACAATAGGAATAAATGTCTTTATTTGTAATCTATCATTCTTTCTCTTTTTTTTCAATTTCAACTAAAGCATTAGGCTTAGTGGCATTAATGAAATTTATGTGGTCTGTTTATACCGGTGTAGCCCCAATGCAAACGTACGGATTAAAAAGTCTAGCGTCTCATCAGTGCTTAATGACATTCCAAATCCCCTTTTCTGCTCCAAAGAAGAAAACCCATGTAAAATACTACGAAGACTTCTAACAGCATGAAGGGCTTCATTTTCCGGAAGCTGATACGGTTTCAACACATCTAGCACTAAAAACAAAATGTTATCAGATGCTTTTTGTACTTCTTCATCCTGTATCCTTGGTGCTACCGTTGCCGTTGCTTCGTATATTCCCGGAGACTTTCTTACAAATGAAACGTACGCTTTACTTAGATGATAAACAGCGTCTTCTGCGGAAGCATGTTCAACAGTACTTTTTAAAAGATGATATAGCTGCTGCAGTCCACTTAAAGCCAGTTCTTTGCGCAGCTCTTCTAATCCTTTTATATGGTTATATAAAGACGGTGGACGAACATTTAGTTCTTTTGCTAATGAAGCAATTGTAACAGCATAAAATCCTTCACGATTGGCCAAATTTTCACCTGTTTGAATAACCTTTTTGAAATCTAGTCCTTGTCGTGGCGACATCCCTTCATCTCCTTTTTTCTATTTTTACTTTCGCTTGTTGTATTGCTTTTTCCATCAATTTTAGCGGCTGAGAAAGAATTTTTCCGTGTCCAACAGCAAGAAGTGACGGGTTTAGTTCATGTAGCTTTTCTGCACTTTTAAGCGCTAGCTCTTTGCTCCACGTTCCAAAGGCAGGAAACGGAAACAGCGGTTTTAACTGACCTGATACCGCAATTCCTCCTCGCACTTGGAACGAATCTCCGGCAATTAATGCGTTCGTTCTCTGGTCTAAAAAAGACATAGATCCAGGTGTATGTCCAGGTGTAAAAATAGGAGCAAGTGAGCCTATATAAGAATCTTCTTCGATGAAATGATCAATTTTAGTTGAAACCTTTCCTAGTTTTGGTATTCCTCCACGGATTGGATTTTGAGGTTCTTCAGAATCGAGTGTGAAATCTCCTGAAAATAATCGATAATCTCTTTGCGACATATAAACAGAAGCATTCGGCAAACTTTTTTTCAAATTATCAATCGCTCCGATGTGATCTTCATGAGTATGTGTAAAAACAATTCGAGTAATCGGTTTTCCAATTTGATCTGCAGCTTTCAAAATACCCGACGCGCTGTAAGGAAGAGCTGCATCAATTAATGTAAGACTGTCTTTCTCTTCGACTAAATAACAATTCACTGGAAAAAAGCGAGGCAAAAACGTCAGTTGATACAACATTTTCTCACGAACTATTCTCATTTCCTCATCCCCTATTATCAAAATTAAAACTAATGGTATTAGTTTTAATTTTAACTAATATCATTAGTTTTATCAATCATATATTGGAAAAAACAAAAAAGTGTGAGACATAACGAAATCATTTAAATCTAAAGACGAACAAATGGGATAAAGAAGCTCGTATAGATCACTTGTTACACCGTCCCCACAAAAAAATCCGAACGCGTTTGATTCTCTATCAAGAATCAAACGCGTTCGGATCTTCCTTTAACTAAACTACTTTTTTCATAGCCTCTATTAAACTTAAACGTCTTTTCTTTCCCCAGTAGCAGCCACTACAATCGCACTGCCTTTCTTTAACTCTTCTTCATATTTTTTTGTTTCGTCTTTTGATAAGCCTAGTGAAGCCATTTTTGTTCGAAGCTCATCTTCTCTTGTTAAAAATAAACTCGCTGCTGAATGCAAAGGACCTTCTTCAGACAGTCGAATAATATTTGTGTCCGTTACTTCTGTTAAATTTTTAGAGTTTTCCTTGTCATAGGTAAACACGTATACTTCATTTTTCTCAAAACCTTTATCTGCAAATTGATTAACTGCTTCGTTAATGTTTGCTCCTTTTTCTACTACTTCAACATGTTTCATTATTTATAACCTCCTGTTTCTATCGCACATCTTTCTTTTATACTTAGCAAAAGAATAAACTTCTTACTACTATATATACCCGTTTTCAGAAAGGAAAACCCGCATTTAGCGCTTTACAGAGAGTTTGAATATTATTCCACATTATTCTTTAATAGGATGTATACCTCTTTTGATTAACGTATCTAAAACAATCATTCAGCTTATTTTCAGCTACCATTCATAAAAAATTCATCTGCATTACTTATTATAATAAAGAAAAAAGACACTAATCAGGTACTTTATACGCATAATGAATGTCTGTGTCAGAGTAAGCCGGGTATGAATGCAACCATTCATATCCGCTTTTTGTATGAAAGAACTTCTAACAACATCCTGTCCATACGTCTTACAACATACTATAATTCTTCATATTAACTAAAAATTCAGATTATATAGGAGGTTACAAATGAACAGCCATCCACAGCCACAGTTAAAAAAAGAGTTAAAGATCCGGCATATCACCATGATTTCTCTTGGAGGAATTATCGGGGCTGGATTGTTTATCGGAAGCGGATCACTCATTAACACCGCTGGACCGGGATCTATTTTTTCGTACGCATTTGCTGGCTTGCTCGTTATTTTAGTCATGCGAATGCTTGGCGAAATGTCTACTGCAAATCCTTCCAGCGGTTCTTTTTCCACTTATGCAAAAGAGGCATTAGGCCCTTGGGCCGGCTACACGATTGGCTGGCTCTATTGGTTTTTCTGGGTTATCGTTATTGCTGTTGAAGCCATTGCAGGTGCAAATATTATTCAATACTGGTTCCCGTCTTTGCCGTCTTGGGGAGTAAGCTTGGCTCTTACTTTTTTATTAACGATGACCAATCTGTACTCCGTTAAATCTTTCGGAGAATTTGAATATTGGTTTTCCCTCATTAAAGTCGTCAGTATCGTTCTTTTTTTACTTTTAGGTATAGCTATTATTTGTGGATTCATTCCAGGAATTGATTCTCCCGGCACTTCCAACCTTTTGCACAAAGGCGGCTTTTTACCGAATGGAATTAGCTCTGTATTTTTAGGAATTGCCCTTGTCATGTTCTCCTTTATGGGAACAGAAATTGTTGCAACCGCGGCAGGTGAATCTTCTCAACCTGAAAAAGCCATTACCATCGCGACCAATACCGTTATTTATCGTATTTTATTTTTCTATTTAGGATCTATCTTTATTTTAGTAACCGTTCTTCCGTGGAATTCATCAAGCCTAATGAAAAGCCCATTTGTCTCTATTCTTGAATTAGTGAATGTACCGGCCGCAGCTCAAATTATGAACTTTATTATTTTAACAGCCGTTCTTTCCTGTCTGAATTCTGGTCTGTATACAAGTTCTCGCATGCTGTTTTCCATGTCTCAAAACGGTGATGCGCCAAGAAGCTTTTCAAAATTAAACAAAAAAGGCGTGCCGGTTAGTGCGATATTAGCATGTACAGTTATCTCGTACGTTAGCGTTATCTTTAACTACATTTCACCGGACAAAATCTTTTTGTTTTTAGTGAATGCATCAGGCGGCGTAGCGCTTCTTGTCTATCTTGTTATTGCATTTTCACAGATTAAAATGAGAAAAAAATATGAAAAAGAAAATCCCGAAGCATTAAAAATTAAAATGTGGTTATTTCCTTACTTAACTTACGCTACAATCCTTGCCATCACGAGTATTTTTATTGCTATGGCATTTATTGATTCATTACGTTCTCAGTTCTTCTTAACTCTTTTAATTGCTGTACTCGTCGTAGGTTCTTTTTTCTTTCAGCGTACCAAAATGACGAGCGGCTTAGCAGCAAAAGAAAATACATCAAAATAAAAAAGCTGTTCCTTTTGGAACAGCTTTTTTATTTAACGAGATAAATCTCCTACAATTTTTGTTCCGTGTAATTCAGCTGCTTTTGTTTCTTTCATAACCCGCTCTGCGTTGCCTTCATGAATTCCTCCGCCGGGCAAAATAATAATACGTTCATTAGCATATGTGATCAATTCTCGGAGCATATGCAGATTTTGCAAAGCAGATCCTTTCCCTCCTTTGGTCAAAATACGGTCTGCTCCCAATTCGATGAGTATATCAATGGCTTTGTATTTATCTTTAATCTCATCAAATGCCATATGAAATGTAATGCTTAAAGGACGAGCTTCTGCTATTAACTCTTTAGTGCGTCCGCAATCGATTTCAGCTTCTTCTGTTAAAATGCCGAATACTACTCCGTTTACTCCAAGGTCTTTACATGTTTTAACGTCTTTTTTCATAATTTGATATTCTGCTTCAGAATATACAAAACCACCAATTCTTGGACGAATAATCACGTTGATATCTGTATCAAGATGTTCGCTTGCATATTGAATGGTGCCGTAACTTGGCGTAGTGCCTCCTTGACTGAGATTGTCACATAATTCAATGCGGTCTGCTCCTAGCTTTTCTGCTTTTTTTGCCTGCTCATACCCTTCTACACACGCTTCTTTTATGTACTTCATACTCTCAACTCCTTTATTGTCTCTATAAATAAAGCCCATCTTTAAAAAGATGGACTTCCTTCTGCTATTTAATTGCCTTATGAACTTTTAGTTTCTTTCCTTTAATCGTTTTGTTTTTCATTGCTTGTAACACTTTTGGACCTTTTCCATTCAAAATCTCTACATAAGAGACATTTTCTTGGATCGTAATAATTCCAATATCGTCTGCGGTTACTCCGTCTAACTTTGCAATTGTTCCCACAAAATCAACCGCTCTAATTTTCTTTTTCTTTCCTCCGTTAAAATACAGCTTCATAATGTTTTTATTTAATGACTCGCTTTTATCTTTTTTAACTTCTGGACGCTCATTGATTTTTTCAGTAAAAGCGGATGCTGCCTGCTGTACTTCTTCTTTAGAAGGAGGGGTAGATGTTGGAATTGAAAAACCGATATATTCTTCAATTTCCGATAGCATTCTCTCTTCATAAGGCGTTACAAATGTGATGGCTTTCCCGTTTTTACCGGCACGTCCCGTTCTTCCTGTACGGTGAACGTAGCTTTCTTTTTCTAACGGAAGGTCGTAGTTAATAACGTGTGTGATATTATCAATATCAATGCCTCTCGCAGCTACATCTGTCGCCACTAAATAGCGAAATTTACCTTTTTTGAAATCATTCATAACCTCAAAACGGTCTTCTTGCACCATTGCCCCGTGAATTTTATCACAAGGATATCCAAGATCATCTAAATCGTCTAACAGCGTATTTACCTGCTCTTGCGTGCGGCAAAAAATGATGCAGCTGTCCGGATTTTCTACTGTGGTTACGTCTTTCAGCAGTTCAAATTTACGTTCGTTTTCTACTGATATAACAGAATGGTCAATCGTACTTGTCGTTAATCCGTTTGCTTTGATTTCAATATCAACCGGTTTTTTCATATACTTGCGAGAAAGCTCTTCAATATCTTCAGGAAGCGTAGCGGAGAAAAGCATCGTTACACGCTCACTAGGAAGATGTTGAATAATTGCTTCTACTTGGTCAATAAAACCCATATTTAGCATTTCATCTGCTTCATCAATAACCAAATAACGAATTTTTTCTAATGCAAGCGTTTCTTTTTCTATATGATCAAGCACTCGTCCAGGCGTACCTACAACAATATGTGTTTTTTGCTTTAATTCTACTTTTTGCTTGGCAAACGGTGATTTTCCGTAGACAGCTGCTGCTTTAATTCGCTTAAAACGGCCGATATTTGTAATATCTTCTTTTACCTGCGCAGCCAGCTCTCGTGTAGGTGTTAACACTAAGGCCTGGGGCTTATTTTCTTCCCAGTTAACTAATTCACACAGTGGAATGCCAAAGGAAGCCGTTTTTCCACTTCCTGTTTGAGACTTCACGACAACATCTCTTTCTTCTAGCGCGATAGGAAGCACCTTGCTTTGTACTTCCGTAGGATGATTGTATTGCAGGCTAGAAAGCGCCTTAGCTACCTTGTCACTAAGACCATATTGACTAAAACTTCTTTGATTCATTTTGTACCCTCATTTATTTTAAATTAGTGATTATCTTTATCATGACCTGATGCACTATGTTTCATTATACTTTAATTCTTCTATACGCGCTCAAGATTTAATATAGCATTGATTTGTCAAACAAAAGAGAAAAACCGCTCTCTTATTAATAAGAAAACGGCTTTGGTATGAGCGATGAGGGATTCGAACCCCCGACCCCATCCCTGTCAAGGATGTATTCTCCCACTGAACTAATCGCTCGTGATATGTATTGACTATATTATAGAAAGAGTTATCCAATTTTGTCAACTATTTTTCCATAGTTCCGAAGTTGGAAGGACCGCCGTTACTTTTGATAAAATAAAAACATGCCATAAAGGAGCGTGACGGGATGAAAGTACCAACTTTAAAAATTGGCAGCCGTGTACTTCAAGGATTCGCTTCCAAAAAGACAATTGAAAAAACGCTGTTACATGAACATTCTTCTAGGCCTGAAGACAGAGAGAAATGATTTACTAAGAGGTGTATTTGATGAATATTAATTACTATTTTAGCCGGTTTTTAGCTAAGAGACCAGATAGTCCAACCTATGAAAGCTTAGCCGCTTTACAGAACAAGCATATGCTTCATATTCCGTTTGAGAACTTAGACGTTTTGTCTCAAACCCCTATTATCATTGATTTAGAACGAATTTTTCAAAAAGTAATTGTAAATTTGCGTGGAGGGTTTTGCTACGAATTAAACGGTCTATTTGGCTGGCTGTTAAAAGAAAGCGGATATGAAGTCTCTTACGTTTCAGCTACCGTCAAAAAACCCGACGGCACGTGGACCATTGAAGGAAGTCACGCTACAAACCTTGTAACGATTGAGAATCAGTCTTACATCGTAGACGTTGGATTTGGAGATTCTGTGCGCAAACCAATGCCTTTAAATGGCGAAGTAGTAAGAGATGTAAGCGGCTCTTATCGTATGACAAACGTTGCTGAGCATATGTATGAGTTGCAGCGATGGGAAGATAATGTATGGAAAACACTCTACCGTGTGTCTACGCTTCCTAAGAAACTGACTGACTTTACTCCTATGTGTGAGTTCAATCAAACGTCAGCTGATTCTCCGTTTGTACACAAACGTCTTGTTACGATCGCAACACTTACAGGGCGCATTACCCTCTCCGGTGAAACGCTGACTGTAACAGATGGTGAAAAAAAGACGAAAAGGAACGTTTCAGAAGAAGAAATACCTGATATTTTACAAAATCATTTTTATATTATTAAAGGATTTTATTAATATGTCTTTATACGAAAAACCGGCCTCTTATGGGGCCGGTTTTTGTACAGGAGTAATCATCCTGTTTTCTACAGGCGACTTTAAAATAATTGAAGTATTTACATTTCCATAAGGAATCAGTTCATCCACCAGCATTCGAAGTCCATCCATTCCGGACACGGCTGCTTTGATAAAGTAAGAAACCGGCCCCGTTACGCGATGACATTCAAGCACGTCTTCATTTTGCTCAATAAAGTCTTCAAACTCCTCTGGTTTTCTTTTTAATTCGCTTACTTGAATAAATAGCTGTGTATCTCTTCCTAAAGCTTTCGGAGACACCGTAGCGCTGAAACGCTGGATCACTCCTCGTTCCTGAAGACGCTGCAGTCTTTCTGATACGCTTGGACGGCTAAGAGCCAGCTTTTTTGATAAATCACTAATCGTCATACGTCCGTCCCTTTGCAAAATAGACAATAGTTGTGCATCGATTTGATCCATCCAAACCTTTCCTTTCAAAATGAATATAATAAATAAAATCTTTATTCAAGTTGATAACAGAACAAGTATTATTTCCTTCATTTATACATGTGTTTTCTTTATTTAATATCCTATCATTAAAGTAGATAATTGAAAATGAAAATTCCGAAAAAACAAACAGAGGGGTTTATTTATGCGAAAAGTTTTATGGATTATTCTTGGTTGTACGATTGCAAGTATTGGTGTTCTTATCTTGCGGCACTCTCACGTAGTGACGGGGGGAACAGCTGGTCTGTCTCTCAGCTTGTCGTATGCCCTTCCCTTGTCGTTTGCGGTGATCTTTTTTCTCATTAATATTCCTTTTTATCTCTTTTCCTTCTTTCAAATGGGATGGAAATTTACCGCTACAACTATAGGATCAGTGTCTTTGCTATCGCTTCTCACTTCACTCGATCACTTGCTTCCTTCTTTTACACTTCCTAGCCTGATGGGTGCTGTTACCGGCGGACTAATTGCCGGCCTTGGCTTATCCATTTTATTTATGAACGGAGCTTCTCTCGGCGGTGCTAATATTCTAGCGTTATTCGCACAGCGAAAATTCGGCTGGGATCCTGGAAAAGTGAATTTTTCATTTGATTTTCTTGTCGTGCTGTCGAGCATGTATTCAATTGGACTTTCAAAAGGAATTTTCTCTGTTATATCCATTGCGATTACAGGTTTTGTCATCAGCTACTTCAAGCAAAAAATTGCTTTACGCAATCAACCGACATCCGCTTCTGCCACACAGCCTTTAGATAATGCGCTTTCTAAATAAAAACCACGATTTAGCTGTGGCTAAATCGTGGTTTTTATTTACATTTTTTCTACTTTTATAAAATCAAATTGGGCTTCATACCCTTCTCCTTGAGGACTACAAGCATAAATACCCACTTGAACAGATTCTTTGGTTGAGTTCATTAAGTGAGCGAGTCGGAGCTGAGTCCAAGAATCTCCATCACTTGAATAACAAACGGTGTAATCATCGTTTTTGCGCTGAATTTTAAAATAAAGCGCTGATTTGTTTTGGGTAAAATTTTGACTGGACCAATCTGAGAAGCCCTGGTTGGTTACGACTGCTCCTAATTGGTTAGGACCATCGGGATTGTATTCAACTGACGTTTTGATCCACGTATCTTTTGATACACGAATCATGAGACCTGCTTGATCGTAGCGATTAACTGGATATGTATGCACCTTTGTCATGATTTCAAAGTCGCCTTCTACTTCACGGTAAAGAAAGTGTCCATTGTCCGCTTCAAAGCCATAATGAGTACGCTGCCAAAAATCTGTTTTAGCGTCCGTTTTAATCACTAATCGATTCGTTTCTGTATCAATTTGAAATTGAGCTGGTGGACAATACCAAGAAACGTCTGAATCTAATTTTCCTTCTGAAAAGTTTGTGAAAAATACTAGTTGATTACTCACTCTCTGTCATTCCCTTCTTAGAAGCTATTATTCTTCTATTTCTATTTTGCCATAATTTAACGAATAAAGAAAATATTTTGATTATTTTTCTTGTAAATTCTTTTCTTTCATAAAAAAATAAGACTCTTTTACATAGAGTAAAAGAGTCTTATTTTTAAATTAATGCATTTAGGATAAGTGCTCCTGCAAAAGCAATAAAGGATAGAAGCGTTTCCAGAACGGTCCATGTTTTGAACGTTTCTTTCACTGTTAATCCTAAATACTCCTTCACCATCCAGAAGCCAGCATCATTAACGTGAGAGAACATTAGTGAACCTGCACCCGTAACGATAACAAGCAGTTCTAAGTTAACACCGGACATGTGCTCAATGATTGGTGAGACAATACCAGCCGCTGTTGTTAATGCAACTGTTGCTGAACCTGTAGCAATACGGATTAATCCAGCAATTAAAAATGCAAGTACAAGTGGCGATAGAGATAGATGTTCAGACATTTGACCAATCGTTGTACCTACTCCGCTATCGATTAATACTTGTTTGAAACCACCGCCTGCGCCAATAATTAAGACAATGGATCCTACAGGAAGCAAACATTCTTCCGTTAGTTTTTTAATCACATCTTTTGTCATACCTTGACGTTTTCCAAGCAGGTAAAACGCTGCAAAACAAGCAATTAAAAGTGCAATTAATGGACTTCCTATTAATTCTACAAACTTCACTACGCCGCTTGGCAATCCGTTAATAACAGGTGCTATAGCTGCTAAGACCATTAATAGAACGGGCAGTAAAATGACAAAAAATGAAACGCCTGTACCAGGAAGATCTTTTGATGTTGTCGTAATACGAATTAGATCAGGTTCTCCTTCTGGAATCACTCGTTTGTGAACCCATTTTGCAAAAACTGGTCCAGCAATGACTGCAGCTGGAATTGAAATGATTAATGCGTATAAAAGCACTTTCCCCGTATTTGCTCCGTAAATACTAATAGCTGCCATCGCTCCTGGATGGGGAGGAACGAGACCGTGAACAATTGATAATCCCGCAATAACCGGCAGAGCAATCAATAATATATTTTGTTTTGTCGTTTTATGAATGGAAATAACTAAAGGCAGTAGAATTAAAATTCCTACTTCGAAGAAAACAGGAATACCAATAATGAAACCTGCTACTAGCATCGCCCATGGCAGTCTTTTCACACCGAATATTCTTACGAAATAATCCGCTACCTGCATGCCGGCACCTGAATCGGCCATCAACTTACCTAAAATTGTTCCCAGCGCTAAAATTCCTACTAAGTGGCCTAAAACACCGCCCACTCCCGTTTCGTAAGCGGCAACAATTTTATCCATCGATAATCCAGAAGCAATCGCTAAAAACAAACTTGCAACCGTTAAACTAATAAACGCATGCCATTTAAAAACTGAAACACCTACAATAACAATAACAATTGCGGCAACTGTAATAGCTAATAAGTATGCATCCATCTTGCTTTCCACCTTCCCCTTAAGTAAACGCTTTCTCTATGTAGCAAAAAAGCTCTACACCCTGTAAATTTAAAAAAATAAGTTCAAATCATCGAAATCGTTTACATTAATTATTTTAGAAAACGATTTCATTTTTTTATTACTTAAATTATATGAAAAAAAAATTCTTAAATCAATAAAAAAACTCAAAAAAATTTTATCAATTTTCTTCCATAGAGTTTCAACACATAAAAAAATCCAATCATGTTAATGATTGGATTTATCTTATTTATTTGGTGATGGTTGGATCAGCCGTTTGACTGTCGATAATTGGTTTTTCGCTTGTTTTTAACGTTATTTCTTCATATTCCCCCGGCGCTAATACACTTTTATCTCCTCTCATGAGATACGTATAGGCGATGATAGAAATAAATAGACCAAATGTCCAGGCATTATCCCATAAAAAGCGCAGTCCAGGAATCAGTAAGCCTAAAACAGGTATGGCCACGCCAATTACTAATGCATAAATACCGTTTTTATTAAAACCAGTTGAATAACTATAGCGACCGTTTACCTCGTATAAATCCTTTAATGCCATCTGTCTCCTTCTTACAAGCCAGTAGTCAGCAATAGCGATGCCGTCTATAGGGCCAAGCAGCGCTCCGTATGTTCCAAGCCAGCCGAAAATATAGTTCCCGAAATTAGACATGATGTACCATGGCTGAAGTAAAATAGCAAAAATACCGGTCACTAGCGCCCCCATCGCAAACGTGATTTTCTTTGGATTCAGATTCTCAATTGCACGGGCTGGCGCAACAATATTTGCTCCCACATTAATCGTTAAAGAAGAAAGCACGATAACGATTGTTCCTAAGAAAATGATAAACGGAGGGAATTTAGCTACTAACGCCACTGGATCCCAAATAGCTTCTCCAAATATAACGATTGTTGCTGAAGTAACGGCAATTCCAATAAATGAAAAAATACTCATCGTCAATGGCAAGGAAAAGGTTTGCGCAACCATTTGAGATTTCTGACTTCTAGCATATCGACAAAAATCCGGAATGTTCAAAGCGAGCGTCGCCCAAAAGGCAATAACTCCTGTTAAAGCTGGGAAAAATACGGCTAGAAATTCTCTGGTTGATGTAAATTTAGAAGGCGTAGATAAAATGGGGCCCCACCCTCCCGAGTTTGTATAAGCCCATATGAAAAGAATAATAGCTGAAATACCAATAACAGGAGCCGCAATCGCTCCTAATACTTTAATCGCTTGCGGTCCTTTATATGCCACTCCTACATTTAAAAGCCAAAAAAGAGCAAATACAATGGCTGTATGACCAGCTAACCCATTCCAAGACGAAAACGAAGCGCTTAGCAGTGTATCAATTGCTTCCGTTCCAATCCATGTATTAATTCCAAACCACCCAGCAGCCACAATGGCCCTAGCCAGTGCTGGGATATGTGCTCCTTTATCTCCAAACCACAGGCGGGCAAATACTGGATAAGGAATGCCAAACTTGGTTCCAGCGTGAGAATTAAGCAAAATAGGAATAAGAACAATAACATTTCCTAAAAAGATTGTACCAATTGCTTGCCACCAGTTCATTCCAAGCGTCATCATTCCGCTCGCCATTGTGTAAGCTGGAATACACAGACACATCCCAATCCAAAGCGTGGCAAAGTTAACTCCTTTCCAAGAATGCTCTTTCATCGTAGTCGGACGTAAATCCTCATTCCAAAGGTCACTGCCGCTCAGCTGATTGTGCGTCTCATCTGTGAGCGTCACAATTCCATCTTGCTCAATTTGTGTTTTCATTCATAAAACCCCTTTTCATAAAATAAGTTCATTCCAAAAAACAAATTTTATTTGAATTTTCTGAAATATAAAGGCGTTTGTGACGATTCCTTCTAGTATGTGATAAATACTAACGTTATCCCTTATTATATTTAATGCGAAACGGGGATACACTGGACAAATTGTAACATTATTTGAAGGAACTTTTATATATTGTGTAGTGTCAACTCTTTTGATTGTTAGATAACCTAACACACAAAAAATCATCGCTTGAAAACTTCAAGCGATGATTTTTGAACTTAATGTACGTATTTTTTTTGAAAAGCCGTAATGCTTTCGTATTCTTCTTTAAATAAGCGAGCCAAACGAATATAGATAGCCGTTAACTCTTTATATACTTCACTGTTTTCTTTAATTGGATAATGATGATTAGTCGCTCCAACCATATCAGAAACAACGTTTAATGAGTCAACTTCGCCAAGGCTATATAAGCCAAGGATAACTGCTCCTAGACATGAACTTTCAAAACTTTCCGGCACGGATACTTCTTGGTTAAAGATATCTGCCATCATTTGACGCCAAAGTGCGGAACGTGCAAATCCGCCTGTTGCCTGAATCTTTGTAGGCTCTCCAATTAACTCTTCAAGTGCCAATAATACCGTATACAAGTTAAAAATAACGCCTTCTAATACGGCACGAATCATGTGTTCTTTTTTATGATGCAAACCTAGGCCGAAAAATGAACCTTTCGCATTTGCATCCCAAAGCGGCGCACGCTCTCCTGAAAGGTATGGGTGAAACAATAAGCCGTCTGCTCCCGGTTTCACTAAAGCCGCAATATCCGTTAATACTTCATACGGATCTTTTCCAAGGCGTTTAGCTGTTTCTACTTCGGACGCTCCAAACTGATCACGAGCCCATCTAAAAATCATGCCTCCGTTATTTACAGGGCCGCCAATTACCCAGTGGTCTTCTGTCAACGCATAACAGAAAATACGACCTTTGGGATCAACTACTGGCTTGTCAGTCACTGCTCGAATCGCTCCGCTTGTCCCGATCGTCACAGCAACAACGCCTGGTTCAATTGCATTTACGCCTAAATTTGATAATACACCGTCGCTTGCGCCTACAATAAAGGGCGTATCTTGAAGTAAATGCATGTCAACTGCAAGCGCTGGGTTTAACCCTTTTAACTGATGCATGGTTGAAACAGGAGTGGATAACTGATCGGTTGTAACACCTGCTACTTTAAGTGCTTCTTCATCCCACGCAAGATTTTTCAGATTAAACAAACCCGTTGCTGATGCAATCGAATAGTCGATAACATATTCGTTAAACAACTTAAAGAATACATACTCTTTAATCGAAATGAACTTATGTGTTCCCTTCACTAATTCAGGCTGTTCATTAGAAAGCCATGTTAGTTTGGAAAGAGGCGACATCGGATGAATAGGCGTACCCGTACGCAAATAAATCTCATGACCATTGTATTCATTTTTAATTTTTTCCGTCCATTCTGCACTTCTATTATCCGCCCACGTGATACATTTTGTCAGCGGTTTTCCCTGCTGATCAACGGCAATAACACTGTGCATAGCTGAGCTGAATGAAACGCATAAAATATCCTCAGGTTTTACATCGCTCGTTTTTACAACCGTTTGAATGGTACGTACAACTGCTTGAAAAATTTCTTCAGGATCTTGCTCAGCCATCGCGGGCGTCGGCGAGTATAATGGATACTCAATCCCATGATTCGCAATGACTGTACCGTCTACTGAAAACAATACAGACTTTGTACTCGTTGTTCCGATATCTACACCTATTGCATATTTTTTGCTCATGCTGCTGTCCCCCTACTTTACTACTTTACTTATTTACAACACCGTGGCCGCCGAATTCATTTCGAAGTGCTGCTACAACTTTTCCTGTAAATGTATCTTCCTCTAATGAACGATAGCGCATCATTAGCGATAAAGCAATAACAGGAGTTGCCGTTTGAAGATCAAGGGCAGTCTCTACGGTCCATTTCCCTTCGCCAGAAGACTGCATGATCCCTTTAATACTGTCTAGTTTAGGATCTTTTGAAAACGCATTTTCTGTTAGTTCCATCAACCAAGAACGAACAACAGATCCGTTATTCCAAACGCGCGCTACGGCTTCATAGTCGAAATCAAACTGACTTTTTTCCAGAACTTCAAATCCTTCAGCAATGGATTGCATCATTCCATATTCTACACCATTGTGAACCATTTTTAAAAAGTGACCGCTTCCACTTTTACCTGCGTACATAAATCCATTTTCTACGCAAATATCATTAAAAATCGGTTCAATTGTACGGAATACTTCCGCATCTCCACCGATCATTGTACACGCTCCGTTTCTCGCGCCTTCCATTCCGCCGCTTGTCCCTACATCAAAGAAGTAAATACCTTTTTCCTGAAGATCATGAGCACGTCGAACAGATTCTTTATAATTAGAGTTTCCTCCATCTATTATAATATCTCCTTCTGACAGAAGTTCTTTTAGTTCTGTAATAACATTTTCCGTTACTTCTCCAGCCGGAACCATAATCCATACAACTTTAGGTGAAGGAGGAAGTTCATTGACTAACTCTTCAACAGTAAAGGCGCCGGTTGCTCCTTCATTTGACAGTTTTTCTACCGCTTCTTTATTTACATCATAAGCTACTACTTCATGATGGTTGTCCATTAAATTTAATGATAAATTATATCCCATTTTTCCTAAACCGATTAATCCAATTTTCATTTTACAAACTCCCTTTGAAAAAAAATTTCACATTACCTCCATTATACGAATTATTTTTCATTTTGCAATCGTTTACAAGAAAATTTTTTTCACTCATATTTTTGTGCTATACTCTTTTTACTACTAAATTCGTGGAAAGGAACATCAGTTATGACGCAAAATTGCTTAGGAAAAATTCGTTCTCACTATGCTAGATTCAGTGAAAAAGAGAAAAAAATAGCAAATTATATTTTAGAACAGCCGGAACAAATTATTCACAGTACCATTAACGAAGTGGCAGACGATTTAAATGTAGCTGATGCAACAGTCTTTCGCTTTTGTAAACGAATTGGCTTCAAGGGCTATCAAGCGATGAAAATAGCGCTGGCTGCTGAAATTATGACGCCTATTCAGCAGATTCACGAGGAAATTGCTGAAACGGATAATGAAAAAACGATTGCTGAAAAAATCTTTCGCTCCAATGTGCGAACGCTTGAAAATACATTACAAATACTAGAAAGCAACGCTATTGAAAAAGCTGTCAAACTTCTTATGAAGGCGGATAAAGTTCAGTTTTATGGCACGGGTGGTTCTTCCGTAGTGGCTATGGATGCTTTTCATAAATTTGTTCGAACAGGAATTAAAACGTTTGCATTTATTGATTCCCACTTCCAGCTTATGTCCGCTTCTCAATTAACAAAACAGGATGTAGCGGTAGTGATTTCTCATTCTGGAACAAATAAAGACACGATGAACATTTTAAATACAGCAAAAGCGAACGGTGCCAAAACGATTGGTATTACGGGTTTTCCAAAATCTCCATTAAGCCAAAATGTCGACGTTTCTCTTTATACGAGTTCAGAAGAAACAGAATATCGATCTGAAGCTCTTGCCTCGAGAATTGGACAGCTAAGCCTCATTGATGCTTTGTACGTTAATGTAATGATTGCGAATAAAGATGCCTCTAAACACTCGCTTGAAAAAGTACGCGATGCCATTGCTGAAACTAGAATTTAACGTTTCGCTCTTATATATTCCTCAACTATAACACCAAACAGAGCATAGAATATATGCTCTGTTTAGTGCAGTTCTTCGCTTAAAATTTTCGGATTTTAATTCTCATTTAACATTTTCTAAGTTGCTACATATGATAAAGCACAACTTTTAAAAAGTAGGTGAAGTGTGTATGGAGATTATCTATCGCACTGCAAAACTCGATGATTATACAGAAGTAAATAAAATATTAGGGGAATCACTAGAACTCCACGCAAATGCGCTTCCTTCTATGTTTGATAATCAGATGGCTGTTTTATCTCCGGAACAATATCAAGCTACTCTTTATTATGCAACCATTGATATTCTTGTAGCTCAATATCGAAATCAAATTATTGGGGCGTCTGTTGTTGAATTAAAATATAACCCTCCCACTACATTAGCTCCTCTTTCCTACACAGCGTACATCCAATATTTTGGCGTTAAGAAAGGCTTTCAAAATTATGGTGTAGGAAAAAGTCTTTTTTCTGCTACGAAACAGTGGGCTGTACAAAAAGGAGCAAATGACCTCCAGCTTACCGTATGGGCATTTAACGAGAAAGCACGTGCTTTCTATGAAAGTCTTGGGCTGAAAAACTTAAGCTACCTTATGACTACTTCACTACAGCCATAAATCGTTCCATTAACGGAGACTAGACACGCAGGTGATACGTGCCTAGTCTCCGTTATTCAAATAAAAGACTAAATCATTTCGACGTGTTAATTTACGCAGCTTATATACATACTAAAAGAAGTTCATTACGTAGCCGGATTGCCTTCTTGCAGCTGTTCTTGTTCATCACGCTGACGGTGAGCTAAACGACTTGCCGCACTAGAAGCTACGCTCGCTACTAAATCATCTAAAAAGGTATTAACTCCTTTTTCTTTTTTACAGTCCAGCTTTTCAATAATGCCTACTTTTACTTTATCTAAATAGCCAAAGGTCGTAACAGCGATACTGCCATAGGTTAAAACGGCACCTAAAGCAATCGTTTCGTCAACACCAAACAACCCTTCGTCTTGTTCTACAATACTTTGAAGAGGTTCTGATAATTTATTTTGCTCAGCTAACTTATCAAGTTCGATTCCAACTAGAAGCGCATGCTGAATTTCTCTTTTTTGCAGTACTCTTTCTACGCTTTCAGCGCATTCCTGAATGGTTAGAGCCGGATGATAAGGAAGCTGTAAATCATACACAATTTCAGCAATATCCAAAACTGTTACGCCACGCTCTTCCAGCAAATCAAATGTTGCCTTTGCTACTTCTTTGCTCGTTGGGATTTTTTTCGCTGTCATGTCTCTCTCTCCTTTTCAAGTTGTTGTCTCTCTTTATATTAAATTCGATGAAAGGCGCTAAAAACCTTTTTTGTTTCATCCACCTGAATTCATAAACTCGTCACATATCTCTTTAGGCGCTCATTACATTTACTTGCTATAATAAAATTATCGAATCAGGAGGTTTGTCTACTGTGGAAGAAAAACAAAGTAAATTTAGCAGAGGCTTATTATTATTCTTCATTGGCGCAACAGCCCTTTTCTTTATCGTCTTAATCGTTCTGTTCCTTATGTCTACGTTTGGAAAAAGCGAAAAAGAAGCCGTAGCTCTTCTAGCGGGGAATCACTACGCTATCGTTAAGGAAGAGAATTCATATACTCTTTATGATCAAAAAGAAAACAGGCCTATTTTAGAAGATGTAAACGGCTATTTCGGTGCTCGCAATATCCGAAGTTATGTAAAAAATGACACAGAATTGGTTTCCATTGATGAAAAAGAAGAAGAATATACGAAGAAGCCGCTAAAAAAAGCCAGCCAAGCAGAAAAAGCTATGTTTAAAAAAATGAAAAAATTAGATTAACGAAAAGAGGCTTGGACAAAAGTAGTGGAGCCGAAGTGAAAAACGAATCATTAATCAAACTGTTTGATTAGTGGTTCGTTTTTTTGTTAAAGTAGACGCAGATTTTATCTCTTTCGTTCCTTCTAGCAGTTGATTGGAGGGCAAGGCGAAGACTCCTGCGGAAACAGCGGAACAGGTGAGACCCCGCAGGAGCGCAAGCGACGAGGAGGCTCACCGGCCGCCCGCGGAAAGCGTAGTCTTGCACGGAAATCAACTGCGGTCGAGCAAGCTGTCCAGATTCTATATCCAGATTGTTCGTGTTTAGATGAAAGTCATTTCGTTATGTCCCAGCTTCTTTTTTAGCAACGTATGCCTCTTTCTCGTCATTCGCTAAAAAATTCGTTACAATAAAATAAAGAACGGTTATTAGAAAATGTGTTACAATAAAGGTAACGCTTTCATTCAAATGCATAGGAGTCGATTATTCATGTCAGAAAGTAAGCGGAAGTTAGAAGAAATTTCTTTTTATAGTGACGCACTGCAAGAAGATGTCACGTTACTAGTCTATTTGCCGTCAAACTATTCTACGCTCTATAAGTATTCCTTACTTATTGCCCAAGACGGAAAAGATTATGTTATGTACGGACGTACACCTCGTTTAATCGATGATTTAATGAACGAGTCAGAAATCGATCGTACTATTTTTGTTGGAATTCCATATAAAAGCGTGGAAGACAGACGCGATAAGTATCATCCAGAAGGAAAGCAGGTAGATGCTTACATTCGCTTTTTAGCACATGAACTTGTGCCATTTTTGGATAAAACATATCCTACATATCAAATGGGAAAATCACGTGTTCTAATTGGTGATTCACTTGCTGCTACAGTTTCACTGCTGACGGCCATTGCGTACCCTCACACGTTCGGGAAAGTAATTATGCATTCTCCTTTCGTGAACGATGCTGTATTACAAACGGTCAACTCATTTGCTTCTCCTTCACTTCTTGATTTGTATCATGTTATTGGAACGGAAGAAACGGATGTCAAAACAACACAAGACGGTATATTGAACTTTATTGAGCCTAACCGCCTGTTGCACGAACAAATGAAGCAGCGTGGATATTCTGTTTTCTACGAAGAATTTAATGGAAATCATACGTGGAAATACTGGCAAAAAGACGTAAAGCGGTCGCTTCAATATATGTTGAAGTAGAAAGATATCATATTTTTTGAAAATTTGTTATAATAAGCTCGCTTTATACATATTTTATGATCTTACTTTGGAGGGATTTTTTATGAAATTTGGCGTTGTACTTTTTCCATCTAAAAAATTGCAAGATGTAGCGAATTCTTATCGAAAGCGCTATGATTCTCACTATTCATTAATTCCGCCTCATCTTACATTAAAAGAAGTCTTTGAAGCTACAGAAGACCAAATTGATGAAATTGCGGCTAACTTGCGTAAAATTGCCGAAGAAACAAATCCATTTACATTAAATGTAACGAAAGTAAGCTCATTTTCACCAGCCAATAACGTTATTTACTTAAAAGTGGAACAAAAGCCAGAACTAACGTCACTTTACAATAAACTTCATGAAGGCAATCTCGAACAGCCAACTGAGTATTCATTTATTCCGCATATTACAATTGGTCAACGCCTTTCAGATGATGAGCACTTAGATGTGTATAGCCAGTTGAAGCTTGTAGATGTCGCTCATGAAGAAACAGTGGATCGCTTTCATTTAATGTACCAGCTTGAAAATGAAACATGGACTGTGTTTGAAACATTTCGTCTTGGAAAGGGATAAGTTACGTGAACATCAAAGTACTAACGAACAAACAAGATCATTCTGATGCTTACTTCGTACGTCAAAAAGTATTTGTAGAAGAACAGCAGGTTGATGTAGAGCAAGAAATCGATGAATACGATTCCGAAGCCCTGCATTTAGTTGTATACAAAGGAACTGCGCCAATTGGGGCAGGGCGCTTCCGTATGGTAGAGGACTATGGAAAAGCTGAACGAATCTGCGTTCTTTCTTCTTATCGAAAAGACGGTGTAGGAAAGCTTTTGATGGATAAGTTAGAAGAGCTCGCAGCAGAGCATGAGATTGAAAAGATTAAGCTGCATGCTCAAACGCATGCGGAAGGATTTTATAAAAAGCTAGGCTACGTAACGGTTTCAGGTGAATTTATGGATGCTGGAATTCCACATGTAGAGATGGTAAAGAAACTAAGTAAAAAACACTAGGAATTGAACCTAGTGTTTTTGCTTTTTTAAAGGATAAGAACCTTCGCTTTGCTTATACTAATACCTAATCATGTGAATTAGGTGAAAATATGGATGAACTTATCGGAATCGCATTAGAACTCTTTATCGGATTTATCTGCTTGTTTATTTTAACTAAATTTTTAGGCAGAGCGACGATCACTCAGCTTACCACTTTTGATTTTATCTCTGCTCTTGTATTAGGAGAGTTAGTAGGAAATGCACTATATGACTCAGAAGTAGGAATAGGAAAAATTTTATTTGCTGTTATCTTTTGGGGAGCGCTTATTTATGTCACCGAAGTTATTACTCAAAAAAATATTCGCCTGCGCTTGTTTTTAGAAGGACGGCCATCTATTATTATTCGAAAAGGGAAAATTTCGTACAAAGAACTTAGCAAAAATCGATTGGATATCGATCAGCTTCTTCATATGCTTCGTTCAAAAGACATATTTTCCATTCGTGAAGTTGAATATGCGATTTTAGAAACAGATGGATCACTAAGCGTATTGCCAAAATCTGATTATGCTAAGCCAACAAGAAGCGATCTACAGCTGCCTCCTTCTGAGCCTGTTTTATCTATCGCCTTCGTCAGTGATGGACGTTTGCTTTTGAAAAACTTAATTCAGTCAGGCTTTGATGAAGAATGGTTAAAGACACAATTGAAAAAACAGGGATTTACCGATTATAAACAGGTGCTTTATGCTGAATGGCAGCAGGGCAGTACTCTTTTTATTGAATCTTACTAAAATGTTTTTTACGTGTTCATTACTTTTATTAAAAAATCGTGAGCGCATTCATTCTGCTGCGTTCACGATTTTTACTATTAGACACGTGTATTAATCACTAGGCCCTTATTTGTTAGCTTGCTGTATACACGCTCTGCTGCTTGAGGTTTTTTTCGCTTTTGTACTGAACTTGGCGTCAATTCCAGTGAGTGAGAACGCGATTCAAACCCTTCGTCAAAGCTTTTTTTCTCAATAGGCCAAATACGATTTGAAAAAGAAGCATTATTTTTTTGAAGGCGATTTGCATATTGAATAGATTGATAAGGTGTGACGGGCAGGATATATCCCATATGAACCCTCCTCTTTTTCAAGATACCTTCTACTCCCAGACCTCAGTATTTTTCGCAAGAAGTATCCACATTGAAACAGCTCACTTACGCCCTCTTCTAGACTTGTTCAAAACAGATGGCACTTTGTATCTATACCGCCTTTTTTTGAACATATGTGATCTCTTACTCAATATATACCCTTTTTTACATCCTATCCCTTCAAAAATATCCGTGCTCTTTTTAAAAAAAGATGATTTTGATATGATAGACTTTGATTATAAAATAAAAACTGTGCGTATATACACATCTATATCGATGTAGAACGAGAGCGGCTTCTTGCTTTAACTCCCTCTTATTTACTATTGATTGTTCATGTTTTACAAAGGAGGCCATGTTTTTTGCAACGTGCACTTTATCAAAATCAGATACTTAATCTTGCTATAACGGCTAGAGACCGATTTCAATATTTATATGAAGCTAGTCTCAGAGGAGAAATGACGTGTGCTCACTGCGGAGAACCAGTTAAATTATATCTGGGGATTGAGCATTCTCCTTACTTTTATCATGCTCAAGTTCCCCATGAAAGAGAAGAGTGTTCAGACACACTATCAGAAACAACAGCTGTACAACAAATAAAAGAAACTCCGGCTGAATACAGAGAAACCAATGGATTTCGTATTCCTAAAGGACGAGCTATTGGGGAGAAAAATTCAACTGTAAAAGAGAAAGCGACATGGAGGTCTTCCGTACCTTTTTCAAGTGTTCCTGCTTTTCGCTCAAAACTACCTGTTCCTAAACACTCTGACTCTCCTTATTTAAATGAATTTAAAGAGAGCGGTATTGAATTAGATTCGAACCAATGGAAAGCTGTTACACATTCAGAAGGACCTCTTCTTATTCTAGCCGGTGCGGGAAGCGGAAAAACGCGTGTGTTAACAGCTCGCACCGCATATATGATACAAGAAAAACAAATTGATCCAAAATCCATTATGCTGGTGACTTTCACGGCTAAATCAGCTAAAGAAATGAAAGAACGATTGGCTACATATCCAAAGATGTCCGGCTTACATCTTCGTCAAATGCTAGTTGGAACTTTTCACAGCATTTTCTTACGTATGATTGTTCATCACAATCCTCAAGCGTGGCAAATGGATCGCCTGCTAAAATGGGATTGGCAAAAAGAACAGATTGTGAAAGAAGCAGCAAGAGAGCTCCACGTGGATGAAAAAGATTTTCCTTTTGACCAGGCACTTCAGCAAATCGGCTATTGGAAAAACACACTTGTTGGGGTGCAAGATGTTCGCCCAAAAGACAAATGGGAACAAGATGTGCACTTTTTATATCGTCGCTATGAAGAAGTCAAAAAGCAAAAACAGCTATTCGATTTTGATGATATGCTGTATGGATGTTATGAAATGCTAAAGCAAAATCCCGATTTACTAACTCGTTATCAAAAAAGGTTTCGCTATTTTTTAATTGACGAATTTCAAGATATCAATAAAGTTCAATATAAAATTATGAAAATGCTAAGTGAAGACTCTAAAAACTTGTGTGTCGTAGGAGATGATGATCAATCAATTTACGCTTTCCGCGGAAGCGACCCTTCGTTCATTTTAAACTTTGAAAAAGATTTTGCTAATACAACTGTTATTACGTTAAACCAAAATTATCGTTCAGCTCACGCCATCGTTTCTTCCGCTAATAAAGTCATTGCACGAAATACAGCGCGCCGACAAAAAGAAATGGCTGCCCAGTTTGATAATGAGTTGCGACCTACCTTCTTCTTTCCATACGACGAAGAAGAAGAAGCAACAATGATTGTAACGGATATGAAAGAAAAGATTAAGCAAGGGGCTTCTCCAACTGAATTTGCGGTTTTGTACCGAACTCACGCTTCTTCACGCGCCATCTTTGAACGTTTATCGCAGTCAAACCTGCCATTTTCAATCGAACAAGATGCGGATTCGTTTTATAAAAGACGCATGGTTCGAAGTTTACTTTCATTTCTACGCTTGAGCGTGAATCCAAATGACGCAAGTTCGCTGCAAGATTTAGTAAACGCACTCTTTTTAAAGAAAACAGCAGTCAATGACTTAAAAGCAGCAAGTATTCTTCATGATGGTACATTTATTGATGCGCTTGAATATCTTCAAGATTTAAAACCGTTTCAGCAAAAAAAGCTCAAGAAAGTAATTCCTTTATTCAAATCGCTAAAATCAATGTCTCCTTCTTTGGCACTTGAGACAATTTCTAAAGATATGGGATTCGATGATTTTGTCAAAAAACGCGGAAATGAAGGAAATACGATGGAAAAAGGTTCAGATGACGTGCGGGATTTAAAAGTTGTAGCACGTAAATTTAAAACCGTACCTGAACTCTTAGAGCATGTGGATCATATGATTGCCATGAACACAGAGATGAAAGCTTTAAGCAAGCAATTTAATGAAAGTATTCAGCTAACCACAATTCACCGAGCAAAGGGTCTTGAATATAAGCATGTATACGTACTGAGCAGCGTAGATGGCGGTTTGCCTCATGATTATGCACTCGAAGCTTATCGAGGGGGAGATGATGTGCCGCTTCAAGAAGAACGCCGTCTTTTATATGTAGCAATGACGCGTGCACAGAATTCACTTTATTTATCTGTTCCGCAAACTAGAAGAGGTAAAACCGCTTATCCTTCAAGATTCCTGAAGTCATTTATAAAAAAAGTGTAAAGGAAAAACAGGCTGAAACAAAAATATTTGAGTTGAAGGAAGAAGCTGGGACAAAAGTAGTTTCATTAAAATGAAAAACGAACTATCTATCAAAAACGGATAAATAGTTCGTTTTTTTATAATCATGGTGAACGCAGGTGCTTCTAGCTGTTGGTTGGAGGGCAAGGCGAAGACTCCTGCGGGAACAGCGGGACAGATGAGACCCTGCAGACCGCAAGCGACGAGGAGGTTTATCTGCCGCCCGCGGAAAGCGAAGCCTTGCACGAAAAGCAACAGCGGTCGAGCAAGCAGTCCAGATCATGTATCCAGATTGTTCGTCTTTAAATTGGATTCCTGTAGTTATGTTTCAACCTCTTTTTCTTACTTCATGCTAGCGTCCATAACTAATATTCTCACCATCTATTATTAACCAAATATTCCACTAAGAGGTAGATATTCATAAGTGGATGCGTTACACTACGTTATGTACTGTACTACTATATTTTAGGGGGCTCCATTATTGAACGCAAAGCTTATTCATGAAAATGAAAAGATTTTTTTCATTCTGTGTATGGTTATCAGCTTATTAACCTATTTCTTTTTAATTATTTCACTCGTTGGTATTATTTATCTTGTAATCGGTTTTTTAATTACATTTATACTCCACGGTTTCTCTATTGCTCAAATTCGCAATAATGGAGTTAGATTGACAGAGAAGCAGTTCCCGCACACTTATCATCAGGCAAAACATTTATCTTCAGAGCTGGATTTAGAGCTGCCCGATATTTATATTGTTCAATCAGGCGGCTTGTTAAACGCGTTTGCTACACGTTTTTTTGGACGTCACTTTGTCGTTTTATACTCCGACATTGTTGAAATGATTGAAGATAATCAAGAAAAAGAACTTTCTTTTATTATTGCCCACGAATTAGTTCATATCAAACGTAAGCATACATTCTACCACTCACTTATTCTACCTGCTCTTTGGGTTCCTTTTTTAGGAAAAGCTTACTCTAGGGCCTGTGAATATACGTGTGATCGCATAGCTTCCGTTGCGATTGGTGATGCAAAAGCTGCCACTCAAGCACTCACTATACTTGCGGTTGGTCATTGTCTAAATAAAAAAGTAAATCAGGAGGAATTTGTTCATACGCACTCACAGGAAAAAGGTTTTTTTATGTGGTTGACTCAAGCTACTTCAACTCATCCCCCTCTCGCTCATCGTATTAAAGAAATTAATTACTTAGCACAGCATCCGGAACTGTTTGATCTTGATTCTAACGCATTTCAAACAAATGAAATTGCATAAATAGAAAAAAGCCCTGACACGTCAGGGCTTTATATAAAAACATTAAATTATTTTTTCTCATTTAGCATTTTAGCGATGGTCGCAAAATCAATGGATTGATTATTGTTTGCAATCGCCTTAACAATTTGTTCTTCTTTTTGTTTTGAAATTGGTTTATTCGCAATTTGTGCTACTCGCTTCACAATATTACGCACCGTTTGCTCATCTTTAAAATTAGCATTTTGTACAGAATTCGCAAGTTCAAAAATATCCTTCATATTAACGCCTGTTTTCTTTTCTATATTTTTAAACATATTATTATCCATTTTGCATGACCTCCTTTATTTATACTTCATCGTATGCACCATGTGCCTAGATGGTGCCCTTTACATTTAATAAAAAAATAAAGTGCGAGTGAAACTTCACCCGCACTTTTCGGTGCCTTATTCATAGAAGGGATTAATTGTAAAAACAAACACAACCAACAATAATTAATAGAATGAATAATACAACGATTAACGCAAAACCACCGCCGTAGCCACCACCGTAACCACAACCACCGTAGCCAAATCCGCAGCCCATAATATTACACCCCCTCTGTTTTACTCTCTATACTGTATGTTCACTCAAATGATTTTGTATGGGCTTTTCAACTGTGTACATTAAATTTCATTGTCCAAACGGATCTTCAGCATCTTGCTCATCAAGTCTTTTTACATTTTGCTGCAGTTTCCTCTCTTGCTGTTCCATCTGCTTTTCTTCGTTTTCTACTTCTTTCATTCTCTTTCGATGTTCTCCCATCATATGCTGTTCAAAAAAACGTTCAAATTCATCGAAAAAATCCGGCATCTCTACACCTCTCTCCACTCTATGTAAAAAAGCATTGTCCGAGTGACAATGCTTCTATTGCTTATCGCTTTGGTAACTTTGAACCACAGCCGCAACCACCTTGTTTTGGAGAAGGGTACTGGACTGGCTTAGGAATAGACTGCCCTTTCTTTACCGATTGTTTTGTCATTGGTTGTGGATGATAAGGCAGGGGCTGAGGGTATTGATTAGGATTATAATTATAATGATAATACATCATGTTTTCCCTCCTTTTCACAGCATCCTATCTATAACATTATATTCAGGACTAAAGAAAGACGTTCTATCTTATTTGTCCATTTTGCGCTGCATGGACAAAAATAAATCCGTGCTGTTTTTTGGCTTTCTTACTCTTGATCTTTCTCCTCCCTTTTGTTCTGTCACTTCACGCAGCCGTTTTTGCAGCTCTTGAATGGTTCCTTGTGCTTCATGATTGTACTGTACAATGGACTGTTCGATTTTTGGTTTTTGTTCATTGACGCATGCTTTAAGCCAATCTATTTTTTCCTCTAGCTTCTTTTTTTCTTCTTCATGCTTTTGCTTTAATTCCGCTAACTCTTCCTTAATATCTTCATATTCAAATTCTTGATGCTTGAATTTTTGATATTCTTCTTTATAAAAAGCCAGTTCTGACTTCAATGAAGCAATATATTGTTTTGTTTTTTCCTCACTCATGCCCTTCACTCCTCCATTATAAATAACCCACTACTTCTAAAAAATCAGTTAAAGATGAATAACACTTTTTATTAACATGAATATGCTGTAATTGAGTTTATTATTTCCTTCATTTTTTATGCTCGCTTCACCTAGAATTTATTCCGATAAATTCCGCTTTTACTAAGGAACATAAAAGCAGGTCATTCATACACTATAGTAGTCCGATACCTAGTAACGAAAAGCGTAAAGGAAGGACAATTACAATTAGGAGGTTTAAAAATGGGAGAACTTTTTGAATCATTGTGTATCCGCGTACCTAAAGTGTACGACTGGGTTAGACGTCAAGTCGTTTTACCACAAATTTTTACCCATGACACTTCGTTATTTAATGAACATGTGCTTAAAGGTTTAGGAGATGACGTAGAAGTTGAAATCATTTTAACAGATTGCCATGGTAATCCTGTGGATCCTTCAGATGAAAACGCACTGGATAAAGTAATTGAACTTGTGCCGCACGGAGGTCGCCGCCCTCGAACAATTATTTTACCCGATGGAGAAAGTGTTGTTCTTCATGAAGTTAAATTATCAATCAGTGGCTTTTACAAGATTAAGTTAATTGATTTAGGTAACCATCAAAAACATCATGAATTTACTTCTTGCAATATTCCATGGAAAACACATCAAACGTTTTATCTTTGTGCTCCTGAAGGCACTGACCCAGTTGTACACCTAGATTCTTTTGAAGGAACAAGCGGTTCTATAAGATTATCACACGGACGTTTACAACTGCTAAGCTTCGACATCGTATTATGTTTAAGTGTACAAATTGAAAAAGACGTGAAAATTGAAGTGGAAGGCAGCTTCTGCTACCCTCGACCTGAAATCATCGATCCATCCAACGTTGGTTGCTTACCTGTCGAATATCCACCTCAATGTGAAGCTATCTTCCCTGGAAAACATCATCACGATGAATGTGATGAAAGAAGCTATGAAAGTTCCTTTGAAACAGATTTCGATTAATTAAATACTCTATCAGAGGAGAATATTTCTCCTCTTTTTTCATCGTTTACAAGCTTTGTGCATACATATAAATAAAACTGCTGTGGGCAGCTCAGGTTTACAAACTTAATTCATAGCTCAGCAGGAAAGGAGACTACTAGATGAGTCGTAACTCCCCTTCCCCTAAAGATGATTTAACTCAATTAAAACAAAAGCTCATTCACTATAAATCGGAAATTCGGCACGTACAAAACCAATTAAAAAGCTATGAACGAGCTTTAGAACGAGAAAAAGAAAATACATCGTTTTGGAAGAAAAAACACGCTGAGACGCTTTCTACATCTGAAAAAGAAGTAGAAATTGAAGGATTAGAAAAAGAGCTGGATTTACTAAGAAACGAGCTTTCTGAACAAAAAATTATTGCAGAAGCATTTCGGGAAAAAGCCTCGAGAAAACAGCCCGTTATTGAAGAAAAGATTGTGGAAAAAGTAATCGAAAAAATTGTGGAAAAACCTGTGGAAAGGTTCGAAAAGAGTGATATCCTCTGTTTCTTTCAACATTCTATACTGCTGCCGGAACAAGATGAAAGCGAGCTGATGATATTCGGCAACGTAATTATTCAAAATCAAACGAGCAGTACTTTACGCTCTCCGGTGCTTTGCTTAAAAATGAAACCCACTGCTTCGGCTATATTAAGCGGGAAGATCATTGATGAAAAAGACATTGAAGTTTCCAGTATCCCCTCTTCTTCTTTAGAATGGCGCTATGCTCATCCAAAATGGAACGAAAAAATTCAAAATGACGGTGAATATTGGATCAAACCTATTAAGCAAACCGTATTAAAGCCGAAAGAAAAATTACTATTTGACTCTTTTCAAGTAGTCATTCCGCTGTCCTCCGATACGAGTTCATTTATTCTAGAAGGCTTTTTTTATAGCGAAGAGTGGCAAGAAGGCATTCCTTTTTTTAATAAAGTAGTGCTAAATTTCCCTTAATTATTAAAAGACATATTGATGTTCAATATGTCTTTTAACTCGTCCATTTATTTCATAAACGATTCTATAATTCCTGCACATCCTGCAATAGCTAAGATTGTAATGATAGGAATAGCAATATGCGGGAACGCTACATAACTAAAATAAATCCCTACCGCACACCATATGCCCGTACACCAATAACAGCTGAGCAGCTCTCCAATCCATTTTTGCAGTCCCTTCCCTTTTATCTCTAAATAAGTTACGGTATTTCCTTGTTCATCTTGATCCTCTACGATTTTATGAAACGGTTTACGAATAAACGCTGTAATTTTATCAAAAACAATTAGACGAGTAAGTCGAAACGTCGCAAAGACAAATAATGTTAGGTAAATCCATGTCATCTTCATTCCTCCGTGCATTCACAAACTTATGAAAATAAAAGCTAACGTGCTTCTTCACTGTTAGCTTTTAGAGTTACTTAAATTTTAACGATAGATATAGTCTGAATATCATGAAATGTCAATACTGTTTTCTCTTTATTAGGAGGAACGCTTACGTATAAACTTCCTTCTTTTAATTCTAAAATTGTCCCTATATATTTTTGGTTTTGACACGTAATTTCACAAATTGGCTGAGACATATGAGGCGGGAAGCTGCATAGAAATTCAACTTTTTCTTTAATCGTCATAGACTGAAACATTTTATTTGGCTTTTTAGTCTCTGATTGTGGTATATCTACGGGAACAATTGAACGCTCTTCCTCTTTTTCTTGCTTAATCTCTTCCACTTTTTCTACGTCAGGCTCTCTGACTTCTTGAATGGAAGAAAAGCTGGGCTCTTCTTTTAACACGTGCTCTTTCTCTATTCCTTTATTGTCTTGGTGTTTTGAACTAAAATAATATTGCATAGAACGCTGATTTTGCGTAGCGTTTGGCTGGACAATGTACATTAGCGGCTCGTTTTCTTCTGACTTAGATTTTGAGTTAGTCATGAAGCATACCTCCAATTGCTTGTTATCGTTCTTTTAAAAATGTATGCTTGAACACGGAAAAACTTGTTTATTTTTTTGCTGTAGCCTTTTTAACACCAAAAGCAGCGCTGTACTTTTATTTCCAGCATTTGAGAAAACACAATAAAAGAGGTTGAGACATAACGAAATTAATTCAATCTAAAGACGCACAAATGGGACACATGAGCTGAACCGCTTGTTACACCGCAGTTGATTTCCGTGCAAGACTTCGCTTTCCGCGGGCGGCCAATGAGCCTCCTCGTCGCTTGCGCTCCTGCGGGGTCTCATCTGTTCCGCTTTTCCCGCAGGAGTCTTCGTCTTGCCCTCCAATCAACTGCTAGAAAGAGCTAAACAGATGAAACTTATTTTCAAAACAACAAAAAAAAACGAACCACTAATCAAACATTTTGATCAGTGGTTCGTTTTTTACTTGAGCTAAAATACTTTTGTTCCAGCCTCTTTCTCTCATTCAATAAGATAGAAAACTAAACCTATCTAGATACCTTTATCTAATTTTATACTCAAGAAGCATACGCAATTCATTCACATACGAGCGAGATCCCGTTACAATTAAACGATCATCAAATTCAAGCTCTGTATCGCCATGAGGTACAATAGAATCTTTGCCTCTAAAGATTCGAACAAAAATCACATCTCCTGTAAATGGAAACTTACGAAGCTCTACCCCCTCGTATTTAGGGTTACGCATATTAATTTGATAAAGTGCTGTTTCTTGATTCGTTAAGATATTTAAAATATTTGGCGATTCGATTAAAGCTTTTAGCAATGCAGTCGTAGATAACAGCACAGAAAAAACTTCAATGTTATTTTCTTTCATCTTTTCATCTAATACAGGACTTTCTACGCGGGCAATAACCCGTTCTGTACCGTATTCTTTTGCAAATAGAGCAATATCGCTATTTCTTTCTTCTTCCCCTGTTGTTACAACTAATACATCCGCATCTAAAATCCCCATACGTATTAAAGTTTCCTTACTATATCCATCGATGTCGACGATATTAAAAATGGAATCCGACGTACGGTTTTCAATTTTGTCCTGAGTAGGATGATAAATCGTAACATCATATAAATCAAGATCCATTTCTCGAATAACCGGGAGTGTAAATTGATTTGCACCGAGCATATTAACCTTCAGCTTTCTGTCACTGATTTCTGGCTTTGGAAACAGCTTTCTAAAGATAATAGGTGTAATAATACATGTAATAATCGCCACCAAAATCAGCGCACCGGACATTTGTGAATCAATAACACCAATATTTTCACCAACCGTTGCTGCTGCAATAACAAGTGATAGAGTCGATGTTAAAAGAAAACCCGATGCTAAAACGGTTTTCATATCATACCATTTTCTTAAGATTAACGCTGGGACTAGCTTGGATATTAATAATGCAATGAATAATAAAGGCATTAAAATCAGCACTTTTTTATCACTGAACAATGACCAAACGTCAAGCTTCACTCCTACCATCACAAAAAAGATAGGAATTAAAAATCCATAGCCAAACGAATCTAATTTATGAACTAAGTTTTTGTTAGGAGCTAGAAGAGAAACGAGTGACCCCGCTAAAAAAGCGCCTAAAATGTTTTCAACACCAATTGACTCCGAAAGACCCACCAGAATAATAATGAGTGCAAATACCGCGCGCGTGTCGATTTGAATTGTACCTTTGGACATTGTCTCAAGAAACGATCGGTTTTTAAACTGCTTCCCTATGAAGTATAAAATCACTCCTACTCCAAATAAAATTAAAATCAACCATGTATTGCTATTTCCTGATTTATCATAGACAGAAGCAAATACGGCTAGTAAAATCATCGTGACTAAGTCCGCAATAACCGCAATCAATAAAATGGTTTGTCCAATCGGCTTTTTCATAATCTGTGCATCTTTTAAGGTCGGCACTACTACTCCTAGTGAAATGGTAGAAATAATAAGCGTCATCAAAAAAGCATTATCAATAAAACCGGTCCATACAAAAACATAGGACAAAAATAGTGAAACCGCAAAGATAGCTGCAAACACTAGTATAGAAATGGAAAAAGCATTTGGCACCTTCGCTCCTGATGCCTTTTTGTCTTTTGAATTTCCTCCAGCAAAAGCAGAAAAATCAATTTCTAAACCACTTAAAAACATCAAAAAGATAAAGCCTAGAGTGGAAAGTGTTTCAAGCCACATATCCTGCTCCACAAGGTCAAAACCACTTTTCCCTATAATTAATCCCATAATAATTTCAGCTACGACTACAGGTATAATGTTGAGTTTAAACCGATGCAACAGTATAGGCGTTAAAAAGGCCAAACTAATGACGATAACAAGTGATGTAAAGGACGCGTGCTGTTCCATTAGATTCCCCTCCTTTTACCTTCGCTATTTATAAAACGAAGACGTTAGTATTCAAAATTAAAGGTTAATCATAAAAGCTTGAAGGTTCTCTGTCAACTATATGAACTGATAATGAAAATCCGACATGATTACTCATGTCGAATTCTAAAGTCCCTTCATTATTTTAAATAACTCATAAATGTTGTCGCTAGACCGAAGTAAATTAAAATACTGATAAGATCATTGATCGTTGTAATAAATGGTCCTGATGCGACTGCAGGGTCAATTTTGAACCTGTGCATGAGAAGCGGGATAAACGCTCCTGCTAGTGTAGCCACAATCAATGTTGAAAATACAGAGACTCCTACCAAAGCGCCTAAAATCAGATCTCCTTGCCAAATATAAACAATTAATACAACTAAAAGTCCACATGATGCACCCGTAATCATGCCAGTAGCTGCTTCTCTGATTAACAGCTTAAATTTGCTTTCTTCTTCGATTTCTCCCGTGGCCAGTCCGCGAACCGCAACGGCTAGTGCCTGTGTTCCTGTATTACCGGCCATACCGCCAATCAAAGGTATAAATACAGCTAAAATAGCTACTTGATTCAATGTATCTTCAAAACGTCCAATTAAACTCGCTGTCATCATTCCTAAAAACAGCAAAATGATAAGCCAAGGCAGCCTCTTTTTGGCCGCTACTAAAGGATTGTGGTCAATCGTATCATCTACATCACTAATACCGGCTAATTTAGAATAGTCATCCGATGCCTCTTCATCAAGAACATCCATCACATCATCAACCGTAATAATCCCGAGAAGATGCTGCTGAAAATCAACAACTGGAAGCGCAAGAAAGTTGTAATCGCGCATAATACGGGCAACTTCTTCTTGGTCTTCTGCTACTGACACGGATACGACTCGTTCATTCATAACTTCGCTTATCATCGTATCTTCATCTGCTATAATTAAATCACGAAGAGAAATAACACCTGCTAGATGCTTTTGTTCATCAATAACAAATACATAATAAATCGTTTCCGCTTCTGGAGCTTCCCTGCGTAGAATGTGCATGGCTGAATGTACGGTTTGATTTTCACGAATGGCTACAAATTCAGTCGTCATAATACTTCCAGCGGTATATTCCTCGTAATGAAGCAGCTCTTTAATTTCATCGGCTGCTTCTTCATCCATAATCGTTAAATAGCTCGCCACTTGTTCTTTATCCAATTCATTTAATACATCAACGGCATCATCCGCCGACATTTCCGACAGCATGTCTGCTGCAAAATTGGGATGCATTTCTGAGAGAATTTCTTGATAATCTTCTTCTCGTATCTCTACATTTTCAAAGATATCCGCCATTTCTTCCGGAGATAACATCTCGTACAGCGCAAATCTAGAAGGCTCATCTAATTCTTCAAAAAATTGAGCTTGGTCATACGTATGCATATGTAAAAATTCTTCACGAAATGCATCGATTTCATTTTTTTCTAAAAGTGATAGTAAATGTTCGGCGAACCATGCCTTTTCTTCTTTTTCAATTGAATCTGTCATGTCTTCAACCTCCCTGTCGCACAAAACTCATTTAACTTTATGATGAATTTTGTTTTTTTTCAACTCACAGCTCTTTACTCTTTTCCCAATAATATATAAGTTCTACACATAGTTTGCTCCATATAAGGGTAATTTTATATCGTCAAAGGAAAAACCTTTTAAGGATGTGGACAAAAGATGAAAATAGATATAATAGGCGATATCCATGGGTGCTATGATGAATTAAAAGCGTTAATAGAAAAACTTGGGTATGAGTGGCAAGATGGGATTCCTGTCCACTCTGACGGACGGCGCCTTGGATTTGTAGGTGATTTAACAGACCGAGGACCTCATTCACTAAAAGTGATTGAACTCGTATGGTCACTTGTAATAAAGCATCAGCAAGCTTACTACTGTCCAGGCAATCACTGCAATAAGCTATATCGCTTCTTTTGCGGTAACAAAGTGCAAATTACTCATGGGTTAGAAACGACCGTTGCCGAGTACGAAGCTTTACCTTCAAGAGAACAGAAATTCATTAAGAAAAAGTTCATTGAGCTTTATGAACAATCACCTCTATATGTGCAGCTTGATCAAAACCAATTAATTATTGCTCACGCCGGTCTTAAAGCTGAATACATCGGCAGAACGGATAAAAAAGTAAAAACCTTTGTGCTATACGGAGACATTACGGGCGAAAAACATCTAAACGGCATGCCTGTCCGACGGGACTGGGCCCAACATTATAACGGAAAACCGTTTATCGTGTATGGGCATACACCCGTAGTAAAAGCCAGAAAAATTCATAATACCATTAATATTGATACAGGCGCAGTTTTTGGAGGGGCTTTAACGGCGTTTCAGTATCCTGAAAGGAATATTATATCGGTACCTTCATCTATGCCTTATGTAGAGGAAAAATTTAATCACTTCGTGTAAAAAGAAAGTCGCTTTTTATTAAAAAAAGCGACTTTCTTTTACGATTTGAAGTTTCTGCATATCCGGCGGCAAAGGTGCTGTAAAAGACAAAGTTTTTTGTAAAAAAGGATGAAAAAAAGTGAGCTCATAGCTGTGAAGAGCTTGACGAGAAATAAGATGATTCGTTCCGCCATATAAGGTATCTCCAAGCAGTGGATATCCTTTATAAGCCATATGAACACGAATTTGGTGAGTTCTCCCCGTCTCAAGCGAAAGAGCAACTTCTGTAAAAGAAGAATACTGACAAAGCGCCGTATAGTGTGTAATAGCACACTGCCCATCTTCTCTTACTTCCCGTTCGATGATACTTGACTCTTTTCGGCCAATCGGTGCCTCTATCGTTTCTTTGCCAACAAGCTTACCATGAACAAAAGCTCGGTACACGCGTTTAATTTCATGTTCTTTTTGTGCTTTAGAGAATAAGTAATGAACGTGCCTATGTTTAGCGACAATAAGCAGCCCAGATGTGTCTCGGTCCAATCTATTTACAAGATGAACAGTCGAGTTAATGTTATTTTTCTCATAATAATAGAGCACAGCATTACTTAGTGACCACGTGAGATGTTCTCGAGAAGGTATACTTGGCATGTTTGGCTGCTTATTCAAAACTAAAATATACTCATCTTCGTATACAATATCCAAAGGTATAGCTTTAGGAAGAAGACTTTCACTTGCTTTTTCTGGTGGAAACGCCACCTTGATTTCGTCACCTTTTTGCAGAATATATCGAACCGTTGCATGCTTTCCATTTACTTCAATTGCTCCTCCTCTGAACTTAATGTCCGTCAGAGAAGCTTTGGAAATATCATGTTCTTTTAAAAATTCACGAACCGCTACACCCTCGAAAGAATTATCTACGGTCCAACTCAACGTAAAAACTTGTTTCATTCTCTTCCCTGCCTTTAATCATCACATACAAAAGAGTCTCTGACACGCTGCCAGAAAGGAAACGCACGAAAGCGAGCAAATCGAATTTTTTCGCTTGCTACCCGAAATTGAATCGACTTTACATCTTTATGTAAAAGAGTTAAATGATCAATGGTAATTTGGAAGTCTGCGTCGTTGACAGGCTTTAACAGCGCTGTATGATGTCCAGGAAGAACCAATGGAGAACCTATCGTACGGAACACTCGATTGTTAATAGAAGCCATTTCAGCAATTTGAATAGCTTGAAGCGAAGGATGTAAAATCGCGCCTCCCAGGGATTTGTTATAAGCTGTACTTCCCGAGGGAGTGGATACGCAAAGGCCGTCTCCTCGGAATGTCTCAAATCGCTGCCCTTTAATTTCCACATCCATTACTAAAGAACCTTCTACACTTTTTACCGTACATTCATTCAGAGCTAAGTATCGAGCTTCGCGTCCACCGTTTGTGTAGCGAATAATCACTTCGAGCAGTGGATACTCTACAGTCTGATAGGGTGTCTTTGCAATAGCAATCACCAGCTTCTCAATCTCATCAGGTGTCCAATCTGCGTAAAAACCTAAATGGCCGGTATGAACCCCAATAAAAGCCGTCTTGTCAAGTCGATTTCGATAGCGGTGAAACGCATAGAGAAGCGTTCCATCCCCTCCTACTGACACTACAATATCAGGCTGGTTTTCATCATATTCTAAATGAAAATCTAATAAATACGTTTTCATTTTTTGCATAAGCGTATTTGATATTTGGTTGCCTTTTGATGTAATAGCAAATTTTATTTTCTCCACCTAATTCTCTCCCCCTATCCATCCAATGTACAAAGCTGTTGCTGAGTCATACCTAAGATTCTTCCGCCGATTCTTTTTTTCGTGAGAAAATAGCCTGAGCTTCTTGAATCTCACCTCGTATTTGAGACATTTCTTCATCGAGCTGAGTAGCCGCTTCAGAAGCACGCTGAAGTCGCTTTTTGATATTCTCAGGAAATTTCCCGCTGTACTTATAATTTAAAGAATGCTCAATTGTAGCCCAAAAATTCATAGCCAGTGTACGAATTTGAATTTCCACTAAAATTTTCTTTTCACCTTTAATTGTTTGAACAGGATAACATACGACCACATGATATGAACGATAGCCGCTTTCTTTTTTATGAAGAATATAATCTCTTTCTTCAATCAATTCAAAGTCTGTGCGCTGACGCAGGAGCTCTACGACCGCTTTAATATCGTCCGTAAATTGACACATCATACGGAGTCCCGCAATGTCCTGCATCTCTTCCTCTAAGCGATCGAGAGAAATTCCTTTTCGAGTCGCTTTATCCAAAATACTGGCGATAGGCTTTACTCGTCCCGTCACGAACTCAATAGGTGAATGCGTAGACTTCATATCATACTGTGAACGAATTCCTTTTAATTTCACCTTAAGTTCTTCAACGGCTTGTTTATACGGTGCTAAAAATAAATCCCAATGCCTGATCATTAATAACACCCCCCTCTTTTCTCTCTATTACTTATTTTCTTTATCTAAAAAAACTTCCTCTACTCTTGCTACCATCTCGTCTCCATAATTCACATTTCCTTCGATGTTACTGATGAGATAAGACAGCTCTTCTTTAACGGCTGATAGCTCAATTACTTCCTTATTAATTTCTAAAAATACTTTCATATCTTTATGTAAGACGTGCTTTAAATTTGCCCAAATATTATCACTAAGGCCAACATACATAAATTGATCATTAATATCTACAACATATACAAATGACATGTTATCTGAGTCAACAAGCATTTGTTTTGTATCTTCCAATTGTTCAATTTTCGTCTCAATAGGGTCTGCTTTTAAATGTAATTCATTTGATTTCATCACACAGGTAGTGATGTCAATTCGATTGTGCATAAATAAACTCCTTCCAACTATACAATTCGTTACTATTTTAACACATTCCAGGAACGTTTAATAAAGGTAAAACCTAAACAATCCGTATTTCTTCATTTTCCAAGTTCCCCATATGGATATTCCTGTTAGGAAATGTAGTTTTACTGTCTTAAAAAGTGTGATAAATTAAGATGGAAAGTACCTTACCAAAAGACCTAAATTAAAAGGATGATTTCATTGAAACAAGAAATTGAAATTGAATTTAAAAATATAGTAACGAAAGAAGAGTTTGATCGTCTCCGCTCACACTTTCAATTAACTGAAGATCAGTTTGGTTCTCAAGAAAATCACTATTTTGATACACCTGCTTTCTCATTAAAAGACTGCGGGGCTGCCCTGCGAATTCGAAGCAAAAAAGATAAGTTCGTTCTCACGCTCAAACAGCCTCATCAAGAGGGTCTTTTAGAAACACATGAAGCATTAACAAATGAACAAGCTAAAGAATTGCTAGATGGCAGCGCCAAGATTCCGTCAACAATTCAACAGCTTATTACTGATTTACAAGTTGATAGCCATGCGCTAACTTATTTTGGGACTTTGCGTACAAGTCGAGCAGAAATTCCATATAAAAACGGGTTACTTGTACTCGATCATAGCTTTTATCTAGGTGCTGAGGATTATGAACTTGAATACGAAGTAACCGATGCCAATGAAGGAGCAAAATATTTTGAGCAATTGCTTACGGAGCTTGATATTAAAAAGAAACCAACGGAAAACAAAATTCGACGGTTTTACAAGCGAAAGTATACGTTAATGGATGGAGAATAAATTTATGAGCATGAATATTAACAATTACATGTCTTCCGTTCAATTTCCTGGAACTCAGCCACTTTCAGTTAACAACCAGCTGCCAACAGCTAACGTGATGCTTGGTACAGCTTTACTCTCTGTATTTGCTCAGCTTTTTCAAGACTACGTCAATCAAGAACCTCAAATGAGTACCAATCTTTACTTGAAATCAGCGCAGATGTTTCCATCTACGGCGGTCCAAATGCAGTCCGAGCCATCTGTTTCTTCCTCAGGTGAGGCAGCAGCTTCAAATGCTGCCTTACCTGCACAAACAAAAGAAACGGTATCTCATGATGTACAAACGATCATTACAGAAGCAGCTGCACACTATCAGCTGGACCCTAAACTTATTCGTTCTGTTATTAAACAAGAATCAAACTTTAATCCATCTGCCAAAAGTTCTGTAGGAGCGGCTGGGCTTATGCAGCTAATGCCAGCAACCGCTAAAGCTCTTGGTGTAGAAGATCCGTACGACTCCAAACAAAATGTATTTGGAGGAGCCAAATATCTTCGACAAATGTTAGATAAATACAACGGAAACGTGAAATTAGCGTTGGCAGCCTATAATGCTGGACCAGGTAATGTCGATAAATACGGCGGAGTACCTCCTTTTCAAGAAACGCAAAAATATGTAAATAAAATTATGTCTTCTTATCTTGTGTAAAGGAGCCAAATCATTCGCCACTCGAACATGGAATGGCTATAGTTTGTCGAGGTTACACTATATAAATAGAAGGAAACGTTTGTGAAAGTATTCCTTTGTTTCTCATAATTAGTGATTCGCCACAGCATGATAGACTTTTCTTATGTAAAATTCCACTTTATCTCTTTTCCAATAGAAGAAGTAAGCGGATAGTTTGAGTTAACGAAATGACACTGCTAAAATTAAGGAAAGTAAAAAACACCAAAGAGTTAAGACGTATATTTCTTATAACAAAGGAGTTATCAACATGAGAGAAAAAATCCACTCCCCTTACGAATTATTAGGCGGTGAACATACGATTTCAAAACTTGTTGATGCTTTTTATACACGCGTTGGACAACATCCTGAGCTCGCGCCAATTTTTCCTGATGATTTAACAGAAACAGCACGAAAGCAAAAGCAATTTTTGACACAATATTTAGGAGGGCCTTCGTTATACACTGAAGAGCATGGTCACCCTATGCTGAGAGCTAGGCATCTTCCTTTTGAAATTACACCGTCAAGAGCCAAAGCCTGGCTGACGTGTATGCATGAAGCAATGGACGAAATTAATTTAGAAGGCCCTGAGAGAGATGAACTTTATCATCGTCTTATTTTAACTGCCCAACACATGATTAATTCACCGGAACAGACAGATGAGAAAGGATTTTCACATTGAGTAACCTAAATAGCCAATACCCATCCTTGCATCAGCTTTGTCAAGGTTCAAATAAAAAACCGCTTGAAATCTATGTATTTGTTGACCCTCTTTGCCCGGAATGCTGGGCACTCGAGCCTATTCTAAAGAAGTTACAAATAGAATATGGTCAGCTGTTATCCCTCAAGCATGTGCTTGGCGGAAACTTACAGCAATTAAATATTGGAGCACAGCAGAAATTTGAACATATTGCAAAATCGTGGGAGAAAACTGGAAGCCGCTCCGGTATGTCATGTGACGGCAATCTGTGGCTTGAAAACCCAATCGATACTCCTTACGCTGCATCAATTGCGATTAAAGCGGCTGGTCTGCAAGGAAAGAAACAGGGCATTCGCTTTTTGAGAAGACTTCAAGAAGTAGTATTTTTAGAAAAACAAAATGTTACAGAAGAATCTGTTCTAATACAATGTGCAAAACATGTGGGGCTAGATGTTAATGAATTTGTAAAAGATTTGCATTCAGATTACGCTGCGAAAGCCTTTCAATGTGATTTAAAAATCACGTCGGAAATGGATGTCGATGAGATTCCAACTCTTGTGTTCTTCAACGAGAAAGTTGAAGAAGAAGGCATTAAGATATCAGGATACTATTCGTACGAAACATATGTACACATTATTAAAGAGATGTTAGAAATTGACCCAGATCCAGCTTGTCTTCCGCCTCTTCGTTCATTTTTAAGCTATTTTCAATTTGTTGCTTCAAAAGAAGTTGCAGTTGTGTATGGTTTATCATTAGAAGAGGCTGAAAAAGAATTGAAAAAACTTCAGCTTCAGCAAGTGGTTGAGAGAGTTCCTGTCAAATACGGAACCTTTTGGAGAAGTACTGAAAAGAGCTGTTAATCATTACATGTTGATGCTTATCCTAAGCATCAACTAAACAAAAAAGACTTGGCTTTCGCCAAGTCTTTTCGTTTGTCTTAAGACAACAAGGGGATGGGAGAAATTTTTCACGGTCAAACAAAGGGGTATATGTTTGTTTTGTGATAAACTTCACGATTAATACTATAGCAAATTATGTCGACTTTTGGCAACCCCTTTTTTCAATTTTATTCACTTTTTTATAAAAAAACTTCATAAACAGCCAGATTCACTCATATAGTACAACCAATTATGCTTTTAATAGAGGTGTTAACTATGAAAATTGCTGGAATTACTCTAGGGGTTGTTATTCTTTTGTTTTCTTTTTTATTCTATATTTTATCTCTTATGCAGCTTGTTCCTCTCCTTATCGCAGGCCCTCTCTTATTTTTAGCTATTCTTATTATTTTTACATTGCTTAACAATCACAACAAGTTTCGAGGATTTAAAAAATGAAGCAGGATACAGCTCCTGCTTCATTTTAATTTTATTGATTTAATAAACGTTCCATTTCCGTTAACTTCTCTTCAAATACGGCTAGCGCTTCTTCAATAGGCTGAGATGTTGTCATGTCCACCCCTGCCTTTTTCAGCACTTCAATTGGATAATCAGAGCTTCCTGACTTTAAGAAACCTACATAGCGCTCAACAGCTGCATCTCCTTCTTCAAGGATTTGCTTGCTTAATGCTGCTGCTGCACTGAATCCTGTAGCATATTGATAAACGTAGTAATTGTAGTAAAAATGCGGGATACGAGCCCATTCTAACCCAATCTCTTCGTCAATTACTAAGTTGTCTCCAAAATACTTTTTATTTAAGTCATAATACAATTTTGTTAACAATTCAGGTGTAAGCGGCTCTCCGTTTTGAGCACGCACGTGCACATCGTGCTCAAATTCAGCAAACATCGTTTGACGGAATACCGTACCGCGGAACCCTTCTAAATAATGGTTAAGCAAGTACAAGCGCTGCTTTTCATCATCAATTGTTTTTAGTAAATAATCGTTTAGAAGCGCTTCATTACACGTGGAAGCTACTTCTGCCACGAAAATTGAATAATCTCCGTAAGGATATGGCTGCGTTTTTCTTGTGTAATAACTGTGTACAGAATGGCCAAATTCATGGGCTAGTGTAAACAAGTTATTTACATTATCCTGCCAGTTCATTAAGATATAAGGATTGGTACCGTACGTTCCTGAAGAATACGCACCGCTTCGCTTGCCTTTGTTCTCATGAACGTCTACCCAACGATTTTCAAATCCTTCTTTTAACACATTAAGGTAGTCTTCACCTAGTGGTTTCAGACCTTTTAAAATATAATCTTTTGCTTCTTCATAGGTTACTTCCATTTTTACGTCTTTTACTAAAGGCGTATAGAGATCATACATATGAAGCTCTTCAATTCCCAATACTTTCTTACGTAAATCAATATATCGATGCAACAAATGCAAATTATCGTTCACTGTTTTAACTAAGTTATCGTATACTTCTTCTGGAATATTATTTGTGCTAAGAGCTGAGTGACGAGCTGAATTATAGTGACGAACGCGGGCGCTAAAATTATCTTTCTTCACCGTGCCGCTTAATGTACTTGCAAACGTATTTTTAAATTTACCGTACGTTTCGTACACCGCTTTAAACGCTTCTTCTCGTACGCGGCGATCGCTGCTTTCTAGGAAACGAATATAGCGTCCGTGCGTAATTTCTACTTCTTCTCCATTTTCGTCTTTAATGGAAGGGAATTCTAAATCTGCGTTATTTAGCATTCCAAACGTGTTGCTTGAAGATCCTAGCACTTCAGAAGCCTGAGCAAGAAGCGCTTCTTCGCTTTCTGATAAAATATGCGGACGCTCGCGAGTAATTTCATCTAATGCATGAGCATATAACTTTAGCTCTTTATGTTCCCCCATGTATTGTTTAATTTTTGATTCTTCAATAGACAAAATTTCTGGTGTTACATACGATAGTGCACTTGCAATTTGGGTATAAAGTGTTTTGATACGATCATTTAACCCTTGATAAAAAGAGTTAGTGGTATCTTGATCGTAGCGCATATGAGCATATGTATAAAGTTTACTAACGCGCATTGTGAGCTCGTCTTGCTCTTGAAGAGCGTCGTATAAAGTTTGAGCGGACTCTCCAAGTTTCCCTTTGAATTTTTCCATTTGCGGAATAAGAGCTTTTACTTCTTCAAATTCTTTTTCCCATGCGTCATCTGAAGCAAAAATATCCTCTAGTTTCCACGTATCTTCTACTTTTATCTCGCTTCTACTTGGTAACTTTTTTACTTTTGATTGTTCACTCATGGTCATCCCTCCATCTTTTTCTACCTGTCTATAACTGTTCGCTTTTTCTAAGACGAATCCTTTTTATTTCTTTCGTTATTGTATGTTGTTTTAAAAGAATTAATCAAAAGTCAGTACGCTTTTGAAAAAAGGCTTCTTTCTTAAGCGTACTGATTTTCAGTGGTTATGTCACTTCTTTTGCTTGATTTAACCACCTTTTCATCATTTGTCCATCTTCTAAAAAAGCATCAGATGTTTGCTTTGGAATCGTGTAGGGCCTTCTGATTTTGTATACCCCAGAAGTTATATACGTTAGCATCCCTAGCCGGCATAACACCTCTATATACTCAAACAGGGGCTGTTCCACAGCAACAGGGGCCATTGGCAAAGACCGAAATATAATATGCCTCTTATGAATTCTGCAGAGCCATAGCCGGCATAACTCTTGTTCTGTAACTAAATCCCCTACTTGCTTCTGCTGCATTAAATCAAGAAGCAGCCACGTTTGCCATATAGTAGCAGACGTTTCAACCATGTATAAAGAAGGCAGCGGCATGCCTGCTTCTGCTGGAATATGGGAGGGAGGAATATTGTTTTCATAAAGAGCGTGTAAAAAAGGCTGAAGCTTCTGATTAGGATAGAGGATATAATGCGTTCGCCATGCCTTCTTTTTCTTTATCCATGAAGAGAAAAATTGAGGTTGTGTATGTGTAGAAAAAAGATCATGAAAGGTATGCTCGTGAGGAGAGAGCACGACAAGCTGTGCATAACAAATCTGAGACGAAAAAGGAATAAGATGTTCAAGTTTCAACAGTTGATTAGTAGAAGGTGAAAAATAAAGAAGTGTGGGCGTATAATCGGAAACAGTAAGAAACTGCCACTCTTGAAAAGAAAGTTGATACATATAAGTGGATAAGCGCTTCATTCTTTTTGCCCCCATAATCCAAAGGGGCATATAATTTCCTTTCTCATAATGAATAGAACGTTTGGTTAGCACTGAGGAAGATAAGGAAGCACATTGAAATTCGATTGCATATTTTTGCGAGGGCGTATCTACAAGGAGATCTGGACGCTGCATAATGTCAGGAAGATAACTTTCTAACTCGACTTCAAGATGAGAACTAAACCAGTGAAACAGCTTTCGTTTTCCGTCGAGATGATAATCTGTTTCACCTTCATGCTGAGCGACGCACGTTTTTTTCAGGTGAGCAAAATGAGGGATTTTTTTTGTACCTACCTTTAACTGTACAGGGGATTGACAAGAGGGACAGTAGAACTGCTTTTCTTTTTTCCACAGCTTAAGCTGTTCAAGCGAAAAGCGCTGAGCTAGTGAAATGAGGCCTTCTTCTGTTTGGGCAACTAACAATCGTACATTTCTCCTTCCTATAGTAGCGAGCTATATCCTTGTATTCGACACCTTTCTACTAAACCCTTTTCTTTCAGAAAAAAACCACATTGCAGCATACACAATGTGGTTTACAGCGATTATAATAGCGGTGAAAGCAAACGGGCCGTTGATTCAAATAGCCGCTGTATAAATGGCCGCTTTTCAAAGTCTTTAAAGTGAAGCTCACTCGTTTCTTCTAAATCTTGCATATATTCATATACGAGCTTTTGGGTACTAGCTGTGCGATATAAAAAAGCATTTACTTCAAAATTCAAATGAAAGCTTCTCATGTCCATGTTAGCTGTTCCAATAGAGGCAATTTCTCTATCAACAATCACAATTTTGCTGTGCATAAATCCTTTTTTATACTCGTAAATTTTCACACCTGCTTCTAGCAGCTCAGGAAAATAAGAGCGTGATGCATGAAAAACAATTTTTTTATCGGGCTTCTGAGGTACAAGAAGCCTTACATCTATACCGCTTAGAGCAGCTACTTTGAGAGAAGTAAAAATATCTTCATCAGGTATGAAGTAAGGAGAAGCAATCCAAATGGACTCTTTCGCAGACGTAATCATCGAAAAAAATAAGTGTTTAATAATTTCCCACTCACGGTCTGGTCCGCCAGCAATCATTTGAACACCGCCGCACTTTTCCATATCAATGTCAATTAAATCCGGCGACAGATACGTTTGAGTAAGCATCGTCTGACCTGTCATATAATACCAGTCTTGCAAGAAAATAAGCTGCAATGAACGGACTGCCTCACCCTTCACCATCAAATGGGTATCTCTCCAAAAGCCAAAATGCCGACTTTTCCCGAGATATTCATCACCAATGTTCAAACCTCCTACAAATCCAATTGTTCCATCAATGACTACAATTTTACGATGATTACGGAAGTTGATTTTATTATTAAGAAATGGAAGTCTGACCGGCAAGAACGGAATCATTTCTACGCCCGCGTTTCTTAACTCGTGAATATAATGCGGTGAAAGCTGAAAACTGCCCACGGCATCATACAAGAAACGTACATAAACTCCTTCTTGTACTTTCTGAATTAAAATATCTTTAATTTGTTCTCCTAAGTGATCATGTCGTACGATGTAATACTCTAAGTGGATATGATGCCTTGCATGCTTTAATGATTCCATAATTTCGTGAAACGTCTCTTTTCCATTCGTCAATGCGCGCGTATCTGATGAAAAAGAAATTGGACTCTTTCCAAGCCTGACGGCTAGCTTCAGCATTTGCTTTCTACTGGTGCCCAACTGTTCAAAGTGATTTTCTAATACACCGGAATCTCTTTCCATCTTTAAAAGCACCTGTTCATCCAGCTTTGCTTTTTTAGCAAATAAACGCCGTTTTCGCGTATTGCGTCCAAATAACAAATAAAAAAAGAACCCTATTACCGGGAAACCGCCTAATACTACGAGCCACGTTAGCGTTTGAGTTGGATGACGGTTTTCTAATGAAATAACAAGACCGATGAAAACAACACTAATCGTAATTAAGATACTTAGCACGCCAATAAATTTACCGTCCCAATACCCTTTTGTAAAATAAAGCAAAGCAATAATACCAATAACAAAAATTAAAAGCTGTAATCTATTTTTCAACTTGTTTTCACCTATCCTAAAACCAATCTTTCATCATTAACAACGGACCCATGTACCGTTATTATCCTCAAACTGGGAATTTTAACCCTACACTTTTCTCGTTCAGAAACTAGTTTCCTTCTTTCTCCACTTATGTTCGTTTCATACAAGCAGAGAGCTTTTCCCAAAATGAAGACAAAACAAAGACCGATTTCATATACATGAAATCGGCTGCTATTATCGTAAAGGAAAATACTGTTTTACTTGTTCAAGTGCATTTTCACTGATTAATTCTTTTCCATATTCCATTAAACGATGAACTGTTACATTTGATTCATTTGCATATTCTAAAATGATACTTAAAATGTTATCAATTTCAGCTACAAAATCTTCATCATCTGTAAACTCAACGTATAAATAATATTTCCCTTCAAACACGTACATGCTGTTGATGATATCATCTAACTCTAAATGGTGACTTAAGGAAATTAAATGTTCTAAGTCTTGAAAGCGTGCGACGAACTGTAGCCCTTCGTCTTCTATAATTTCTTCTTCAAAATCAGCTTTTTTATTTTGATTCGCTTGATGATCAAGCAACGCTTCAATTTTTCCATCTACAGGGATATCGATTTTATCATTTTCACCAACAGGTACTTCGAACTTTTGACCGTCTTTTGAAACTTGTGCTCTTGTTACAATAACCTCTAGCCCCTTCTCAAGCGCATGTACTTGAATCCAAAGAGGACCTTCTGCTACAAACTCTTCTTCTTGATGAATTTCGTCCATCATCTCCCAGAATAGCTCTTCACTGCGCTCTCGGCTAAACCAAATTTCATTGCGATCAAATCCACGTTCTTCAATATCTACGTAAGTGACAAAGAATTTTACTGTGTTTTCATTAATGCGTTCGATTTCCATTATCATCTCTCCCTTCGGAAAAATCAGTGAAGGTAATCCGGCCATTTCGAACATTACCCCTAAACGATGAAGGGACTATTTTACCCCCGTGTTAAAGCAATATTACATGTACTTTCTCACTTTGTAAAGCATTCTAACTTGGGATATACAAGCATACACTATTTGAGTGAACCTTGTATATCTATTTTATGACAAAATGCGAAAGAAAGGAAATAAAAAATACTCTGACAACTCATAGCCACCTTACACCTTACTTTGTTATATACATAATCTCTTTACCCTATGAACGCTTTTTTTTAAAAGTGAACACAGATAAAGCAATATGAGCTACTTATCCTTACATATTGGGAGGGAAGACTATTGGATTTAGAATTAATAACCTCCATTCTTCTTATTATCGGTATCGATATTGTATTAGGTGGAGACAACGCTATTGTTATTGCCTTAGCAAGCCGCAACTTACCTGAATATCAGCGAAATAAAGCTATTTTTTTAGGGACTGGCTTAGCTGTGATCGTTCGCATTGTACTTACTATTTTAGCTGTTTATTTACTAACTATTCCTTACTTGCAGCTCATCGGCGGTTTTTTATTAGTGATCATTGCCTTTAAGCTTCTTGTATCAGAAGGTGATGATGCATCTTCAATCCGTGCAGGTGTGACATTAGGGGCCGCTGTAAGAACGATTGTATTTGCTGATATTGTAATGGGACTAGATAATGTAATAGCTGTAGCAGGCGCAGCTCATGGAAATATTATCTTGGTTGTTACCGGATTACTCGTATCCGTCCCCATTATTGTTTGGGGAAGCAAGCTCATTTTGTATTTGATGGAGCGATTTCCCCTGCTCGTTTATGGTGGGGCAGCTATTTTAGCTTATACTGCTGGAAATATGATTGGGCATGAAAAGAACTTACATTCATTCTTTACAGACCATACATCTCTAGGAACATTTATTCCGTTTATAACAATTGCTGTCGTGCTGATAAGCGGCATGGTTGTTAATAGCTTTCGTTCAACTAAATGATAAAGAAAAGGCCATACTAAACATTTTTATTTAGTATGGCCTTTTCTTTAGTTTAATGAGCACAGCAGTCTTTTATTCATAAAACACTTTGTACACTTAAAAAATAATCTCTGTGAGTAAAAAAAGAATAGATGGTACGAGTAAGCAACCAAGACCTGTATAAAATGTAGCTGTCATGGCTCCGTAAGGTACAAGTTTTACATCTGTTGCGGCTAAACCAGCTGCTACACCGCTCGTCGTCCCCATAACTCCTCCATAGATCATTGCTGTACGAGGGTTGTTTAATTTGATTTTCTTAGCAAATACCGGTGTTAAAATCATAACTGAAATGGATTTAATTAATCCTACAGCTATACTTAACGCGATAATATCAGAAGAGGCCCCAATCGCAGTTCCAGAAACCGGCCCCACAATATAGGTCACGGCTCCTCCTCCGATTGTGGTCAAAGCAACGGGATCTCTATATCCAAAACAAAGAGCAATAATTACACCTATTACAAAGGAATAGAAAACCCCAAAAAACAAGGCCGTAATCCCGCTGATTCCCGTTTTTTTGACTTCGCTAAAATTGGCACCGAACGCAGTAGCAATAATGGCAAAATCTCGCAGCATCCCTCCGCCCATTAAACCAATTCCTGAAAATAACTGTATATCAGAAATTCCTTTCTCTCCTCCTGTGTTCACTCCACCGATATAAGCAAGGATTAATCCAAACATAATAGCAATAGCAGATCCGTGAACTCTTCCTTTTGTTAATTTATCTGATAAAAAGTAAGCAATATACATGACAATCCCAATAATAGCAAATGCCGTAATCAGCCCGTTATTTTCTAATCCTTCTTTGATCATATTCATCATTTGATCTGCTCCTTAGGTAAAATAGAAAGCTCTATTTCTTGTTCTTTCACCTTCGCTTTCTCTCCTATTCTGCTGATAAATGGTATGGATAAAAAGCCTACTACGACTACTACCACCCCTGCAAGAAGCGCCATGCCTCCTCCATCAAGAGCAGCTACAACATTTTGCTGTGCAGACATTGCTACCACGATAGGAATATAAATACCTCCCCAAAAAGCAATGCCTTCTTCGGATTTTACTTGGAGTTTATTTTTCTTCTTTAAATAATCCACCGCTAGTACAAGAAGAAGCATGGATACCCCTACTCCTCCAACGTTGGCTTCTACTCCCATCAGCCCTCCTAATGCGTCCCCTACAATTACCCCTATCAACATGCAAATAGATAGCAGTGCTACACCGAAGATTATCATATTACTTCCTCCCCACTCCATCATTGAAAACGTTTACTTTATAGTTTAAAAATAGTGTAAAGGAAAGAAGTTGAATAACCTATGCATTTTTAGTTATATACTTATATCAAAAATGACATAATGCAGTTTTTCTCTACTGTTCACTTTAGATTTATTCGAAAAAGAAATAAAAATCATGACATTTAGTCATGATTTTTATATGTATTCATGAGACATACCGGAGGGTAAATGTTTAAAATAATCGATCACAAACTGCCTGAAGATTTGTTGTAAATCCGTCACATAGCCTCCATTGTTCCAAGCTAAAAAGATAGTACGTTCAAATGTTTCCTCTTCAATTTTCAGCAGTTTTACATCTTTGCCTGTAGAACCTCCCCAAGTTACTTCAGGAATAAAACCTATTCCTTGCTTCGCTCTAATCAAACCTCTCACTGTTGCTGGGTCATCGCTTTCAAACGTAATTTGAGGTGCAAAATTCTGTTCCTTACAAATTACATCCGTTATTTTCCTTAGCTCTTTTCCTTTCTTTAGCACAATGAATTTCTCATTTTTAAGTTCATTTAACTTTACACGTGATTGCTTGGCTAAAGGATGATCAAGAGGCACTGCAAGCAAAATCGATTCACGAAGCAAAGGAGTATGTTCGATCTGACGGGTTGTTAATGGAAAAGCTGAAATACATAAATCAAAATCAGGCTGTGAATTAGAATTAGTCAAGTGCTGCATCAATCGAAAACGCACCTGAGGATATTGCTCACGAAATCTGCTTAATAGCTCTGGAAGTAAATGTGAACTAGCTAATACAACAAGACGAATTTCTTCACATGGATCGTTCGACATATCCTTTAGCTCGTGCTTTGCGTCTTCCAATGTTTTTAAAGCAAGTTCTACTTTGGCACAGAATGCTTTACCATACCGATTTAATTTAATGTATTTACCATTTCGATCAAATAAACGAATGCCTAGCTCTTTTTCTAACTGTGAAATCGTTTTGCTGAGTGCAGGCTGAGATACGTATAGCTCTTCGGCCGCTTTACTGATATGTTCTAGTCTAGCAACTACTTGGAAATATTTTAGCTGTAAAAGCTCCACTCCGTTCACCACCACTTTTATATGTTTAGTTACTCTCTTTCTTTACTAATTACATATATACTTCATTTTCCCTGCTATTTCGACAAAAAATAAGCAGCAGGGAGCCACTAGCTCCCTGCTGCTTATTTTTTATATACCAACTTCAAGCAAACGTTACTTGGTTGGTTTCGTATTTAAATCTTAAACAGACAAATATAAAAATTAACCATTCACAAGTCTTTGAGCTTCGCGAAGTTGGAAAGTACGCACTTTACGTGGTAAGAAACGACGGATCTCGTCTTCATTGTAACCAACTTGTAGACGTTTTTCATCAATGATAATCGGACGGCGCAATAGGCCAGGATTTTGCTGAATTAATTCATACAAATCTTGCAAAGGCATAGCGTCTACCTGAACGTCTAGTTTTTGGAAAGTTTTCGAACGTGTTGAAATGATTTCATCTGTTCCATCTTCTGTCATACGTAAAATTTCTTTAATCTCGTCGATTGATAACGGCTCTGAAAAGATATTACGCTCTGTATATCCAATATCATTTTCCTCTAACCAAGCTTTCGCTTTACGACAAGATGTACAACTTGGTGATGTATATAATGTAACCATTTACTCCTTCACTCCTTCTATCATAATCGGTCATAACATTTAAAACATGAACTGTAAATCATGTTGTTTTATACAAACTTCAACGAGTGTAAATATTTAATGACTGATAATGAAAATCGATACTACTTTATAATTACTTTTAAAAAATAATATCTATTTGCATTATACTATAAACTTCATCGGAATGATATACTTTTTGAAGTGAACTAGTACATTAGTTCGTTCCTTCACTGTCATTATTTTCATTGCCGATTTTCTTCATTATTTATTTACCACACTACTATTACGAATAAACCTGTAGATTAGTTTCATTTTTTTATTATTTTTTTCTTTCACAAATTCCTCAAATTTTTCAGTCACTAAAAAAGCCTTGCAGAAGAACTGACTTTTCTGCAAAGCTTTTGAGATAACCTCTTATTTATTTAATAGCTGATGTGCTTTTTCCTCGTCTCATTAAGATAGGATACAGTAACAGCCCGATTACAAATAAGCCAATACCTAAGAAAAATGTTTTTAAATCAGCTGTCCCTGTCTTAATCACCCAAAGTGAATAAATAAGTGCTAACGAGGCAATGATTCCGTCTTTTACTCGCGATCCTTTAATCGTGTCGTACGTCTCACCCGTCACAATAAGCTTTAATTGATAAACTGTCGTCACGAAATAAGGAACTAAATAAGCGAGAGTAGCTACAACAATAGCGAAATTATAGGCTTGCGAAACTGTACCTGAAATAGTCGCAAACAAAAACAACTGTGTTAAGCCATTTGTTAATGTTAGTGAGCGGGCTGGACTATTGTTCTGATTTGTTTTAGCAAACCACTGTGGAAACAACCCTGATTTTGCTGCTTGATAAGGGACTTCTGCACTAACAACAATCCATCCAACAGTAGAACCTAATAAAGAAATAAGTGCTAAAATGGCCATTACGTAAGCACCTTTATGTCCAATCACCATTTCTAACGTATCTACCAAAGGTTTTTGAGACTGCTGAAGCTGAGCTGTTGAAAGAATCCCCATAGCTAGAAGCGTAATCCCCACATAGATAACCATTGAGATCAATAATCCAAGCAGAGTTGCTTTCTTCACTACTTTTTGTGATTTTGCACGGTTAGATAGCAGTACAGCCGATTCAATTCCGATAAACGCCCACAGCGTAGCAATGGCTGCCCCATTGACCTGACTTCCTAACCCTACATTTATACCTTTTGAATTAACAAATTCTGTACTGACCAGGTTGGATGCGCTAAATAGCGATAGCGCCACAACAATAAATAAACCGAATCCAATAATTTTAGCTGCCGTTGTGATAAAATTAATATTACCGGCGCTATTGATATCTCGCTGCAAAATAGCTTGAATTCCCCATAGGACAATAGAACATACTAAAAACGTAATGAATTTTCCAGCTTCTAATTGAAAATTTCCAACTGAAAATAAAATATCCTTACTCTCCATTACTGGAAAGAACGTTGTTAAATATCCCGCAAACGATATGATGACAGATGCTGTTGCAGCCCAGTTGGCTGCCCAGTAGCCCCAAGCCATGCTATACCCTGCTACTTTACCTGCTTTAGGCGATGAAAAAAGATTCGCTGCATAACTTTGAGGCCCTCCTTTTAATTCGGGCTTTCTCATGACTAAGTTCCCGAATACAAGAGCAATCATGAATACACCAAGACCTGTTGCAATCCAAGCAAGTGTTGAACCGACTGGACTTGATACGTTTGCTAAGTTAGAAGGAAGCATAAATACTCCGCCGCCTACCATATTACCAACTACAAAGGCTGTTAAAAACCAAAGTCCCCATTTTTTATCTTTCATTTGCTGTGTCTCCTTTTGCTTTCTAAAAGCTTAAACTTTTGAGATAGAAAGCTCGATGCTAATCTATTAACACGTAAAAATTATTTGTTTCTTCATTCATCTCTTCATTTGTTTAACAATATAATATATTAGCACACTAAAGCAAAAAGTGAAATAATAAATCCTTCATTTTCTTTTGGAAAAAAATGCGGCTGGGACACAACTAGATCAATCTAAAGATGAACAAATGGGATATATGAGTTCGTATGAATCACGCTTGTTACACCGCTGTTGATTTCCGTAGAAGACTTCGCTTTCCGCGAGCGGCCGGCGAGCCTCCTCGTTGCTTCCGCTCCTGCAGGGTCTCGCTTTTCCCTAGGAGTCTTCGCCTTGCCCTGCATACAGTAAACCTATGTTCACCATCACCATAAAAAAATCCGAACAAGTTGGATTCTTAATCAAGAATTCAACTTGTTCGGATCTTTCTTCAACGAAACTATTTTTGTCCGAGCTTTATTTTTTACCTTTTATGAAAACCTTTTGAATAGTAGACAACAACCAATAAAACAAACCATACCGGACCTACAATAAGGGCTATTCTTGTATCAGAGGAAAAACCCATCACCACTACTACTCCCGCTAAGAAGGCAAGAGAGAGATATGACGTATACGGGAAAAACGGAAGCTTATATTTTAAATCACTTACCTGCTGATCGCTTAATCTCTTGCGGAAGCGAATTTGAGAAAGTAAAATAATTCCCCATGTCCAAATCGCTCCGATAGTAGCAATACTTGTCACCCACGTGAACACCTTATCAGGAACAACATAGTTTAAGCCAACTCCGAGTAGCAGTACAACAGCTGAAGCAATAACTGCTGCACCAGGCACGCCGCCTTTTGTTAAGTTGGCATAGCGTTTTGGAGCTTCCCCGTGCTGAGCTAAATTAAATAACATACGGCCTGTACTAAAAATTCCACTGTTACAAGAAGATAAAGCCGCTGTTAACACTACAAAGTTTATAATCCCTGCTGCAGCGGGAATTCCAGCTTTATCAAAGGTTAAAACAAATGGGCTTCCTTGTGTTCCGATCTCTGGCCAAGGATAAATAGACATAATAACAAACAAAGCTCCGATGTAAAAAATCAAAATTCTCCACAGTACATTATCAATTGCTTTTGTTAATGTCTTTTCTGGATTTTTCACCTCTCCTGCTGTTACCCCAATCATTTCAATACCAAGGTAAGCAAACATAACCATTTGAAGTGATAAAAGAACACCTTTCATACCATTCGGGAAAAAGCCCCCGTGATTCCATAAATTACTGATCCCTGTTGCTATACCGCCATTTCCAATTCCAAAGATAATCATGCCTAGTCCAAGCACAATCATAAGGATAATCGTTACTACTTTAATAAGAGAAAACCAAAACTCTAGTTCGCCATATGCTTTTACAGCTAAAAAGTTAACCCCTGTCATGATAACGAGTGCTGCAAGTGCCCATATCCACTGAGGTACACCCGGGAACCAAAACTCCATATATACTCCAACAGCTGTAATTTCAGCCATACATGTAATAATCCACATAAACCAGTAGTTCCAGCCTGTTAAATAACCAGCAAGTGGCCCCAAATAGTCGTTAGCATACTTACTAAAAGAACCGGCTACTGGATTTTGTACGGCCATTTCACCTAGCGCTCTCATAATAAAAAACATAATAAGACCACTGATTCCATACATGATAAGAATACCAGGACCCGCTAACCGAATAGCGGATGCAGAACCTAAAAACAGTCCAACTCCGATAGCTGCACCTAAAGACATTAAGCTAATATGTCTTTCCTCAAGTCCACGGCTTAATTCTTTTTCTTGCGTGTTCCCTTGCATAATTCTCTCTCCTAACATGTCCATTTCATTTAATAGCGGCTAATTGTGTAGCATTACGTTATTTTTCAGCCAAATAATTCCAGAGATTGTATGTACTAAAAATCTGATGCTGCAAGTTCCAAACCTGCACTTTTACCGCTATTACATCTATAAAATACAATATTAAAAAAACTTCACTTTGTTCATTTTATCAAAAATCACAAAAAATGCGATAGTTTTTTGTGTTTTTCACAAATAAACTTACGATTTAAATATAATTAAACTTATTTTTACCATTATATGTTCTTATACCACTATAATTATTTAATTATTGTGAATAATCTATCTTTTTTCGGTCTATATTTTCAATTATAGATGCTTACTTTTCCCTAAAAAGGGTAAAGATAAGATAACTGTTTAAACACTATTATGAACATCATCATGAAAAGATCAGTAGGAGGGTGCTATGAATTGGTACGAAAAACTCAGTCAATATTTTCCCATTGAAGAAATGAAATCAAAGAAGCATATCGAAACGCTTTTACAAGAACGCAGCGATATTTATCATAAAAATGAAGGACCTCATCACGTATTAATGTACGTGGAAACAGACCAATTTATCTTTATTGATTACCTCTTTGTTTCAAAAGACGCTCGAGGTCAAGGGCTTGGCGGTAAATTAATTGATGAGTTAAAACAGCATAACAAACCAATTATCTTAGAAGTAGAGCCTGTAGACTATAAAGATTCAGACTCAACAAAACGACTGCATTTTTATAAACGTGCAGACTTTAAGCACGCTCAAACAATTGGCTATAACCGCCGGTCATTAGCTACAAATGAAATTAACCAGATGGAAATTCTATATTGGTCTCCTACCTCTGAAACAGAGGAAAGCATTTTAAATAAAATGAAAAAAACGTACGAGTTAATTCATACGTACAAAGACAAAGAAATATACGGTGCGTCCTATCAGCCAGCAGATCAAGTACTAAAAATTGATAAGAATCGTAAAGACGGCGATATCTTAGCAGATTTATAAAAAGAAGGTAGACATGCGTCTACCTTCTTTTTATATTTTTGAATTATTATTCATAACACAACATTATTAATCAATTATATTCCTTTAGTTATAAGGTTTATACATAGATATTTTGTCTTAAATATAAAATTCTGAAAATTTTTAATAGTATTTTTCAATCCTTTACTGTATAATACCTGTAAAGCGCTAATGTTACTTGTTCTTACATATTTTTTGCAACTTGAAGCTTAGTGTTCTTTGATAATTAAATAAAAAACGACCTCGTTGTGAGATCGTTTTTGTTATGTTGTATATGTGGCAAACTCTGCTTGAGAACAAGACACGTAGTGACCTGGAGATACTTCTCTAAGCTCCGGTTCTTCACCGTTATAGTCATGGATACTTGGATCATAAATTTTGCGCTGACGTGTTTTTTCACTGTCAGGATCGGGAAGCGGAATAGCTGAAAGCAACGCTTTTGTATATGGATGAACAGGGTTTCGATAAAGTTCATCACTTGGTGCAAGCTCTACAATCTTACCTCTGTACATAACGCCGATGCGGTCACTGATGTATTTTACCATTGACAAATCATGGGCGATAAATAAATATGTTAGTCCACGTTCACGCTGTAACTTCTTCATTAAGTTAACAACTTGAGCTTGTATAGATACGTCCAAAGCTGAGATTGGTTCATCTGCGATGATAAAATCAGGTTCTACTGCCAGTGCTCTTGCGATACCAATACGCTGACGCTGGCCGCCACTAAACTCATGTGGATAGCGATTGGCATGTTCTTTGTTAAGCCCCACTGTTTCAAGAAGCTCGTGAACCTTTGCCATACGCTCCTTTTTGGTCTTGGCTAAGCCGTGAATATCAATGCCTTCTGCAATGATATCTGCTACGGTCATACGAGGGTTAAGCGACGCATATGGATCTTGGAAAATCATTTGCATTTTACGATTGAATTTTTTAAGCTCTGAGCGAGATTTACGACCATGTACATTTTCACCATTGAACAGCACCTCACCGCTAGTAGCATTGTATAAACGAATAATCGTTCTGCCTGTTGTTGACTTTCCGCAACCAGATTCACCTACAAGCCCTAATGTCTCTCCGCGGAAGATGTCAAACGTCAGACCATCAACTGCTTTAATTGTCCCTTTGCTTGTGAAAAAATGTTGCTTTAACCCTTTAATCTCTAATAATTTATCTGTCATATTATTCACCATCCTTCGCTACGAGTACAGGTGTGCTGTATACATTATCAACTTTACGCATGCGGCGCTGAACTGAAGCAGGCGGCTCTACTTTTGGTGCATCTGGATGTAACAGCCATGTTTTCGCATAGTGCGTATCAGATATTTTGAACATTGGAGGTTCTTGCTCAAAATCAATTTTCATTGCGTATGGATTTCGCGCTGCAAATGCATCTCCCTTTGGAGGGTTCGTTAAGTCAGGCGGTGTTCCAGGAATAGCAGCCAGCTCTTCTTCTGCCTCGTTATCTAAACTTGGCATAGAGGCTAGCAGTCCCCACGTATATGGATGTTTTGGATCGTAAAACACTTCATCCACTGTGCCCATTTCGACAATTTGACCAGCGTACATAACGGCTACTCGATCGGCTACGTTCGCTACTACACCAAGATCATGGGTAATAAAGATAATAGATGTATCCGTTTTTTTCTGAATGTCTTTCATCAACTCTAAAATTTGAGCTTGAATTGTTACATCCAGCGCCGTTGTTGGTTCATCAGCGATCAAGAGCTTCGGATTAGAAGCAAGAGCCATTGCAATGACAACACGCTGTCTCATCCCGCCGCTGAATTCATGCGGATATTGATTCACACGCTGTTCTGGAAACGGAATGCCTACAAGCGTTAATAACTCGACTGCACGCTTTTTTGCTTCCGCTTTAGATACTTTAGAATGCTTGATTACGACTTCACCAATTTGAGCTCCAACTTTCATCGTTGGATTTAAAGAAGTCATTGGATCTTGGAAGATCATACCGATATCTTTACCGCGAATAGCTTCCATTTCTTTATCCGTTTTCTTTGCTAAATCAATGCCGTCAAACAGCATTTCACCACTTTTAATTTGGCCAGGAGGCATCGGAATAAGGCGCATGATCGTTTGTGAAGTTACACTTTTACCAGATCCTGATTCACCAACAATTGCTAGTGTTTCACCTTTATTTAAGTGGAAGTTAACGCCGCGAACAGCTTGAACTTCTCCGCCATATGTTTTAAAGGATACAGCTAAATTCTTTACTTCTAATAAACGTGACATATGAGTTCACTTCCTTACTTACGTAGTTTTGGATCTAACGCATCTCGTAATCCATCACCAATTACGTTGAACGCTAAGATTGTTAAACAGATAAACAAACCTGGGAAAAATAAGCGCCAAGGATAGTATTCCAAAGCAGGTAAGCCCTCTGAAGCCATTGTTCCCCAGCTTGCAAGCGGCGCTGGAACACCTAGTCCCAAGTAGCTTAAAAACGCTTCTGTAAAGATTGCTGAAGGAATCGTTAGGGTCATTGTTACTAAAATTGGACCTGTTGCATTAGGAATAAGATGTTTAAATAAAATACGTTTTGTTGTTGCTCCTAATGTTTGTGAAGCCATTACGTATTCTTGGTTTTTCAATTGTAAAACTTGTCCACGCACAATACGTGCCATGTTAATCCAGCCGGTAATGGTCATTGCCAAAATCATTGTACCCAATCCCTGGCCAAGCATAACCATTAAAATAATAACCAGTAAAAGGTAAGGAACACCGTATAAGATATCCGCAACACGCATCATTGTTTCATCTGTACGTCCACCGCGGTATCCAGAGATGCTTCCCCAAACTACGCCGATGAATAAATCAATTAAAGCTGCTGCTAACCCGATAAATAATGAAATACGAGCGCCTTCCCACGTACGAGCAAACACATCGCGCCCTAATTCATCTGTGCCGAACCAGTGCTCAGAAGATGGTGCCTGATTGGCATTTAATAAATCATTGGTTGCATAATCGTATTTCACCATCAATGGACCAAATATCGCCATAAAAACAAGGAGAACCATTAGTACTACACCAAACATAGCAAGCTTATTTTTGCGAAAACGAATAAAAACATCTTGCCAGAACGAAAGACTCGGTTTTTCAATCTTTTCTGCCTGAGCGCGGTCAATCCCTGCTGTTTCAAACATTTCTTTAGGAATTTTCGGAAGTTGCTGCATAGTTACTCTCCTTTCTTAGCACCTGTAAGTTTAATTCGAGGGTCAATGAAGCCGTATGCAATATCTACAAGCAAGATACAAAAAAGTAGTAAAATACTGTAGAACACCGTTACGCCCATAATCGTTGTATAATCTCGGTTTGAGATACTGAGTACAAAGTGTGAACCTAATCCCGGGATACCGAATATTTTTTCAATAACAAAGCTACCCGTTAAAATCCCTGCTACTAAAGGTCCCATATAGGATACGACTGGAAGCATTGCATTTCTCATGGCGTGTTTAACTGTAATAACGCCTCTGCTTAAACCTTTTGCTTTCGCTGTACGAATATAATCATTGCTTAATACTTCCAGCATACTCGAACGAGTTAATCGTGCGATAAACGCCATAGGGGTTGAAGCAAGCGCGAGAGCTGGTAACACCGTGTGTGCCCAAGATTCCCAGCGTGCAACCGGAAAAATTTGTAGTTTCATAGCCAGAACGTATTGTAATACCGCTGCCATGATAAAACTCGGAACTGAGATTCCTAGAACTGCAATAACCATCGCCGTGTAATCTTGCCACTTATTATGTTTTAAAGCAGCAATAACACCAAGTACTACACCAATAGCAATTGCTATTAAAATAGCTTCCATCCCTAGCATGAATGAAACAGGGAATCCGCCGTTAATCAAATCATTTACCGTTTGGCCTTTATATTTGAAAGATGGACCAAAATCCCACTTTAAAATTGATGTTAAATAATCAAAGTACTGATGGTACCAAGGCTGGTCTAAACCGTAATACTGATTTAGATTTTTTTGAATTTCAGGGGGAAGCTGCTTTTCTGATGTGAATGGACCTCCTGGAACAGCACGCATTAAGAAAAAGGTCGCTGTTACGATCAGCCATAATGATAGAAACATATAAATAAGTCGTTTTCCTATATATTTGAACACCCTGACACACCTCCATATTTTTACAAAATTCGCGCACAAGAAAGAAAAGTATATGGAGCACCAGGCCCCATATACCCTTTGTCATAATTGATGTTACTTACTCAAAATGAGCCCACTTAATCTGAATGTCTCCAAGTCCAGACATCACAACATCTTTCAGCTGCTTGTCTTGTACCCAAGCGTTTGTATAGAAGTAGATTGGTGCCACTGGCATTTCATCCATGAAAATACCTTCTGCTTTTTTCAACATTTCCAGACGTTTTTTAGGATCTGTTTCTTTTTGAGAGTCAATTAATAACTTTTTATATTCTGGGTTTTCCCAGTTTGTATCATTGTTTCCGCCTTTTTTATCACGGAATAATTCTAAGAAGTTGATTGGATCGTTAAAATCTCCTAACCAGCCCATACGTCCAACTTGATAATCTCCTTGGTGTAATTTTTCAATGTAAACAGCCCACTCAGAGTTGTCTAACTGTACTTTAATACCAAGGTTTTTCTTCCACATATCTTGAACAGCTTGTGCAATTTTTGCATGTTTTTCATCCGTGTTGTATGAAACCTTAATTGCTGGTAGTTCTGAAGCATCTTTAAGGCCCATTTCTTTCAAGCCTTTTTCTAAATATTCTTTTGCTTTTTTCACATCATTGTCTTTGAAGTAACCTTTTTTGTTATCTTCAAACATTGTTGGTGGTACAGCCGCCATAGCTGGAACTGAACCGTCTTTTGTAATTTGTTCTGTAATACCTTTACGATCAATTGCATAAGCTAATGCTTTACGAATGTTCACGTTGTCTAAAGGTTTTTGTTCTGTATTAAACTTGTACCAGTAAGTACCTGCAATCTCTTGAATGTTTAATGAACCGTCTTTCTTCAATTCAGGAAGTGCATCAGCTGGTAATTGACCAGTAGGCATACCCGCCCAGTCTAATTCACCGTTTTTGAACATTGAAAGTTCAGTGTTGTTATCATTGATCATGTACATTTCAACTTTTTTAAGTTTTACAGCATCTTTATCCCAATAGTTTTCATTAGGAACTAACTCGATTTTGTCATTATGTTTCCAAGCTTTAAGCTTGAAAGGACCGTTTGACGTATAGTTTTCGCCTGCATTTGTGTACCATTTTTCATTTGATTCAGCAATTTTCGTATTCACTGGGAAGTACGTATAGAAAGCTGTTAATTCTAAGAAATATGGCGTTGGGTTTTCTAATGTTACTTCAAGCGTTTTATCATCTGTTGCTTTAACCGCAACATCATCTAATGAACCTTTTCCTTCATTAGCAGCTTGTGCATTTTTAACATAGTATAATTGATATGCATATTGAGATTCGTTTTTAGGATCTAACGCCCATTTCCATGCATATTCGAAATCTTTTGCTGTTACAGGGTCACCATTTGACCATTTGGCATCGTCGCGAATCGTGAACGTATATTTAGTTTGATCATCGCTGACCTTCACATCTTTCGCCATTGCATTTTCAGGCTTTCCATCTTTACCGATACGAGTTAAACCTTCAAATGTTTGTAATAATACGTTTGATGACGTTGAATCATTAGCTAAGCCTGGGTTTAGTGAAAAAGGCTCAGTTTTAATGTTTACGCGAAGCTCTTGCTCTTTTTTCTTGTCGCCACCATCACTGCTAGCATTTTCACTGCCACCAGATTCCTTGTTAAACCCACATGCAGCTAAAAACAAGCTCATGACAAGCAGCAAACTGAAAAGAATCGACAACCTTTTCTTCATTGCGTGTTACCCCCTATTAAATTTTGTTTGTGTGGCAACCATATTTTTTTGATATGTACTAATTTCTTAATCCTCTTTCAATACAAAATAATCAGTTATTTTTTCACATAGTAGAGCATTAAAGACCTCACTGCAAAATTATTCTTCTACCCTATGAAACTGTCATCAATTGTTTACATGCTGTAAATCCAATGTATGCGCTTAATATGTAGAAGACTGATTCATTACAAAATTCGCTAATTGAAACAAAACATTGTCTATTTTGTGTTTTCTGAAAAATTAAGAAATTGTAATACCTTTGTAAAAAATATGTTTGTTACGCCTATTATAAATATTTTAAAAATTTATTGCAATACTATTATTTAATGGTATTTTTTTGTCATAAGGGAAAAAACCTTATCTTATAAGGATTGTGCCTACTTGTCTGACGTCTAAAATCTTTTTTGTAGTATAGGTATTACAATAGTATTACAAAGTTATTAGAAATACTAAATAAAAGATTTTTACCAAATCCTCCACCAAATTTTCATCAAGAAATGCTTTAATTAAAAGGTTCTTGTCTTTTTTTGCCGCAGAAAAATTCCAGTAAATTGTCTTATAAAACTTTTTAGCGATAAGATGTTTAAATTCCTGCTTTTTCGCGTTATAATAACGAATAACTATATAATTAAAGCTGTGAAAAAGAGTAGTATGCAGAATTTTCATTTTTAGAGAGTTTGTGGTTGGTGGGAACAAACATTGAAACCTGCAGAATGGACTTTGGAGCTTTCAAGTGCAAAGCTTGAACGTTGACCTCAACGTTACATGAATAAAGATAGTTCACAATTATGTGTGCTAATTAGGGTGGCAACGCGGTCCATTCGCCCCTAGCTTATGCTAGGAGCGGGTGGGCCTTTTTATGTTGTATCCGTAAATTAGCATCATATATGTGCAGATGAAAGGAAGATTTGATGAAAACAATTTTTTCAGGTATTCAACCAAGCGGTACAATCACTTTAGGTAACTACATTGGAGCGATGAAGCAATTTGTTGAACTTCAAAATGACTATAACTGTCATTTTTGTATTGTAGATCAGCATGCGATTACAACGCCTCAAGATCGTTTAGCACTTCGTAAAAATATTCGCAGCCTTGCTGCTCTGTATGTAGCGGTAGGAATTGATCCAGCAAAATCGACTTTATTTATTCAATCGGAAGTGCCTGCCCACACAGAAGCGGGATGGATGTTACAGTGCGTAGCGTATATCGGTGAACTTGAACGCATGACTCAGTTTAAAGATAAGTCCGCTGGAAAAGAAGCAGTATCAGCAGGATTACTAACTTATCCTCCATTAATGGCAGCTGATATTCTTTTATACAACACCGATTTGGTTCCAGTTGGTGAAGATCAAAAACAGCATTTAGAATTAACGCGTGACTTAGCTGAGCGCTTCAACAAAAAATACAATGATATCTTCACTATTCCTGAAGTACGTATTCCAAAAGTGGGCGCACGCGTCATGTCTCTTCAAGATCCTACGAAAAAAATGAGCAAGTCCGATCCAAACCAAAAAGCTTTCATTACTCTCTTGGATGACGCTAAAACAATTGAAAAGAAAATTAAAAGTGCCGTAACGGATTCAGAAGGTATTGTTCGCTACGATAAAGAAAATAAGCCAGGTATTTCAAACTTACTAAGTATTTATTCAATCCTAGCTAATAAATCGATCGAAGACATTGAAGCAATGTACGAAGGCAAAGGTTATGGGGACTTTAAAGCTGACACAGCTAAAGTAGTAGCGGAAGCACTCGCTCCAATTCAAGAAAGATATTATGAATTAGTTGATTCTAGCGAGCTAGATGATATTTTAGATCAAGGTGCCGATAAAGCAAATGCAACGGCTAATAAAATGCTTCGCAAAATGCGAAACGCAATGGGAATTGGCCGTAAACGTTAAAAAAAACGACTGCTATGCAGTCGTTTTTTTTAATTAACTTTTGGTTCTTGTTCAATTTCCCAAAGTTTTTCAAAGAAAGGTTGTCCTTTTACTAAGCGCTCGCATAATAATTTATGCTTCGGTGACCACCCTGACTTCGTTTCATCGTATAGCTGGCTCCATACGTCTTGAAACGACATCTCTTGAATGTCTTCGTACTTCGTTGGATTCCACTCCGTGTACCAGTAGCGGATTTGAGCTGTATTTTTTGTGGTATGTAGCTGATCAAGTGCCATAAATAACAGCTGTTTTAGCTGACGTTCTTTACGTGTTAGTCCTCTCATCGTTTCAGGAGACGGTGAAAGAATATGATGCTCTTTTTTATTTAGCTCGTCTTCACTGAACTTATATTCTAGCTCTTCTTGATCCGCAATCATCTCATAGACTAACTGTTCCTGTCTTGGAATTAAGCGGCTTTTTCGAATCGGAATATGATATCCCATCGTATCAATTGCTAAAATATTCGTTCCATCTGTAACGATAAAACAATATTCAACCTGCGTGCGTTCATGATTTTTCCGAATGTATGCTTTCTGATAGACATCTTGTAGTAGTTGTTGAGGTAGCTCGGAAAGATCATTTTCAATGTAATGAAATAAAAGCGGATTTACTTTTAATAACGGTGCTTGATCGAGCAGTTCTACACAATCGTCTTTTCTCCACTCATGGAAATGACACACATTATAACCGTTTTCTTCGCCTTCAAACCAATTAACCCATACATCATGAAGATATAGCATAATTTACCCCTCACTTACTATCTGTTTGTTATCCATCAGTATAGGCAGAGAAAGGAATTTTTATTCCAAATGATGTTATTTTTCTAAAAATTAATTGTAAAACACCTTCGTTTTTGGCTATTATTCAAATGCACTTATTTCGAAGCTCAGATATAACGCCAGTGCTAATGATTGCTAAAGGCTTCATGAGCTATATCTACCCCTATAAGCAGAAAAAAATCCGAGTTTCTTCTATAGTAATAGGTTTGTCAGGAGGTCTGACAAACCTAAAAAAATCTATCACACTTTTGTGATAGATTTTTAACGAAGAGATTTTGGATTCAAAGCATCTTTTAATCCTTCACCAATGAAGTTGATAGCTAGGATTGTAAATGTAATAGCTAAACCTGGCGGAACCCACATCCATGGCTTATTCTGCAGTACATCTGATTCCCTTGCTTCTGTCAGCATATTCCCCCAGCTTGGCGTATCAGCCGGCACGCCAAAACCGATAAAGCTAATCGCTGACTCAAACACAATAAGGATAGCCATCTGCAAACTGGCTTGAACCACAATCGTTGAAAACACATTTGGCAGCAAATGTTTAAAGATGATTTTAAACGGGCTGCACCCAATGGAAACAGCTGAAAGCACATATTCATTTTCTTTTTCAGCCAAGACTTTGCTTCGAACCAGCCGGGCTGTACTTCCCCAGCTTAGGAAACTAACAACTAGGATGAGGGTCCAAACGCCTGAGATCTTTCCAATTAGGATTGTATTTAACACTACAACAAAAACAATGAGCGGAAAGTTTAAGACAAAGTCTGTAAAACGCATTAAGAATTGGTCCACTTTGCCTCCGTAATAACCCGCAATCGAACCAATAAGAGTTCCGATTAAAATAACCAGTGTTGTACAAGCAACTCCAATCAGTAACGAAGTTCTTCCTCCATACAATGTACGTGCAAATACGTCTCGCCCATTAGTGTCCGTTCCAAACCAATGATCACTAGAAGGCGCTGCATTCATCGCCATATAGTCAATACGTGTAATATCTGCTTTTGTAAGCAGCGGTGCAAAAATGGCAAGAAGCGTAATCACAATCATGAAAGCTAAACTTATCATGGCTAGTTTATTTTTAACAAACTTCTTTCGCGCAATCGCCCATGGAGAAAGGTTTTTAGGAGCTTTGATATTCACTTCTGGCTGTACATCTTTTTTCGTTACAATTTCCATACTTTCTCCTCCTAATCCAAACGAATACGCGGATCTGCTACGCCGTATAACACATCTGCAAGTAAATTCCCAAGTAGCGTAAGTACTGAAAATAGCATCGTTAGTGACATCATTACAGAATAATCCCGGGTAGACACAGATTCTACAAATAACATTCCAATACCTGGGTACGTAAAAATTGTTTCTGTAATAATAGCTCCTCCAATTACTGTTACAAGGTCAAAACCTAAGAAGGTGATAAGAGGAATCATCGAATTGCGTAAGATATGAACATTATAAATTTTAGATTCTTTTGTCCCTTTTGCTCTGGCTGTGCGCACAAAATCTTTGCGACTGTTTTCAATAATATCATTACGTAAAAACTGCGTATATTGAGCAGTTGACATCAGCCCTAATATTAAAGCTGGGAGAATAACATGATGTATTCTACTTTGTATATATGCCCACGTTCCTTTTTCTAATCCAACTTCTACTGAACCGCTAAATGGAAACCAATCTAGCTGAAAAGAAAAGAAATAAATTCCTACAATTCCGGCAATGAACGATGGAACTGCTAATGCAAAATAGTTATACCCTGCAATTAGATTATCTCCTAAAGTATACGGTTTTTTCCCTGCATACATCCCCAGTATAAAAGCAAATACATAAGTAATAAATAATGAAGTTAGCGCTAAAAATATAGTATTAGGCATACGTTCTTTTATAATTTCAAGTGTCGGCAACTTATGTGTTGTTGATTTTCCAAGATCTCCTTGAAGCACCCCTTTAATCCAAGTCCAATACTGTACATAGATAGGATCATTATATCCAAGCTTATCACGCATCTCTTCGATATATTTTGGATCTGTCTTACTTGGGTCAATCATGCCCCCAAAAGGGTCCCCTGGCATCATTTTTGCCAGGGAAAAAACTACAAAGGAGATTAGAATCAACATAGGAATCATTCCTAAAATACGTCTTAATGAGTATTGTAGCATCGTTGATTCTCCTTCTTTTAATTATTCTGTCACTGACCACTTATGTGAATCTAGGATGATTGTGTCTGGATCCATCGTTACATTTTTCAGACGTTTATTAACTGCATAGATGTTAACATTTTCCCATAAAGGAAGGGCTGGGAGCTCTTCGTTAAATAACTTCTGCCACTTCACAGAAACATCTTTACGATATTTATCATCAAATGCCTTTTTACTTAACGAATCTTTAATCAGCTGATCAGATTCTTTATTAATCCAACGACCATGGTTCCACTCTGCATTTGATCCCCACGTAATACTTGGGTCTGGGTCATATCCTGTTCCCCATGAGCCAAAAAATGCATCTAACGATTTGTCATCGTTTTCTTTCATTTCATTGTATAAGTTAAATTCAATTAATGAACCCGATGCTAATTCAGTTTTCACACCAATATCATTCCATGCTTGAATAATGGCTTTTGCACGCCCCTCAAAGTTTGCTGGGCCAGCGTAATGTCCAAACGAGATCTTATATGGCTTACCATTTGGATCTTCAACAAATCCATCTCCATTCACATCTTTATAACCTGCTTCTGCTAATAATTTTTTAGCTTTTTCTGGGTTATATTTATACTGGTTTAAGTCTTTTGGATCTGCTGCTAACCAGAAAACAGACGGAATAACCGTATTTGAAACCGTTGCTTTATCATTCATGAACGCTTTAATCATAGCTGGTCGATTTAATGCATACATTAGCGCTTGACGCACTTTTTTATCTTTAAACTTATCATAATCGTCTACACTGATACCTTTGTCCTTATCTCTATGACCAAAACGAAGGCCTATATAAGAATAGATAGATGCTTTTCCTTCGAGAAGTTCAATGTTGTCCAATTTATTGATTTGTCCTAGATCTGCTGGGCGTACACTTAATACATCGATTTCATTTTTCTTTAAAGCTCCGGCCGCAACAGATGGATCAATAACCTTTACGACAACTTTATCCAAGTGAGGCTTCCCTTGCCAATAGTCATCATTACGCTCTAACTCCACGTACTCTCCTGATACTACTTTCTTTACTTTAAAAGGACCTACACCAATTGGCTCCTGACGAACTTTTTTCGATTCTTGAAGATCCTTCACAGCAATACCTTCATAATATTTCTTCGGCATTGGATATGCCCATAACGTGTCTAGGTTATTCACTCGAACGTCTTTAAACGTTACTTTAAACGTATGAGGATCAACAACTTCTACTCCAGAAATAGAGTCCGCTTTGCCATCGTGGTATTCTTGAGCACCTTTAATAATTTCTACATTAGCATAACGTGGTCCTGTGTAATCTTTATTTGCTATTGTTTCATACGTATACTTAAAGTCATCAGCTGTTAGCTCATCGCCATTATGCCATTTAACACCTTCTTTTAATTTAAAGGTATACGTTAATTTATCGTCACTAATTTTCCAAGTAGCTAAGTTCGGCTGAATTTTTATTTCTTTATCGTAATCATAAAGACCTTCATTAATGAACTGCAGAACGTTAGCGTCGTATTCACCTTGATAAAAACTAAAATCGAATACTCCTTCCGGCGCTCCATCAATCCCATACGTAATCGTTCCGCCATCTTTTGGCTTGTCTGTTTTTGCACCTTCAGTTTTTGTTTCTCCGCCTTCTTTATTACTAGAAGATGAAGAACTGCTTCCACCGCTGCATGCCGCTAGAAAAAGCGATAGCACAAGCAAAATGGAAACAAGTGATAAAAACGATTTCTTTTTCATCATGACGTTCCCCCTATTTAACTAATAATCTGTTCGTATGTAGCTTTTACGAGTTATATAAATGGCAAGCTACTTGATGGCCAAGTCTCACCTCCTTTAAGGCAGGTTTCGTTTGGCTGCACTCTGCCATTGCATGTATACAGCGAGGATGAAACGCACAGCCTTTTGGCGGATCAATTGGACTTGGCACATCTCCCTGTAAAATAATACGCTGTTTTTTCTTTCGTGGATCTGGTTCAGGTATAGCCGATACAAGCGCTTGCGTATAAGGGTGCAACGGCTCTGCGTACAGACTTTTCTTATCAGCAATTTCCACTAAACCGCCTAGGTACATAACACCGATACGGTCACTCATATGTTTAACAACACTCAAATCATGGGCGATAAATAAAAAGGTTAGGTCAAATTCTTGTTGAAGTTCTTTTAGAAGGTTTAAAACTTGTGATTGGACAGAAACGTCGAGTGCCGATACCGGTTCATCAGCAATAATAAGTTTTGGACGAAGTGCAAGTGCACGTGCAATTCCAATCCGCTGACGCTGTCCACCGGAAAATTCGTGAGGATATTTATAGTATGCATCTTCCGGTAACCCTACTTTTGTAAGTAGATTCATAACTTCTGATTTTAATTGATTGGTTGATTTTCCTGTAAAATTCCGAATTGGTTCAGAAATAACATCTCCAACCATTTGCATTGGATTGAGGGAAGCATAGGGATCTTGAAAAACCATTTGAAAATCTTGTCTAATTTTACGGAGAGAAGTTCCTTTTGCTTCTGTGATATCTTTACCATCGAAAATAATTTTTCCGCTAGTTGGTTCCAACAGTCTTAGAATCGTTCTTCCTGCCGTGGATTTTCCACAGCCAGATTCTCCTACTAGACCGAGCGTTTCTCCTTTTCGAATAGCAAAAGAAATACCGTCAACTGCTTTTACATCACCAATTTTCTTTCGAAAAAATCCGCCGTGAATAGGATAGTAGGTTTTTAAATGCTGAACTTCTAGCAATACATCTTTCACCGCTTTAGTCATTAGCTTGTCTTCACTCCTTTTGACGGATAGCTATTTTTATACAGCAGACATGCGACATCATGCCCCTGTGAATCCTGGTGAAGAACAGGCGTAACGGAACTGCAGTCTTCCATTGCATGAGGACATCGGTTAACGAAACGACAGCCTGTCCGCGGCATGTTTACAAGAGAAGGCACAATTCCTTTGATCGTATTTAATACTTCTACATCATCTTCCATGCGTGGAATTGAGTGAAGAAGCGCTTTCGTGTACGGATGTTTCGGGGCATAAAATAACGTATCAACATCTGTATTCTCAACAATTTTTCCGCCATACATGACAATCACTTCGTCACACATCTCAGCAACTACTCCCAAATCATGTGTAATCATAATAATAGACATATCATTGCTTTCTTGAATTTCTTTTAGCAATTCTAAAATTTGAGCTTGAACCGTAACATCTAGGGCCGTTGTCGGCTCATCAGCAATTAAAAGTTTAGGCTGACAAGCTACCGCCATGGCAATCATGACACGCTGCCTCATTCCTCCTGACAGCTGATGCGGATATTCATCGATGAGCTTTTCGGATCTCGAAATACCAACGCTTTTTAAAAGCGCAATGCTTTTTTCACGCGCTTCCGCTTTCGATATATTCATATGGTTAAACAATACTTCCTGCAGCTGATACCCAATAGTTAACACAGGATTAAGGGATGTCATCGGTTCTTGGAAAATCATTGAGATGTCTTTCCCTCGAACATCATTCATCTCATCTTCTGATAAATGCGTAAGATTCTTTCCGTTAAATAAAACGCTTCCGCTTCTAATTTGACTATTTACTTTAGGTAATAGCCCAATAACGGATAAAGACAATACGCTTTTTCCACAGCCAGATTCTCCTACAACTCCTATAATTCGCTTTCGTCCGACTTGAAACGACACGTCGTCCACAGCATTATGCCAGGAATCATTAATGGAAAAAGCAGTTTGTAAATTTCTCACTTCTAGTAAAGGTGTTGATTCGACGGGCTTTTTATCCATTTATAGTGCACACCTCATTTTTCTAAAAATTGTTATATTTGAATAAGATATTATTACAATTTCATTACAAAATCAATATATTTTGAAAATTAATTATATTTTTTATTTTTAAAATAATGATTTCTGAATATCTCTTCGGCACTTTAACGCATAAACCTCCTAATTTCTTGTTGAAAATAGGATAAAATTTACTATTTTTAATTTTAGGTATATAGAACTTGTTTTTTTACAGTTGGAACGCAGATTTTTTTAAGATAGTATTGGTGCTAAGAGGAAGCAGCTGGATAGTAGTTAAAGTGTGAGGCTTCATACATGAAGTAACAAGATGATAACCAATATTGTAGCCCATCATTTCTGGATACCAATTTTGGCCGAATAACAGTTGATCATATTTTTTTTCGTCAGCGCGCAGATTGTAATAAGGTTTAACGTGCTTTTCCCACATTTTTTTAGCTTCTTCAATGGTATAATAATTTGTCCAAGGAGCTAAATATTTTTTACCACAATACTCCTCTACTGCTCTTTCAGCTAACCCTTCCATCATCATAGCGTCTAACAAAGTAATCGTTTCATCAGATTTATTAATGGCTTTTAGCCTGCAAACGTGATGGTATTCATGGGTAAGTACCGCTAACATTTCTTCATCGGATGTATGACTTGTCATAAACACAAATAATTTATCGGTAAAAGCGACACCTGCTCTTCCGTTAAATTCACGCTGCATTTTTCGATTTCTAGGATTGCTTGGAAGCACTAGCACCGCTACATCGGGCCCATTCCATGCTTTTTTGAGCTTCTCATAATGAGCTTTAACTTTCTTCCAAACCTGTCTTTTCTTCATTTCTTCTAATTCTTTTATAAACATTAAAGAAGGCGGACACATTCCGTAGTTAAAAAGTAATTCCATGTATTCTTTTTCTTTTAATTTCTTAAAATAACGCGCAAGATAACGGCTTATTTCTTTCGGCTCCGTCCAAGTAGAAGTTGAAACAATCGGCATGTTTTCCCCTCACTTTCTTCATCCTTTTGTTTCATGATATGTTCACAGCTACTCTTTTGGTTATTAAAAATAAAAAAAATTCTAGGCATCAGCCTAGAATTTTTCATTATGCTTCGTATTTTTTAAAGATGATTGTTGCGTTGTGACCGCCAAATCCAAGTGAGTTGCTTAGCACCGCTTTTACTTCTTGCTTACGCGCTTTGTTTGGAATGTAGTCTAAATCGCACTCTTCATCAGGTGTTTGATAGTTAATTGTTGGAGGAAGAATACCGTCTTGAATTGCTTTCACACTAAAAATAGCTTCTACTCCGCCAGCAGCTCCTAACAAGTGGCCAGTCATTGACTTTGTTGAACTAATTGCTACTTTTTGAGCGTGGTCACCAAATACTTCTTTAATAGCCATTGTTTCAAATTTATCATTGTATCCTGTACTTGTACCGTGAGCATTGATGTAATCAATATCACTTGGCTGTAGGCCTGCATCTTCAATCGCATGACGCATTGCACGAACGCCGCCTTCTCCTCCTGGAGCTGGCGCTGTGATATGGTGAGCATCTCCAGTTGAACCATAGCCCACAATTTCAGCATAAATACGTGCGCCGCGCGCTAGTGCATGTTCAAGCTCTTCAAGCACAATAACCCCCGCACCTTCTCCCATAACGAAGCCGTCGCGGTCTTTATCAAACGGACGAGATGCTGTTGCAGGATCTGGATTTGTAGAAAGTGCTTTATTCGCACAGAAACCAGCAATAGATAAACGCGTGATTGGCGCTTCCGTACCGCCCGTCACCATCACGTCTGCATCTCCGCGTTGAATGACTTTAAACGCATCACCAATAGAGTTTGTACCTGTCGCACATGCCGTTACCGTACAAGAGTTCACACCCTTCGCCCCTAAAGCAATAGAAACTTGTCCTGTTGCCATATCAGGAATCATCATCGGAATAAAGAATGGACTTACACGGCGGGCACCTTTTTCTAATAACGTTGAATATTGGTTTTCAAACGTTTCCATACCGCCAATTCCAGAACCAATCCAAACGCCGACGTTTGGAGCAATTTCTTCTGTAATAGTCAAATCCGCATCTTTAACAGCCGCCAATGCAGCTACCATTGCATATTGAGTAAAGCGATCCATCTTACGAGCCTCTTTGCGGTCAATAAAATCTTCCACGTTAAAATCTTTTACTTCAGCCGCTACTTTAGCCGGGAATTCATCTGCATCTAGTCTTGTTAAAGGACCAACGCCAGACACGCCTGCTACTGCGTTTTTCCAAGCTGTTTCTACGTCATTTCCAATTGGTGTAAGCCCACCAAGTCCTGTTACAACTACACGTTTTTTATTCATCGTACATTCATCTCCTTCAGTTGCTTTAAAAATGTAGTGTTATTTTCCCCATCTAATAGCAATAGCTCCCCATGTTAAGCCGCCTCCGAAGCCAACCATTACAATTAAATCATCATCTTGAATTTTCCCTGCTTCAAGCTCATGAACAATTGAAATTGGAATCGATGCTGCTGATGTATTGCCGTAGTATTGGATTGTTTTAGACATTTTTTCTTCAGGCAAATCTAATCGCTGTCTTGCAGCTTCCATAATACGAATATTCGCTTGATGAGGTACAAGAAAATCAACATCTTCTTTTGTTAAACCTGCTTTTTCAATTACATTAACAGCAGATTCCCCCATTTGTCGAACAGCAAACTTAAATACTTCACGTCCGTTCATGACAATATGATCAAGCTCGTTTTGATACAAGTGCTTGCCTCCCGTACCGTCGGATCCTAATTCAAAGGATAAAATGCCTCGTCCTTCTGATACTGGTCCCATTACAACCGCACCTGCACCGTCTCCAAATAAAACAGCCGTGTTACGGTCGTCCCAATCTGTAATCTTAGAAAGCTTTTCTACACCAACTACTAAAATATGCTTATAAGCATTGGTTTCGATAAATTGCTTAGCTGTAATCATGCCGTACATAAATCCTGCACATGCGGCACTCACATCGTAAGAAGCTGCTTTTTTTGCGCCCAATTTTTCTTGTAGCATACATGATACTGTAGGAAATGGTTGGTCTGGCGTTACCGTAGCAACAATGATCATGTCAATATCTTCTGCTTTGACGTTAGCTTTATGTAAAGCTTCAACTGCTGCTTTATAAGCTAAATCAGATGTGTCCTCGTTATCGGCTGCGATTCGGCGCTCTTGAATACCTGTGCGCGTACGAATCCACTCATCTGATGTATCCATTACTTTTTCAAGATCTAAATTTGTTACAACTTTCTCTGGTACATAACGTCCAATTCCTAGAACACCAGCGTTCATATCAACCTCTCCTTTAAATAAAAGGCTTATATTCCTATAAAACCTATATCCGTCATTTCATTTATCGATTATATAATCAATTATTATGAGTTGGTACTAATTTTACTTCATTTTTTATTTTTTGTCTATATAGGTGTTCGTCCTACTCAGGTATCTATCATGCTACATATAGTAATCATACGGGACCCTCTTACTCTAGTATGGGACATTAGGTAAGAACTTACCCACCATTAAAAAATAGTGAAAGGAATGAGTATCATGGCAAGAAGACAAAGAAATGAAGATTTTTCTGATTTTATGTTTGGAGCTGGGCGCAGAAAATCAAGAGAAGAAAGAGAACGAGAGGAGTGGGAACGATTATTTAAACAAATCGATGAAATTGTACTCGCCGTCGAAGAACTAGCTCCTCTTCTTAAACAGTTTACCCCTTTAGTCGATTTATTTTCCAAACAAAAATAACAGCTCGGATTCTACCGAGCTGTTTTCTTTAGTTGTTTTCATTTTCAGCTAATGCATCTTGCTTGCCAAGCTCATAAGCGTCGTTCATTACTTTTGTTAGTAATGTCAATACCGGCTGTACGTGTTCCATTGATAACTCAACGCCTGTTTCATCTAAGATCTGTTTTGCTTCTGGCAAGTACTTCATTGCAATTTGCATGAATTGCATATTTTGCTCTTCCATAGTGAAATCTCCTTTATTAAAAACATTTATTCCTCCTTATATTAGCGAATCTATTCTATAAGTACAACTTTCTCCTTTTAATGAAGAGGTAAAAAGAATGTTCTCATATGTTTTTTTTGCAGATAAATCCCTTCTTTAGCCGTTACTTTTGAAGAAAAATGCAGCAGTTCTTTCGCTTTCCTGCTGATTTTATATTTTTCTTGAGCCGCTTCTTCCTTCACCTCCATATGAGTAATGTTTGCTCCTGCGCTCCAAGGCTGTAACTTTTCTTCAACTAAATGAACCACTTCATATGAATATGCAGCAGTTTTACAGCGTCTAAGTGCACTGACGGCATCTTCAATATAAATAATAAAATCTGTGCCTTCCATAATGTTAAATGCCTCTTCGTACCCGGCAATATTTTTGGAATAGCACATTGACAAAGGCTGCCAAGGTCCGTAAAGAGTCGGCGTTCTGACAATTATAATGGGCCATCCATCATCTTTATATTTCTCTATCATTCGCTCAAAATGAACGTATAGCCTTCCTTCACTACTGTCCGGTTCTGGAATCGTTGTTTCTTCAATCTTTCGCTGCTGGTCTCCAAATACGCGCATGGTAGAAACAAACACAAATCGAATGTTGAATTGACGGCATTTGTTAAGCGCTTGAATGAGCACTTGCTGCGCTTTTTGCATTTCTTGTCTTAAAAAATCAGGATGATAAAAATCTCCTCCATCGAAATACGTAAAGTAGACAATATCCGTTTCTGAGGTAATCATATCTAATGACTCTCCTACTTCAGTCGATGCATAATTAGCGTTTCGCCCTAAGAAAAATTTCATCTCTTCCTGCAAATCATCTTCTTCTTTATGAGCAGAATGTGTATACCCTTTTACTTCTGTACCTTCATCTAAAAAAGCCATACATAAATGAAAACCAATAAAGCGGTTTGCTCCTATTACTACTACATTTCCCATATCGCTTCCTCCAATTCTTCATTCATCATTTATTCAACAAAAAGCTTAAATCCCTATAGTTATAGAGGGCACTCATTCCTTATTTCAAAGAAGCCCACCTGTAAAAGCATCATGAACTCTTTTTTCATTTTATCTCTTATACAAAAAGCCCCTATGATATGTATAATCATAGAAGCTTTGCTTATAACACTTTTTCATGCTGTTTATAAAATTGGAGAAGGGACCGTTCAAACAAATAGTTTTTTTCCGGTAAATAAAGTGAAAGCATAATCGGAGAGTGAAGTTCTTCACGATGTAGTTCATATTTTTTACTGTGTGCAATTGGATAATGAGTAGAGGCATTAGGCGCGGTCCATATCTTCACGGGCAGCGTTGATTTTAATTCTGTAACAGAAGGGTACTCCTTAATTAACTTTGATACTTGCTTCCGCTCCACTTTATAAGCTTGAGTCAAGTCCTTCGTGAATTGTTTATAAAAAAATTTATTATTTTTTTCATGTTCTGCATGCGTATGAAGATCAATACATGGATTTAGTAAACCAGCTGATCGAACGAACGTATTCCCGTCATTTTCCATTAGCTGCAGCGCTAACAGAGCCCCCATTCCTTCAGCTAAAATATGAATTCGTTTATTTAAAATTTCTTGTTTCATTACTAAATGATAAAGTTGTTTTGCAAGGTGATATGCTTCAGGAGACCCCCAATGCCGGCCATATAAATTGGAATAAAATACTGTGTATCCTTCATCTTGTAAACATTGCAACAGCTGTGACCTTCCGCCGTGCTGAATCCATAAGCTAGTTGAACTTTCAACAAAATGATCTTTATCACCCAATACTAACACACCGAAACCATTCGGCCGTTCAGGGACATGTACGACATTCCATTGCGTATCTAAGCTAAAAAAGCGTCGATGTATCATAGCTCTTCCTCCGTAACTTACTAGTTGTTCCATACAGTGTATGATAGAACCATCAAAAAGCGCACTAGAATAATGCCTATTTCTGACTTATTGCTCTTTTGTTTCTGCATGGGAACACGCCCCTTATTTATTCATAAAAAATTCAATTTCTTATTTGACTGCTATATGCTAAAATGAAATCAAACTGTACTGTAAACGAGGTGAATAGAATGCGTGTCGTAATGGCTTTTGTTTGGGGCTTTTTACTAATGAATATGGCAGTGTACGTAATCTCTGCAATGACGGGCGGTACTTACAGTTTCGCAACCGCTTCCATCCTTGGAGTAGTTTTCACGCTAGTTGTAATTTTGATTGGAGAACTGGGTGTACCGAATAAACCAGCAAATAATCACCACTAAAAAGTGTTGGCTGTAAAGCCAGCGCTTTTTTTTATCTTTTGGCATAGGCTCTTCTCAGTACTTTCTTTCCTTACCTCGTATTCAAGACACAGGACTGAGAGTACTTTTCTAGATTTGTATATAGTCGGAATCATTGATTATCCCAAACTTTAACTATATAATTTTAGAATAATCAAACTATTAATTTTAGGAGTGAATACTGCTGTGACTAAAGAAAAAATTGGTTTTATCGGAACAGGCGTTATGGGTCAAAGCATGGCCGGGCATTTAATTGACGCAGGATATGAAGTCCTTGTTTATACACGAACAAAAACTCGTGCTCAAGCATTACTTGAAAAAGGGGCCAAATGGAAAGAAACCGTTCGAGAAGTGGCCGAACAATCTGATGTTATTATCACCATGGTAGGCTACCCTCACGATGTAAAAGAGATTTATTTAGGCAAAGACGGCATTATACATAATGCAAAGAAAGGCTGCTATACAATTGATATGACGACATCGAGCCCTATACTTGCTCGTGAGATTTATCAAGCAGCAAAAGAGAAGCACATTCATGCGCTTGACGCTCCTGTTTCAGGAGGCGATATTGGGGCTCAGAAAGCAACATTAGCGATTATGGTAGGAGGCGATTCTGAAGCATTCTCTGCCGTTACACCTATACTTGAAAAAATGGGGACAAATATCGTTCTTCAAGGAAGCGCAGGTGCTGGTCAACATACAAAAATGTGCAATCAAATCGCTATTGCCTCCAATATGATGGGTGTATGCGAAGCTATACTTTATGCTGAAAAAGCCGGATTAGATCCGAATACTGTTCTAAAAAGTATTGAAACAGGCGCAGCGGGAAGCTGGTCGTTAAGTAATTTAGCTCCTCGCATGATTAAAGGAGACTTCGAACCAGGTTTTTATATTAAACACTTTATTAAAGATATGAAAATTGCCATTGAATCAGCTGAAGAAATGGAGCTGTATACACCAGGGCTAAAGTTAGCAAAATCGCTTTATGAACAGCTCGAAAAACAAGGCGATGATAATAAAGGAACACAGGCTCTGTATACCCTTTTAAAACAGCATGCCCTAACTGTATAAAAACAGGCAGCTCATTACGAGCTGCCTGTTTTTATTAATGATTTACGCTTCATTTAACGAATTCATAAAACGACTGAATGCGAGCTGCCCTTCAGCAGTTTGTTTAAACACACCTGCATGTTCTAAAATAGTTGCAAAGACCAAACCAAGCTCTTGTTGGAGAATACTTTGGACATTTTGCTCTTCAATATGTGGATATCTTTTCTTGATTTGTTCCGCCCACTTCACGTGTTTTTGCACTTGATCATGTCTGCTGGCTAACTCGCTCAGGTTATTCTGAACTAACCCTTTGGCCACTAGACTCATTTCGTCTTTCAAACGACCGGGTAAAACCGCAAGCCCCATTACTTCGATTAAACCTATGTTCTCTTTTTTGATATGGTGAACTTCTGCATGCGGATGATAAATGCCATCTGGATGTTTGCCGTTTGTTCGATTGTTTCGCAGTACTAAATCTAATTCGTACAAATCTCCTCTTTTCCTAGCAATAGGCGTGACCGTGTTGTGAGGAGTTTGATCTGTAAAAGCTAAAATACCAGCACTTTGATCACTATATGATTTCCATTTCTTCAAAATGAAATCCGCTGCTTCCACTAATGGTGCAAGGTGCGAACTTTGAAGACGAACGACCGACATCGGCCAATGAACAATTCCAGCTTTCACGTTTGGATATGCTTTAAGAGAGAACAATTTATTTATTTTTGCTTTAGCCATAGGAAAATCATGATAGCCGCCTTGAAAGTGGTCATGAGTTAAAATAGATCCTCCTACGATGGGTAGATCTGCATTTGACCCTAAAAAATAATGTGGAAATTGTTCAACGAAGGCAAGCAGCCGCTTAAACGTTTGCTTTGAAATATGCATGGGTGTATGTTCACTCGCAAAAATAATGGCATGTTCATTATAATAAACATAAGGTGAAAACTGCATGTACCACAGCTCTTCCTGCAATTCCACAGGAATAATCCGGTGATTTTGACGAGCTGGGTGGTTAATACGACCTGCATAACCAGCATTTTCTTTACATAGAAGACACAGCGGATAGTTGCTTTCCTTCAATGATTTACTTGCTGCAATTGCTTTTGGATCTTTTTCCGGCTTTGATAAGTTGATAGTAATTTCAAGTTCTCCAAAGTCAGTGTTTGTTACCCATCTTTCGTTTTTAGCAATTCGATCTCTGCGAATATAGTGAATGTCTTTTGACAGCTTATAATAATAGCTTGTGGCTTTTTGGGGGCTTTGCTGATAGTGATCATAAAATGTCCGATTAACCTCTGAAGGCATGCTTGCAAAGCATCCCATTATTTTGGTATCGAATAAATCTCTATACGTGATAGAATTCTCGGCGATTCGATTGTTTTCTGCAGCCCAATCAAGCATGTTGTCTAAAATAGCAGCTGGATGTTCCAGACGTTCTTCTTTGACTTCTACTATAATACATTCGTCGAGCTTTAACACTTCCAGCAGTTTATTTCTCACCACATCTATATCCCATTTTGTTAATAGATTCTTTTGTAAACCATATTGAATAAGTCGGGTGATTTCTTCATGAATGTTGACTGACATACACTCGTTCCTTTCTCTATCTGTTTTCTCTTATACTGCTTCTAATGTGAGTTCACGCGCTCCTTCTCCAACCGTAACCACATAAAATTCAGCTTCTAAACTTGTTTTCTTATAGTAGGCGTCTTTTACTTCCTCAATAAACCTATCAACCTGTGCTTTTTTTACGATGCTGATTGTACAGCCGCCAAAGCCTGCACCTGTCATGCGTGATCCAATCACACCTTCTTGCAGCCAAGCTGCTTCTACAAGAGCATCTAGTTCTTTCCCGCTTACTTCATAGTCATCTCGCAGCGAGCAGTGCGATTCATTCATCAATTGACCAAACCCTTTTAAATCACCGTTTTGCAATTTAGCAACCGCTTCTTTTGTGCGTTCATTTTCATATACCGCATGTTTAGCGCGCTTACAATCTACTTCGTTTTGTATCAAAGATTTATGCTTTTCAAATTGTTCTTTGGTTAAATCACCAAGCGAATTAATGGAAAGTGACGTTTGTAAATCTGCCAGCGCTCTTTCACACTCCATACGGCGCTCATTATATTTTGAATCTGCCAGCCCTCTTCGCTTATTTGTGTTAGAAATAACGAGCACAGCATCCGTTAACTGCAGCGGGCTATACTGGTATTCAAGAGTTTGACAGTTTAACAATACGGCTTGATTTTCTTTTCCCATTCCAATTGCAAACTGATCCATAATCCCGCAGCTTACGCCGATAAATTCATTTTCAGATTGCTGCGCCATTTTCACAAGGTCCATCATCTCAATATTCAATTCAAGAATTTTATTTAAAAGTACGCATGTGACTAACTCAATTGATGCCGACGATGAAAGCCCTGCTCCATTAGGAATGTTGCCGAAAAACAAGATATCAAAACCAAAAGGAAGGTCATATCCGTGCTTTTTAAAGGTATCCATTACTCCTTTTGGATAATTAGCCCAATCATCTTCGGTTTTGTACGTTAATTGCTCTAAAGAGGATTCAATAACGCCTGCTTCAGAGAAGTTTTTAGAGTACATACGTATTTTTCGATCATGACGTTTTTGTACTACCGCATACGTTCCTATACTCAATGAACAAGGAAAAACATGCCCTCCATTATAATCAGTATGTTCTCCAATTAAATTGACACGCCCTGGCGCAAAAAAGCAGCGAATAGCTTCTGACGAATGAAATATTTGTTTGAACTCTTCGATTAATTTTCCCAGCATTTATTATCACCTATTTTAAGTAGTTTTTTGGAAACGGATTCATATGTACATTGTAAAGTCCAATTTTCCTTGCCTCAATGGTAAAATTACTATCGATAATCGGTACTTTTTTGCTTATACCTTTAAAAATGATTCTTTTGAATTGACGATGAACTACTCTTGCGCCAAAAAGGCGTTATCTTTATGTGAGCCTTGACTTGCAAATTATAAGAAAATAATAGATTTAAAGACATTCCCTAAAAATAATCACGATATTTTCAAAAAATTATAGAAAAATGAAAGCGATTACGTTAAAGTAAGAATTAAGTACTACTTTATTTCAAAAAGAAGGTGAAAATTTGCTCTCACATTTCCAAGCTCAAGAATATTCAACGTACGCATACAGGTTTTTAGAATCCCGCACAAATGAAGTTGCGCAGCTATGGTCTGTTGGGTGGGATGAAGTTTTCTCTCCCCTTTATAACTGGAGCGGAAATCAGCGAAAAGACGTAGGGAAATATATTTTTCAATACACGGTTTCTGGGTACGGGATGATTGAAATAGATGGACAAGAATATAAAGTGGATGCTGGGAAAGCATTCATCGTCAATATACCTGGAAATTATCGCTATTACTTACCAAAGGAAAGTGAAAACTGGGAGTTTATTTTTCTTACATTATACGGAGATGAAGTACAAAAATGCTGGGATTATATTCAGTCAACCCACTCCCCTGTAATTAGATTTCATCCTGAATCAGCACCTGTTCAGCTGCTTGCTCAAATATATAAACGGGCAAGTGAAAAACATATAGCAGATCCATTTCATGCCTCAAGCTTATCTTACCGCTTTGTAATGGAGCTGTACCAATATATTAAAAGCATGGACAGTTTTACAGAAGATTGGCCTGAAAGTATCATTAGCTCTATTTTATTTGCCCGTAATCACTATCATGAAGAAATTGGTCCGGATGAAATGGCAGATGCAGCTCATTTATCTCGCTATCATTTTAGCCGATTATTCAAACAAACAACTGGGATTACGCCGATTCAATACTTAACGAAGCTTCGCATTCAAAAAGCGGCCGAGCTATTGCATCAAACCAAGTACTCAATTGAAGAAATTGCTGAAAACGTCGGCTATGCAAATGCCAATTATTTAACAAAAGTATTTCGCAAAACAACCAATATGACACCCGGGCAGTATCGAAAAAGTGATGCATCCATTGATGAGCACTTTGCATTGCCAAAATAAAAACGACTTCCATAAAAGGAAGTCGTTTTTATTTTTTATCGGGAATTTCTACTACCACAGAACCTTTTTCGTAAATAAAAGTCAATTTTTTACCCGGGATAATCATATTTTCTAAAATATCTCGTGCAGCTTGAAGTGCAAACTCTGTCCGTTCTGCCTTTTCCTGCACTTCTTCATTTTCAGCTTGAAGATCATTTTTATCCAGCGCTCTTATTTTAGTTAATGCTTGATCTATAAAATCGTATGCTTCGTCATATATAAGCTCTATACGGTCCTTCATGTGCTCATTCATGCTCCTTTGCCCATTTTGTATTATCATAAATGAATTAGATATATTCTACAACCTAAAACTGAATAAGTTTTTACGCTTAGCTCTCACGTATTTTCTTTCATTTCTTTTTATTTATTTTAAAAGGAGAGCTGCTTTTAATAGCAAAAAAAGACCATTCAATTTATATCATGAATGGTCTTTTTAGAAAACTTATACGCTGACAACAAACTCATCATCTTTTACATCAACTGTCACTTGACTATAATCTTCAATTTGCCCTGCAATTAATTCTCGGGCAATTTTTGTTTCAATATATTTTTGAATAAACCTTTTTAAAGGGCGAGCTCCGTATACCGGATCAAACCCGGAGGCTGCAATATAATTTTTTGCTTCTTCTGTTAACGTTAACGAAATATGACGATCGGATAAACGCTTTTCAAGCTGAAGCAATAGCTTATCAATAATCCCTTTTACTTCATGAACAGTTAGCGGTTTGAATAAAATCGTGTCGTCTACTCGATTTAAGAATTCTGGACGAAAATGCTGTCTTAATTGAGCCATCACTTGCTCTCTAGCTTTTTCAGTAATCTCGCCTTCACTTGTTAAACCGTCTAATAAAAATTGAGAACCGATATTCGACGTCATAATAATAACTGTATTTTTAAAATCAATGACTTTTCCTTTTGAATCTGTTGCTCTTCCATCATCTAGTATTTGAAGGAGCACATTAAATACTTCGGGATGGGCTTTTTCAATTTCATCCAACAAAACGACTGAATAAGGCTTGCGTCTTACCGCTTCCGTTAGCTGCCCGCCTTCTTCGTATCCTACGTAGCCAGGAGGCGCTCCTATAAGCCTAGAGACCGCATGCTTTTCCATGTACTCAGACATATCAATACGAACCATTTGTTCTTCACTGTCAAATAAAGAATGTGCCAACGTTTTGGCTAGCTCCGTTTTTCCTACTCCGGTAGGTCCTAGGAAAATAAATGATCCAATCGGACGGTTCGGGTCTTTAATGCCTGCCCGTGCGCGAATCACAGCATCCGTCACTAAGGATACGGCTTCGTCTTGTCCAATCACACGCTGCTGTAAAATTGACTCAAGCTTCAACAGCTTTTCTCTTTCCCCTTCAACTAGTTTTGATACCGGAATTCCCGTCCATCTTCCTACAATTTCAGCAATTTCTTCTTCTGTTACTTCTTCTCGTAACAAACGGTTTTCTTGTGCTTTTTCAGCAGCTGTTTCTTCCAGCTGTTTTAGTTCTTTTTCAAGAGCTGGAATGCGTCCGTGGCGAAGTTCAGCTGCTTTATTTAAATCGTATTTCCCTTCAGCTTCTTCTAGGTCTCGCTTCGCTTTTTCAAGCTTCTCCCGAACATCTTGCACCGTTTGAATCGACTGCTTTTCTTTTTCCCACTGCAGCTTCATTGTATCTGCACGTTCTTTTAAATCAGAGACTTCTTTTCGAATTGCCTCTAACCTTGTGATGCTTGCTTGATCTGTTTCTTTACTTAATGCCGCTTCTTCAATTTCAAGCTGCATGACACGTCGTGTTACTTCATCTAATTCTGATGGCATCGAATCAATTTCTGTTCGAATGGTTGCGCATGCTTCATCAATTAAATCAATTGCTTTATCAGGTAAAAAGCGGTCTGAGATATAACGATCAGACATAACCGCTGCTGAAACAATCGCTCGGTCATGAATGTTTACACCGTGATGAATTTCAAATCGTTCTTTTAAACCACGCAAAATAGAGATTGTATCTTCTACTGAAGGTTCTTCAACCAGCACCTGTTGAAAGCGTCTTTCAAGCGCTGGATCTTTTTCAATATACTGACGGTACTCATCAAGAGTTGTAGCTCCTATACAGTGAAGTTCTCCTCTAGCAAGCATTGGTTTTAAAATATTCCCTGCATCCATCGCTCCATCCGTACGGCCTGCTCCAACGATTGTATGAAGCTCGTCAATGAATAAAAGAATTTGGCCGTTGCTTTTCTTAACTTCTTGAAGAACAGCTTTTAAACGCTCTTCAAATTCTCCCCTGAATTTCGCTCCTGCTACTAAAGCTCCCATATCTAATGAAAAAATGGTTTTATCTTTTAATCCTTCAGGCACATCTCGGCGAACAATACGCTGTGCTAGACCTTCAACAATCGCTGTTTTACCAACGCCAGGTTCTCCGATCAACACTGGATTATTTTTTGTTTTTCGCGATAAAATGCGGATAACGCGGCGAATTTCTCCGTCTCGTCCAATGACTGGATCAATGTTCCCTGCTCGTACTTCTGCTACTAAGTCTCTTCCATATTTAGCTAACGCTTCATATGTAACTTCTGGGTTTTGGCTTGTAATACGCTGATTCCCTCGAAGATTAGTAAGCACATCTTGCAGAGCTTTTTTTGTTATACCGTGACTTGAAAATAACTTTCCATATTCACTAGAAGAAGGTTCCTGTGCTAACGCTAAAAAGAGGTGCTCAACTGAAACATAATCATCTTGCAGACGAGATGCTTCTTCTTGAGCTTTCACAAACAGCTGCTGAAGTTTATTTGTAATATAAACCTTCCCTGCTTCAGCTCCACTTCCGGTAACGGCTGGTTTTTTCGCAAGCAATTGATTTACCTGCTGCTGAAAAGAGTGATAATCGATATGTAAATGATCTAATATGCGAGGAGCAATACCATCTTGCTGATGAATAAGCGTATAAAGCAAATGAGCAACATCCACTTCCTGCTGATTTCGTTTAATTGCTTCAGACTGAGCTTCCATCACGCCTTCTTGCAATTTTTGTGTCATTTTATTTATATCCATTGAACATCCTCCTTCGATGCATTTGACCTTTATTGACCTTTATTTTATTATACCCAGCAATGGGAAAACAAGTAAAGCCATTCAATTTAGAATGGCTTCTTTATTTTTTACTATTTAAGGCTTGCGCATGTATGTCCAGTGGCGATCATCGTTTGCTGTCTCTGGAAAACGCTCTCCTGCTTTTAATTTAACCTTTTGAGGATTATTTACGTTGCTTCCTGTTTCACCAATTTCAATATACACTCCGTTGTTCGGAGCTTTTTGACCCGGTGTGAAATGACGATTTTGTCCCATTGTCCTGCCTCCTCATTCCTGAAATGAAATGTTCTCCTATACTATTCCCTTAAGATTTCTGTTTCATAATGGAGATGTTTTCATATTAGGAAGAGAAAAAGAGCAGACCTTTAGATCCGCCCTTTTGTATCAATGAGTAAATTTGATAGCTTGTTCGATTTCAGTTTCTCCAGCTAACATTTCAAATGTTTTTCCTATCGTAGCTTCTTCGTTTAGACATTCCACAAGCACAGTTGCTACATCTGCTCGGGGAATCGTCTGAGATTTATCTTCAATATCATTATTGATATCAATTTTCCCAGTAGCTTGATCATTCGATAAAGTTCCTGGTCGTACAATTGTATACTGTAGATTAGACTGCTTTAAGTATTCATCCGCTATCGCTTTCGCACGCAGGTAAAGCTGTAAGCCTTCTGGTCCTTGTTCAGGTGCGTCTGTTCCCATTGAACTTAACATAACAAAGCGCTTCACACCTTGATTTTTCGCTTCGTCAATGACGTTTTTAGCACCGTTTTGATCTACAGCAATCGTCTTTTCATCTCCTGTATGCCCTCCAGAACCTGCTGCAAATATGACTGCATCCATACCTCTTAAAGCATCTGAAACATCTTGCTCCAAGTCACCAAGTACAACGTTAGCGCCCAACTTTTTTAAAGCGTCTGCTTGTTTTTCGTCGCGAATCATCGCATAAGCTTCGTGCTGTTTGCTGTTTGCGACTTTTTCTACCACTTGTTTTCCCGTTGTTCCGTTTGCTCCAACAACTAATACTTTCATCATAAATCACCTTTCGTTCTGTTTAGTATACAATTTGTGTTCCCACAATTAATTCCCTTTAAACAAAAAAACCTTTCTGATATTCTCAGAAAGGTTTTTTTCTTAGCCTAAAATTGCTTGAAGCAAGGCTTTTTGTACATGCATACGATTTCCGGCCTGCTGGAAAACAACCGAATTTGGTCCGTCAATAATGCTTGCTGTCACTTCTTCTTCACGATGTGCAGGTAAGCAGTGGAGAAATAAATAGTCTGAATTCGCATGGGCAGCTAGCTCTTCATTTACTTGATAAGGAGCAAATATTTTCAAACGCTGCTGTGCTTCTTCTTCCTGTCCCATACTTGTCCATACGTCTGCATAAATAGCATCGGCATTTTTCACAGCCTCTACAGGATCTTTTGTAATCGTAACTTTGGAGCCCGTTGTAGCAGCTATTTCATGAACATAATCTGTGACAAAGGCTTTTGGCTCATATCCGTCAGGGCATCCAATTGAAATATCTATTCCCATTTTTGCACATGCAATCATTAACGAATGCGCTACATTATTTCCATCTCCAACATAAGCTACTTTTAGCCCATCGAATGATTTCTTGTGCTCGTAAATCGTTAATAAATCAGCTAGAGCCTGACAAGGATGATAATCATCTGTCAAACCATTAATAACGGGAATGGATGCGTAGTCTGCAAGCTCTTCGATCTTGCTGTGTTCAAACGTACGAATCATGATAGCATCGATGAATTCAGATAGTACGCGTGCTGTATCAGCAATCGTTTCTCCGCGTCCAATTTGTAAATCCTGGCTGCTTAAAAAGAGGGCGTTTCCTCCAAGCTGCATCATTCCCGCTTCAAATGAGACTCTTGTTCTTGTTGAAGATTTTTCAAAAATGAGCCCCAGCGTTTTTCCTTTTAACGATGTTACGATTTCACCATTTTTATGCTTTTCTTTCAGCTCAATGGCGCTTTCCAAAAGTGACATAATATCGTCTGATGATAAATCTTTAAGTGTAAGCAAATCTTTTCCTTTTAAATTCGTATTTACCGATACTGTACTCATGATACTGTCACTTCCTTTTTAATTTTTTGAAACCATTCTTGCAGTGATGAAACGTGATATTCATCGACTTGGAACGATTGGAAAAATAGCGAAGCCGTTTCTGCCTCCGTCATAACCATTAAACCGTGTTTTAATGCTGACATACGGCTTTCTTTATCTTCGGGCTGTAAACTTACATATAATAAAGCTTCTTTCGTTTTCACCCATTCACTGACTTCTTTATCTTTAACAAGAGTTAATCCCGCGCTTTGCGCAAGTTCTTCAAGACCCTGCGCTTCTCCGTTGATATATACTTCCTTAGCACCTTTTTTACTTAACACATACTGATGGAATACTTTTTTTGCTGCTTCTTCAATCGTTGAAGAAATCGCAATACCTTCACCAGTTGACTTCATTTCCGGTCCAACAAGTGGATCAACTCCTGATAATTTACTTGTCGAAAACACTGGAAACTTGATAGTTGTGTAAGCCGGATCCGGCAATAAACCTAGCTTTTCACTAATTTCCGACAATGATTTCCCAAGCAATATTTGAGTTGATAGCGAAACAAGCGGCGTGTTGCACACTTTGCTTACTACAGGCACTGTACGGCTGGCACGCGGATTAACTTCCAGCATGTAGACTTCATCGTTGTAAATAACATATTGGATATTCATAATCCCTTTATATTGAAGTTTATTTACAATTTTTTGAGCGTAGCTCACCATTTTTTCTTTATGTGCTGCTTTTACTGTTTTTGCTGGTAAAAGCGCATAGCTGTCTCCTGAATGAACGCCAGCTTTTTCAATATGTTCAACGATTGTCGGAATCAACACATCTTTTCCGTCTGCTACCACATCAACTTCTGCTTCTTTTCCCGGGAAGTAAGCATCAATAAGCATTGGGAAATGAGACGCTTTAATAGCCGGTAAACAAGCCTGCAGCTCCGTTTCGTTTTGAATTGTCAGCATTCCTTTTCCGCCAATCACGTAAGAAGGACGAATAAGTAATGGGAAGCCCATAGCTTTTGCTTTTTGTACAAGTTCTTTCGCATCTTTCGCCATTTCACCTGGGATATGCGGAATATCACAGTCATCTAAGAGCTTATAGAACAGGTCACGATCTTCAAGTGCATCAATGACATCATTTGTAATACCTAATAAATTAACGCCAGCTTCTTCTAGACCTTTAACAAGCGAAATAGCCGTTTGACCCCCGTATTGAACAATTACATCCGTCACATTTTCAGCATCAAGAACGTTTAGCACATCTTCTACTGTTACAGGTTCAAAATATAAGCGATCTGCTACTTCAAAATCCGTACTTACCGTTTCTGGATTATTGTTAATTAAAATCGTTTCGTATCCTTCTTTTTCAAGAGCTAGCACACCGTGTACAGAGCTGTAGTCGAACTCTACTCCTTGCCCGATACGAATTGGTCCAGAACCGATAATCGCAACTTTTTTATTCGTTGATGGTTCAATCTCACTTTCGCCGTAGTAACTAGAGTAGAAATAAGCCGTTGAAGATTCAAACTCCGCTGCACATGTATCCACCATTTTATAACTTGGCGTAATATGTAGTGCTTTACGTTTCGCTCTTACGTCAAGTTCTGGCACATTCCATACGTTTGCTAGATACGCATCTGTAAAACCATGTTCCTTCACTTGCTTGAAGTGTTCAGCTGTAATCGAATCAAAACGTACTTCTTTTAAAGAGGCTTCCATTTTAATCAGCTGTGCAAAGTGTGTTAAATAGAAATAATCAATTTGTGTTACTTCATGGATATACTCAGGCGTCGTGCCGCGGCGTAAAAGCTCAAGGATAACAAAAATACGCTCATCGCTTTGTTCGCCTAGCTTGCTTTTTAATTCATCCGTTGAAAGTTCTTGCAGTTCTTCTACTTCTAATCCCTGTAAGTCAATTTCTAAAGAAGACAATGCTTTTTGGAAGCTGCGTGTAAAGTTACGGTCAATAGCCATTACTTCTCCAGTTGCTTTCATTTGCGTACCAAGCGTTCTTTCAGCGTAGAAAAACTTGTCAAAAGGCCATCTTGGAAATTTCACTACTACATAGTCAAGAGCAGGTTCAAAGCTTGCATATGTGTCTCCTGTCACAGGATTTAATAACTCATGAAGCGTGTAGCCTACCGATAGCTTTGCAGCAATTTTGGCAATCGGATAGCCAGTTGCTTTTGATGCAAGAGCAGACGAACGGCTCACACGCGGATTTACTTCAATTAAATAGTACTGCTTGCTTTTTGGATCAAGCGCAAACTGAATGTTGCAACCGCCAATAATGCCAAGCGATGAAATAATTTTAACTGAAGCAGAGCGAAGCATTTGATATTCCACGTCTGTTAGTGTTTGAGAAGGAGCAACGACTACCGAATCTCCGGTATGAACGCCTACGGGATCGATGTTTTCCATATTACAAATTGTGATGCACGTATTGTTCACGTCACGCATAACCTCGTACTCAACCTCTTTAAATCCAGCGATGCTTTTTTCAATTAAGCACTGAGTAATAGCACTTTCACGCAAACCTGACGCTGAAAGCTTTTCAAGCTCTTCCATAGAATGAGCAATTCCTCCGCCCGTTCCGCCTAACGTATAAGCAGGACGTACAATAACAGGAAAACCAATTTTCTCGGCAAAAGCTAACGCTTCTTCTACTTTTGTGACAACTTCACTTTCCGGCACCGGTTCATTCAGTTCATTCATCAATGCACGGAACTCTTCACGGCTTTCACCTTTTTTGATTGATTCAATCGGTGTTCCTAAAAGTTTTACATCGTATTTCGGCAAAATGTTTTGTTCATGAAGCTCAAGAGCTAAGTTTAAACCCGTCTGTCCGCCTAGCGTGGCTAACAAACCATCCGGCTTTTCTTTTGCAATAATTTTCTCTACGCAGTCTACTGTTAATGGTTCAAAATAGATTCGATCTGCTACGTGAGTGTCCGTCATAATTGTAGCTGGATTATTATTGATTAAGATAACTTCATAACCTTCTTCTTTTAATGACAAGCATGCCTGAGTTCCTGAATAATCAAATTCTGCTGCTTGCCCAATTACGATTGGTCCTGATCCGATTACTAAAATCTTTTTTAATGTTTGGTCTTTAGGCATATACTTTTCCGCTCCCTACTTGCTGTACTTTCGTCATAAATTCATCAAAGATATACGTGCTGTCACTTGGTCCAGGATGTGCTTCTGGATGATATTGAACCGACATAACAGGAAGGTCTTTATGCATTAAACCTTCAACCGAGCCGTCATTCACATTTTTAAATCGAACGCTTAATGGCGTAGAGGTAATCGTCTGTTCATCTACGACATAGCTATGGTTTTGAGACGTCATGCACACTTTATTAGTCGTTAAATCAATTACAGGCTGATTAGCTCCTCGGTGACCGAACGCCAACTTTTTGGTTTGTGCTCCAAAAGCGAGCCCAATTAACTGATGCCCAAAACAAATTCCCAAGGTTGGGTACGATGAAATAATTTCTTTTAATTCATCCAGCTGACTGCTCACTTGAGTTGGATCTCCAGGTCCGTTTGATAAGACAATGCCATCCGGCTGCAGCTCTTTTACTTTTGAAGAACTTGTAGAATAAGGAACAACTGTTACTTTGCACTCTCGATTTAACAGCTCGTGTAAAATTGATTTTTTATAGCCAAAGTCCATTAATACAACGTGTTTTTCACCGTTCCCATAAGTAACAGGTTCTTTTGTTGATACTTCTTTTACTACATATCCATCGCATTCAGCAGTAAATGCTGGCGGTTCAGTAGATGTCGAAAAGGCAGATTGCATCGTACCTTCTTTTCGAATTCGTTTTACGACCGCTCTCGTATCCACATGTGTAATAAGCGGAATGTTCCATTTCTTTAAATATTGTTTAAAGCTGTACATCGCTTCGTAATGGAACCCTTCATCTGAACATTCGTATACGACAACGCCTGCTACATGAGGCTTTTTGCTTTCATAATCTTTTTCATTGATACCATAGTTCCCAATCAAAGGGTACGTAAAGACGATAATTTGATCTTTGTAAGATGGATCAGTCACAACTTCTTGATAACCAGTCATTCCAGTAAAGAAAACAATTTCTCCTTCTGCCTGGTGCGTTGCTGTATGTTCAATGTGTCCGGCGAACGAATCGCCGTTTGCTAAGTGTAAATATCCGTTCATTGTGCATCCCTCTTCGAATAATTATTTATAAAACAGAATTTTTATACAAACATATTCAAAAAAATTTGTATTATGAAGTAATTTTTGTTTGGCTAAACGCTTCTTCAATGATATGAATCGCTTGGTCCAACTCTTCTTTTGTTACAGTTAAAGGCGGCAGCAATCGTACTACATGCGGTCCTGCTCCCAGTGCTAGCAATCCTTTTTCACGCATAGCTGCAAGCAATGCTGACTGATGTTCTCCGCATTCAATTCCAATCATAAAACCTTTTCCACGAACATCGATAACAAATGAATAATCTGCTACGCTATTTTTCAAAGCATTGGTAAAATAAAGGCTTTTTTCTGCAACCTCTGCTAAAAATGCTTCATTAAAAATAATGTTTAAAGTTGCTTTAGCTGAAGCTAGTGCAATTGGGTTTCCTCCAAAGGTTGTTCCGTGAGTACCAGGTCCAAATGCTTCTTTGAGATATCCTTTTCCAATCATCGCACCAACCGGCATTCCGCTTCCTAATCCTTTAGCTGCTGTAATAATATCTGGTGAAACGTTAAAATGCTGATAAGCGAACGGTTTTCCTGTTCTGCCGATTCCAGTTTGCACTTCGTCAACTATAAACAGTGCTTCATGCTTTTTACACAGTTCTTGAATGGTTAATAAAAATGCTTCGGTTCCTGGAACCACTCCGCCTTCTCCTTGAATGACTTCAACCATAATTGCTGCTACGCTATCGTCCATTTCTTGTTTTAATGCTTCTTCATCATTGTATGGCACGTAAACAAACTCATTAACAAGAGGACCGAAGCCATCATGAATTTTTGCCTGCCCTGTAGCTGTCATTGTAGCAAATGTACGTCCATGAAATGATTTTGTAAACGTAATAATTTTGTGTTTTTGCGTGTACTTGCGCGCTAATTTAATCGCCGCTTCGTTGGCTTCTGCACCGCTGTTACAGAAAAATACTGCATCACCGTTTGAGTGTTCCACAAGCTTACCTGCTACGTCTTCTTGAATCGATTGATGAAATAAGTTTGACACGTGCCACACTTTATTTAACTGCTCTTCGACCGCTTTTTGAACATCAGGATGACGATGACCTACGTTACAAACAGCGATACCTGAAATAAAATCTAAATACTCATTTCCTTTGTTATCTATTAATTTTGTTCCTTGCGCCTCTTCCACATGGATATCAAACCGTTGATATGTTGGAAACAATGAACTCATCGCTATCTTCTCCACCTTTTCCACTATATTTAATTGCTGTACCAATCAGCTTTCCTTCCTTATCTAAAAATCCATCAGTTCCGCTAATGATATGAACTTCTTCAAGCAAAGGAGATAACGCATTTACCGCTGATGTTACTTTCGGAATCATTCCGCCGTAAATTACTTTTTCTTCAATAAGTGCATCAATCTCTGACTTTGTAAGCTCAGGAAGCAATGCTCCATCCTTTAACACACCTTTTACATCCGTTACAAACATCAGCTTTTCAGCATTTACTGCTTGTGCAACGGCTCCGGCTGCCACGTCAGCATTAATATTATAGCTATTACCTTCTTCATCGGCTCCAATGGAAGAAATAACTGGAATATACTGACTGTCAGTTAGTTGTTTTAATAATATATCATTTACGCCTTTTACTTCTCCAACGTAACCTAGACGTTCAACATCAATAGCCTCTGCTTTGAGCAATAATCCATCAATTCCTGATAGTCCTACCGCTTTTAAGTTCGCTTTTTGTAGTTCTTTTACAAGTTGCTTATTAACCTTACCTGCTAATACCATCGTCACAACTTCTAATGCTTCTTTGGACGTTTTTCGAAGCCCATCTACAAATTCCGTTTCAATGTGAAGTTTGGTAAGCGTATCTTGAATATCAGGCCCGCCTCCGTGCACAACAATGATCTGATATCCACTCGCTTTTAACTGCTGAATACTTTCAAAAAAAGCGCTTGTTAACTGATTGATAATGCTGCCTCCGCATTTTACAACGACGATTTTTTCACTGCTCATTTCACTCTCTCCTTACGTTCGATAACTGGCGTTGATTTTGACATAATCGTAAGTCAAATCGCAGCCCCACGCCTTGCCAATTCCATTTCCCTCCTGCAAGTCAACATAGACTTCGACCGTATCATTTTCTAAATAAGCCTTTGCTTCTTCTTCACTAAATGAAACAGGCTGACTGTTTTCTAACATCTGGATATTGCCTAACGAAACATTCACTGTTTCTGGATTAAGCGTTACTCCGCTGTACCCAACTGAACAAATAATTCGTCCCCAATTGGCATCGGCTCCATACATGGCCGTTTTCACTAGGTTCGAGCCCACAATTTGTTTAGCAATCACATTTGCTTCTTCATTTGTATGAGCCCCAGATACGTTTACTTCAATTAGTTTTGTTGCTCCTTCACCGTCGCGTGCAATTTGTTTGGCTAAATCTTCACACGTCAAGCGCAGTGCTTCATAAAACGAATTCCATTCAGGATGATCTGGTGTAAGCGACTGGTGATCAGCTTTTCCATTTGCTAAAACAACAACCATATCGTTGGTTGACGTATCACCATCCACTGTAATTTGATTAAAGCTTTTATTTGTAATAGAACCTAGCGCATCTTGTAACACTGAAGCTTCAACCTTAGCATCCGTTGTGATAAAGCTAAGCATCGTAGCCATATTTGGGTGAATCATGCCTGATCCTTTCGCTGTACCGCCAATGGTGACTACTTTGCCGTCAATTTTTGTTTCATAGCAAGCTGACTTCATCACTGTATCTGTTGTTAAAATAGCCGTTTGAAATTCTTCTGCTTTTTCTTTGTTCGACGAAGGACTTAACAACCCAATGCCTTTCACGATTTTTTCCATATCTAGAAGCTCTCCAATTACGCCTGTAGAAGCTACCGCTACATGATGAGGTAGGATATTAAGCTTTTTTGCACATGTATTTCGCATCTGGTATGCATCTTTTAATCCTTGTTCCCCAGTACATGCATTTGCACATGCGCTGTTCACAACGATCGCTTGCAGCTTCTGCTCCACTGCTACACTTTCTTTTGTAACAGCTAAAGGCGCTGCTTGAAAAGCATTAAGCGTGTAAACAGCTGCGCAATTAGCTGGCACATCGCTTACAATAACTCCTAAATCTTTTTTAGCATAACGTAAACCAGCGTGAACGCCGTCTGCTGAAAAACCTAGCGGCGTTACAATTGTACCGTTCTCTATTTTCTTTATTTTTTCTTTCGTTTGTTTAACCGTAATCACTATACGTTCCCTCCTGCTTTTATCGTGATTAGTGATGCTGTTGACTTTATGGGAAGACAGGCAATAGTCCGATACCCGCTTGTTGTTCAAATCCCATCATGATATTGGCATTTTGAATGGCCTGACCGGCTGCCCCTTTTACTAAGTTATCAATGACAGAAACGATCGTGACACGCTTTGTTCGTTCGTCAAATGTAATACCGATATCGCAATAATTTGATGCACTTACTTCTTTAGTAGAAGGAAATTCACCAGCTTTTCGGACGCGAACGAACGGGGAGTTTTGATATGTATCTACATATAGCTGATGAAGCTCTTGTACTGAGCTCTCTTCAGAAAGTTCAGCGTATACTGTAATCATAATCCCTCGCGTCATTGGAACTAAGTGCGTACTGAACGTAACATGGCCAATTTCCTCATCCCACTTTTCTAAAATAGATTCGATTTCTGGGATATGCTGATGTTGATTAACTTTGTATATTTTCATATTTTCATTGATTTCAGCATAATGAGCCATTTGCGAAAGACCGCGCCCTGCTCCTGAGATTCCGGACTTTGCATCAATGATAATAGAGTTTGATTTCACCATTTGTTTACTAACGAGGGGAGCTAGCCCAAGCAGTGTAGCTGTTGGATAACAACCCGGGTTCGCAACGAACGTACTGCTTTCGACTTCGTCTGCAAACCATTCTGATAGTCCATACACAGACTGCTGTAAAAATGCTTCGGCTGCAGCAGGCTTTTTGTACCATTTTTCATAAAGAGCTTCTGTTTTTAATCTAAAATCTCCAGATAGATCTACCACTTTTATTCCTTCTTCTATTAATTGAGGTACAAGCTTGCTAGAAACACCGGACGGAGTTGCTGTAAACACTAAATTTAATTCTTCAGCCATCTTCTTAGGGTTTATATCTTGCAGCGTATATACAGTATTAGAAAGGTGAGGATAAACTTCTGCTAGTTCCATCCCATCCTGAGAGGATGAATAAACTGCATAAACATGAAAATGTGGGTGATTCGCTAACAAACGAATCAGTTCTACTCCTCCATACCCTGTTGCTCCAACAATTCCTACCTTGTATTCTTTCATTTTAAAACTCCTTTTTCCACGTATCTATTTGAATTATTTATCATTATAATACCGTATAAAAATAAAATCAAATGAATATTTAAAAAATCCAACACTTTATTCTATATTTTTAAACATTTTTATTTATTCATAAGTTTTTATTTTTATAACTATCTTTCTATTTTTGTTTAGAAATTGTTCACAGATAGTTTTGGAAAACACTGGTTGTTTTTGTGTATAATAAGAATATCGATAAAATCATCCGTATGACATTTTTTTCATACGGTTAGTGGACGTACAGCATATACAGACTGTTCTAACTTAATAGATTAATAAGTAACAGTCGCAAAAATTTTAATTAAAAGGTGATAACATGATGAACATCACAACGGATTCTTTTTCAAATGAGCTGCAGCAATTTTTTATGAACTTTGATCATAAACTTTCGTTTAAAAAAGGTGACTTTCTCTTTCAAGAAGGTTCGACTTCAACTCATTTATTTTTTATTACGTCAGGGGCCGTGCAAGTGGGGAAAGTGACGCCGGAAGGACGCGAGCTGACGCTTCAGCTGGCGAGTGCAGGAGACTTAGTCGGGGAAGTCATGCTGTTTTGCGGATCCACTCCCCATATGCTCCAAGCAAAAGCCATCGAACCTTGTACAGCGATCAGCATTCAAAAACGGGTGTTAGAAAACGAACTAGCACAATACCCTGCTCTTTCTATGGAGTACATGAAGTGGATGGGACTCCAAATTAAGCGAATGCAGACAAAATTCAGGGACTTAATTCTAAATGGAAAGAAAGGAGCTCTCTATTCTACTCTGATTCGCATGTCCAATAGTTTTGGGGTAATGAAGCCAAATGGTATTTTATTAAACGTAACGTTAACAAATCAAGAGATCGCTAATCTATGCGGGACCTCCCGAGAAGTGGTCAATCGCATGCTCGCTGAGTTGCGAAAAAATCAAGTAATTTCAATGACAGATGGAAAAATTATCATTCATCAGCTCTCTTTTCTAAAGAGAGAAATAGACTGTGAGGACTGCCCTTTGGAATTGTGCAGAATTGAATAAGAAAAAAAGCCATCGTTGATGGCTTTTTTTTATTGAACACCTAATGCAATTTTAGCGTAGCGCGTCATGCGATCTTTATCCCATGGCGGATTAAATGTGATATTCACTTCTACATTTTCTACTTCTTCAAGCGAAATTAATTGTTTTTTCACTTGTTCGCCAATCACACCAGCTAGCGGGCAGCCGATAGAAGTTAACGTCATCGTCACAATAACCGTGTTGTTTTCTTCCATTTCCACACCGTAAACTAAGCCTAAATTTACGATATCAACGCCAAGCTCTGGATCAATTACTTCTTCTAGTGATTCCATAATTTTATCTTCTAACTGTTTATCCATATTCATTCTCCTTTCTTTTACTTCCGTAATTATCTTCACGTATTAAATATACCCTTAAACAATTTATCGTAAGCAATCAATAACTATGTCTTACACCGTAACAAGACAGCTTTTGCATGTCAATCGTTCTGCTTTGCTCCTAAGGAAAAGTTGTGTAAAATATGGGAATACAAGCATGAATATTAGTAGAATTCAATATAATCGTATAACTACTTCAATTTAAAAGGAGCCCTATATGAGAAACGATCAACACTTAATCGCCTTAGATCTGGATGGAACATTGTTAACGAATGAAAAAACCATTTCACCTAAAACAAAACGGGTATTAGAAAAAGCCAAACAAGAAGGACATATTGTAATGATTGCAACTGGAAGACCTTATCGTTCCAGTGCTATGTATTACAGCGAATTAGATTTATCCACGCCTATCGTAAACTTTAACGGAGCGCTTGTCCATCACCCCCTTCAGCCTGATTTCGGCACGCACCACGAACCTTTAAACCGCCGCACTGTCCATGACATTGTGACAGCTATGCAAGACTATCGCATCAACAATATCATGGCAGAAGTACAAGATGATGTGTATCTTCATTTTGAAGATCGAAAATTAATGGATGTACTTAGCCTAGGGGATCCTAAATTACAAACGGGTGATTTGCGTCATACGCTGCAGCACGATCCAACGTCTATTTTAATTCACGCAGATGAAGAACATGTACAAGATATACGCTCTCACCTTTCAGATGTTCATGCAGAAGTACTAGAACATAGACGCTGGGGAGCACCTTGGCATGTCGTTGAAATTGTAAAAAAAGGACTTAATAAAGCTGTAGGTCTTGAGCGCGTAGCTAATCATTATCAAATTCCACGCGAACGAATTATTGCGTTTGGAGATGAAGACAATGATTTTGAAATGATTAAATTTGCAGGACACGGCATCGCCATGGAAAATGGTATTAACGAATTAAAACAGCTAGCGCGTGAAGTAACAAAATCGAATGAAAATAATGGTATTGCTTATTATTTGGAAAAAACGTTAAATTTATAACTTAGCTTTTTTTGAAAAGCAAGGTAAATTTTTATCGCTATCATTTTTTTTATTTAGCACACACTATAACCGACACTTCTTAAGGTGTCGGTTTTATTTATATTACGAGGAGGAATTTATGATGGGCAGAGGCAATCGATCAAAACGTTTTGTGAAACAAGGTGCAGACGCAGTTCAAAAACATGATGAACGAATTCCTTATCATATGACTATGGCAGAGGCAGAAGCATTTCAAGCTCAGCAGCGCCAAACTCCTCATGGAGGACAGTAACTTATGAAAAATTCACTTTTTGGTCAAGTAAAAGATGCGATTCGAAATGCAGTATCCGGCCATTCAGAAGATCAGCTTCATCGTCAAAAGCACGGCAACGGTGAACTTGATATTTCAGAAGGCGTATTAAATAGTATTGCTTCTAACGCTTCTCCGCAGGAGCAAGAGCAGCTGAAGCAATTCCAAAACTCATTGCATCAAGCGTATGATACAGATGGAGAATCACATTCACAAGAGAAAAGCGCAGACATTACGTCTGATACGCTGTCTCATATCGTTCAGAATGCTTCTTCCGAAGAGAAGGCACAGCTTGAACAGCTTCAAAGCACTTTAGAAGGCGGTCAGTCTCACGCTCACGGTAAAGCTCACACGTCCAGTGAAAGCGTGGCAGCTGATATATTATCTCATGCACAGCAAAATGCTTCTCCTGAAGAAAAGAGCCAGCTTGAACAGCTTCAAAGTACTTTAGAAGGCGGTCAGTCTCATGCTCACGGTGAAGCTCACACGTCTAGTGAAAACGTAGCAGCTGATATGCTGTCTCATGCACAGCAAAGCGCTTCTCCTGAAGAACAAGCTCAGCTTCAGCAGCTTCAGAATACATTGGGAGCTGCTGGTCAAAATCATCAAACGTCTCAGGCTCATACGTCTGCAGCTTCTGATGAAAACATTGCAGCTGATATGCTGTCTCATGCGCAGCAAAATGCTTCTCCTGAAGAACAAGCTCAGCTTCAAGAGCTTTCTAATGACTTAAAAGGCACACATTAATAAAAAAAGTCCAGGTAATGAATACCTGGACCTTTTTTAATCCTTGCGAAACAAACCAAAGATTCCCGTTGTCTGAACGATATTGGTAAATGCTTTAGGATCTACCTCTTTAATCACTCGCTCCAAGTCAAATAATTCATATCTAGTCAAAACAATCATTAGCATTTCTTTATCTTCGTTTGTAAAGCCGCCTTTAGCCGGTACCGCCGTAATCCCTCGCACAAGTTTGGCGTGAATCGCCTTTCTTAGCTCCACTCCTTTTTTCGTTACGATCATTGCTGTGAGTTTGACATGACGCGTATGAATAACATCAATGACGCGAGTAGTTGTATAAAGCGTCACAAGCGTATAGAGTGACTTCTCAGCACCATATAAAAGACCTGCTAGCACGATAATAATTGCGTTTAATATGAACATATAAGTGCCAATTGGTCGGTCTTTTACTCGAGACAAAATCAGAGCAATAATATCGAGCCCACCAGTTGAAGCTCCAAATTTTAACGTAATTCCTACCCCTACCGCTAAAATAACGCCTCCAAAAACTGCGTTAAGGATGATGTCTTTAGAAAGTGCTTGAATAGGAATAATTCCAAGAAACAAAGTTGTTGCAGCAACGCTGATAAAGCTGTAAACAGTAAATGACTTCCCAACTTTTTTCCACCCTAAAATAGTTACAGGAATATTTAACAACAACAGCAGCACTCCAGTGGAAATAGTAAAAGGGGTGTAATCTGTCACGATACTCGAAACAAGCTGAGCTACTCCTGTAAAGCCGCTCGAATATACATTAGCAGGTATCAAAAACAAGTTGAGCGCAAGCGCATTCAATAATGCTCCTACCAAGACGACTATCGCTTTTTTTGCTTCAAGCCACATATTCAAATGACCGACCTCCGCTTTTTAAAACTTCTTACTTTCTTATACCCATTTATAAAATGAATAAAGTCAGCATCTTTAAAATAGTTAGTACATATAGTATGTACGATTTGGCAGAATTAAAAAAACTTATTCAAAAATTGTATTTTCCTCAAAGTGCTTATACACTAATACTATGTCGTATATAACGCTTCTCAATGTTTATACATCAAATTCATTTAATATTTTATAAATGCAATTAGGAAGGTGACATTTATGTCAATTAAACTTTTAACCGATAGTGCAAGCGATTTGCCTTTATCTTTTTTTCAAGAAAATAACGTTGGCTTTTTACCGCTTCGCGTAAGCCTGGATAATCAAGAATTTTTAGATCTACAAACGATTGAGCCAGCTTCTGTCTACGAAGCCATCCGTAAAGGCAAGATGCCAAAAACATCTCAAGCGGCTCCAACTACTATGTATGAAGTCTTTGAGAACATAGCTAAATCAGGTGATTCGTGCATTTATTTAGCTTTTTCTTCAGAATTATCCGGTACATATCAAACAGCAATGATGATTCGAGAAGAACTCCTAGAAAAGTATCCCGATTTCCAATTAGAGATAATCGATACGAAATGTGCATCTCTTGGCCAGGGAGTAGTTACTTATTATGCAGAACAATTACTACAACAAAACCTCTCACTAGTAGAGATGACAGAAAAAATAAAACAATACGCGCTGCATATGGAACATATTTTTACGGTCGATGACTTAGATTTTCTTGCTCAAGGAGGACGTGTGAGCAAAGCTTCTGCTTTTGTAGGAGGTCTGCTTAATATTAAGCCGCTGCTTCATGTGGAAGATGGAAAATTGATTCCAATCGAAAAAATCCGCGGCCGTAAAAAAGTATTTAAGCGCATGCTTGATGTAATGGAAGAGCGAGGAGAAAATCTCTCTTCTCAAACCATTGGAATTAGTCATGGAGATGATTTAGAAACAGCTCTTCAGCTGAAAGAGATGATTCAAGAACGTTTTGGAACCAAACATTTTATTATTAATATTATTGGTGCAGCCATAGGTTCTCACTCTGGCCCAGGGACGATTGCAGTCTTCTTTTTGAACGAAACCATCGAATAATTTAAAGAAGTCAGGGCATTCTAAAGGTACGATCAAAAAGGGGTGTATCACAATGCCAAAAACGAGCGATAACGATAAAAAAGCAAAAGATAATAACGCAAAGCTTCACGAAAAGAATCTGCAAGCTAAGCATAACCGTGAGCTTGGAAAACATTCATTTTCTAAAAAATCTGATCACTTATAAAAAGAAGCCGCTGAATTTTCAGCGGCTTCTCCTTTTAGTTTTCTTCTTTTTTAAAATATGTCCATCCTTCTTCTTGATAAACTTTTCCTTCTTTCATCAGTTTACCAAGCGCACGTTTGAACGCAGCTTTACTCATATTAAAGCGCTCACGAATATCTTCTGGATAGCTTTTATCCCAAAATGGCATAACGCCGCCGCGGCTTTCCATGTAATCGTATAGTACTTGTGCATCTTCATCCATGCTTTCTTGCTTGCGCGGAAGAAGCGATACGTTTAGCGTTCCGTCTTCTTTTACATTAATTACGCGGCCTGTTACATACGTACCAAGCTTTGGTTCTTTGCGTCTCTCGCTTTCATGAATAAATCCAACATATCCTTCATCTGTCATAATAAATGAACCTACGCGCAGTACGCGATAGATGTATCCACTCACTTCACGATTAAAAAGTTCGGGGGGAGCATCTAATGCCATTGCTTTCATCACATCATCTGTAGCAATTTTTCCGTACATCTTACCGCGCTTTGAAATCTTCATTGTACAGTAAACCTTGTTTCCGACTTCTGGCCACAGATCCTCTAGCGCAGGTAAGTCTGTTGAACCAATTAACATATCTTTGTTCATGCCGATATTTACAAACACACCTAAACCCGGATTAACATCTACGACCTCGACCCACTCATAAACACCTTCTTCAACAAGAGGTAAGTGCATCGTTGCCGTTAAACGGTCATGCTGATCAAGGTATAGAAAAACTTCTACTTCTTCCCCTTCAGCAAGTTCTCTTGTTGTTTCATTTTTATGTAGCAAAATTTCTTCTTCGCCTTCTGCTAACATATAACCAATCGGCGTTTCCCGGTTTACTGTTAAATACGCTTTCATCCCAGCTTCTACATTCATCGTTCTATCCATCCTTTATATAAATTAGTAGTGATTGTTCCTTCACCACATACCTTCTCACTTTGCATCAAACAGCATTCTAAAGTTCAAATTAACTTAAATGCATACGTTTTGTTAAAAAGCTGCTTCTATAGCTTACAACAAAAAGCATAACTTGTATTGTATCAATTACCGGCTCTCTATTCAATATCAGTTGTATACAGTTTGTGTTTTATTTATAATAAAAGAACAAACTCTTTACATATGGAGGTTATTATGGCTAAAGATAGTTCATTTGACGTTGTGTCACAAGTCGATTTATCAGAGGTAACAAACGGCATTACCATGGCAACAAAAGAAATTAAAACCCGCTACGATTTTAAAGGCAGTAAAAGCGAAATCTCGCTTGAAAACGAAGAGCTTGTTCTTATTTCTGATGATGAATTTAAGCTTGAACAGTTAAAAGACGTACTGATTTCTAAGCTCATCAAACGCGGCGTACCTACACGCAATATCTCCTACGGTAAAATTGAAAATGCTTCTGGAGGAACGGTTAGACAGCGCGCTAAGTTAATTCAAGGTATCGACAAAGACAACGCTAAAAAGCTAAATACAATTATTAAAAATACCGGTTTAAAAGTAAAAAGCCAGATCCAAGATGATCAGCTTCGCGTAAGCGGTAAAAATCGTGATGACCTGCAGCAAATTATTTCAGCTATTCGCAGCGCTGATTTACCTATTGACGTACAATTTATTAATTACCGCTAAAAAAATGGATGCCCTGGCATTCATTTTTTCTTTTAAGGCCTTTTTTATTCGTTCAGTCTTATTCCTATGCATAGATACACTCTCTTAACAAATACTAGTATACGCTTACATACTCATATTAATTAAGGAGTGTATACCAATGAATCAAAATCAAAAACAAAACTTCCCTCCTCAGCATCAGCAAACTCAGCCAGGTATTGAGAAAGATATGCATCCAATCCCTACCTCTATCGCTCCAGACTATAAGGCAAGCGGAAAATTACAGAACAAAGTAGCCGTTATCACAGGAGGAGACAGCGGAATTGGGCGTTCTGTCGCTTACCATTATGCGAAAGAAGGTGCAAACGTTGTTGTAACCTATCTTAATGAACACGATGATGCAAATGAAACTAAAAAACAAGTTGAACGAATGGGAGCTTCTTGTTTGTTGCTTGCTGGTGACATAGGAGATGAACATTTTTGTCAAGAAGTCATCTCAAAGGCCATTCAGACTTTCGGAAAAATAGACATCTTAGTCAATAATGCAGCTGAACAGCATCCTCAAAAAAGTATTACGGATATCACGACTGAACAGCTTACCCGTACGTTCCAAACAAATATTTTTTCAATTTTCCATTTGACCAAAGCTGCATTGCCTCATTTAAAACAAGGAAGCGCTATTATTAATACAACGTCTGTGACCGCCTATCATGGGCATGATCAGCTGATTGATTACTCTTCAACCAAAGGTGCTATCGTGGCTTTCACACGTTCTTTGTCAGCTTCGCTCGCAACAAAAGGCATTCGCGTAAACGGCGTAGCTCCGGGACCCATTTGGACACCTCTTATTCCGTCTACGTTCGACGAACAGCAAGTTGCGACATTTGGGTCTAATACACCTATGAAACGGGCTGGACAGCCTTCTGAGCTCGGACCGGCCTATGTATACTTGGCAAGCTCTGATTCTTCTTATATGTCCGGGCAAGTTCTGCACATTAATGGGGGATCCATTGTAAACGGATAACATTTCTCTTCGGTCATTCATTTATTTTTATGTGGAAACACTATCAGAATTCAGCTATTTTTGTTTAAATAGAGATATGAACACCGCTAAAGGAGAGTATTTGAATGACCGATACATTAAGCACTCTTAAACATATATATGAAACCATTTTAAATAAAGTCGATGCCGGTATCCACGCGGTCGATGAAACAGGAAAAACCATTATTTACAATGAAAAGATGACAAAGATGGAGCTGATGGATGAACAAGACGTTTTACATAAAAACTTGTTAGATGTGTTTATGTTCAAAGAAAATCAGCAAAGCACGCTTGTACAGGCACTGCAAAAAGGAAAAGAAACGGTTAACGTCAAGCAAACGTATTTCAACAATCAAGGACAAGAAATCACGACAATTAATAATACCTTCCCTATTTTAAAAGACGGAGTCATTCAAGGAGCGGTGGAAATTGCTCAGGACGTGACGAAACTAGAGCGTCTAATCCGGCAAAACATTAGACAAAAAGGAAACACACGCTTTACGTTTGATAGCATCATCGGAAACAGTCAAGCCGTTCATGATGTGATTGAAGACGCCAAGCGCGCTACTAGAACTCCTTCTTATGTCTTAATTATTGGAGAAACAGGCACGGGTAAAGAACTGTTTGCTCAAAGCATACATAATGGCAGCAGCCGCTCTTCTGCTCCTTTTATTTCACAAAACTGTGCTGCGCTACCGGATAATTTAATTGAAAGCCTTTTGTTCGGTACGAAACGCGGAGCTTTTACAGGTGCAATGGATAATCCTGGTCTTTTCGAACAAGCACAAGGAGGCACATTACTGCTAGATGAAATCAACTCGTTAAACCCAAATCTGCAGGCTAAGCTTCTTCGAGTTCTGCAGGAAAAAACCGTACGAAGAATTGGGGATACAGTGGACAAACCGGTTAACGTTCGAGTGATCGCGAATATGAATGAAGATCCAATCGATGCGATTGCCGAAAACCGATTACGCAAAGACTTATATTACCGACTTGGCGTCGTGACGCTTTTTATTCCTCCTCTTCGTGAACGAAAAGAAGATATTATTGAATTAACAAAGTTTTTCATCAAAAAATACAATGATTTGTTTCAGATGAATGTAAAAACCGTAGATCACCAAGTGATGTCTTCTTTTCTCTCTTATGACTGGCCAGGGAACGTACGGGAATTAGAACACATTATTGAAGGCGCAATGAACTTGGTGATGGATGAAGACGTTATTCACTATTCTCACCTTCCTTTCCAATACAGAACGAAGTTCCAGCTAAAGCAGCATGAACATTTTGAAAATAAAGCAAGCAGTGACGCACCTTCTTATCCAAGCGCTTTTCACCCTTCTCTTCCTTTAAAGGAACAGCTGTTAGCGTTCGAAGCAGAATGTATTAAACAAACGCTTGAACAACACAGCCACAACATCTCAAAAAGTGCTAAGATACTAGGGCTGACCAGACAAAGCTTGCAGTATCGTATGAAACGATTAAACATCCGCTCTAAATAAAAAAGAAGTGCACTGTGCACTTCTTTTTTATTTTGCTTTATAAACCGGTGAATCCGATTGTTTTTGATTAATATTTTTCTTGATTCCTACGTGATAATACACGTAGAGTACAATAATTAAAGGGATCCCGCAGTAAAGACCAATTCGTTGATCCGGAATAAAAATTAAGCTGATTAATACAAGTCCATACAAACAAAAACCTAGAATAGGAACGAACGGATAAAGCGGCGTTTTAAATTTTAATTCCTTTATGTCTCCTCCTTCCGCTAAAAAACGACGGCGGAACATAAATTGAGAGGCACAAATGGACATCCAAACAATAATGGTCACCATTCCTGAAATCGAAATAAACCAAAGATATACGGTTTCAGCAGCCACGACGCTTGTAATCAACGAGCATCCTGAAATAATCATCGTCACAATTAATGCGTTAATTGGAACACCTTTTGAAGATAATTTCTTCAAAGGTTTTGGCCCCATATTGCTGTTTGACAATGACCAAAGCATACGAGAAGCAGCATAAACGCCGGAGTTCGCCACTGATAACACAGCTGTTAAAATGACAAAGTTCATGATATCTGCTGCGTATGGAATGCCAATTTGATCTAATACGGCAACAAACGGACTTTCAATGACTCCTGCTGTTTTGTATGGCAGAATAGAAACTAAAACAAACATAGCTAACACAAAGAAAAACAGCGTTCTCCAAATGACATTTCGAATAGATCTCGGCAACGTTTTCTCAGGACTTTCACTTTCTCCTGCTGCAATGCCGACAAGCTCCGTTCCTTGAAACGAAAAGTTAACCGTTACTAAAGTCAGTAGAACTGCCAGTATTCCATTTGGAAAAAGACCTGCGCCTTGAGTGAAATGCGAAAGAAACGGTGCAGGTTCTCCCCCTTTGAAGTCGATAAAACCAAAAACAGCAGCTCCTCCAATTAAAATAAATAGAATAATAGCCGTAACTTTAATACTCGAAAACCAAAACTCAGTTTCAGCATAGCTTCGAGCAGAAAGAGCGTTAATTAAAAACGTAATGACGCCAAAAATTAAGCACCATGACCATACAGGTACATCGGGAAACCACCTCTGCATTAAAATTCCTGCTGACGTAAATTCAAGCCCTGTCGTATTTGCCCAGCTGAACCAGTACAGCCATCCAATCATAAAGCCTGTAGAAGGTCCTAAAAACCTTGTAGCGTATTCTTGAAAGGAACCTGAAACGGGCATTGCTACCGCTAGCTCTCCTAAACAAAGCATAACTAAGTACATGAGGAAGCCGCCTATTATATATGCAAGAATGGCTCCTCCCGGCCCTGCCTGGCTAATAGTAAAACCCGAACCTAAAAATAGGCCTGTCCCAATCACACCTCCTAACGCAATCATAAATAAATGTCTGCTTTTCATTGTTCTCTGTAATTGGTTTTGTTCTGTATGTCTATTCATCGGTACCTCCGTTCTTCATTTTCTTATATGTGGTTTGTACAAGCATACCTACTTTTTAACATCTGAACAGTTGTTTCTTGAATCAACTTAGGAAGGACGCCGAACGAATAAGGCTTGTACACTCGCTCTGTCCACTTATGTCCGTCTTTCCCATATACCCCCATATTAATGGACGGAATATCTAATTCTCGAATTTCACGGAAAGGAATCGCCCCCGCAATCCCCCACCCTGGAAAGTTACGTGTAAAAGCATCGATTTCCTCATCTGTCTCATGAAGAGATAAAAAGCTGCCATCCGCTAGGTAGGGGAAAAATTTTTTAAACTGAAACGTCTCTCCCGTCTGTTTTCCAACCTTCTCCACAGCCGCTTGCAAGGGATAAAGAAGCTGCTGATCTCTGCTTTCGTCTTTCTTCAAGTGATTATGAGGCAAGTAAGGCGGTGCAAAAAAGACAATTACGCGCGGACTTTGATGCGGATCTAACCTTTGAAGTTCTTCAATTACTTTAAAGCACCTCGTTCTAAGTTCTAAATGCGCATACTGTTCGAAAGCTTGTTCAACACAAGCCTGAGCATTTATCCCTTTTTGATCCAATTCTTCCAGGTAATCTTCTAAACTCACAACATCCACTTTCCAAGACAAGCTTCGCTTTGGTAAATTCGTTCTTTGAACAAAAAGTTCGTAATAATCAGAAAGTTTTTTCTCCACTTTTTCACATGCTTCGATTGATAATCCAATTAATTGACTCATCACTTCTTTTGCCGTTCGTTCATAGATGAAATAATTAAAATACAAATGACTGCTTACAGCGGTTTGTACATTATAAGCCTCTTTATTATCTCGTTGATACAGACAGGAAGGTGGCAGTACCAATTCTCCTTCAATATTTTCAGCTAGATTAATATTGTTATGAATGCTTCCTGTAATCTCAGATGCAATCAAATTAGGATCTATACCAGCAAGCGTATCTCCTACATGTACTTCTCTTCCGTAAATATAAAAACATGGAAGCAGCTTCCCAGCGGCTCCTGTATAAATATAACGCGTGGAATCTCCATCGTAAAGAGGTGTAATAAAATCGGTATTAATCGCTGCTACATATGAAAGATTTTTTTCTTTTTTCAAACGGTTCAGTTCAGAAACAGCAGAAATAATTCCAGCATGCTGACTTTCCTCATCTGGGTTGACCATAAAAAGCACGTTTCCTTCTAATTGATTTGGATGCTTAGTAAAATGCAGCACATTGGCTAAATGTACAGCAATTCCACTTTGCATATCAACGGCTCCTCTTCCAAACATCCATTCACCTGAGCGAGCATCTCGCTGTACATCTTCATTAATATTATGCATAGAGAAATATCGCTGAAGTTCTTCTGGATCTAACGCTATGTCTTTTAATGAACCAAAATCTTCAATGCCAACCGTATCTAAGTGAGCGTGATAAATCATTGTTTGAGCATTTTTTTTGCTGCCTTGAATAAAAGCAAATACATTTTTTCTACCTAGCGTGTCGCCATTAATTTTCTGTTCCCAAACGTGAAGGGGATTTTCTTTGAAATAAGGAAAACTTTGAAGCATGTTTTTAATGAAATCAGCAATCTTTACTTCGCCGCTTGTCCCATTGATACTTTTGATTTTCACTAACGCTTTTGTTAAACATTCAACTTGCTCTTCCATGCTTAGCTGTGAGAGTTGGATATACACTTCTATTCCTCCTGCCTATCAAATAAAAACGTTATTTAGCTGCATATGAATAAAAATAGTACGATATATACATATCGTACTATTTTTATTTATTTTAAACCGATTACTCAGCAAATACTTTTTCAATTCGTTCAATTGCCCAGTCTAACTCTTCTTTTGAAATCGTTAGCGGCGGAGCAAAACGAATAACCGTACTGTGCGTTTCTTTACAAAGCAAACCTTGGTCTTTTAATTTTTCACAATAAGGACGAGCTTCTTCGTGTAATTCTACCCCGATGAATAGACCTCGGCCGCGCACTTCTTTAATAACTGGATTGCTTAAGCTTTGGAGCTTCTGCTTGAAATAAGAACCTAATTCTAATGAACGCGCTGGAAGTTCTTCATCTTCAATTACTTCCAAAGCAGCTAATGATACGGCACAAGCAAGCGGGTTTCCTCCAAATGTTGAACCATGAGAGCCAGGGTTAAAGACACTTAAAATGTCTTCGTTAGCGACTACGCAAGAAATAGGGAAAACTCCTCCTCCAAGCGCTTTACCTAAAATCAGCATATCTGGTTCTACGCCTTCCCAATCACAAGCAAACATTTTGCCTGTACGGGCTAAGCCAACTTGGATTTCATCAGCAATAAATAGCACATTATGTTCTTTACATAAATCAGCTGCAGCTTTTAAGAAGCCTTCTGGAGGTAAAACAATACCTGCTTCGCCTTGAATTGGCTCAATTAAAAATGCGGCTGTATTTGGTGTAATAGCAGCTTTTAACGCTTCTAAATCACCATAAGGGATGGTTTGAAGCCCTGGAAGCATCGGTCCAAAACCACGTTGATATTCTGCTTCAGACGATAAGGAAACAGCTGTCATTGTACGACCGTGGAAGTTGCCCACACATGCGATGATTTGTGCTTGATTTTCAGCAACGCCTTTCACATCGTAAGCCCAGCGGCGTGCAGCTTTAATGGCTGTTTCCACCGCTTCTGCTCCCGTATTCATTGGAAGAGCCATATTTTTATTTGTTAATTTACAAATCTTTTCATACCATGGACCAAGCTGATCATTATGAAACGCTCGTGACGTTAACGTTACTTTATCAGCTTGACGTTTTAATGCTTCAATAATTTTTGGATGACGATGTCCTTGGTTAACAGCGGAATAAGCACTTAGCATATCCATATATTTATTATTTTCTGGATCGTGTACCCATACGCCTTCTGCCTTTTCAATTACAATCGGCAGCGGATGATAGTTGTGTGCCCCAAATTTTTCTGTTTGCTCAATGATTTTTACCGTTTTTTGTGTTTCAGTTGTCATATTTACTCCTCCTTATTTTTCAATTAGAATGTTTCAGATGTTGTTTTTGCTTGCATGTGAAGAACAAGATAGTCCGGTCCGCCTGCTTTTGAATCCGTTCCTGACATATTAAATCCGCCAAAAGGCTGGTAACCAACAATCGCTCCTGTACATCCTCTGTTAAAATACAGATTTCCAACATGGAACTCTTCACGAGCGCGCTCAATATGCGCGCGGTTGTTTGATAATAAAGCGCCTGTTAATGCATATTCCGTATTGTTTGCAATCTCCATCATATGATCAAAATCTCGCGCTTTAGAGAATGCTACTACCGGACCAAAAATTTCTTCTTGCATGAGACGAGCTTTTTCATCTACATCCGCAAAAATAGTTGGCTGAATAAAGTATCCAGTTGAATTGTCTGCTTCTCCTCCCGCAACCAGCCGTCCTTCTTCTTTTCCAATTTCAATATACGATAATACTTTGTTATACGACGCTTCGTGAATAACAGGTCCCATATAAGTTGAAACTTCTTCTGGGTTTCCAACGGTTAATGTTTTGGTTAGCGCAACTGCTTTTTCAAGCACTTCATCATACACATCTTGATGCACAACAGCACGAGAACCAGCGGAGCACTTTTGCCCTGCAAAACCAAATGCAGAGTATACGATTGAAGAAGCAGCTAAATCAAGATCCGCATCTTTGTCTACAACCACCGTATCTTTTCCGCCCATTTCAGCAATAACGCGTTTTAACCATTTTTGGCCTGGCTGTACTTTTGCTGCTCTTTCGTAAATGCGGCAACCTACTGCGCGCGAACCGGTAAATGAAACAAAGCGTGTTTTTGGATGTTCTACTAAGTAGTCACCGATTTCAGGTGTAGCACCAGGAATAAAGTTTAATACGCCTTTCGGTAAACCTGCTTCTTCCATTACTTCTACAAATTTCGCTGCTACTACAGGAGTGGCATCAGCTGGTTTTAATAAAATCGTGTTGCCTGTTACGATAGCTGCTACTGCTGTTCCAGCCATAATAGCTAACGGGAAGTTAAATGGTGAAATGATAATACCTACGCCAAGCGGAATATAATTGTACTGATTATACTCACCGTCTCGACTCTGTACTGGAGAACCATCTTTTAACGTCAGGACTTGACGTGCATAGTACTCTAAAAAATCAATTGCTTCTGCTGTATCAGCATCTGCTTCGTTCCAAGGCTTTCCTGCTTCTTTTACAAGATAACTAGAAAATTCATGCTTTCTGCGACGGATGATGGCCGCTGCACGGAAAAGAATATCTGCTCGATGTTCTACTTTCCATTTTTTCCACGTTTCAAAAGCTTTTAAAGCTGACTGCATCGCTTGCTCTGCTAGATCTTTATTTACTGTAGAGACATATCCAATCACTTCTTTTATATTCGCTGGGTTAACAGACGTAATTTTCTCTTCAGTTTCCACTTTTTCACCGTCGATCACAAGCGGGTACGTTTTGCCAAGCTGTGTATTTACATATGTTAATGCTTCTTGAAATGCCTTTTTATTGTTTTCGTCCTTAAAATTTGTAAATGGTTCATGAGAATAAGAAACTACCATGATATATACCTCCTAGTATGCAAATCTTTGTTTACTTTATAGTTATGCAAATAGCGTGCCAACTTTTAATAAAACTTTACAGTCTATTTGTCATCAAGGTTTTCACCACTTATATTATTCTTTCTTTTTAATAAAGGAAAAAATAATTGGCATATGTATATTTTTTTTGCACTTTAAATGCCAATATCTTTGGCATAAAGAATATATTGAGACATACCTAAATCACCCCAATCAACAGCTAAGAAGCAGCTACCTACGTTTACCCTCCCAACGAAAAAATCCGAACGAGTTTGATTCTCCATTAAGAATCAAACTCGTTCGGATCTTCCTTCAACTACAATACTTTTGTTCCAGCCTCTTTTCTATTTGTATATAAAGTTATCTCTTCGTCATTTGAATAGTTTTACAGGACTGTCTTTTAATCATTTTGTGAGGCACGCGCACTTGTTCTGCAACAGCATATGGCGTTTCAATCTGCTTAATCAAACAGCGTACAGCCTGATAACCAAGTTCAAAAATATTAATATCAATAGATGTGAGAGCAGGTCTAGCCATTTCGGCGATCAAAACATTATTAAAACTGACAATCGAAATGTCTTCAGGAACCGAAATTCCCAGTTCATCCAATGTATTTAAAACGCCTAATGCCATTAGATCGTCCGCTACTACCAGAGCCGTTGGACGTTCTTTTAGAGATAAAAGTTCGCAAACAGCTTCTTTTCCTCCCTTCTGTAGAAATTCTTCATGAATTACATACTCGTCCCGGTAAGGAATGTTTGCTTTTTGAATCGCTTTATCATAGCCTGTTAAACGGTCAATGGTAACGACTAATTCAAGACTTCCGCCAATAAACGCAATACGCTCATGTCCAGATTCAATTAAATATTCCGTCGCTTCTTTTCCAGCTTTAAAATTATCATTATCAACAAACGTGATGCTTTCACTATGTTTAAACGGCTTTCCAATAACTACAAACGGCACGCTCTGTTCTTGCAAGTAAGAAAGTACTTGATCATCAACTTTGGAGTACAGCAAAATTAATCCATCCACTCGTCTTCCCTGTACCATTTGAACAACTTCTGCAAAAATCTCTTCTTCCGTTTCTCCAGTGGACATATAAATCGCTCTTTTGTTTTCGTGAGCTCCGGTGCTGATTCCTCTTAGCACTTCGGGAAAGAATGGATTTTGAAACACCTTGTCTGCTGAGCTCGGCATCACTAGGCCGACTGCCTCTGTCGTTTGATTTGCTAGACTTCGCGCAATAATATTTGGGTGATAACCAAGTTCTTTCATAGCCGATCGCACGCGCTGTTTTGTTTTTTCACTAATTCTTGAGCTGTCTGCAATGACGCGAGATACCGTCGAAGGGGCTACATTTGCTAAATTTGCCACATCTTTTATTGTTACACCCATAATTCCACCTCTTAATTATGTTTTCTTCATTAATACTTATCCAATTATAATTTGACAACTACGACGCGCTGTCCTTTTTACGTGATTGAGAAATTTTCTTTTCTTTTCTTCTTTTTGAAGATGCTTTGTACAAAAAGATGCCAAATCCCGTATAAACAGCAGCAACCGCTGCGATATATCCAATATTAAACCCTGACTTTTTCACTACTTTATATACATTTGTGGTCTCAGGCTCCAATGAAATGTTGTATACATCGTCAACGGGTCGTATAATTCCTTCCGTTATTAACCCTCTTAGTTCATTTTCTTTTCCAACTTTTTTGAGCGGGACATTAATGTCCGACGTTTCCTTTGTATTATTAATCACAACAAACGTCGTTTCGTCCTTATACCTTCTCTTGTATACAGCCACACCTTTTTGCTCAGACACAAGGGTAAAGCTTCCTTTTCGAAGAGAAGGCGACTTTGCTCTAAGTTCAGCCAGTTTTTTTAAATGATCTATAATATCGGGATTAGCTAAAAAATTCATCATCCCATAATTTTCTGCTCCCTTTCCCCCATTCAGCGCAATTTCCGTTCCATAAAAAACGATTGGTACACTCGGCGAAGTATAAAGATACGAAAGCCCTTGCTTTGTTCGGGCTCCAGGATGATTTTCACTCTTCAATGCTTGTGCTGTAAAACGTGTGCTATGAACATCATCTAAAAAATTGGCTAAAGGCTGATTACTTCCTTTCCTCCACTTGTCATACAACATTTTCTGCGGACGATTAGTACCGCTAAACGTAGCAGCAGTGGCTTCGGCTAGCGTTCTATCTACAAGCAAATCTACTCCTAACGAATCAGCCTGCTCATTTTTTTTAAATGGTTGCCCGTTTATTTCTCCTATTAATAGAAAAGAAGGATTCATGCTTTTTAGCGTCTTAGAAAAGGATGAAATAAATGCAGAAGGAGCTTGATCGATATCTTTAACGTAATATCCGTCAATATCTGCTTGTTTGCTCCACCAAGCAGCATTTTTAATAAGGTATTTCTGCACAGCGCTTTCTTTTAAATTAAGGTGAGGCAATGCTTTAATTACTTCGTTATCTGTACCGGATTCATTACTTATCCATGTTTGTTTTTCTTTATCTGCTACCCAGGAATGATTGTTACTGATTGTCAAAGGAAATTCGACCATAATTTTTATATTGCGCTCATGTGCTTTCTTCACAAGATTTTGTAAGTCTTTTAACGTTCCAAAATGATCGTCTATTTTATAATGGTTGGTCACCGCATATCCATGATAGCCTGTCTCATCATTTTCCATAAACGGAGTTAATAAAACAGCGGTAAATCCCATCTCTTGAATATAGTCTAACTTTTGTGCTATTCCCTGTAAATCGCCTCCATAATAGGCATCTGAACGTTCATAGTTAACATTTCGATCATTCTGTTCACTTCCGTTATAAAAACGGTTGATCATCAATGAGTATATTACCTCATCACGTATATCTTTATGATCTTGCGCTGAGGCACTGCTTCCAAAAAGCAATAATAGTATAAGCAGCATACTTATCCTTTTCCATTTCATCTATTCCCCTCCTATAGACGAACTGTTTCAAACTCACTTTTGTTTCCATTATAACGTTAACGCTTACATTATTGTTAAATAAGTTGATAAAAACAAAAAAAAGTGATTAAAAGTTTTTACTTTTAATCACTTTTTTTCATCTATATACTGCTATACCGTCTCATTTACGTTCGAGATATGAGATTTATCCGATACTTTACCAACTTTATTTAATCGATCAATCAATCCAACACCAAATTCTGGATGAAGGTTACCATCTCCTGTCGCTACGAAACTTTCACGAAATTCGTATGCGGATGAACCGTGTTCAGCAAAATCTAAACCAGCAATTTCTTCTTCGCTTGATACTCGAATAGAAGAAAAACGCGTAAGAGCAAATAAGAATAACCCAACCGTTCCAATTGTCCAGCCCATCACAGCTATGATTCCAAGAGCTTGAATACCTAATAGCTGTACGCCTCCGCCATAAAATAAACCATTAGCCGTATCAAACAGCCCCACTGCTAACGTCCCCCAAATACCGCAAATTCCATGAACAGTAATAGCACCAACTGGATCATCTAACTTCATTTTGCTATCGATAAAATGCACAGCTTCTACTAGAATAATTCCTGCAATTAGCCCAATGACGATTGCACCTGGAATCGATACGTTTGCTGTTCCAGCTGTAATTCCTACAAGTCCAGCTAAAGCACCGTTTAATGTTAAGCTAGCGTCAATACGTTTGTAGCGAAACTTTGTATATAAAGCAGAAGACAGGACTCCGCATGACCCAGACATTAATGTAGTTGCGATGATTCCTGGTACAAGGGCAGGATCCGCTGCTAATGTACTTCCTCCATTAAACCCAAACCAGCCAAACCAGAGGATAAATACACCTAATGCGCCAAGTGGAATATTATGTCCTTGAATAGCATTGACTTTTCCATCGCTTCCATACTTTCCAAGACGTGCTCCTAGAAAAGTAACTGCTACAGCCGCACCAAGAGCTCCAGTCAAATGAACAACTGTCGACCCTGCAAAATCTACGAAGCCTAGTTTAGACAACCATCCTCCTCCCCACACCCAGTGACCTACAACTGGATAAATAACAGCTACCATAGCAATTGTTAGCATCATATAGCTCGATAATTTCATACGTTCTGCTACCGCTCCTGAAATAATCGTAGCGCATGTTGCTGCGAAAACAATTTGAAAGACAAAAAAGCTCATTTGATCGCTTTCTCCATTTAAAAAGAAACCGCTCGAACCGATAAATCCTCCTTTAGAATTTCCAAACATGAGCGCAAAACCAACCACAAAATACAAGACGGAAGACACAGCTACCGTTAGCATATTTTTCATTAAGATATTAAGCGAATTTTTCGAACGAGTGAAGCCTGTTTCAACCATCGCAAACCCTGCGTGCATTAAAAACACAAGTACTGCCCCAAACATTACCCACATCATGTCAATTGATGCACTGACTGATTCAACAGTTGGGTCAGCCGCATTAACGCGTGTTGCCGCCAACAAACTAACAAACAAAGCCGCACTAATTTTCTTTTTCAACGCTTAACTCCCCCTCTATTAAAATAACACTCTCTTTTTATAAAATAGCCTCTACACCTGCTTCTCCTGTTCTAATTCGTACAGCATCCTCTACCGGATAGACAAAAACCTTTCCGTCGCCTATTTGATTCGTAGAACAAATTGATTGAATGATCTTAATGACTTCATCAACTTGTTCTGCTTCTAAAATCATTTCTACTTTGACTTTAGGTACTAATTTGATTTCAAAACTTTGTCCCCTGAACAGCCCCTGCTCTCCTTTTTGCTGACCGCAGCCTGCCACTTCTGAGACCGTTAATCCGTTTATTCCTACTTCCTCTAATTTTACGCGCAGTGCTTGAAATTTTTCTGGACGAATGATGGCTTCTACTTTTTTCATCGTAACCCCTCTTTCATGTTAGTTTTATTAACATTTAATGTTATGTATTTTATCATATAGGTAATTTTCTGAATATTCAAGTTAATATACGATAAAAATGAGACTTTTTTCTTATTTACATAATAGTTAACGCTTTCATATCTTTTCAAAAAAAAGTAACGCAAAGGAAAAGTAATTCCTTTGCGTTACCCCGTAGAAATAGATGTCATAATTTTCTTTTTCACTTGACTTGTGACAAAGTGCTTTTCTGTAAATACGTCATAATTTTCTTTTCGAATTTTATCAAGAATCGCTCGGTATAAATGCGCCGCTCCTGTAAGAGGTAAGCGAGAAGCCACGGGATATTTTTGAATCGACTGAAGCCCTTTTATATAATACATTTCCGCTTCTTTGGCCAGGTGCTCCCACATCTCTATAAATTCAGAAGTGACCCACCGGTTCTCCAATAGCATGCGCGTATATCCGTAAGAATTCATAAGGTCTTTCGGTAAATAAATGCGCCCTCGCTCTAAGTCTTCCCCAACGTCTCTTAAAATGTTGGTCAGCTGCATCGCAATGCCTAATGCAACTGCTTCTTCTTCTAATTCTTTATGAGTAGTTGGAGCTAAAATCGGTAAAAGCATTAACCCTACCGTACTCGCTACGTGATAAGAGTATGTTTTCACTTCATCAAGCGTATCGTATTCTTTTTTTACTAAATCCATTCTCTGGCCGGTAATCATATCATCAAACGCTTGAACATTCATCTCATATTGTTCAAATACATTGCGCAGAGCTACCCACATGGCGCTTTCGTTTAATAGTTCTCCATTTTTAAATCGGGCAAATTCTGATTCGAATTGCTGCAGCTCTATTTCAGGGTTGCATCCTTCATCTACAATATCATCGACTTGACGACAAAATGCATATACCGCCCATACTGCCTTTCTTTGTTTTGACGGCAACATGGAAAAAGCTTTGTAAAACGTTTTTGAGTTTTCTTTAATAATTTCTTCACACTGATTGTACGCTTTGTCTAACGAAATGTTCATCATATAGGACCCCTTTCTCTATTAAAGGATAAACCATCATTTCCTTATGGCTTACAAGATCTTAAGAAAGCTTTGCAATCGTTTGAACAGATGATTGTTCAATAAGATGATCAGCTAACATTTTTGCTCCTTGCATAACAATTGGCACGCCTCCGCCTGGATGAATAGATGCTCCGACCGCAAAAACATTTTTATATTCGTACGGCTGGTACTGGGGTCTGAATACGCCCGATTGAAACAGCTCAGGAGCAATACCAAAGCTTCCTCCTTCGTAAAGTCCAAATGCTTGAGCATCATTTGGCGTACGTACTTTTACCCACTCTATTTCTTTACGAAGCTCTTCAAACCCTTTTTCTTCTAAAGTTCGAATGATTCCATCAACAAAGTCTTGCTGATTGCTCCAATCAATGTGGCCACCTGATGGAACCGGTACAAGTGCATATAGCACACTTTTCCCTTCAGGAGCTAACGATGGATCAATAACAGAGGGATTAAATGTATAAATAGCGGGATCTTCAGGAATCGTTTTATGCTTAAACACTGCTTCCATATGTTTAGCCAAATCATTGCCCATAAAGTATTGATGTACATTGTGATGATCATATTTTCTCTTCAAACCAAGATAAAGCAGCAGACAGCTGGACGAAGGCACATACTTCTTTTCTTTTTTTTGAGCAATTTTCGCCATATTAGGAAAGTCGCCGTTTAAAACAACTTGATCAAATGGATAAAGTTGTTCGTCAACAATAACCCCTTCCGTCTTGTCTCCTGATATAGAAAGCTCTTGAACCGCCTTATTCAAATGAATGTTTACACCTTGCTTTATCAGCGCCTTTTCAAGAAGCGGCACAAGACTTGCGTATCCGCCTTTTACGTAATAGATGCCATGAGCATGCTCACTGTAAGGAACAAGGGAATAAATAGCTGGCGCCGAATAAGGATTGCCTCCAATATAGAGAGATTGCAGCGAATAGGCATCTACTAGACGTTCATCATGGAAATACGTTGAAACAAATTTTCTCATTGATTTATTTGCATTCATTTTTTTTAATGCCTTGATGTTTTGCCATGTCCAAAAATCTCGTTTATTTACAAATGTTTTTTCCAAAAATGCCTTACTTCCTAATTCAAATCGCTTTTTTAATTCAGTCATAAAACGCCGGTAGTTTTGCTCTTCGCCTGGAAATAAACGGCTAATCTCCTCTAACTGATCTTTTTCAGTCGCTTTTTTTGTATAGGTCGTACCGTCTGGAAAATGAATATCATAAAGTGGATCACAGCGTATTAGTTCATATTGAGAAGCAGAAATGCCCGCTTCATCTAAAATACGCTCAAGCATTAAAGGCAGTAAGACAATCGTGGGACCTTCATCAATTTTATAACCGTCTTTTTCTACGAACGCCAGCCGGCCGCCCAGCTTGTTTTCTTTTTCGAAAATATCAACAGAAAATCCTCGTTTGCTTAATAACAAAGCAGTGATTAAACCGCCTATGCCGCCTCCAACAATTGCTGTTCTCATAATGCACTCTCCATTTCTTTCATGGTTTTAAACGGCTCATTCAGTAATTGTCCGTCTCTTTTTAAGATGAGCTTTGTCGTAATGCGCGATGATTCCAGAATAGTTGGTAGACCGCTCCCTGGATGAGTTCCTCCTCCAACTAGCCAGCAATTTTCTAATTCTTCAAATTTATTATGCGGACGCAGCACCATCATTTGAGTGAGCTGATGTCCAAGGTTAAACGTCGCTCCTTTATAGACCAGCACGTCTTCTTCCCACTGCTTCGGTGAAATGATTTTTTCAACTTCAATATGACTCTCTAAATCTTTGAAACCCGTTTTCTTTTCTACAATTTTTAATACTGCATCTCGAAAATCTTTTTGTTTTTCATCCCAGTTTACACCGCTGAAATTATTTGGAACCGGCGCTAAAATATAAAGAGCAGACTTTCCTTCCGGTGCTAAAGTTGGGTCTGTTACCACAGGGTTTTGAATGTAGATAGAAGGGTCTTCTGAAAGAGCTAGCGTTTTCGTAATTTCTTCTACATTTTTTTTATAATCTTCAGCGAACACAATCGTGTGATGAGGCAGATCTTTGTACTGTTTGTCTATGCCTAGATAAATCATGAAAGTAGAACAAGAGTATTTTTTCTTTTCAAGTTTTTTAACTGCATACTTTTTAAGGGTACCTTCATCGATTAAATTCGTCATCGCATGAGCAAAATCTCCATTGATAATGACGTCGTCTGCCCCTATTCGCTCTCCATTTTCTAGAATAATTCCTTTTACTCTCTTATTTTCAATCCATAGTTTTTGGACACCTTGGTTTAAGTGGATGTGCCCTTGATGTTCTTCCACTACTTTTGCCATTGCTTGAGATAGTTGGTTTACTCCTCCTATTGGATGGAAGATACCGTAAGCGTGTTCCATAAACGATAAAATAGAAAAGGCTCCTGGACATTCCCAAGGGGACATTCCCAAGTACTTCGATTGAAAAGTAAAAGCTAATTTCAATTTCTCATCAGTGAAATACTTGCCAAGTACATCATAGAGCGTTTTACCTAAGGATAAATGCGGCAGTGCTCGAATTGCTTCAGGCTTTAAATAGTGATGAAAACGGTCCATCTCGCCCTGCAATAAAGGCAGCAAAGCCGCCATCTTTGCTTCGGTGTCTTTCATAAAGCGCTCATAGCCTTCTCCGTTTCCTGGGTATAAACGTTCGATTTCTTCTTTCATCTTTTTATGGTTATCCGTCATCTGAATCTGCGCGTCATCGAAAATAAGCTCATACATGAGATTTAGACGTTTTAAGTCCATATAATCATGCGCATTGCGATTAGCAGCTTGAAATAACTCTTCAAAAATCTGTGGCATGCTCAAAAATGTAGGACCCATATCAAACGTATAACCTGACATTTGAATCGCTGAATTTCGCCCGCCCACGTATCCTTGCTTTTCATATACATCTACTTTATAGCCATGACTTGCTAACAGCATCGCTGCCGCTAATCCTCCTGGACCTGCTCCAATCACGATTACGTTTTTTTGCATACATACACTCCTAATCCTATACAATAGTTATACAAACATTATACAAAGCTTTATTATTAAACACAACGATAAACTGCTTGTCTTTATTCGAATCATAAAATTACCAATAACTAAACCATTAAAATATGACGTTTGTACCATTTTTCCGGGGTTTCAGTACACTTTCCCTTTATTCGGTGCTTTCAAGCGTTTATTTTATATCTATGTAAAGTTATACAAAAATAGACTGCGGTCTTCTTCTCTACTTAAACGTACAAAAAAGAAAAATAGATGACTAATGTCATTAAAAAAAACCCTCTGTACTGAGAGGGTCCTGTCATTCCACAATTTGAATATTATTGTGAGTAAACCAGACGTGAATTTGAGCTAGATGAGCTAGCAGCTGAGGCCCTGTCATTAATTGACCAAACCACGGTGCTTTAAACCCTTCTCCGCCTGTATCAATAATATGCTTTAACTGCTGCTTATCAAAAAATTCATGAAGAGGTGACTGTTTATCTTGTAAAAGAGATTGAAGCCATACAGTTACAGCTTTTGTATAAGCTGGGTTATGCGTTTTAGGGTAAGGGCTTTTCTTGCGATAAAGAACGTCATGAGGCAAAATTCCTTCAAGCGCTTTTCGTAAAATCCCCTTCTCTTTATTGCCCGTCATCTTCATCTCCCACGGAATATTCCATGCATATTCCACAAGGCGATGATCAGCAAAAGGTACGCGTACTTCTAAGCTCGCGCCCATGCTCATACGATCTTTACGATCTAATAAAGTTGTCATAAACCAAATCTGATTTAAATAAAACAGCTTTCTCCGCTGTGCATCTTCTAACGATTCACCCTCTAATTCAGGCACTTCCTTTAATGTTTCTTCATATCTGGCACGCACATAATCTTCTAACTGTAATTTCTTTCTCCATGAACTTTGCAGCAAATCAATTCGAGCATCTAATGAACGCATCCACGGGAAGGTATCCGAAGACAAATCATGTTTTCGGTGAAACCATGGATATCCTCCAAAAATTTCATCCGCACATTCTCCTGATAAGCTCACAACAAAATCTTGTTTGATTTCACGGCAAAACCAAAGCAGCGATGAATCTACATCAGCCATTCCAGGAAGGTCTCTCACCTCTACAGCCTCTGTTAAATGCTGCACAAGGTCCTCCGTTGAAATAATGCAGCGGTGATGATTTGTTTGAAACGTATCCGACATGAGCTTGATATAAGTTCCATCAGAATTTGGCTGAAACTCATTTGCTTTAAAAAATTTATCATTGTCTTCATAATCGATAGAATACGTATGAAGAGAGCCCTTGCCGTTTTCTTTGAACGCATTTGCAGCAATTGCTGTAATGGCGCTTGAATCTACTCCACCTGATAAAAATGTACAAACCGGGACATCCGACACTAGCTGTCTTACAATCGCGTCTTGCACTAAAAATTTAACTTTTTCTGTAGTTTCACCTAAATCATCTGTATGCTGCTCACTTTTTACGTTCCAGTATCGCCAAATCTTCAACCCGTTACGCGTAAGCGTGAGCGCGTGAGCCGGGCGCAATTCATTTATTTCTTTAAATACGCCGTGGCCAGGAGAACGAGAAGGTCCTAAGCCAAACACTTCTGCTAATCCATCTAATCCTACTTCCGCTTTGACCTCAGGATGAGCTAATATCGCTTTTAATTCCGATGCAAATTGAATTCCACCTTCATAAGATCGATAGAATAAGGGCTTCACTCCCATTCTGTCGCGTGCTATAAATAACTTTTCATTGGCTTCATCCCAGATTGAAAAAGCAAAGATACCGTTAAAATGATCTACGCATGATTCTTTCCATTCTATATAAGATGTGAGAAGTACTTCCGTATCTGAATGTCCCTGAAATTGATAACCTCTTTTTAGTAATTCTTTCCGAATATCTTCCGTGTTGTAAAGCTCTCCATTATAGCAAAGCGTATAGAGCTGTTCATTTTTTTCTCTTGTCATGGGCTGTCTTCCGCCTTGAGGATCTACTACAACTAAGCGTTTGTGCCCAAAAGCAACATGCTGCTGTGTCCATACGTTGGTGTCATCAGGACCTCTTTTCGATAAAGTCTCAGCCATTTTTGTTATTGTTGCTGTTTCATTTAAAAGCGATCGCTTTAAGTCGACCCAACCCGTTATACCACACATCGTTTATCATCCTTTCTTTCACGCTCTTGTTTATGAATGAAATAATGCCATTGTATGCACGCAGTAGTTACAGTTGAATTGTCCTTATATTTTATTTTCACTTTCGAGTTATAAAGAGAGCTTTTTTAGGCAATAAAAAAATATGGATAAATTTCACACGGAGGTTTGATTATGAACCATTATTCTAAACAACAAGCTCTGAACAATCAGCCGCGTTCCTTCGTGATTGGTACGGTTGAATGTGTTGATTCACAGTGGATTTTCTTTGAAGATGAAAGTGACGAAGCTTCCATGCTCCATGAAGTAATGGATGATACCTTAGAACTTCTTATTGATACACGCTGGGAAAAAGCCATTATGGTTGATGACCGTCAAATAAAGCTTCACGATGGAACGTATTTATTGCGAAATGGGGATAAGCTAAGACTGACTAAAAAGCTACCTTATGCATACGAACAGCTTCTTCAATCACTACCGAAAGAGACCTTTTTATCATTCACTCAGCACTTAAATTCATTAAAATTCTCTCTTTATGATTGTATTTACTGTCACAACACATTATGTTTTTTACCGACAGACGGTGATACAAAAGGTGCTAATTTTATCATTTATGACAATGAGGAAAAAATTTGTGCCGTTCAGCATTTATTCGAACGAGGCACGCATCACCTAGATCGATTTGAATATACCGTTAATGATGGAGAACGTTCAATGAATCTTTTTTTAGATTAAAGCAAAAGAAAAAAGCTATCTTATCCAAGATAGCTTTTTTCTTATCCTAGTACGACATATCCGTAATAGAATACTAAGATAAGCGCAATTACAAGAACTGCCCAAGCAACGCCTGTACGCTTTCTTTTTTCAGTACGAACAAGTACCATTTCCATTCCCACAAGCACTAACACTCCAGCAATTCCTTTAATGAGCGCTGCGCCTTGAAAATGGTACCAAGCTGCTAACATATGCAGACCTGATACTAATACTAATAAGTATAGGAGTCTCGCCACCATATGTAGGATTTTCTGACCTTTAGCTTTACCTGCTCGATGTAAAATCAACGAAACCACAAACGAGATAATTAATAATGTCCAAAGCGTTACATGAATATGTAGTGGAGCCATTCATCTCACGTCCTTTCTGAAAATATCATATCATGAAAACCTTTCCTTCACCAATAATATAAGGAAGGAAAAGGATTTTTAGCGGCTGCGTCCATAAGTAGCATACCGAATGAGTTTTTCAAGCGGCCCATCTGAAAATAGGCTCATCCATATCCAGCTTCCCAGCAGTTGAATAGAAAGGATAATCCCCGCAATAGCCAAACCTTCTACAATTGAAATATGTCCGTAGTATCCTAACCCATATGAGTAAAAAAGAAATGTACATCCAATGGACTGGACAATATAATTAGTTAAAATCATTCTCCCCAAAAGAGCAAATGGCTGCATGACTTTTTGAATAGATACACTTCGCATAGCTAATGTGACCAACGTCACAATAAAAATTGCTCCTGCCGTTCCTCCGATTGTATCGTGAATATAGGATGTGGCTACGTTGTGATCTAAAACATACGGCAATACAGATGATGCTGCATACACGATGAATGAAATAAGACAAAGCCACTTTGTCTCCAATATATACTCTTCTATTTCTTCGAACCATTCGCTTTTTGCCATAAAACCACCTAATAAAAACAGTGGAAATAGCGATAAAAACAGAAAAGGAACCGTATTTAAATTATACGCATAGTACCAATCAAGCAAGCGCTGATGAAAGATTGATGCAAAACTTCCGTGTCCATATGTTTGAAGCGCTTGGTCAATAATAGGCTGGTGAATTCCCGCTGCTGTATCTCCTTCATTAACCAAAGCCGCTACTGTTAAAATAACAATCATAATCACAGCGTAAATACTAAATATTCCGGTTCCCCACGCTAATAACACTTCTTTCTTTGCTTCTTGAAAAAATAGCATGATCAAAGCAAAGAAGCTGTACATCACAATCATATCACCGTGCCAAATAAATAAAGCATGAATAGCCCCAACGAGAAGCAAAGCCGTGATTCTTCGTACATAAAAAGGAGTAAAGCTTACTTGCCTTTCATATGTACGCTGGAACATTTTCATAAAACCAAATCCAAACAAAATAGCGAGCAGCGCGTATCCTGTCCGCCCTACAACTACATCAACTAATCCATTAGCAACATAATTCATTCTTGAACCGTCCAACAAATTATTGTCGTAATAGGAAGCTGGTGAATAAAAATCCGGCATGTTTATGAGCAAAATACCAATAAGCGCGATTCCTTTTAAAACATCTGCTGCTTCAATACGCTGTTCTTTATCAGCTGCGTTCATTTTGAAACGTTTCATTCTTTCACACCTTACATGATTTCATTATTGCTTTCACATTATATCGAACGCAAAAGTTTTTCTTCAATGTTTACTATTTCCATTCCTCTTTTTAATGTTTTACTTCCTCCCTGCATATAGATAAGAAAAAAGCATTAATCACCTTTTTGTCTAGGCTTCATATACTGTTACTAGACTAAATTAAAAGGGTGTTTGCCTATGCCTGCCATTGTTGGTGTTGTTAATCTTAACAGTGTTGGTTCAGCCAGCGTCTTTCATATTGGAGATGTTTATACAATAGCCCCTATTTCCACTGCTAAAACATTTGCTGGCGCAGGTTCGTTTAATACAGGCGACGGATTATATGTTGTGAATCAGCAGAGCTCAACCAATACGTCAGACAATGATGTAAATGACCAAAATGTTGCTGGAAATCTATAATAGAAATGAAGCTCATACAGGAGGATGCTTATGAACTTTTACGTGAATCAAAGTATCTGTATTCAAAGCATGAAAATCAGTGCCGTAAGTAACTCTTCAGTACTTCAAATTGGAAGCGTAGGTGTTATTAAACCGAACTCAAATCTCTTTAATACAGGAGGGTTTGCAGGCGCTGCACCTACTGAAACAAAAAAAGGCATTCTTGGATCTGTTTCTCCTTCTACCTTTACTCCCGGAACCGGTGCGGGCGCTGCCCCAGCTCCTTTTTCACAGTCGTTAACTCCCCCAGTTCGAGACAACGACTGACATGTTACAACCTTCATCGCCATATGTATATATATAACTATTTTCTTTATCAGAAGATAAGGGAATCGAGGTGATTGAAGGTGGATAACATGGACTATATTCAGCAGGTACATCAGTATGTTCAGCAAATGTCTTCGTATATTCAGCAGCAAGAAGGACGCATTGCTCAACTTGAAAAAAACGTACAAGAACTTCAGAAAAAAATAAAAGAGTTAGGTGAACAGCCACCTATTAAAATCGATAAAATTGAATATAAATTTGAACAGTTAAAAATCGATTCTTTAGACGGAACATTAAATATTGGATTAAACCCTCTTACACCTGATAATTTAGAAGATATCATTATTAATGAGAAACCAGAAGTAACATTTTCGCAAGGAGCTCAACAACAAGGGCAGCCGCCTCAAGGTGAGCAGCCGGGACAACCCGGAGGTCCTGGACCCCAAAATCCTAGCTTAAAACCGTTGAACCGCCAGCTAGAAAAACAGTGGGTCTCTGATATTCATGAAACGATTTTAAATGAGCTTAATCAATATGGATTTTCTATGGTTCAACATGTGCTTGATGAGCGCTCAATGATGATTGATGAGTCGTACTACGAGTTTATTTTAGAAGATATTAAAAAGCAGCTGCAGCAGCGGATTACTTTTTATATACAGCAAGTTCAACCGGAGGAAATGGAACGAAATTTTGAACAAATCAAACCTCAGATTATCGGTAAACTTTATGAAGATATGAAAAAAGGAATTGACGCATTTTTAACGTATTTACCTGAATCTTTAAAGAAAGGTGGACCCCCTTCATGAACTTTAACGTTGTAAACCGCGAATTGCTTGTTGGAGACGTTAGTATTACAGGCGTATCTTCTTCTTCTCTTTTTTTAATTGGTGATGCAAATTACATCTCTCTATCCTCAACATTTGATACGCCGGCTGAATCTTTGATTATCGGACCTTATGTGCCACTATCGTTATCATAAAGGAGCTTACGTATGCTTTCACGCACATCTTCTGTTAATTATATAGAAATTAATTCCTTGTCGGCGAGCTCCTTTTGCCAAATTGGAGATTCAACAGAAATTCATCTACTTAATAAAGCGTTAGCTGATCGGAGACAGTATCCGTTTTTCTACGGTAGAGAAGGAAACTTTGATGATTACGCTATCTTTAATGAGCCTATTCCTCATGGCGATTACGAACCTATTCCCGTTCAAACATGGAATGAAATACCTTTGATCCGCGTTAACAGAATCGATATAAAAGGTTGCTCATTCTCGTCAGTTATTCATGTTGGATCGACGTGCAATGTGTATGCAGAAGCCCGCATTAAGCATATTCGTGAACTAATCAACGATGAACCTTCACAGGAAGCTGAAGCTGGAACATCGAAAAAAGCTGCCTCAGCATCTAGCGGCAGTGAGTGAACCTTTTAAGAAACGGCTCATATACTAAACTAATACCACGAAAAAAAGGGTGTGAACCTCATGCCAGCAATAATCGGACCCGTTAGTATCACGAGCGTCGGAGGCGGTGTCGTAACGTTTGGAGATACGTTCTACGTCTCTCCAAAAAGCGCTGCTAAAACAGCCTCAGGCTCTGGTTCCTTAAATACAGGTAACTTTGTTAATACCAATAACGGCATTTCAGGAACAAATACGTTAGATCCAGATTTATTCGATCAAAATATAGCAGCAAATGCTTAAAAAAACCCCTTATCTTTGCTATTAAAGCGGATAAGGGGTTTTTTATTCATCTGGATTTTCGGCTGTTTGATTTCTTGGTTTTAGGTAATTTAGAAGAAGGCTGTTTACGAATCCATTTAATAAAAGAGCTAATTTTAGAATCAACTTGTAATAAAGAAATCGTATTAAGACGAATGGCTAATTCATCATTTGTGTATAACGCATGAATTTGTTTATGACACGGAATACATAAGTTTGCTGTTGGTTCAAACGCTCCGCCCATTTCCTTTGGCGTTAAATGATGTACGGTCGTCAAGACATCCTGCCTTCCACATAATTCGCATGTTCCTATCCGCCTGTCTTTTTTCTTCATATAGATTTCCTTCCCTATAAAGTTTCTACTCTTACACTAGTTCCTTTGCCAGAAGGCTCGGACGGCTCAACAATCAAACGTTTTGGCAGGCGAGCACGGAGTTCTTGCACGTGACTGATGACTCCAATTGATAAATTATTGGACTGAAGTTTTTCAAGCGCTGTTACCACGGTATCAAGAAGCTCTCCATCAAGCGTTCCAAATCCTTCATCTAAAAAGAAAAACTGCAGCGGATATTCTCCTCTTAGCTGAATTTGTGCAGATAATGAAAGGGCCAAAGCCAGGGAAGTTAAAAACGTCTCTCCACCAGATAAAGTTGAAACCGGACGTTTTACTCCTCCATTTGCATCATCTCTCATAATAAAGCCGCCTTGGGAATCAACTTCAATCGCATAGCGCTGACGTGTTAATATACCCAGACGCTCTGAAGCATCTCGGCTAACGGACATCAGCTGTTCTTCAGCAATATATTCCACGAAAGCATTTCCTTTAAATACTGTTTGAAGCTTTTGATACTGTTCAAATAACGCTTGTTTTTCTTCACGGTTCTGTTCAAGCACTAAAAATCGCTCATGCCGTTCTTTGACGCTTTTTAACGTTTGCTCAGCTGCTCCCTTGAGCTGAACCGCTTCTTTCACAGCCGCTTTTATATCATGAAGCAGCTGCTGAGTTTCTTCAAATTGCTGCTCTTCTATGGACTGGTGATTCAGCTGGATATTTAACTGTTCAATTGATGACTTCATCTGTTTTATGTTGTCCCAATAAGCCTGAACAGTTTCATCCAACAATTTCATCTCATCATGTGATAACAAAGCTTGCTGAACTTCTTTTCCTTCGCTGAATAAAGAATTCCCTATAGCTTCTTCCCATTTTTCAGCTGCTTTTTTATACTGGATATGAGCTGTTTCTAGAGATTCGCTCGCTGCTTTTTCATCCATTTGCAGCGTTTGATACGCTTTTTGAACAGTCTGCCAATGCTGATACGCCTGCTGTTCATTCGTCTCTAACTCCGTAAGTAAGTGCACTGTTTTTTGCAGCGCTTGTTCAATATCTTCTTGATCTGTAAGCGTACGCAAGCGTTCAATTTGCGAGTGAACAAGAGATTGTTTATGAGACAGCATTGCTTTTAATTCTGTAAATTCTTTTTCGCCCGCATATTTCTCTTCTTTTAGACCTTCGATTTTCTTTTGCTGATTTTCAAAAAATATGCTACTTTTTTCAATTCGAGCCTTTATTGTCTGCTCTTCTTTTTCTCGCTCATTTAGCTGTTCATTAATTTTTTCCATCTCTTCAAATACAAAGGAAGGATAATCTTGTTGAAAAGCTTCTTTTCCTGCTTGTAACGCTTGTTTTTGCTGATTGACTTTTCCTTCTAATTCAATTTGTTCTTTTTGATAATGAGCAAGCTCTAATTCAATCTTTTCAAGACTTTGCTGGACCTTTTGTACCTGCCCGAGAATTGCCTGCTGTTTTTCACTTACCTGCAAATAATCCTGTTCAAGAGATTTGATTTCAACTTCTATTTTCTTAGCATAATGGCCAAAAGCATCTGTATCCATTTCTCCTAAAGCAGAAACTTCGCCAGCTTCGTTCATAAACTCAGCTAACTCAGGTATTTTTTCAACAAGAGGTTTAGCTAGCTGTTCAAGCTGCATTTTGAGCGACGAATAGCTAAATCGCTGTTCACGCAATTGATTGACTTGATCTTCGAACTGATCCGCTGACTCAGTTGTGACGTCATCTTCTTGTTGGTGTAACACGGGGTTAGGATGATGCTCAGAGCCACAAACTGGACAAGGCTCTCCTTGGGTCAGCTGCTCAGCTAATTGATGAGCCAGACGGCGTGACCATTCTTTTTCTTTGCGTCTTTTTAGATCGCTCATTAAACGATCTGCTTGTTGAAAAAGCTGCTGAAACTCTTTTTCCCGCTCACATACAGTATGATACAAGCCTTGAATATCTGAAAATAACGCTTTACTTTGTTCTATTGTTTGCTGATCTCTCTCTTTTTGTGTTTGTTTTTGTGTGTGCAAATGCTTAAGCTGTTCGGCTTTTTCTTTATACGTTTTTTGACCTTCATCTAGGTTTTTTTTATCGTTATTCCATACTTGATAACGGTAAAATGCTTGCTGAACAGCCTGCCGATAATCAGGTTGAATCTCCACCTTTGTTAATGTTTCCTTTAACTCTTTTTGAAGAGTCAAACCTTGCTGATACCGCTGATCTGCTTCCATTAATTCATCATTTTTCGCTTGAATTGCCTGTTGCTTTTGCTGAAGAGAAACTTCCGCTTCTTTTATTTCTTGCTGACCTTCTTTAATTTGTTTTTGAAGATCAGAAGCTTGTTGAAGCTGTTCTTTTTGAACAACTAATTTGGGTTGCTGTTCATTTTTTTGTAAGCGAGCCTGCTCATATAAGCTATTCGATCGCTTATATTCCTCACTTTTTTGAACAATTTGTGCTTTTAATTTTTCTACTTTATCTTCGTAAAGCTTCTGCTGTTTTTCAGCTTGTTCAAATGTTTCTAAATAAGGAAAAAGACGCTCTGCCTGCTGAGCTTTCGTCAGCACATCCTGCTTTTGTTTAATCTCCTCTTCCTGCTTAGAAGCTTGCACTAGTTTTTCTTCTAGCAGTGTTTTTTCCTGCTGCGCTTTCCAAAGAGACGCCTGCTGATCGTATCTCTCCTGCAAATCAGACGCTTCTTTTTCTCGTTTTTCCAAAAGTACAATGCTATCACTTACAAGCTGCTCGGCTTCCGCTACTTTCTCTGTTGAAGCTTCACCTAACCCCGTTTGTTCTGCCGTGATCTTATCTAGGTCTGTTTTTAGCTGCTGAACTTGATAGCGTATTTTCTTACTAAGCTGATCTCCGTACTGCTCGAGATTAAAAAGACGCTGCAGCATTTGACGGCGCTCCGTCCCTTTTAATGATAAAAACTCTGCAAACTTTCCCTGTGGTAATACAACAGCTCTTGTAAAATCATCAATAGTTAAACCGAGAAGTTCCTGTACCTGCTGATTTACATCATTCGTTTTATCTGCTAATACGTACGTTTCATCTTCGATTTCAATCAATCGACTTGAAGCTGATTTCACACGCAGTTCATCCGTTCGTTTGAAGCTTCGTTCAACAGTATAGCGCTTTTTATGACTAGCGTTTTCCAGCTCGAACGTAAACGATACTTTTAGTTCATTTTCCCCGTGATTTAAAATTCCTTGTGTATTATTTGCTGCACGCTCTACTTTTCCGTATAAAGCTAGTGTAATGGCATCCAAAATGGAGGATTTCCCGCTTCCTGTAGGACCAAATATTCCGAAAACACCGCCTGAACACAGCGCTTCAAAGTCGACAGTTTGTTTTTCTCTAAAACTGTGAAGCCCCGAAACGGTCAAGTTAATAGGTTTCATTTTTCATCCTCCTTTCCCGATACTTCTTCATCGTTAATCAAGGTTAAAAACAGTTTGACTAATTCATCATCAGGTGCCCCTCCGCCGGTTTGCCTGCTGTAGAACTTTGTAAACAGTTCTTCGATCGGCACTTCGCGCTGTGAACGTGTTTCAAGTGCTAGTTCTTCTGCTTTGAATACCGGACGGATATGAATAAAGCCTGGATGAAGCTTGCGAAGACGATGGATTTCTTCTAGTGAAAGTGCATCTTCTACGTGAACTTCTAAATCAACCAATGCCTGCGCATCTTTCTGTTCATCAAGCCACGCATATACTTCTGCCAATCCGTTTTTTGCTTTCCAACGTGTCAAAGGCTTTCCGCTAGATAATGGAATTTCGGTCATTTCGACCTCTTTTCCTGGCTGAGCGTCTAAAATGGTAACAGACTTTGTATATCCTGACTCTGAAAAGCTATAGGCAAGAGGTGACCCAGAATATCTTGCAAAGGTGTTGGCGCGATTGATCATTTGCGGGCGATGCAAATGTCCTAGAGCTACATATTGAGCATTAGCAGGTAAACTAGTTGCCGCCACCGTATAAGCTCCTCCTACTTCAATTGGACGTTCTGAGTCCGTTGAACTTCCGCCTGCTACGTAAATATGACTCATGGCAATATTAACGGTATCTGTTGTGAACTGCTCACTCATTTTATCGAAAATACCTTTTACTCTGGCATCATATGAGTTTCGAAGAGCCAGCTCATCATTTTCTTCTGCTAAAAGTTCCTTTAACCTTGATTCAGATGGGTAAGGAAGAGCCGCAACCTTTAACACTTCATCTGATGTAGGAATGTGAATGCTTTCTACATCGGTAGTAGGCAAACCAAGAAGCGTAATATTTTGATGAACAGCTAATGGGGAAGCCGCCGACAGCCGATCTGGGTTGTCATGATTACCTGCAATAACAATAATCGGACGTTTTCCATTGTTGCTCAGCCTAGACATACTTTCGTAAAAAAGCTGCTCTGCCGCTGCTGGAGGGTTAACCGTATCAAAGGCATCTCCCGCCATGAGAATAGCATCTATCTTTTCTTCTTCCACAATGTCTGCCAGTTCATCTAAAAACTGTGCTTGCTCAGCCAGACGGCTTCGGCCTTCTAACGTTCGCCCCAAATGCCAATCCGCTGTATGTAATAAACGCATGTTACTCTCTCCTTATTGGTGAAAAAGAAGAAGACTATCGCCTTCTTCTTTTTTTATATTTCAACAGCATGTCCACCATCTAAAAAGTACAGATAGCGATGCTGAACAGGTTGTTTTACAATCCGCTCAATGGCCTTTGCGTAAAGCTCTAACTGAATGCGGTATCTGTCAATTAGAAATGGTTTTGCTCGTTCAAAATCCCCTTGAAAACGATCCGAAATGTTATCGGTTTTAAAATCAAGTAAAACGAGACCTTCTTCCGTTTCATACAAACAATCAATAATACCTTGCACTAAAATTGTTTCGTCTTCCTGCTCCCAATGATCATAGATTTCTTTAGCGGAGACACCTAAACTAAAAGGCATCTCTCTATAAACCGTGCGAGCCGTTCGAATACCTTGTGCAATGTCACTGTCTAAAAAGTCTGCTACATCATTTGCATCAACAGCATCCGCTTGTTCTTGCGTCAATAATTCTTTGGTAACCATTGATTGAATAAAGTCTTGAACCATTTCAAGGGTATAAGCTTTATTTAATGGAAGCTGCTGCATAACGGCATGTGTAGCTGTTCCTTTTTCAGCCCCTGTGAGAGATTTCTCTTGAAGAAACAGCGGACGATTTTCAAGAGGTGCTTTAGATGCCCGAACGAGATCGTCGCTTCCACCTGCATCCGTCAGCTGCTGCTGCCTTTTTAGTTCAGAAACAGATTGCTTCGAACGATGAACGGAAGCTACACGATAATCATAAGACCAATTTAAGCGTCTATACACTTCGTCTTTATAATCGCTGGATTCTGAAACTGGCTCATGCTTTTGAAGAGCGTTTAAAAGCTCTTCATGATGCTGCTGCTCTTCAAGAGGCTGTTCGGCTAAATCACCTGCTAATAACGTTGAAAGTTTCCAGCTTGAAGCATGATGATGAATCATCTCAGCCGGCTGGACCTCTCCTTCAACCATATGACTAACATTTTGGTGACGAATTAAAGAAGGTCCAATCCAGTCTAAATAACATTTTGCATCTCTTCTCACGTGAGCTGGAAGCGTCCAATCTTCATGTGCCATAACGGAGCTCCATTGTCTGAGCTTTTCTGGTGCGTCTTTTACTGTTCCAACTAAAATAAGTTTTTCTTTCGCACGCGTCAATGCTACGTATAATACCCGCATTTCCTCTGCCATGCTTTCTTTTTTCATTTTTTTCTTCATGGTCTGCTGAAGAAGAGTCGGGTACGTAATACGCAGTTTTGGATCAATATATTTAGATCCAAAACCTAGTTCTTTATCGAGTAAATATGCTTTATTCAAGTCCATTAAGTTAAACTGACGAGCAAGACCAGCTACAAAAACAACAGGAAACTCAAGACCTTTACTGCTATGGATCGTCATCAAACGCACCACATCTTCTTGTTCTCCCAGTGCTCGAGCAGCTCCTAAATCGTTCCCTCGATCCTGCATGCGTTCAATAAAGCGCAAAAATCGAAACAGACCTCTAAATGAAGTTGCCTCATACTGGCGAGCGCGATCGTAAAGAGCACGTAAATTGGCCTGACGCTGTTTCCCACCAGGAAGTCCGCCAACAAATTCAAAGAAACCCGTATCACGGTAAATTTGCCATACCAGTTCTGACAAAGAGCTTTGTCTAGCTTGTGTTCTCCATGCTTTTAACTGCCCATAGAAATATTTTACTTTATCGCGAAGTTCTTCGTCATCTGAAACCGCTAAGTACGTTTTTAACGCATCGTAATACGTTCCTTTCTTTTGCTCTGCTCTCAGTGTAGCTAACTCTTCATCTGAAAGCCCTACTACCGGCGAGCGAAGAACAGAAGCTAATGGAATGTCTTGATGCGGGTTATCTACTACTTTTAATAAAGACATCATAATCATCACTTCAGTAGCATCAAAATAACCTGTTGATAAATCGGCATAAATCGGCACGCCTTCTTGCTTAAATTCATCCATAATCTGCGCAGCCCAAGGCATGGAACGAAGCAAAATAACAAAGTCACGATACGTCACGTTTCTCATAATATCGAGCTTGCGATCATATATTTGAAAACGGTTGTGAACGAGTTCTTTGATTTTGCGCGCCATTGCTCTTGCCTCTAACTGAGCCGTTTCAAGCTCTGCTTCTGAAAAAGCGACGAGAGAAGAATCCGCTTCTTCTTCCGCTCCTGCTTCTGCATTTTCTTTTGCAATTAGCAGAAGCTCCGTTTCCATTCCTTCCACTTTTGGATACGATGCTCCTAATTTTAAAGAAGCATCATCGTCATATGCAATTTCTCCTACTTCTTCATCCATCAGCTGGTTAAAAATAAAGTTTGTAGCATCAAGCACTTGAGAACGACTGCGGAAGTTTTTATTCAAATCGATACGTTTTCCGAACTGGCGACCATCTTGTGTAAAGCGCTTGTACTTTGTTAAAAATAAAAATGGCTCCGCTAAACGAAAGCGGTAAATGGATTGTTTTACATCTCCAACCATAAATAAATTCCCTTGTTCTTCACTATCTCTCGTCACTAATTTAATCAGTGTTTCTTGAACCATATTTGTATCTTGATATTCGTCAACAAGTACCTCTTCAAACTGAGTGCGATATTTTTGGGCAATGGACGAAGGCTTAAGCACTCCATCTTCTTTTACACTCAAGATTTGCAGGCAATAATGTTCTAAATCAGAAAAGTCCACTAACCCTTTCTCTTTTTTCATGTGTTCATATCGTTCACCGAAGCGCTGAACTAAAAAGATTAGCGTTTCAATAACGGGCTTCATTTTCTCAAAATCAGCCATGTAGCCATGCAAAGGCCTAGAAAACAAATCGGCATGAAGTTTTTCAAGACTTGTTTTAGCTTTTTTGCGAAGCTCTCCGAAATCATCTAAAAGCTGCGAGTCGTACGCTTCTCCTTTACATGGCTTTAAACGAGTAAAATTTAAATTCTGCATTTCCTCATGCAAATCAGCAAAAGAATGCTTAGAAGCGCTGATCAGCCGATGAATTTGAGCCAGGTCTTCCTCTGCATTAACGGCGCGAGGAGCAGGCCCTCCTGGCAGCTTTGTTAGCTCTAATCCCTGTTTTAAAATCGACTCAATGCCCATCAGCTGCGTTGTTACTTCTTGTAAAAGAAAAGATAGAAACGGAAGTGAATCAATAGAAGAGTCTTCTGTCACATCATATTGACTCACGATCATTTCAAGCCAGCCGTTTGGGTCAGGGTTAGATCTTGCAAAGTCATACAGCTTTCTTACCATAAGCTGAATATCTAAGTCATTTCTGTCACTTGTATAACGATCAATTAAATCAAAGAATCTCTCGTTCTGTTCAATACTGTACTGTTCTTCAAACAATTCTTCTAATACTTCTTCACGCAGAAGATCCGCTTCCGTATCATCTGCAATCCGAAAACCAGGGTCTACATCGATCAAATAATAATACGTTCGAATGACTTCTAAACAAAAAGAATGGAGCGTAGAAATCGACGCACGGTTTAATAAATTAAGCTGTCTGCGCAGGTGCAAAGAAGATGGATTCTTTTTTAACTCTTTTTCCAATGCTTCTCCAATTCGATTTCTCATTTCGGCTGCAGAAGCATTTGTAAACGTAGCAACGAGTAATCTATCAACATCGATCGGCTCATCACCCATCGTAATCTTTTTAATAATCCGTTCAACTAAAACCGCTGTTTTTCCTGAGCCAGCCGCCGCGGCTACTAATATATCTTGACCGGATGAAACAATGGCCTTCCACTGATCATCCGTCCACTGGGAGTCGGCCGGTTTTACATGTATATCTTCACTCATCTCGTTTGACCTCCTCTCGAATTTTATCTAAAATAACACTTTGACTCTCTGTACTAAGCTGACGATATTCGTTGTTTTCCATTGATTCATCGAACTGACAAATTGAGCGGTATTCACAAAACGCACATGGTGTTTTATCTTTTAGTTTATAAGGCGAAATATCAATTTTCCCATTTGTAATCTCTGTACCTGCCTCCACAAATTTACCTCGCACATACTGACGGAGATGTGTAAAATCTTCTTCGCTCGCAACCGAAGAATTGGAATAAAAGCCCCCTGTCTTTTTAATGCCAGCTGATATAACCTGTGAGTGCCCTGATTCTAACGTTTCGTCCATTAACCTTACTGCTTCCTCGTCTCCTACAAGCAGTCCTTTCATTTTAAACTTCTTGAAGATTTCAGCTTCAATTTGATCAGGCTGTAATGCTTTAGTGCTGTTGATCATTGGATTATGAACGTGGAAATAAAGAACGCCAGCAGGCAATGCTCCTCTATTATCATGAAGAAGCTGTTCAGCATACGTCACGACTATGTCTAAATAAGCTAAAATTTGAAGAGATAAACCGTAGTACACTTCCACTAAGTTTAATGCTTTATCGCTTGATTTATAGTCGACGATACGCAGTAAAAGTCCTTTTGAGCTTTCCGCTTTATCTACCCTGTCAATTCGGCCAACGAGTTCCATCGTATGACCATTTGGCAGTGTGAACTGCATAGAAGGCAGCTCTGCGCTAGGTCCAAATCCAAGCTCCAATCCAACGGGAACAAAGCCGCTCATCTTAGCGTGCTCACTTAACACAAGCGACGCACGTTCAATAATTTGCTGCAGCTTATGTGTTAAATAGTGGTGGCGATTCGAGCTCAATAAAATCTCATTTTGCAAGCGCGGAGCAAGTTCATGCACCGCAGCCGTAGAAAGCTGCTGACAGTCTTTTCTCGTTAAGTTCTTCCATTCTTTTTGACCGCCGCGTAGTTCGTCTGAAATCATTTTCAACGCTGCGTGAAATAACTCGCCTATGTCAGGAGCTGCTAATTTGAAAACTTTTCGTTCTTTAAGCTTGAGCCCGTGAGAAGCAAAATGAGCATATGGACAGGCTTCAAATTTTTCCATTCTCGATACGCTTGCTTGAATATGCTTTCCATACAGACGCTGACTCGTTTTCTTTGTTAACCGTTTTGCTTCATTTTTATAAAATAAGCTGCTTAGTACTCTCTCGCTATATGAGTTCCAATCTGGATTTTTTACATAAAAGTTATATACATCCCACCAAGCGGAACTCATCGGATAATGGCGTTTCCATCCTTGCAGCTGGCTGGCTAAATGCGCGATGCTCGTTAAAGGATTTGTTATATAATCAACTTGCTTTTCTTCTTCTAAATCTGTAGGTTCCGTCATTAACAGCTTTTCCTGCAGGAGCGGAAATAGCTCTTTTACTCGATTAATAACGAGTGAAGGCAGCAAGGTCTTCCCTTCCTCATTGGCAAGAGGATACGAAACATAAAGTTTTTCCGAAGAGCTGGAAAGTGCTAAATAAATGAGAAATTGTTCGTCAAACAGCTTTTGTCTTCCGGTTGGCGCAAGTAATAAACCTGATTCAAGCAGCTGCTCTCTCTCCTTCTCAGATAACAGGCCATCGCTTTTTGGTTTAGCTGGAATCACACCGTCATTTACACCTAACACAAAGCTTGCTTTGATATCGGATAAACGCGAACGCTCAAAACTTGCCACAACCACTTGATCCAGTGCAGGCGGAACAAGTGCAAACTGCATGCTGTCAAGCCCTGTCTCAAATAGATCTGCGAACAAAGAAATCGATACTTTCTCTTCTCCCATCATTTCAACAAACTGATCAAATAAGTGAAGAATTGCTTTCCATACCTGCTCGTGCTCTCTCGCTTCTTGAAGCTTTCCTTCTTCTTCACATCGATTGCGCAACGCTTCTATCTTTTGTGGAATATCTAAATTCGTTAAAAAACGATAGAGCGCTTCTGCTTTTTCTTTTCCTATTTTCGCTTGTTTTAATTTTTGCTGAAGTGAGTAAATAGGAGGAACAATCATATTTTTTAATTCATTTATTTTTTGCTCAAAAGCAAGCTCTTCGTCCGTTTTTCCAAGGTTCATGTCTTCAAGTGAACGATATTTTCTGTAGGTAAATGGTTCCTTACTCGTCCACTTAGATCCTTGAATACCGTAAGCAAGTACGTAATTTTCTAATTCATCCATCTCTTCGCGAAGCTGGTGCACATCAGATGACAAAGGAAATAAAAGATCTGTTTTCACTGCTCGAAAGATGGTTTCATATCGCCATGACCCGCTTACCACCTCTAAGACTGAGCGAACAAATTCAACGAGTGGATGGTGAAACATCGCTCGCTTTTGGTCAATAAAGTACGGAATTTCATAATCTCGAAAAATGGTTTGAAGCAAGTCATGATAATCTTCTGCATTTCTAACAATCAAGGCAATATCGCGGTAGCGGTAGCCATGATCGCGCACAAGTGAAAGCACTTCTCTTGCAATCCCTTCAACTTCTGCTCTTCGGCTAACAGCCGGCAGCAGCTGAATGTGCTCGGGCTCTGACTGAAACTCCGGCGTTGGCCGTTCATCATAATATCGTTCCAAATAGGCAAGCTCTGGACTGTTTTGATGCCTTTTTTGTTCGTTAAATACGATTGGCTCTTGAATCTCTATCCCGTTTTCAGCCGCCAGGCCCATTATTTCTTGATACGTTTCGCTCGTTAATCGAAACAAGTGCAAGTCATTTGGAATAAAATCTTGATATGAATAATCAGAAGTCACCGCTATTTTTACTTCTCTACAAACTTTCATCAGCTCTACTAATACGGTTAATTCTTGAGGAGTATAGTGATGAAATCCATCTACATAAATCGTTGCTTGAGCAAGGTAGGCAGAAGACGCTACTTTTTCACTCAGCAGCTTCAAATAATCTTCTCCATCTACATATTTCGTCATCAGCTGTTTTTCTAATTCTCCGTAAATGAGATGTAAATCATGTAATTTATCAGCAAGGACTTTCTCATCTTCTGCTTGAAGCTTTTTCTTCATCTCTTCGAGAGACGGGGCATCTACTGTGTACTGTTTAAATTCTTTAACCATTTTTTCTAGTTCTTCAATAAACCCTGCTTGTTCTGAAGAATTCGCAAACAGTCGAAGCTCTTCTTTTTGATGTTCGATAATTTTTTTAAGCATCATATGAATACCTGTTTGATCCACATGATAGCGGCTAATACCTCCGACTTCTTGCAGGATACGCCATGCAAGACGTGTAAAACTATAAACTTGAGCACGCATCATGCCTTCTAACCCAGGTGTTTGAACAAGCGCATACTCTGACTGAAACGTCATCTGTTCAGGTACAATATAAATAAGTGGATGCCCAAGCGGAGCATTTAACAGCTCTTGGCGCATGCTATTTAAAAGATATTCCGTTTTCCCGCTTCCTGAACGTCCTAATAAAAACTGTAGCCCCACGTTTTCACCCCTTCATTTTTTTCTCTATGTTTTCATTTGTTTAAGTACAAAATGGATAAACGCCACGTAAACACGTGACGCAGTCGTCAAAATTTTATAGTGATAATCATCTAAATCTCTCTGTCTCTCTCCTTATTATTTTACTGAACTTGCAGACAAAATTCCACTTTGCCGATATGTGAAATGCTGGATGCAACAAAAAAACTTTTCAGTAGTCAAAAGACCACTGAAAAGTTTTAGAAAAGCGAATTATTTTCTACTTTTACATCATGATTCCACCATCTACATGAAGTGTTGTACCGTTAATATAGTTGGACTCATCAGATGCTAAATACAGATAAGCATAACCAATGTCAGAAGGCTGACCTAATCTTTGTAAAGGAATAGTGGATTTCATTTGATCAATAATTTTGTCTGGCATCGCCTTCACCATATCCGTTTCAATAAACCCGGGAGCTACAGCGTTTACATTAATTCCTTTTCGTCCCAGCTCTTTAGCCCATGTTTTTGTCATTCCTACTACGCCTGCCTTTGTCGCCGCATAGTTTGTTTGACCAACATTTCCATATACGCCAGACACCGAAGATGTGCTAATAATTTTCCCTTTACCTTGAGCAATCATATGCGGTACCACTGCTTGTGTACAGTGAAAAACGCCTGTAAGGTTTACGTTGATTACTGCTTGAAAATTTTCAACTGATAATTTGGTTAGCATTCCATCTCTGGTGATACCTGCATTGTTAATTAAAATATCTATTTTAGAGTAGCGTTTCACTACTTCTTCTACCATTGCATCTACACTGTCTCGATCCGCTACGTTCACTTGAAAAAATGCTACATCTCCGCCTTCTTCTTTTAGCTGAGCTGCTCGTTCTTCTCCCGTTTTTGCATCGTAGTCAACCATAGCGACCTTTGCACCCTCTTGTGCGAATATTCGAGAGGCTTCGAACCCTAATCCATTTGCTGCACCCGTAATAATTGCCACTTTATCTTTTAATCTCATGTCACCCGCGCTATAAGACGCTTACTAACAACGATTAATCAGCAAGTCGCTTGAATCTTAGTAGCGCATTCCCCTCCTCAAAACGACGCCAAGCACGTCTTAATGATCATTCGGTGCTTTTCTAGTAATGATCCCTCTACTTACATCTTAGTAGTCAAGCTCAAAAATCATTCATATAATTTTTAAGAAAACGTTTTGAAATACATGAGGTGATAATACATGTTGAGAAAAAACATGTATATCTCTAGAAAACAAAGGGTTCATTACTTAGGTGCAACTAGGAATAGACGTCTAATTTATTCCCAGTTTTTTCTTTTATTTTAGCATATTCTTCATAATTGATAAACAAAAAACTTGTTCATTACTGGACAGATACTCTATATATGCATTGTTCTGCCAACCGAATAAACAGACAAATAACTTCTTTAAGAAAAATTTTAAGATCCTTCCAAAAATGCTGTTGTATCCCTATAAGAAAAGGCTTTTCTATAGTTTACAATACCCCTTTTGGCTGTATGTATAACAAAAGACTGCCTATTAAAAAGCAGTCTTTCATCACTATTTGTTATATATAAACAAACTATTTGTCATACTGTTTCACTTTAGATTTTTCATTTAATCTTCGTTCAATTTGTTTTCCAACAAGCCATAGAACAAAAATGATGACTAAAACAAGTACTGCTTTTAGAGGCTGTTTCACAAATGAAACAAAATCGGCCCCAATAAAGCTCATCATAAATATCATCACCATTTTACCGGCTAATACAGCCAGCATAAACTGAGCCATACTAACACGTGATAGTCCTGCTACTACATTAATTGCCGAAGACGGGGTAAAAGGAAAACAAAGCATAATAAACAGCGGTCCGAAACCGTGTCTTTCTACCCAAATCATAATCTTTCGAATTTGCGCATGCCGGCTGATGAAATGTAAAAACCTCGCTTGTCCATATTTTCTAAATATCAAAAAGACAAGCAGTGATCCAACGCAGCTGCCAACCCATGAAATTAAAAAACCTAACCATAAGCCAAAAGCGGCAGCATTGGCCATTACAAACGCAAAAAGCGGCAAGATAGGGATAAACGCTTCTAAAATAGGCAACAGCAGTCCTGGAATGATTCCAAATGATTGATATTGTTTTAATAACTCGAGGACGCCGTCTAGTGTCAAATAATGCTTTAATGTTTCAAAATCCATCGAATGTTCTCCTTATTTAAACAACTGTGCTACTTTTCACTTATTGTACTACTTTCCTTTACCAAACAAAAGTTTTACAGCGTTTTACCTTTCCTGTCCTTTTACGTTTACTATACAGCCTTTATTTACACACACATATTTGGTTGAACAGCCATGCACTTTTTATTGAGACTGTTTTAAATAACGTTTAAACCAGCTTGTTAAATATTTTAGTCTCGCCGTTCGTAAATTAGGCTTACCGCTTCTAGAAAGTTCATGATTAGACTGAGGAAAACGAATAAATTCTACTTCTTTATCTTTTCTTTTCAGTGCCACATAAAGCTGTTCAGCTTGTTCAATTGGACATCTATAATCCTGTTCGCTATGCAAGATTAACAGCGGTGTTTTAACGTTCTCCGCTAAACGAAGCGGCGAGTGGTTCCAAAGTTTTTCCGGATTTTCATAAATATCAGCTTTTAATTCCCATTCGGTGAAATAATAGCCAATATCACTAACGCCGTAAAAACTTGTCCAATTTGAAATAGACCGTTGCGTCACCGCTGCTTTAAACCGATTTGTACTTCCTACAATCCAGTTTGTCATAAACCCTCCGTAGCTTCCTCCTGTTACGCCAAGCTTATCTTCATTAATATAAGAGTAGCGCTTAACTGCTTCGTCGGTTACTGCCATCAAGTCCGTATAATCCATGCCCCCGTAATCACCTCGAACCGCATCTGTAAATGCTTGACCATATCCTCTGCCGCCTCTTGGATTAGAAAAGAGGATATTGAACCCTTTTGATGCAAGTACTTGGAATTCAAGCATAAATGTATGACCATACATAAGATGCGGACCTCCATGGATTTCTAAAATGGTTGGAGATACATCATTGGTAGCAGCAGCTTTCACTACCCAACTGTGGATATGTATATCGTCCGTAGAAGTCGCGTAAAAAGATTCTGCTTCTGTGAGCTGCACATGCTTTAAAAATGAGTCATTAACGTTTGTCAGCTTCACTAATTCCTCTGTTTTTAAATTTAGAGAATAAAGATCTCCGGGATGTGTAAACGTACTGATTGCCACAATAGCTTCCTCACAATTGGGAAGAACAGATACCCCATATACGTGAGCATTATCCATAAGTACAGAGTCTAACTTTCCATTCACATTTCCTTTATATATGCCTACAGAACCCTTTTCACTTACGACAAAATAAAATTCTTCATTACTGCCCCACATAATTCCCGCTGCGGTTCTTCCAAAGTGGAAATCTCCTGCTACCATATCTCCTATTTCTAAGTCTATACCAGCAGTGATACAAGCTGTTTTTTGGCTAGAGATCTGATAAATATATATGTCATTCATTGAAGCCGATCCGTATGTACGTTCATTTCCAATGTAAGCTATGTATGACCCATCCGGTGACCACGAAACTTGATGAAAATATCCTGTTTCCGCTGTAATAGATGTTAATTTTTTAGTATCACGATGCAAAATAAACACATCCATCGTTAGCGATAAATCCGGATTCTCTCCTCGGCTGCTGCAAAATACAATTGAGCTTGCATCAGGGGCCCAGCACCCTACAGAGTGATGATAAGGTCCATCCGTTACAAACGTCACTTCTTTATTTTTAAGTTTAACGACAGCAACTTGAGTATATTCACCTTTTAAATAACCGCTAACATCGGATTTGTACAGTAAACGTTCCACTTCATACGGCTGGGGATATTCATGATTTTGTTCAACTCTTACAGCTTTTTCTTCTACTTTTGTGGAAAACATAATTTCGTCACTATAAGGAGACCAAACTGGATTACTAACGCCTTTTTCAAGATCTGTGAGTGCTTCTGCTTCCCCGCCTGTCGCTGCTAATAGGTAGAGCTGAACAGCTTGACTGCGATCGGATAAAAAAGCAATCCACTTGCCGTCCGGGGACCAGGCGGGAGAATGATTATTTCCTTTGTAGTACGTTAATTGCTTAGTTTCTTCCGTTTCAAGATCTAACATAAACAGCTGCGTTTCATACGCGTTCTCTATTTTCTTCGTTTCTCGAACCGTATAAACTACACTTTTTCCATCTGGAGAAATCTGAGGATTATAAACAGACTTCAATTCGTACAAATCCTCTATCGTTACCGTACGCTTTTTTAAATGATTCAATTTCTTCGCCCCCAAGGATTCATTTTTAAACCAAATAGTCAATCGATAAAAACGAAAGTAGCGTTTCCCTCTTACTTTATCATTTCTAAAAATAAAAATCTAAAAATTTAGAAAATTAGTTGTTTTTTCTTCTTTTAATCTATATAATAATAAAAAGGGTGCAGAGGTGATGAGGTATGAACAATGAAAAATCGTACACGGAAATGATGAAGTCCCTCGCTCGCAAGAAAAAAGTAATTGATACTGTGAGTATGTTGGATGTTTATATCGAAATGGTAATTGATGAATCGCTTTTTAAGCGTCAAAAAGAACTGTTAGAAACAAACATTAACACGGCATTAGATCAACGTGATGAAATTGCTTTTTATGAGCTATCAGCACAGTACCAATCCCTGCTTCAAACATCTACTTAATATTTTAAGAACTTAATTCATGTTAATGATTTATATGTACGTTTAACAGGCAGATCCTTTCTTCTCAGGAAGAACAGCTGTCTGTTAAATCGTGTTTACTACATAAAAAAAGATTCTTACATCTGTAAGAATCTTTTTTGTTAGGATTTTTCCTATGAGTGGAAGTAACCGACCGTTCCACTCATAGATTTTTTGTTATTTATGTGCTTGAAACTGCTCTTCTTCCGTTGAACCTTTTAAAGCTGTTGTAGAGGAAGTCCCACCAGAAACTACTTGCGCCACTTCATCAAAATAACCCGTTCCTACTTCACGCTGATGTCTTGTAGCAGTATATCCATTTACTTCACTAGCAAACTCTCTTTCTTGTAACTCTGAATAAGCTGCCATTCCTCTTGTTTTATATCCTCGTGCCAGCTCAAACATGCTGTGATTTAAAGCGTGGAAGCCAGCAAGCGTAACGAATTGGAATTTGTATCCCATTTTTGCGATTTCTCTTTGGAACTTTTCAATCGTTTTCTTATCTAATTTTTTCTTCCAGTTGAAAGATGGTGAACAGTTATAAGCAAGCATTTTACCTGGGAATTTTTCATGAATAGCATCTGCAAATTTTTGTGCTTGTTCCAAGTTTGGTTCAGACGTTTCACACCATACTAGATCAGCATATGGCGCATATGCTAAGCCACGAGCAATAGCTTGATCGATTCCGGCTCTCGTGCGATAAAAACCTTCAGCGGTGCGTTCACCTGTAATAAACTGGCGATCTACAGGATCAACATCACTTGTAATTAAATCAGCGGCATCAGCATCGGTACGAGCAATCAGAAGTGTTGGAACACCCATTACATCAGCAGCTAAACGAGCAGCAATCAAATTTTTCACAGCGGTCTGAGTTGGAAGCAATACCTTGCCGCCGAGATGACCACACTTTTTCTCAGAGGATAATTGATCTTCAAAGTGTACGGCAGATGCTCCCGACTCAATCATTCCTTTCATGAGTTCAAATACGTTTAACTGTCCTCCAAACCCAGCTTCTGCATCTGCTACAATTGGAGCAAAGTAATCGATATCCCCTTCTCCTTCTAAATGCTGAATTTGATCGGCACGCTGCAGCGCTTGATTGATTCGTTTCACAACATGCGGCACGCTGTTTGCCGGGTATAAACTTTGATCAGGATACATGTTTCCTGAAAGATTTGCATCTGCAGCTACTTGCCATCCGCTTAAGTAAATTGCTTTTAACCCTGCTTTTACCTGTTGTACTGCTTGATTCCCTGTTAAAGCTCCTAATGCATGAACGTATGGCTCTGTTTTTAATAAGTTCCAGAACTTTTCGGCTCCTCTTCTAGCAAGCGTATGTTCAATATCAATGGACCCTCTTAGCCCAATGACTTTTTCTGCAGAATATGGACGTTCAATTCCTTTCCAACGCTCATCGCTTTTCCAGTTCTCTTCAAGGTTTTTTACACGAATGTCTTTCATTCTTTATACCCCCTAATGAATTTAAAATTCTATATTCATAAAAATATAAAACGCAGCAGTTAGAATATGTCTGTTTCATGATGAAGTGAATTAGCAGTTGGTCATAATATCAGTAAGAACGTAGATGAAATAAGTAAATAGTTGAAGGACATGTAGTAAGACTTAGATGAGGTGAATATAAGCTGAGAATTTCAACTGCTATCTTTTCAATCACAAATAACTATTCCTCCCCATTGTTATAAAACAGTTTTTATTTCACATACGTTATTATATAACAGTACTTTCGAAAATGAAACCTCCTTTTAGAATTTTTTTCCTACCCGCAAGGAGGCTTTTCTATTAATACTTACGTATCAAAGGCTTCATATATCCTTTACTTTTTCTTATATCACTTATTCATTTCTTTCATACTTCTCAACAAATGAAATTCTTTCCATTATCGTTGGGTGACCATATCGGAAAATCTTCACTAAATACGGCGGATTCACCTGAGATAATCCTGATTTTGTTAAGTCCTGAAATGTTTTAACAGCAGCCTGTTTATCTCCTGTTAAATCCATGGCGTACGTGTCAGATTGAAGTTCATGATGACGCGATTGCATATTTGTTAAAGGACTCACAGCAAATGTAAGAACAGAAAAAATAAGTAGAATAAGCGGTAAAGAATTTAAATCACTAAGAGAAGTAATTTTTAATGCTTTTCCCCATCTCTTAATCACAAAGCGAGCTAAGTGCTTCGTTAGCCATAAACCTACGATCGATAAAACTAATGCTGAAGCAATCCCCACATAAATATGCTTCTTTACATAATGACCCATTTCATGCGCCATGATAAACAAAATTTCACGTTCTGTTAATTTATTAAGAGTAGTATCCCATAACACAATTCTTGAATTAGAACCTATTCCCGTCACATATGCATTGAGAGAGTTCGTTTTTTCAGACATGTTTACTTCATATACATGCTTAGCAGGTATATGAGCTTCGTCTGCTAAATGCAAAATTTTCGTCTCCAGCTCTTTATTCTTTAATGGATAAAAATCGTTATATAACGGGTCAATAACCACTGGTTGAATAAACGTCAAAAATAGCGTAAATGGAATAGATACTAGCCAAGCATACAGCCACCATCTTTTTGAGAACTTACGAATGAATGCATATAACACAGCAATCACTAAAAACATGGTGGCATAGTTTACCCAAAAATCTGTAAAAAGATCTTTCATCCATCCTTGGAAAGGTTGCGTCGTAATATGGTAAGCCTTTGAAAGCTTATAGCTAATCCAGTCCATAGGAAAAGAATAGATCAGCAGCAGAACAGATAACCAAAATACATAAATAGCAGTTTGGAGAAGACCGAAACGGCTAACGTCTTTAGACCACTTATTAACTTTCTTAGACACACCTAACACTAAAATTAAAATAAATCCTAGCCACTCATATGGAATTCGGATAAAAAAGAGTGCATCTCTAATTTTTGAATATTTTTCGGTCAACATAAGTTCTCGTGCATTCATAAACGTAGCCGGGTCTACGCTGGTGCCTTTTAATGATTGTGGAATAGAGGTATCACTTATATAGAACAAATACACCCAAATACACGCTGCATACACAAGAAAAATGCCGATGGACCACCAAACAATTTTTTTCACGCATTCCCCTCCTTTTGTACAAACAGTATACCGTTATTACTATTGTAGGTTTTTCTTTCGAAATTTAGAACAAGCGTTTATAGATGTGCTATAAGAAATGCAATTTGGGGCGAGGAAATCATAGAAAAACGAAAAATAGAGTTTAGACAAAAGAATAAACTCTGTTTACAAACAAAAAAAGCAGTTTGCATATGCAAACTGCTTTTAAGATGACCCGTACGGGATTCGAACCCGTGTTACCGCCGTGAAAGGGCGGTGTCTTAACCGCTTGACCAACGGGCCATTATGGCTCCACAGGTAGGACTCGAACCTACGACCGATCGGTTAACAGCCGATAGCTCTACCACTGAGCTACTGTGGAATATGGTGGGCCTAAGTGGACTCGAACCACCGACCTCACGCTTATCAGGCGTGCGCTCTAACCAGCTGAGCTATAGGCCCATTTTTGGAGCGGGTGATGAGAATCGAACTCACGACATCAGCTTGGAAGGCTGAGGTTTTACCACTAAACTACACCCGCGTTACTTAAGATGGGGCGACTGATGGGAATCGAACCCACGAATGCCGGAACCACAATCCGGTGCGTTAACCACTTCGCCACAATCGCCATCTTAAAATGGTGGCTCGGGACGGAATCGAACCGCCGACACAAGGATTTTCAGTCCTTTGCTCTACCAACTGAGCTACCGAGCCTTTATGTAAATGGCGGTCCCGACGGGAATCGAACCCGCGATCTCCTGCGTGACAGGCAGGCATGTTAACCGCTACACCACGGGACCACTTTGGTTGCGGGGACAGGATTTGAACCTGCGACCTTCGGGTTATGAGCCCGACGAGCTACCGAACTGCTCCACCCCGCGATGATATGAATATGATATAAATAAATGGCGGAGGAAGAGGGATTCGAACCCCCGCGGGCTTTAACACCCCTGTCGGTTTTCAAGACCGATCCCTTCAGCCGGACTTGGGTATTCCTCCGTATATTTATAACAAATGTAACTTATATGGTAGCGGCGGAGGGAGTCGAACCCACGACCTCACGGGTATGAACCGTACGCTCTAGCCAGCTGAGCTACACCGCCATATTATTCGTTACAATTATTTAGTTTAATTGGTGGAGCCTAGCGGGATCGAACCGCTGACCTCCTGCGTGCAAGGCAGGCGCTCTCCCAGCTGAGCTAAGGCCCCATAAATGGTCGGGAAGACAGGATTCGAACCTGCGACCCCTTGGTCCCAAACCAAGTGCTCTACCAAGCTGAGCTACTTCCCGTTTATGGCGCGCCCGAGAGGAGTCGAACCCCTAACCTTTTGATCCGTAGTCAAACGCTCTATCCAATTGAGCTACGGGCGCTTTATATGGAGCGGAAGACGAGGTTCGAACTCGCGACCCCCACCTTGGCAAGGTGGTGTTCTACCACTGAACTACTTCCGCTTATTAAAATGAGCCATGAAGGACTCGAACCTTCGACCCTCTGATTAAAAGTCAGATGCTCTACCAACTGAGCTAATGGCTCTCTATGGCTGGGCTAGCTGGATTCGAACCAACGCATGACGGAATCAAAATCCGTTGCCTTACCGCTTGGCGATAGCCCACTAAAGATGGTGGAGGGGGGCAGATTCGAACTGCCGAACCCGAAGGAGCGGATTTACAGTCCGCCGCGTTTAGCCACTTCGCTACCCCTCCGATATAAATGGTGCCGGCAAGAGGACTTGAACCCCCAACCTACTGATTACAAGTCAGTTGCTCTACCAGTTGAGCTACACCGGCACGGTGGTGGAGGATGACGGGATCGAACCGCCGACCCCCTGCTTGTAAGGCAGGTGCTCTCCCAGCTGAGCTAATCCTCCGCGTATCATACACAATATTCATTGTATATAAGATTTTTATAAATGAGCCAAATAAAAAACCCCTAGACTCTTTTATAAGAGCATAAAAAGGGGTCTTATTCATTGCCTGGCAACGTCCTACTCTCACAGGGACAAAGTCCCAACTACCATTGGCGCTAAAGAGCTTAACTTCCGTGTTCGGTATGGGAACGGGTGTGACCTCTTCGCTATCGCCACCAGACAAGAGATTGCTCTCTCAAAACTAGATAACAGTTTGCTGAGTAAAGCTTACGCTTTTAAAGTTTGGTTAAGTCCTCGATCGATTAGTATCAGTCAGCTACACATGTCGCCACGCTTCCACCTCTGACCTATCAACCTGATCATCTTTCAGGGATCTTACTAGCTTGCGCTATGGGAAATCTCATCTTGAGGGGGGCTTCATGCTTAGATGCTTTCAGCACTTATCCCGTCCACACATAGCTACCCAGCGATGCCTTTGGCAAGACAACTGGTACACCAGCGGTGTGTCCATCC